>DASUJZ010000060.1:0-73300 GCA_036278995.1 Terriglobia bacterium | reverse complement strand
CACAGGGGAGTCCGGCCCGATCGTCTTGTTGTCAGTGGAGAAGGTCGGAACCTTCCGGACCGCCAGAGATTTGCCCAGCCCTTCAAACCACTGGCATCCCGATATTCCGAGCTTGTATAGGAAACGCCAATTGCGCACGGCAATGTTCGCCATCATGCAGGGTGAGCGGTAAAACTGATCGTAAACCTGGCCTCATCCCCGAATATCGGGTGATTTTCGAGAACGGCTACCAGCAAAATACCTCCCGTCCGGACAACGCTAACACTTTCATACGTGCGAGCAGAGGACGCAGAAATCCCCCGGTTTTCTACCTTGAGGGCGCTATAAACGAGGATGCTCTGACCGAGGAGCTGCTTGTCGGACCGGCATCCCGCGCCAAATGCATGAGTTGAAGCACGTTGCGACCGTCCAGAGGCAACTCCTTCGCCATCTGGGTATTCACCACGTAACTGATGGCTTGTGACCGGTAGTTGGCCTTCACGGCTGAAACGCACCTGCGCTTTGAGGTCAGTAGTACTCCAAGTTTTAGAGCAGCCATGAAATAAACCGCAAAACCCTATGTTTTGATGCCCAAATCCTTGAGCGCTGCTCCGGCACCGGAAAGGTTTGCAAGCTTCATCTCCGAGTACTTGCGCGAGAGGATAACCCCCGGCGCGCCGGCGTTAAAGGCAGCTTTCACAGCACCGCGAACGTCCTCAGGTTGCGTCTTCTTTTGATCCTTTTCCGTCGGGATATCAATGTCAATTCCCGGCCAGATCAGGATTTCCTTTGGCACGCCGGGCACTTCTTTCTCACTCGCCGGCGCAATATAGTCAGAGGAAAGCCCTGGGATTGGAACGTTGGCCGCTTGAACATCAGCCAGAGCTCGCTTCGTTTCCCGATAAACGTAATCCGAAGACATCCCTGCCGTGGAAAGTTTGTCCAGGGACGCTTCGCCTTTATATCCAAGAATGTTGTAGTACAGCTCCAGCACCGATTCCGCCGGAGCGTCAGCCCATAAAGTCTGATGGACTCCGTTGATGTACCGGGCCAAGCGGGGACCCGCGCAGTTGTTGTACATACAAATCTTCAGAAGGTCCGAGTATTGCCTCAACCTTCGATAGTCCTGTTCAGCGCGATAGAAGGGACTGAAAGAGTTGAGATGCATCACGTGAAATCCGGCCAGAACGTTGTGGTCGATGCTCTTGACGGTACCGTATATTCGCCCATATACCTCGTGCTGGCTGTCTGTCCAGAGCTTCTCCCAAGCCAGGATTTCCGGATACTCGAGCAGTAGTCGCCAGAAGGTAACGAAATAGCCGTCGCTTGGCCTTGGCTGCGTCCACGTTGCCCGTACCCATTGGTCAAGATGCATGAAGCCCTCGCGGGCCCGCTGGACGTTAATGCCCTGCTGTTGCCCTTTTTGCGTACAGTACTGGCAGAAGCACGTTAGGGTTGTCCTGCCCCGGTGAGCATCGATGGCATGGTTCAGTGCTCCCTGGCGTTCGGAACACCACATCACCCCGTCAACATCGTAGGATTTCATCCAATCTTCAACCAGCGAGGCAAGGAAGTTCCCAATGTAAGGATTGTTAAGGCAAGCTTGGCCGGTTTTGCGTCCATACACATCCACCTCGGCGACCTTTTCGAAATTGTCCAACAGGCGGGGATTATAAACATCCTCAAACCAGCAGATGCTTTTCATTCCCCGCTGCTTGGCCTTCGGAATTACGTCACCCAGAACGTCAAACTTTCCCAACTCAGGTGCCCTGAAATTCTTAAAGATCGTGTCCTGGTAGTATTCCGGATGGACTTCGGCATAGTCGCCACCATGGAAAGTGTCTGTGTCGTACTGCTGCGCTCCGTGGTCGGGAAGCGGCTGTCCGGGTATCTGCCTTCCTTCAATACCCCGCCCGTAGCTGAAAACCGCAATCAGCAACGTGTTGACTCCGGCTCGCTCCTGGAGCGTGTCCAGAACTTTGTCAACACCTTCATCGCTGAACGACACCGCCGGCATCTGGATCGCTACGACTTTCTTCTGTGACCCGGATTGGCCGTTATTTTCGGATTGCGCAGTGATCGGCTCCGCCGCGTGCGCTGAAACCGCTCGCCCCCCAACGGCAGCCATCGAAGCGGCAGCAAACGTTTTTAAGAACCCACGTCGAGATGAATTTCCAGACTCAAGATTTGGTTTAGCGTCCTTTTCGTTTTGCACTTTTTACCCCCTGCGATATTCAAGTTTCTCGAACGATGAAAAGCAGTCCTGATTACCCACGCTTCCTGAAATAGCCATGCCACCTTCCAATAAACGAATTTGGATGTCCATCCATCAATGTGACCTCCAAATAGGTGGAACCGTCGGGCTAAGTTAGGACGATCGTGAACTGCCCGCCTTTGATATGTGTGGCAAATTAGCCGCCCTACGTCTGCGCACGCAAAACGTTCTCCTGGAATATCATCAAAGAAGAGGCGGGTTTCAGCCTCCTCCCCAAAATGAAGAATACTGACTTAGAACGTGATCCTCGCATTTACCTGGATGGTCCGTGCTCCCCGAGTGTTCAAGAGCTGGCCGAAGCGCGGATCGTTTACGCTTGTTCTTAGGCCACTCAGGTTCGTATGATTGAACGCGTTAAACATATCGCCCCGGATCTGCAACTTCATGTTCTCGCGAATTGAAAAGTTTTTTGCGAGACTAAAATCCAGATTCCACATACCTGGGGTCCGCCATTCGCCGGGCCCTGCATTTCCAGCACGAATTGGAGCTCCAGATGCGGAGGAGACCGGGATTAGCTGAAATGCGGCTGGATTAAGATACTGGAGAGTGCTTCGGTAATTCGAAAGAATAGCGGGCCCTCCGATGTACTCCCCACGCTGGTTCGGCGTTGATGAACTCTGGGTAACAATTAGGGGCAGGCCTGTAGTGGCAGTAAAAATTCCTGTGGCCTGCCACCCTCCAAGGGTTTGGCGAACAAAGGAGGGTTTTCCGGTTAGTCCTGGCAATTGATATACCCAATCAGAACTGAAGTAATGAGTGATATCGGCCGGCGTTGGTCCTCGATCAGCCTTCAAATCGAAAAAGTCCTGGTTCCTTAGGTCGTTTTCGCCATCATAGTAAGCTCCGATGTCGCCCCCTCCGTAGGCAAGTGCCTTCGCCCACGAATAGTTGATATCAAAGCTCAGATTCTGCGAGAAAGTCTTCCGGAACGAGTTTTGCCAGGCATAATAGGTCGTATTGTCTGAATTGTCCAGATAATAGGCTTGGTTCAAATCAGGGTTGGGCGTTAGCCCCGTCAAGCGATCGATTACATTCGCATATCGGAACAGGGGGAACTTAACGCCGCGCATTCCGACAAAGGCGGACTCAAACATCATGCTGCTCGAGATCTGCCGTTGAATGTCGAGTGTATACTGCATCGTGTAAGGATTTCGGAGCATCGGATTTACAATGACCGCGGTGTTAGTCGCCGATGTGGTCTTTGCCAGCTCCAGCGCATCGTTAAAGAAGTTGGTATTGTATTGTGGGTACGTAATCCCAAAGGAATTGATTTCTGCTGGTCCGAAGATCTGGCGATAAGGCACATTGGGGGCACTCGAGAGCACGTTCCAGAAGAGTTCTGGCATAAGATTGGAAAACATCACCCCGAACCCTCCCCGAATGGATGTTTTGCCCTGACCATCCGGGTTATAGGCAAAACCAACTCTTGGTCCAAAGTTATTGGGATCACTAACGTACGGTTCTGCCGGCGAACGAAAAGGTCCCACGTTGAAGTTACCATCGAGCGTCATATAGCTTGGGTTATACAATCCGGCTTGAGGCGTCCCATCCTCTCCGTGAGCAGAAAAATTCGAGTAGAAATCCCAACGGAGCCCGAGATTCAAAGTGAGTTTTGGAGTGATCCTCCAGTCATCCTGACCAAAAACTCCATACTCATACATTCGACCCGCATAAATCCCGGATCCCAGTGTCGCAGTTACTTGGCTGGGCGTGTTGTTCAGTAGATCATCCATGCTGGCATAAAAGAAGTCAGGAATTTGGGGATTGTTTCGGGTACCAAGCGAATGGTGGAAGTCCGCTCCGAATTTTAGTGAGTGACGCCCTAGACTCAGGGCTAACTTCTCCTCAAGTTGCCAGAGAGGACCGCCAGAATGATTGATTTCTCCATCAGGCCCACTCCACCCGAGAGTAGTTTGAAGATCAGGAATCCGGTCCCCGTATGCAATCCCACCAGTAGGCGCATCAGAAGCAACAATAGTGAAAAACTGGTCGAGACGGTCTTGAATGGTGCGGTCATACCCATACCGCGTTTCTGAAGTCCACCTGCTTCCTCCAGTCACATAACTCACGCTCCCCCGATTTAAGGAGTTCTCGTAGATTCGCGGGTCATTGATGAAGTACCGCGGAATTTCATAATATGGGCTGCCGTGGTTGTACGTTACACTGAGGCGGCTGTTGGCCGTAACAACGACATCTCCCTTCAAATCGTAATGGTTATCTTTTCGGATTTGCGGCTGAGTGGTAGAAAAATCTCCCACCGTATCTCCAGGCGCAGTGGGAGAGTTCGGTAAAGGGAACGCCTGCAATGCGAGCTGATAAGCTGGAACCGCACTCAATAATTGGTCGCGGACTGCAGCGGTAGGAACATTGCCTTCGACGAAGGAATCTTCTGAACGCCGATAACTCTCGAAATCTCCAAAGGCGAATATTTTGTCTTTCTTGATCGGCCCTCCAAGAGATCCGCCATATTGGTTGAACGTGAGACGAGGTTTATCGTTCAGACGCTGGAATCTGGCGTTGAGAGCGTTATCCTGATGATTTTCGAATATACTCCCATGCCAGTGATTGGTCCCGGATTTTGAAACAAGGTTAACCTGCCCACCGATCGCATCTTCGTATTCAGCGGGAATGACTCCTTTAACTGCACTTACTTCCTGGATTCCGTCTACACTCATGACATCCATGAGATTGGCACCCTGATACACTCCGGGATTATTGCTTCCCGTATTCCCGCTGGCATTGGTTCCATCAAGCGAGTACACAGTGCCGTTTTTGCCGACGCCATTCATATCAACACCACTTCCATTTTGACTGGGGACAACACCCGCATTAATTCTTAGCAAGCTGCTGAAATTCCTATTCTGAAGGGGTAGCTGGGTTGCATCAGTGAGGCTGTATCCGTGGGTCTGCTGGGCCGAGACCGTGTTCACAAGTGGGGTGCTTCCTGTAACGCTCACTGTTTGGGTAACTTCTCCAAGTTGTAACTTAAATGCTTGCCGCACCTGCTGGCCCGCAGACAATGTAATACCCGTGCTTACATATGAATTGAACCCTTTCGCCTTGATGCTTAGTGTGTATACTCCCACCGGAACGAAAGTGAAGGCAAAATCGCCACTACTATCCGTGGTTTTATTGATGTGCACCTGCATCGCTTGTTGCGTAAGCGTCACCGTCGCGCCCGGGACCACTGCTCCGGTGGGATCAGTTACGGTTCCGTAGAACGTCGCGGTGTTTGCCTGTGAATAACCGATCTCTGGCACCAGAAGTAAAATCCCTACGCATAAAAGGAGAAACGCCCCAGTGCGTCTCAGTTTGTTTTTAAAAGGAGATTCTTCTGCCATCGTCCCTCCTAAGTGTTTCGATTCTGATTCTTAGGCCCAATCCCGACGCTGTGAGATTTCAACAATCAGAATCTGGCGATCAAGAACCGCTTAAACCTTTCCGCGATTCCCCAAACGCGTGGAAAGCTCCTCAGCCACCTCCACAACATGTCTTGCAAGCTCGGGCACACGGCGCTTTGAGACGCGGACGGCGGGTCCGGCGATACTGATAGCTCCGATGACTTCCCCGAGATGATTTTTAACCGGCGCCCCAATACATCGAAGCCCAATCTCAAACTCTTCATCGTCGATGGCGTAACCACGCTTTCTGATTCTGTTCAGTTCGGCCAGCAGGGACATCGGGTCAGTAATTGTGTGCTGAGTGTTAGCACTGAATCGGCACCGCCTGACAACTTCCTCGACTTCATCCTTGCTTCGGAAAGCGAGAATGGCCTTTCCGAGGGACGTGCAATATACCGGAACCCGCCTGCCTACAGTTGACGCCGACCCAAGTGAGCGCTTGGTTTGGACATTGAATAGAGATGTCACTTCTCCGTCACGAAACACTCCGAAGTGAGATGTCTCCCCAGTTCTGGCAACCAATCGCTCCAGGCATGGCTGCACCTCGTCGCGCAAATCAAGGGTGGCGAGGGCCTTCGTCCCAAGTTCGAAAAGCCTTGGCCCCAACCTGTACCTGCCGTCGGCGCCGATCCGTTCTACGTAGCGGTTGGTTTCAAGGTTCATAAGAATTCGATGGACGGTGCTCTTACTGAGCTTGAGCTTGGCGGTTAGATCAGCTATTCCAACTTCTTTGCCCGAATCCATCAGGACATCCAGGATCGCAAATGTTCGATCAAGCACCTGAATGCGATACGAAAGCCTCTTAACCGCCAAGCCTTACCTCTTCGGACTGTCCCATATGGCAGGACGCCGTCCCATTTTCTGCAGGCCGCGGATTTGCGGTCTCTTTTTTGTCCTGTCCCATGATGTGAGACGATGTCCCAGATTTGAAACGCACCCACTATATCGCCCACTTTTCTAATGTCAAGAACTTTTTTGAACTTTGCCTATTCGCGCTCGATGCCGCATGGATCGGCAGGCGATCTGTCAGCGCCAGAGTAGCGAAGAAGCCGAGTATTCTCCAGGCGAAAATTTTATGTGATCAAGGAGGGTAGCGTTGCCCAGTTCGTGGCCTCAGTGGTCAGGAATTTCATTCGCTTACGCCAATGGCCGGATGACGGCGGCATGCACCGGCTCCGCTGTTGGAACGTGCACAAGCCCGCAAACTGCGCTGGTTTACAGCTACGATCCGATGGGGCGGGTGGCGAACCTGTGGCAGTGCGCGCCCTACAACTGTGGCAGCGCCAGCATCTGGAGCATGCCCTACACTTACGATCTGGCCGGTGACGTGAAGAGCTATTGGAACCCGGCGGTGACCTGCTCACCGTTTTTGTTCCAAATCATAATATGAGTTCTTGGGTCTGGGGTAGGTAATGAAAGATAGCCTCCTGGCTTGCAGTGGTGGACCTCCGAAACGGGTCAATTATTCGATCTGTCTTGCCGTCACCCGACTTGACGGACCCTAAGTCACCCGCCTCTCCACGTTCCGCTTGGGAACCCCGTCCCGATGATCGTCTCGGTGGCGCACAGTCGAGGAAGCGTGGCAGTCGCATCCAATGCTGGAAAGGCTCCGAAAATATTTATTTTCAGCTCTGATCTAACAAGACAGCTTCGGTCTCGGCCTCCGACGCGCTACGTCAAAAACGTCGCGTGGTCTCCTGACGGGAAACGTCTTGCGGTGCTATACGACGGCCGATTTGACTGGAGATTTCAGAGAAAGCGATAGGCAGACCCAAACCGGAAAACCGCGTCGCCCGCCAAAAAAGCCGCAGAGTTACAGAACAACTCTGCGCTGCGCCCCGGGGCTAATTTGTGCGAATCAGGCGGATGGGCACGGGCGATCCGGCCGCTGCAATGACGGGAGTGGTGCCGCTACCGCCGCCGCCTCCGGGGGGCGCTCCACCGCAGCTACTGATATTCAGAATGACTACGTCGATATCATCGCTGCTGCCATTATGGTTAGCATCTTTTATAAACACCTGCATGTAGCCAACGATGGTGACCGTCGTTCCTCCGGGCGGCAGACTGTTTCCGGTGTAGACAGGAACGGTGACCACCGATGGACTCTCGCTGTAGTCGACAAATGTCTTGCCGACCAGGGCGGAAATCGGGTTGTTTGCGCCCCCAGTGATGGCAAAAGGCGGGCCGACAGTTGTATCAATGGAGTCCTGACCCCGGTTGAGCCTATCGCCGTCGGCATTGATCAAAGCGTTGACCCCCTGGTTGGTCGGGCCAAGTATCTTGCCGTTGGCGGTGGTCAGAGTAGCGCCGCAGGAAAGAGGGGCGGGAGTGCATTCTTTAATATGGTCCCTGAGGGCCGAGCCGCTGGAGGGAGGCGCACCGTCGAAACCCACCAGATACCACTGGCTGGGGCCGGCGTTGCTGTGGAGAGTCCATGGCATGCCAATAACCCCGACGGGATAGTTGCCTGGGCTCACAATGTTGCCGCTGCTGTCGAAAAAGTGCCCCTGGCCTGAAACTGCACAGGAACCGTTGGGATCGGTGTCATGTACCGGGTCACAGTCAGGCATCAGGAGTGGCTTCAGGCATGCGGCCGCGAGAGGTGCGTCGCCTCCACCCGCCGGGTTGTAAGCCTCTGCGGTGGCCGTGGCGCTGACGTTGGATGTTCGAACCCCAAAAATTTTGGCAAAGAAGGTCGAGACCGTGGCTCTTGCGATGACCGTGATCTGGGGTTCCAAAGGGTTCGGATAACTGAAAGTGATATCGCTGTCGGCAATGCTGGCGGCCTGTCCGGCAATGTAGTTCTGGGCCCCCGCAGCCACGGCCTGTTTACGGCCGTCAGTCTCCTGTATTCCACCCGCGGTGCAGCCACTCGTTGCGCAACCGGTGGTAATGAAAGTCTTGGCTCCTGCCAGAGCCGCAGCGTCCGCCGCCCGCTGGGCCTGGGCGCGTGCCAGATAAAGATTGGCCATGTCAATGGCGATGGCGCAAACCCCAAGCAGCATCACCATCGCGGCAGCGACCAGGACGAGCACCGAACCATCTTCTGCGCCGAATGATCGGCGGGCCCTTCCCCGGTTCAACATAGATTCCTCCTCAACTCGGACTCGTTATGTTCTGCATGACTGCGGTTTCGGTCAACGTGTTCGGAATGCTGAGACTGGCGCCTGGAATCAGCAGCTTGATGACGTCATTAAAAAACCAGTTGAAGGGATAAGTTACGGTCACCTGGGTGCCCGTTTCCGGACTGCCCCCGGCAGGCGTGTACTGATATTGGTTATTGATGGTGAGGCTGATGCCGTTGCAGGAGAATGTCCAGGTTGGAGGCCCGGTGGTTGAAGGCGCAGTCGGGTCGATGCAGGACGAATCGACACCGGCGTTGGTCATATAGTTGGCCATGGCAGCGGCGGAGGCCTGGACCGAGCAATACTTGGACGTACAATCGATGTCCGACAGAATGTTCGAAACCATCACGCGGGCGCCCTCGCGGGCGGCGTTGGCTTCTTTCTGTTTCAGATTGAAAGCCCCGCCAAACTGGATGATTCCCACCACAAAAACCAGCAGAAGCGGCAGCGCCAGAGCGAACTCCAGCAGTTGCGCGCCCTCGGTTCCATGGACGGCGCGCAAGAACCGCCTGCCTGCAGATGTCTGCGCGGGCGAAAGCCGTTGCAGTAAAGTACGCAAAATTTTTCCGGTTCGAGTCATTAGGTTCCTCATGGGCCTGGGCACGTCGCTCCTGTCGGCTGGTTTTCGAGCCGCATTTGGGCGTTGGCAGGAATATTGACGGTGGTGGCATTGATCGATGTAAATGGAATGTTCATCTGCACCTGGTATTGGAAGCTGATGGAAACGCCGCACTGCTTCGGCTGGGTATTTTCCAGCCAGTCTGACTTCTGGCAGTAGTTCTTGACGTTTTTTGGGTCGAGGTTGTCTGCCCGCAAGGCCGGCACAATGTAGTTGTTGTAGGCGTTGGTATCGGTGGAGCAGGAGGAGTCGGGCGTGTCCGCTTCGGCGTTCCCCGAGGCAACAGAATTGGGCAGCACGGCATAGCGGGCGCCTTCGCGGGCAGCGCGGGTTATGGTTTCGTAGACGTTGTAGGCGCGGCCAACCCAAAAGATGCCGATGAGAAGCATTAACAGAAGGGGCGCGACGAGCGCGAACTCGAATACCTCCGCACCCAGGTCAGCCAAGGCAATTCGGCGCAGGCGGCCAGCCCATGAAGGCGCGAGCAGTCCGGAATGTTTACTGCGCTTGCGTAGTGGGTTCCGACGATGCGTTGCAGCGCTGCACGAATTCAAGCTCCCCCTCCGAAACTCAATTCGCCCCGCTCGCCAGCTTGCTGGCAAGTTGGTTGTACACATTAGTTGTCGCCCTGCTCCTGTGTTTTGTCACAAGGAGGTGACAATCAACGCGGATTTTGTGCAGTTTACCCGCTCGAAACGGTAGTGTCGCACGAAATGGGCCAAACTTCCATCCCAAATAGGCCATTACCGAAGTAGTAATGGGCTGGTAAAGAAGGCAAGGGTTAGTGAATGGCGGATAGTGAATGGTGAGGAGAGCCGGTGAGCGAGAGGCGGTTCAAGGTTCGAGATTCCAGAAGAGAATAAAAAGAAACAAGGTCCGCGGGCTGTGTGGCTGGGCCGAGGCCCAGCCCTCCTAAAAAATACACTGGCACGCGAACTTCGGGGGGTCCGCGCTACTCTGCTCTGCTTTCGGTCCGCATACATCGCGAAGAGCGCGACGTGTGCGCGACCCACCGCAGTCCGGAATTCAAGATTCAAAATTCCACATTCGAGAATGAAGAAGAGCCGCGGGCCGTAAAGACCCGCGCTACAGGAGGACGTCGTAGGGGCGCATCATCTCGTTGGCCTCGTGCTCGAGGATGTGGCAGTGCCACACATAGCGGCCTGCGTAGCCGGCAAAGGGGATGATGATGCGGGTTACTGTTGCCGGGGGGCACTGCACAACGTCTTTCCAGCCCATTTCATGCGGCTCGGGAGGCAGGGCCGCGCCGGTGTAGCGCAGAGGCAGCGAGTTGCTGGCCAGGTAGTCATCCACGGCGAAGCTTCTGCGGTCGAGCACCTGGAAGCGCACCATGTGAAGATGGATGGGATGGGTATCCTGGGTAAGATTGGCGAGGCTCCAAATCTCAGTCGAGTTCAGCTTGACGCGCTCCGTGACGGGATCGCTCCAGTGTTTGCGGTTGAGCAGCATCACCATAGCCATTCCATTATCGTAATCATATTCATTCAGCGTCAGGAGGCGCGTGCGCGCTGCCTGCGATTCTGGAATGCGCTGGATGGGCCGCAGCATCTTGGGCAGCGAGCTCGGGTCGCTGACCGGATCATTGCCGACGCGGAACTGCATCAACTCGAATTCATCGCTGGCCAGGACCAGGCGCTCACCCCGCGCGCCGCTGAAATCGACAATCACATCCGCGCGCTCGGAAGGCGCGAGGACAAGCCGCGCCACCTCAACCGGCGCCGCGAGGAATCCCTGGTCAGAGCCGATGACGTGAAAACTTTGCCCATTCGAAAACGAGAGAGAAAAGAAGCGCGAATTTGCTGTGTTGGCAATGCGCAATCGGTATTTGCGCGGCTCGACATTGTGATAGGGGCGCACCTTGCCGTTCACCAGCATCGCGTCACCCAGAAACTCCTGCGCCCATGCGCCCTCCTCCGGCGGGTTCGGATAGTACAACTGGCCTTCCGGGGTAAAGCTGCGGTCATAGATGAGCAACGGCAGCTCATACTTGCCGGCGGGAAGGTTGAGCGCCTGCTCCACCCGGTCGCGGATGAGGTACCAACCCATGAGGCCGGCAAAAATATTGAAAACGCTGGCGCCCATGGCGTGATCGTGGCACCAGAGCGCCATGGCTTCCTGGGGATTGGGGTAATAGCAGAGCCGGTGTTCGCCCGGGCCGTACCAATTGTCAGGATAGCCGTCGCTCACCGAGGGCACGCGCGCACCGTGCAGGTGCGTCGAGAGGCGAGTGGGCGGCGCGTGTTCCATGCCGGGCCGGGGCGGGTTCATTGAAAAGATGTGCTCGATCGGCAGTTCATTGATCCAGTCGATCAGAACACCCTGGCCGCTGGATGCCTCGAACAGCACCGGGGCCGAGGTGGCGCCGTAGCCCCAGAGGCGCGAAAGCGGAAGATCGCGATGAAGCTTGCACTGGATGGCGCGGACGTGGACTGGATAATAAGGCGCATCGGTTGCTCCGAGCGCAGTGGATGACCGGCGGCCCTGCGGCGTTTGCAGCACGGGCAGCGGCAGGGGATCGACAAACGATGCCAGCCGCATGGCATCGAGGGTCCTGGCCCGCGTGTGGCGGCTGCCCGCAACGGCATTCTGCATCAGGCAAGCCTGCGCCCATCCGCGCGCGCCCACAAGGCCGGCGCAAGCCAGGCCGCCCTGCCGCAAGAGTTTTCTACGCGTCCATCGCCCCACGGCGGCACCCTACTTCCGGCCCGGGACCACCAATCCCGTGTCGGGATCAAGAATCAGCTTGGCGGTGTTCTGTGGCGTGCCATTGCTGAAGTCAAACATACCGAGCAGCGACCCGGACTGCGCGTCAAACGAGCCTCCGCCGATGCGCTCGCCGTTAAGATAAAGGTCCTCGATGAGACGCAGGATTGAGGTCTGGTCCGTCAGAGTGTGATCGACATAATTTCCCTTGGCCCAGGGCGAGATGACCAGCAGCGGCAGGCGCGGCCCCGGTCCGCAACGCCCCTGCGCGTGCGCTGTGCCCGGATTGACGCCGCCCAGGGCTTCCGATCCGTCGCCGCATTTGCCGATGCCGTCTAGCGCGTCCTTGAGCGTGGCAGAACCGTTCACGATCTTCGCCTTGAGATGATCATACCAGCCATCGGAATCGTCATAGGCAATGATGACGGCTGTATGTTCCCATTCGGGCCGCTGTTCGAGGAAATTGACAATGTTGACGATCCACTTCTGCTCATCGAGCGGACTGGAATTGCCGGCATGTCCATTTTCATAACCGGGGGCCTTGATGTAGCTGACGGTGGGAAAATTTCCAGCCTTGATGGCGTCGAAAAAGTCGTGGGTGTCGTACTGATGGTTTGCCCCGCCATCGTGATTGCTGCCCACAACCTGGGGCGACGATGGACGGTTATGCCGGGGGTTGGCCGTCGATTTGTAGTACTGGAATGGCTCATGATGCGGAACGTAATCGCGCGAAAGAACCTTGGTCCATGGCGACATTGAACTGCGGCGACAGCCGGTGCTGCCGTTGGGATTGACGACAGTGAGGTCAAAGCCGCCCTGGAAAAATCCCCAGGAAACGTTGGCGGCGGTGAGGAGGTCGCCAATGTTTCGGCCGGTCATGTGGACCAGAGAGTCCGAGGTGCTGGAGCAGATGTCGCCGACAGGATTGGGATCGGCGAGCAGCGTGAAGCCGCCGTTGCCGTCCGCAACCATGTGTCCCTGGGCGTTCTGGTCATTGACCACTCCATTTGTCTGGCCGGAGGCGAGGTTGATGGCCCCGGGCGTGGAGGGGCCGAAAATGACATCAAACTGATGGTCGCTCATCGCGTAGTGCTGCGCGTAATTCCAGTAGGCGGTGACGGTGTTGCCGTCAAAGTAGCCCATGGTGAGTCCGCTGGTGGCGAGCACGCCCGGATGCTCGCCGGGAACGCGCGGACCATCCGGATGGCCAACCGATGCGGGAAACAGGTCCATCTTGCCGTGGTCAAAAGCCTGCTGTTCGGCGGTGTACTCATGACTCTGGTCAGCCGTGGCCGCCTGGCTCCGGTCCAGCCGGAAAGGATTGGAGCGTCCCATTCCGTTCGCCGGGTTGCGCATGTTGGGATTGTGACGGAGCAACCGGTTGGTGTAGCCATGCACCTTGGGAGTTCCGGGCAGAGCGGTGAAGGCAGGCTCACCTTTGGGATTAAGCGCGTGCGGATAAGTCCCGAAGTAATGATCAAAGGAAACGTTCTCTTGAAACAGGACTACAACGTGCTGGATGGCATCCCGCGCCTGGCGGGCTTTGGCAGGCTGCTCCGCGCCTGCCGCATCAACACGGGCCCCACTTACCATCAGGGCACATAAAATTCCGAATACTCCCGCTTTCCAACTCATGCATCCCTCCCCGGTTGTCGAGCGCCTCGCCGCGCCAGCGCTTTCCTGGCATGCCCTGCCGACTCGAATGCAACGGGATATCATACTGCAAATGCAGGAGACAGGAACAAGAAGCAAGGAGTAAGGGATGAAGTGTGAAGGATGAAGAAATCAGTGGTCAGTGAATAGTGATGAGGGTCGAGCTGGGGCGCGATTTGCGATTCAACATTCCAGATTCCAGAGCGGAACTACGGGGTAGCGATTGGTTCAGGATTTGGAAAGGGCTGACAGAATCCTTTCCCCATCCCTGAAGAAGATATTCTGAAAAGCAAGAACCGCCGAGGCCAGCGCGAAGAGGTGCAGGAGGGGATCGTTGAAAACCAGTCCCAGGGCGGCTGCGAGCAGGTTGGCGGCAATCCCCGATCCGTGGAGCACGACCCGCTGGAACCTGGAGGGGGGACTGAGTTGTTCGTTTGAACCCTCGACGAGCGTGTAGGCAAAAATGGTGAAAGGATTGAAAGCAATGGTCAGCTTCCCTACCCTGAGGCGCAGAGCCGCTCCATGGGGACGGGCGAACCCAACCTCACGCACTTGCGCTCCCGCCAACGTCCAGGCAACGGCGTGGCCTGCCTCATGGATGAGCGCGGTTACCAAGGTGAGCAGAAAAACACATGATGATCCAACGCCTGCCGCCAGGATTGTGCTGAGGATGCTCATACCTGATCTTCGGTTGACGACTTACTGGCCCACCCGCTGGTATATGCGTCAGCAAAGATGCTGAGCTGAAGCTCGGCGCTACAAGAGCAAACACCTGCCTAGCTGAAGGGCGCGATACAGTTGGCGCTACTTGTTGAAAGGGTGGGAACCACGGTACGGATCAGTGTCCAAAGCCGATTGCTGGTTCCGCTTGCGACTTCTTGCCTTACTGTATCGGCGCAGTCCGATCAACCCAACCACGACCGCTAAAGAAGCGGAAACGGTCCGGTAATGGGGATCGAGCAGCCTGGCATAATGCAACTGTGACACAAGATTCAGCAGTGCAGGATCGATAGAAATGCCTGCAAGCGCAATGCCAAGAATTCCAGCCGCCACAAAGAATTTTGTGGAGAAGATCATATACTTTCCCGGTTCTTCCTTAATTATACAACAGAAGAAATCGGTGATCAGTGAGCAGTGATGAGGGACGGGCCGCGCGCCTGCAAAACGGTTCGTGGCTGCGCAGGGGATTGCGCGAAAGAAGCCGGCGAGCGGGAAACTCCGGGACGCTAGAAACCTGAGCCAGGGCAGGCGAAACACGCATCAGCCTAGGAAAGCGACCTAGCTCCAGCTAAGGAATGCTGACAGGAATCAGAAGCCAGAAGACAGGAGTCAGAACCCGATTCAAAATTCAAGATTCAATAAGGACAGGTTGCACCAAGTCCGACAGGGGCGGTTCAAAATTCAAGATTCACGAAGAGCCGGTTGAACCAACCGCCGGAGGCGATTCAAGATTGGCTTGCCTTTTCGTGGGCGTCGAGCTACGATTGGGCGATTTTTGGCTCTTTTGGCGATGCAGCCCGACGGAAACATTGACGCATGGCTGGTGATGGGGTTTGGACTGGGGCTGTTGCTGTTCTTTCGCGGGCTGCGAACTTTTCGGAAGAGCCTGATAGTAGCCGACACGCCGACCATTCCCATCCGGAGCGTTCCCATGGGCATCGTCCAGGTGCATGGCCACGCGGGAGGCGATACGCCGTTCCCAAGCCCCGTGAGCGGCACTCCCTGTTATGCCTTTCGAGTGGTGATCGACCGCTACGTGAACCGGAACGGCTGGCAGCATCACCGGACAGACCAGAACGGCAGGCGTTTCTATATTTCTGACGACTCGGGGCGAATTCACGTGGAACCTCGGGAAGCCGAGTTCGACTTGCCGGTGAATTGCCGCCGCCAGATTGGGGATGGAGTGGCAAGCTTCTCAGTCGCGAACCTTTTCCGGCGCATGGAGGCGGATGCTTCCGATGGCTCCGGCCTTTCCGTAAATGCCAAGACCGAGGATGAGCTGCTGGAGTACTCAGGCGCCGATTACGGCTGCACCGATCCGTTCCGCTTTACGGAATACTGCATCAAGCCGGACCACGAGTATGACGTGCTGGGCACCTGTGTAGAAAATACCCGGCCCGAGGACGAATTCGACAGAAACCTGATTACCAAGGGAACCCACAACACAACGTTCCTGATTTCTTCCAAATCAGCGGATGAGCTCAAGCGCGGCATCGGCTGGCGCTCGACGATGATGGTGATCGGCGGGGCGAGCCTGGCCGTTTTTTGCGCCGCGATGCTTATGACCAGGCATGGCTTTTTATAATCTGGAGCGGGAGGATGACAATGGTGGGAGTAGCGATTCTGGCTTTGCTGGTATTTCTTCTGGTTGTGATTGCCATTGTGGTCTACACGGTCAGCATCTACAACAGCCTTGTGCGGCTGAAGAACGACATCGACAAGGCCTGGGCAAATATCGACGTCCTGCTGAAGCAGAGGCACGACGAGCTGCCCAAGCTGATTGACACCTGCAAGGGTTACATGCAGTACGAACAGAAAACCTTTCAGCAGGTGACCGAGGCTCGCAGCGCCTATCAGAAAGCTACCACAGGGCCGGAAAAAGCTCAGGCCGATAACATGATGACCGGAGCGCTGAAAACCCTGTTCGCAGTGGCGGAAAACTACCCGGAATTAAAAGCCAATAACGACTTTATGCAGCTCCAGGGACGCATCACGGAGATCGAAGAAAGGATTGCCGACCGGCGCGAATTCCTGAACGACAGCGTCAATACTTATAACATTCGCATCCAGCAATTCCCGGATATGATTCTGGCCGGGTTTATGCACCTGCTCCCGCGTGACTTCTTCAAGGCCACCGAGGAAGATCGGCAGGACGTGCAGGTAAAATTCGCCTGATATGCGCGCGAAAGTTCCGGCAGCAGTTGGCAATGGAGAAAACCTGAAACCGGCGCCGCGGCTAGGGCTGCGGGCCCCCTCGAGAGGTGCGCAACGGAGGTGGCCGAAGGCCTGAGAACCCCAATTGTTTCGAGGGTTTTAACCCCGGGCTCGCGTTGGCAAATTGCTGCAAAACCGGGTAGCGAGCTGATACTAAAATGTTACTTCCGAGAGCCCATGAGGTGACGCACCCGAAAAGCTTTTCCGGTGGTCACACCCTGGGGGCATTTTCTGAAAAAAGCTCTTATTGAATTAAAAGGACTTAATGATCGAGTTAATGCTTGCGAGTTGAACGGGCAATTGGCACGAGGGTTGCTCTGCACCATGCTGGAGAGGGGAGTTGCCATGATGGATCAAGAGGACCTTCACAAATTGCAGGAAGAGCAGGAAGTGATGGAGACCTGGCGAAAAGTCTCACGCCATGTGGTTGCTGACCTTCTTGAAGTGTGCTCTGCCTGCAGCACTGTGCGCGAGAGGAACCTGCTGTTGCGCTGCCCCTGGTGTGAGGACGTTTATTTGTGCCCGGGTGAGTGTATGCACGAGCACAACTCGCACCTGCACCCCACCGTTTCTTTCTGGTCACACTAGGCGCGGCAACCGCTGCTTCAGCTTCGCGCCCCGTTCTCCGGTGAGGAACTTGCAGGGGGCCGATAGCTGGCCGAGGTTGTATCCGTTTCCCACACGGTTACGCTGCTGACACTCAATCCCTGATCCCTGATTTTCCGCTCCAGTTCTGTACCGAGATAGCGCGCCAGATTTTCGGCGGAGGGGTTGGTATCGGTAAAGGGCTCAAGGTCGTTGAGGAAATGGTGGTCGAACCGCTCCGCCAGTTCTTTAACCGCTGCGCGCAGATCGGAAAAATCGATGAGCAGCCCGATTGGATTCAGCCTCTCGCCGCCAACCGTGACACGAACCTTGTAGTTGTGCCCGTGAACGTTCTCGCACTTCCCTTTGTAACCGCGCAGCGCATGGCCGGCGGCAAAGGAATATTCAACCGATACCTCAAACATGGGTCCTCTCGCTCTCCAGGCTGCACCGGCCCGCCGTTACATTGAACAACAGGCCGTCTCCGTGCCCTCTGTGCGAAAAAGCTCAACACAGAGACCGCAGAGATGCTCCGTGATCTCTGTGTTAAAAATCCGCAGCCACAGAGAACACAGAGAAACTGTGTGTCGCACGACGCGTCCAAATCCTTTCCAAATCGACTACAAACATTCTTGCATAAAATCGCTGACCTCATCCAGCCGGCCGGCGCGGCGGTAGGGCGGAAGGCTTTCAAAAAAAATCTTGCCGTACGGCTTCTTCACGATGCGGTGGTCAAGGATGCCCAGCACGCCGCGATCGGTCTCGCTGCGAATCAGCCGCCCGAAGCCCTGCTTGAGGGCGATGACGGCCTCGGGAATCTGGTATTCGACAAAGGCGTTGCCGCCGTCATCGTTGATCTGGCGGATGCGCGCCGCCACCACGGGGTCCGTCGGGACGGCGAAGGGCAGCCGGTCGATAATGACGGCGCTAAGTTGCTGACCCTGGACATCTACGCCCTGCCAGAAGGAGCTGGTGGCAAACAGCACGGCGTGCGGAGTTGAGCGGAACCTGTCAAGCAGCGCCGTGCGCGGGGCCGAGCCCTGCATCAGCATCGGATAACGAAGGCGGCGGCGAACCAACTCGTAAACGGCGCGCATCTGCTGATAGGACGTAAACAGCACGAATGCCCTGCCTTCCGTGGCCTTCAGAAGATTCACAATTTCTCCGGCCGCGCGCGAGGCAAACTCCGCGCTGCGAGGGTCCGGGAGGTGCATCGGCGTGTAGAGGATCGCCTGGCGGGCAAAATCGAAGTGCGATTCCAGGATCTTTTCGCGCGGCATATCGAGTCCCAGGCGGCGCTTGAGAAAATCAAACCTCCCGCCCACGGCGAGCGTTGCAGAGGTGAGGATGACGGTCCGCACCTGCCCGAACAGTCGTTCACGCAGGATGGGCGAAACATCAATCGGCGAGGCTTCAACAAACACTCCGCGGCCTCGTCTTTCCCACCAGTAAACCAGGCTGCGGTCACGGCTTTCCATAATGACTTCAAGCGCCTGATGGATTTCCGCCGACCGACGCGCCAGATTGTTGACCTCCTCGGGCCGATCCTTAACGCCCAGCAAATCCGTCTCAAGCCGGATGAGCGCGTTGATGAGCGCGGAGTAGGTGCCGCGGCGCACATCCAGAAAGCTCTCGCGGTTGTCGAAATTCGTGCGGCCATCGACTGCCGGGAAGAGCTCAAAGAAAAGCTCGCTGCGCCGCCGAAGCTCGCGGACAGCGCTCAGCACCTCGGCGCTTTCAAGGGCTTTCACTTTCAGCGTGGCTTCAGTGTCGCGCGCCAGCTCTTCCATCTGGTAGTTGGAAACCTTCAGGCCGAAATACTGCGTGGCAACATCCTCGATCTGATGGGCCTCATCAAAGACTACGGCCGAGTAGTCCGGCAGCAGACTGGCGTAGTCGGACTGCTTCAGGGCCAGGTCGGCAAAGAACAGGTGGTGGTTCACGATAATCAGGTCCGACTCGGCGGCGCGCTGGTGCGTCCAGGTGATGAAGCAGCGCTCGAACTGCTGGCATTTCTGGCCCGTACAGGTTTCCCGGCGGGCGTCCACTCGCGACCAGAGTTCGCTGGTGTCCTGGAGTCCATCCACTTCCGTACGGTCGCCGGTTTCCGTCTGCGATTCCCAGTCACGCAGACGGGCGTAAAGGTCCACCTCTTCGAGCCCGCTCAGTACCGGCTGCCTTTCAATGTCATACAATTTCTGCCGGCAAAGATAATTCTGCCGACCCTTCATGAGCGTGGCGCGAAGAGTTGGAAAGAGCTTGCGGATGAAAGGAATGTCTTTGTAGAAAAGCTGCTCCTGAAGGTTCTTGGTTCCGGTTGAAATGACCACTCGCTGCCCGCTACGGACGAGCGGCACCAGATAGGCCAGCGTCTTGCCGGTTCCGGTGCCGGCTTCGACAATCAGGTGCTGGCCGTTCTCGACGGAGGACTCGATGGCCTCGGCCATTTCCAACTGGCCCGGCCGGTATTCAAAGCTGGGATGATGACGGGCCAGCCAGCCCGAGGCCCCGAAGATGCGTTCGAGCGGCGCTTTCTGCGTTGTCTGGCTCTTAACTCCCATGAGTGTGCTGCAAGCTTAGCAGAACGTAAAACGTCTAGCGGTGTCTCTGTCGGGTTGCTGAACAAGCATTTTTGCGCCCGTCATTCTGAGCCCGTTCGCTCTCCACTTGCGAACGCCCTCATCCCGCAGAGCGGGAGAAGGGGCTCAGGGTAAAGTCCGCGAAGAATCCCTGCATTTGTTTAAGGAAATACGGGGATGTTTCGCTTCTCTCAGCATGACAATTTCGTCTTGTTCAGCGACCTGTGACGCCCCGCGCTACAAAGGCAAAACAGCCAGGAATCTGCCGGACTGATGTCCGGCGCTACGAAACCAACGAGCCAATCTGGCGGGAATCCGCAGCGTCCGCTAGACTGGAAATCCAAACTGGATGCGCATTGCCAAGAATAGCACAGAAGCTTTCGGGCCGAATGATGCAACCGTATCAATTGAGTGATCGATGCCGAACTTGCCGCTGATCGTAATTCTCGGACGCCCCAACGTGGGGAAATCGACGCTGTTCAACCGGATTGTCGGAAGCCGCCGCGCACTGGTGGGCAATGAACCGGGAATGACGCGGGACCGCATCGAAGGGACGGCAGAATGGCAGGGCGCGCGCTTCAAGCTGGTGGATACCGGCGGCATCGTTCCGCAGGACCACGACCTGATGGCCGCCGAAATATTTCGGCACGCGAGCATGGCTATTAGCCGGGCTGCGCATCTGATTCTGGTGGTTGACGGGCGCGAAGGAGTGCTTCCGCTCGACCAGGAACTCTGCGGGCTGCTGCGGAAAACCGGCAAGCCCTTTTCGGTAGCCGTGAACAAAATTGATCTGCCCATGCACGCTCCGCTGGCCGCAGAGTTCGCGAGGCTGGGGGTGGAATCCACTTTTCCCGTCTCGGCTGAGCACGGGCTGGGAGTCGATCAGCTTCTCAACCACGTCACGGCGGGCTTCGAGGCGCCGGAAGAGGCTCCTGCAAGCCCGGAAGCGGCTGTCAGGATTGCCATCATCGGGCGGCCCAATGTGGGCAAATCGACGCTGCTGAATCGCCTGGCCGGCGAAGAACGTGCCATCGTTACTCCCATCGCCGGCACCACGCGCGATGCGGTGGACGTGGAGGTGGAACGCGACGGGGCCAAGTATGTTTTTATCGACACGGCGGGAATCCGGCGCAAAGGAAAGACCAAGCTGCTGGCTGAGAAGCTGAGCGTGATTCAGGCTCGCAAGCACCTGGAACAGGCGGACATCGCCCTGTTTATCGTTGATGCTGAAGAAGGCGTGACGGCGCTCGACACACATATTGCCGGCTACGCGCATGAGAGCCGCCGGTCTATCATCCTGGTGGTCAATAAGTGGGACGCCATTCAGAAGGGCCCCACCATTACACACGACTACACACAGGAACTGCGGCAACGAATGAAATTCCTGGACTATGCGCCGATTGCCTTTATTTCGGCGCTTAGGGGCCAGCGGCTGCCCAGCCTGTGGAGGCTGATCGACGAAGTCACCGCGGCCCGGAATGCCCGCGTGCCCACCGCGCAGATGAACGAGTTCCTGAAAGGGGTCGATTTGCGAAGGCTGCCCAGCCTGCACGGCCGCCCGTTGCGCATCTACTATCTGACCCAGGCGGCCGTTTCTCCGCCCACCTTCATCGCGTTTACCAACCGCGCCGGCAAGCTGCACTTTTCCGTTGAGCGCTTCCTGGAAAACCGCATCCGGGAAAAGTTCGGCTTCACGGGCGCGCCGATCGTCATCAGAGCACGTCCCCACAAGTAAACTGGGAGGAAATGCAGGGCTTCCGGGATGCGGGTTGGCACTGTTAATTTGCTGTAAAGCAGGCGCCTCTTAGTTGGCCTCTGCAACCTTAGAAATGCTATACTTGACCTCGCGCAACGGTATGGCTGCCCCTTTGTGGAGGCAACATGCTTGAAACTCTATTCCCGAATTCATGCGGAAGGGAGCTCGAATTTTATGGCCTGGGAAATGGCGTCGATTCGAGTAATATTTATAATATCGGTCATTGCAGCCGGTTACCATCTGCGGCCTTTTCATTGGTCTTCATTCGTTTCCGCTCTGGTTGGCGCAGTATTGGCATGTGCTTTCGTTTTTATCGAGATGCGCCTGAGGCAAGCCAGCCTTAAGCGCCTGATCGGCGCTGTGGTGGGCGGCTCGCTGGGCGTACTGGGCGCCTTGATCATCAGCCATCTGCTGAGCCTGACTTCGCTGGAGCGGATGTCGACCTCGTACGTCCAGATTATTCTCCTGCTGCTGTTGGGTTACGTGGGCATCGTTGTGGGCGCCTCGAAGGGCGATCTGCTGAACCTGGCGGCGATGGGAGGGCTGTTTGCGGCGGAGCGGCAGGGCAGGAAGAGCAGCAAGATTCTCGACACCAGCGTAATCATCGACGGCCGGATTGCGGACATCTGCGAGACGGGATTTATTGAGGGCCCGCTGATCCTGCCGCAGTTTGTGCTGCGCGAACTACAGCTTGTGGCCGACTCGACGGATCCCATGAAGCGCAACCGGGGCCGGCGGGGACTGGATGTGATGCAGCGCATCCAGAAAATAACCTCCGTCCAGGTTCAGATCGTAGAAGAAGATTTCCCCCAGGTCCGTGAGGTGGATCTTAAGCTGATCGAACTGGCCAAAAAGTTTGAAGGAAAGATCCTGACCAACGACTTCAATCTGAACAAGGTTGCCCAGCTTCAGCACGTGCCGGTGCTGAACATCAACGAACTGGCCAACGCCTTAAAGCCCGTGGTGCTTCCCGGCGAAATCATGCGAGTGTTCATCCTCAAGGAAGGCAAAGAATACAACCAGGGCGTTGCCTACCTTGACGATGGCACGATGGTGGTTGTGGACAATGCGAAAAAGATGATCTCTAAGACCATCGATATTTCCGTGACCAGCGTTCTGCAGACGACTGCCGGAAAAATGATCTTCGGGAAATATGAGAACAGTAAGCAGCGAGCCGAGGTCGTCCAGTCTCAAGGGTCGGCGGGAGCGTAGCACGGCTGGCGTGTTCGCCGGTTCGAACGGGAAGCATTCCTGAGATGAGAGTGTTAGCCATCATTCCCGCTGCGGGCGCGGGCGTCCGGATGGGCGGCGAAACGCCCAAGCAGTTTCTTTCCATCGACAATGTGCCGATCGTGGTCCACACCCTGCGGAAATTCAACGAGGCCGACTCGATTGACGAAATCTACCTGGGCTTGAGGAATGAGGATATGGAACGGGCCCAGGTGGAACTTGAGCGGGAGCAATTCCATAAGCCCGTCCATCTGGTTGCCGGCGGTGCAACGCGCCAGCAGACCGTTTCCCTTGCCCTGCAGAAAGCGCCTGCAGCAACAGATATTGTCGTGGTGCATGATGCCGTGCGGCCTTTTGTAAGCCCGGAGATGATCCGTATATGCGTCGAGGCGGCGTGCCAGTCGGGCGCGGCCATTTTCGGCGTTCCCAGTGTGGATACGGTAAAGCAGGTGGAGCGGCAAACGATACTGGGAACCATCCCCCGCGAACGGATTGTGCTGGCGCAGACACCCCAGGCCTTTCGCTTCAATATCATCAAAGAGGCCTGCGAACGCGCGGAAGCAGACGGATATGACGGAACAGACGAATCCAGCCTGGTAGAACGGCTGGGCGGCGCCGTCACGGTGCTGATGGGTTCGGACCGGAATATCAAAATCACCAAGCCTTCGGATTTGCCACTGGCTCGCCTGTTTCTTGCGCAGGAGCACGAAAAGGCTGAGCGCCGCGAAAAATTGCTGATGTAAGAGCAAATCCCATCACCACAGACTGATTGATAGCTGGCCCGCCAGGGGCGCGGAAGGTCGCGAGAGGGGATTGTGGAATCCAGGTGTGCGCACCGGATCGGTTTTGGCAATGATGTCCATCGGCTGGCCACCGGCAGAAAGCTGATTCTGGGCGGCGTCGAGGTTCCTTTTGAGCTGGGGCCGGTGGGCCATTCCGATGGCGATGCGCTTGCCCACGCCGTCTGTGATGCGCTGCTGGGAGCGGCGGCGCTGGGCGACATCGGGCGGCACTTTCCCGATACTTCGCCCGAGTGGCACAATGCCTCGAGCCTGACGTTTTTGCGTCGCGCGCAGGAACTGCTTGACCAAGCCGGCTATCGGATTATCAACGTCGATTCCACCATCAGCCTGGAGCGCCCGAAGCTGGCGCCTTTTATTTCCCAGATGAAAGAAAAACTCGCCGAGGCGCTCGGGATCGAGGCGCAGCAGGTGAGCATCAAGGCAAAGACCGGCGAAGGCGTTGACGCCATCGGCAGGGGCGAGGCCATCCGCGCCGACGCTGTGGTTCTGATTGAGCCGCTGGCCGCTGCCTTCCCACCGCAGAAGAAGGGGCGCGGGCAGACAGGTTTCATCTAGCAGCGCCGTCTTACCCACCTGCCTAAACTTCGGTAGGAACGGCAGCCGATGATCTCCTCGAAAATCACTTGAAATGCGCTGAACCCCGGCTTAGCATGAGGTCAACGTCCAAAATTCGTTTCCGAGGTGAAGACCATGACGGTTTCAACCTTGACCGAGTCGCGAGGGGAAGTTTTCTCAATCGCTGAGGCCACTACCGTTCATGCAGCAGCTCGCTACCTCCGGGAAAAGCAGGTTCGCGCCGTTGCCGTGTGCGACGGCCAGGGAAAAGTAGTCGGCGTGGTATCGCAAAGCGATGTCTCTGACAAAGTTGCCGCTGAGAATAAATGTCCTGAGTGGGTCCGCGCATCAGAGATCATGAGCACACGCCTGGTTACGGTCTCTCCGCAAGAATCGATCGAAAAATGCTTTGAGCTGATGGAAATTTATGGCATTTACCACCTGCTGGTCGTTGCCGAGAATGGCACATATCGCGGCATGATTTCGATCCAGGACTTGCTGAAGGTTATCGCGTTTCAAAACAAGGCTCTCGCCGAAAGCCTGGAAGACTACATCGTGGGCAGGCGTTAGCTGCAAGAGTTCCAGGCAGAAGAGGTCTGATCGGACACGCCCCTGCGCGGGACAGGCAGGCCTCCAAGTGTCGGTTGGCCAGGTTCCGATCAGGAGTGCGGGCGTCCCCTGCCCAGTCAACAATTCCCCCCGGATAGTTCTTCTCCTTTGCGCGCGTTTCAGATCGAGCGCTGCAAGCCGCGACTACGGCCGCTGGTGATGAGTTTGCTTCCTGTTTTGCGGCCGGAATCGCAAGGCCGGGGCGCGGCCATGATTTGGGGTATGATGTAAAATCCTTAGCCTGCTGGCCCATCTTCAATTTCGCTTTTGGGCAGATGACTGCGGGACGTGAGCCCATGAAACGCAACGTGGATGCGCTGTCGGAGACGCAATTCGATCTGGTCGTCATCGGGGGCGGAATCAACGGAGCATCGACTGCGCGTGAAGCTGCGTTGCGCGGAATGAAAGTCGGGCTGGTAGAAGCGGGCGATTTTGCGGCCGGGACTTCCAGCCGGTCTTCAAAGCTGATCCACGGCGGACTTCGCTACCTCGACCAGTTCGAATTTCGGTTGGTTCACGAAGCCCGGCGCGAACGGCGGCTGCTGCGCAAACTGGCGCCCCACCTCGCGTGGCCCGTGCCGTTCTTATTCCCCATCTATCGCGGCGACCCCTATTCGCCGCTGAAGGTGCGGCTGGGGCTGAGCATTTACGATCTGTTGGGCAATCTCGGAGCGGCAGACCGCCATCAGAGGTTGAGCAAGGAGGAGCTGCTGCGGCGCGTACCACGGCTCGAGGCAGATGGCTTGCGCGAGGGCGCCCTGTATCACGATTCATTGACGGATGACGCGCGGCTGACCATCGAAAATATTGTGGACGCCGCCGAGCATGGGGCTGCGATCGCCAATTACGCGAAGATCTGCGGGTTCAAGCTGGGTGCGCAAAAGGGCAACGAACGCCCCAAGGTGGCCACAGCCGAAGTGGAAGATCGCCGGACGGGCAGACGCTTTGAAATTACCTCGCAATTCTGGGTGAACGCCACGGGCCCTTGGGTGGACTACGTGAGGGCGCTGCTGCCGGGTTATGACGGCTCAAAAACGGTTCGGCTGACCAAAGGCACGCATATTGTGGTTCCGCCGGTCGCGGGTGATTTCGCCATATTCGCGGCCATAGTGCCGGGCAAGCGCATTTTTTTAATGATGCCGTGGCATCGCCATGGCCTCGTGGGAACTACGGACACTGACTACGATCGGGATCCGTGCGAGGTGCGGCCGGATAGTGGAGATGTAGACTACCTGCTGCGAGCGATCAATCGGGTGCTGCGCCAGCCGCTCGGGACAAGTGACGTGATCGGGGCGTATGCGGGCCTGCGAGCGCTCGCCATCCAGCCCGGCGCCAGCCCGTCGGAAAACACGCGCGAGTATCGCCTGCACCAGGACCCCTGGGCCGGCAATCTGATCACGGTTTGCGGAGGCAAGCTGACCACATCGCGCTCGCTGGGAGAAAAACTTGTGGATCACGTTGCGGCCAGCCTGCCGGGCGGTGCACCGTCCGGATGGACAGCGCACCCGACGCGCAGCACACCACTGCCCGGCGGCCACACGGATAATTTCGAAAGGTATTCGAGGGATGCTGCGAAGGATGCAGGGCGACTTTTTGATATTCCGCAGGCCGCGGCCGAGCGCATGGTGAGGACCTACGGGACGCGGTGGCAGCAGGTGCTTGAGCCCATCCGCGCAGACCGCAAGCTGGCCGATCCGCTTCCCGGTGCGGCGGATTGCCTAGGCGCGGAAGTCGCATTTGCAGTGGAGCAGGAAATGGCCCGCGAGATTGATGACTTTCTCCTGCGCCGCTCCGGGTTGAGCTGGTACGCTGCCGAGGCGCTTCGCGAAGCCGTTCCAGCAGTGGCGGAGATCTTTGCCGAACGGCTGGGATGGGACCCGACGCGGCGGGACGCTGCGGTTCGAGAGTTCCAAGGCTCAGGCCATTTCAGGTTTGACGCGGCAAGCCAGTACGGATCGTGAAAGGGAACGAATTATTCGTGACGCGACAGATCGAGCGAAATTTTGCGCCGTCTCCGGGTCCGGGGCTGCGGGAATGCCGCAGATCCGGACCCGGTCGGTTAAGCTTCCAGCGTCTAGGGTTCGGCACGACTGAAAGTCGTGCCCTTTCGCAAACTCCGGTATAAGCACGAGGCACCCGGACCAGAGTAAAGTACCGAGTAATGTCATGGAGAAACAAGCCAGAAAATACGTGGTGATCGGGCGAGTGCAGGGGGTGGGGTTTCGGTTTTTCACGGAGAACTGGGCCAATCGCCTGGGGCTTTCTGGATACGTTAAGAATTGCGCTGACGGTTCGGTGGAAGCCTACGCGATCGGGGATGTGGCAGCGCTGGCGGAATTCAAGTCCCGCCTTGCCGAAGGGCCGCGCAGCGCGCGCGTGGACCGGATCCAGGAATTTGAAGAGCAGGTGCAAAGCAGCTGCAAGAGCTTTGTGATTGAAAGCGACTGGTAGCTGATCCATCCAAAGAGGAGACGTTGCGTGGACAATCTAAAGGCACTGATCCGCGAAGTTCCGGACTTCCCCAAACCGGGGATTCTTTTTTACGACATCACAACCCTGCTGAAGGACCCGGTGGGGCTGCGCGCCGCTGTGGATTCATTGGCTGACCATTATGTTGGCCAGGTGATCGACCGGGTGGTGGGAATTGAGGCGCGAGGCTTCATCTTTGCCCCCATGGTGGCCTATCGGCTGAATGCTGGATTTGTTCCCGTGCGCAAGCGCAATAAACTACCCGCTGAAACCGCGCGCGTGGAATACAGTTTGGAATACGGCAAGGACAGCCTGGAAGTCCACCGGGACGCGATCAGCAAAGGTCAGAGAGTGCTGATCATCGACGACCTGCTGGCCACCGGCGGCACCGCCGCTGCGGTCGCTGAACTGGTGGAACAACTAGGCGGCAAAGTGGCAGGCGCGGGCTTTCTGATTGAACTCGAGTTCCTCAAGGGGAAGGAAAAACTCACGAAATATGATTTGCATTCGGTGCTGAAGTACTGAGCGCGTGGTGGTCGATGTCGAGATGTAGCGCCGCGCTTTAGCTCGGCAGATGCCCACCCCGCCATGGCAGCGTAGGCGCTACAAAAGTACCTGCCATCTCGCTCTGGCGCTGTGTGATGCACCCTGCC
This sequence comes from Terriglobia bacterium, assembly GCA_036278995.1. GTDB lineage: Bacteria > Acidobacteriota > Terriglobia > UBA7540 > UBA7540 > SCRD01. The sequence continues at coordinate 45,351 of DASUJZ010000060.1, read as the reverse complement.
GGGCGTTCTACTGCGGTGCTCGCCCGCCCGTCATGCTTTGCCGCTCTCTTCCGGCGGCTGTAAGACGGTCATGATGGCATCGAGAAAATGACTTTCCGGCAGCGCGCCTTCAAACGTTTTAGTCTGGTTGATAACCGTCTTGGGGACGGCGTAGACGCGATACTGCGTGGCCAGATCGGGAAACTCTGTGGCCTCGATGCAGTCGGCCGTGATGTGCTGATTTTCCATTGCAAACTGGTGGGCCAGGCGGACCGCCCGCGGGCAGTGCGGTCAAGTGGGCGTGACAAAGACCTCCAGATGGACGGGTTCGTCCAGGTGCGCAAGCTTTTCCTTGCTCTCCGCGCCCAGGCCCGAATCGCCTCTTGAAACGTCGAGAATCGCATCGAGCACGGTGGAAAACTCGTAACCGGCCGGCATGCCATAATAGCGGATGCCGTAATTCACCCCGTTACGAATCACCGTGGCTGGGACCTTGTCCACGCCGTACTCAGCCACCTTCTCCTTGTCGAGAATAAAGTCGTAGACTTCGAGCGAGAGCTTGTCCGAGAGCGCGGCAAGCTCCTCGAGAACCTGGCGCGTTTCAGGCCCGTATTCCAGGTTAAGTTCCTGTGTAAAATGGATAATCTGGACGGGGGCCATCATCGGGCTTAGCCGTTGGCGGATTTCCAAAGCGTCATCGTCATTGAGTAGTGCCATAAAAATCCCCTCCCGGCTCTCCCGGTAGCATAACTGCGCAAGCGCCAGGCTCGCCAAGAACTGTCGGGCTGAAGCCCGGCACTACAAAGCCGGACCTGGCGCCAACGTAAATTTGATGCTGCACAGAAGCGCGAAGGTTCGCGAAAGCCGGTTATTTCCTAAGCTCGACGATGGTCGCACCGCCGCCGCCTTCGCCCGAAGCTGCCAGGTAAAACTTCTCCACGTGTGGATGCGCGGCGAACATTTCGTGCAGGTTCTTGCGCAGGATGCCCTTCCCAAATCCATGGATGACACGCAGCCGGGTGCGGCCAGCCGTGTAGGCCCGGTCAAGAAATTCGTCTACCCTGTCAAGCGCCTCCTCTGCGGTGTTGCCAATCACATTGATCTCGTCCGGCGCCTCCGCAGAAGCAGCCTCGACCTTCATGCCCAGCCGCCCCCCGGGGGATGGAATGCTGCCTGAGGGCGGCGCTTTCCTTGCCACGATCCGGGCCTCATCCCTGGCAATTCGCAGCCGCAGGCTCCCTGCCTGGACCTGAAGATGGTCATCGATAATCTCCGTCACCGTGCCCACCGCGGAAAGATTGGGCACGCGCACCTGATCGCCGACGGCAACCTGCGTGTCAGGACTGATCTGCTGCTCGGGCCAGGTGTCCGACAGAACGTTCAGCACCCGCGCATTCCATTCCTCGCGCGCTTCCTGCTTCAGCGCCAGCACCTTGCGGTCGATTCCCTTGGGCAGCCGAGGCTTTTCAACGCGAGCGCGCAGATTGGCCAAGGCCTCGTCCCAGCGCTTTTCCATAGCGCGCAGTGTTTCTTCAAGGCGCCCATCCAGTTCCTTCAGCTTCGCACGCCGGTCGTGCTCAGCTTTGGTTTCCAGCTCGACGGCACGGGCCAGCAACTTGTTCTCTTCAGCCTGAAGGTTCGCGAGTTGCGACTCCACCAGCGATCGCTGCTGGTGCAGCGCCGCCAGAAGCGCCGAAGCCTCTGCTTCCTCCGTTCCAATCAGTTCGCGGGCCCTGGCAAGGATATCTTCCTGCAGGCCGAGACGCGCGGCGATGTCTACGGCGCTCGACTTGCCAGGCAGGCCCACCAGCAGCCTGTAAGTGGGTCGAAGAGTTTCCTCGTCGAACTCCATCGCGGCGTTTTCGGCCTCGGCAGTTTCGCTGCCGTAGACCTTCAGCCGACCGAGATGCGTGGTTACGAAGGTCAGCGCGCGCGCCTTCCTGAACCGCTCAAGAATCGCAATGGCCAGCGCGGCGCCTTCGCCGGGTTCGGTGCTCGATCCCAGCTCGTCGAGCAGAACCAGGTCGCCCGCACACACGATCTCAACCATGTTGCGGATGGCGGTGACGTGCGCCGAAAAAGTGCTGAGGTTCGCCTGGATGGATTGCTGATCGCCAATATCCGCCAGCACGCGATGGAACAGCGGCAGTTGCGCATCAGCGGCGGCGACCGGCAGGCCGGCCTGGGCCATCAGGACGGCGATTCCCACGGTCTTCAGCGCTACCGTTTTGCCTCCGGCGTTCGGCCCGCTAATCACCATCATGCTCTTGGGCTGCTGTAACGTGATCCGCAGCGGGACAGATTTCCGGCCGGCCCTTCGAAGCGACTGATCGAGGAGTGGATGCCGAACGTCCGCGAGCACAATTCCTTGCCCGGCGCCCAGTTGAGGAATGCAGCAATCATAAGCTGCTGCGAAAACGGCCTTGGAGAAAATCAAGTCCAACTCAGCGAGGGTGGAAACTGTGGTCAACAGATCGGCCAGACGCTCCCGGAGCATTTCCGTATACTCGCCGAGGATTCGCTGCGTTTCCGCATACTCGCGGTCTTCGAGCTCAACAATCTCATTGTTCAGCGGCACCGTCTCCATCGGTTCCAGGAACACCGTAGCTCCCGACGAACTGGCGCCGTGTATCACGCCGGGCACATGGCGTTTTTCTTCCGCGCGGATTGGGACGACAAGCCGCTCATGGCGAAGCGTGACGAGGGCATCCTGCAGCAGGTTGTCACGGCTGAGCCTCCGCATCAGAGTTTCCAACGTTTTCTGGATTTCATGCCGCAGGCGTTCGATGGTACGGCGCAGCCGCGCAAGCTCCGGGCTAGCCGAAGAATCGATGGAGCCGTCCGGGTGGATCTTGCCATCAATCACCGAAAGCAGCGAACGGAAATCCGGCAGCGCACCCGCCAGGCCCGCAAGATGAGGGAAAGAGTCAGCGGCGAAATTCTTTCTTAGTTCCTGATTTTTCCGCATCACGGCCAGGAGGGTCAGGATTTCGCGCGCCGTGCAGGAATCCCCCTCGATGCGAAGGTGGTCAAGAATTGGGCGCGGGTCATCGAGCCCGCCGAGCGAGGGCCGGGCGTTCTCGCGGAGATAATCCCTGGCGTCGCGCACGCGCTCAAGCGCGACTCTGATACTGTCCAGATCGTCGCCGGGAGAAAGCGCGGCGATTAAAGGGTGGCTGATGGGGCCGGAAAGAAATTCGCGCAGAAGTTCTTTGACCGCGTCGAACTCGAGAACGCGGCAGGAAAACCGGTCGGACGTGACCGAAGAGGGATCAAGGTCGTTCATGGCAGAGGACTGCAAACTCAGCGATTGACCAGCAGGCCACTAACTCTCTTTTATCACGTGCGCGACAGCCTCATCCACACTGTGGATCATTGTGACCATGTCCATAGCGCGTATTCTGATCCGGTTTGAATGCCGGGCCAGCTCGGCTTCCTGCTGCAGGCAATCGATCACCGGCCGCCAGTACGGCACCATCACCAGCAGCGGTTTTCGCCCGCCCACGGAGCGGCACAGAGCCGACTTGTTCATCATCTCCCAGACCAGCGCCAGTTCCGCCAGCGTTCCCGTGCCGCCGGGCAGCACGACATAAGAATCACCCCGCTCGATCAGCGTCAGCAGGCGCTCCATGAAGGTCGCGGTGCGAACTTCTTCGGCGATCCAGCGGTTGGCCTTGGCGGTCCACACGTCGCAGGTGACGCCGATAGTGTGGCCACCGGACTCTCTGCCGCCGCGGGCCGAGGCTTCCATCAGGCCGCCGTAACCGCCGTTACAAATGGCAAAGCCCGCCTCCGCCAGGCGACATCCAAGATGTCGCGCTTGCTGGTACATCTCCGTGCCTTCTCCGGGAATCGAACTGCCAAAGATGGTGATCGTTTTCATGGAAGTAAAATTCTGATGCTGTCTGCAGGGCGCCCGCGATGGCGCGCACCCTCTCGCGCCCGGCAACACGACGCTCCTGCTCTGGCGCAGAAGCAGATTCCTCTCTCGCTACGCGGGATCGGAATGACGGGCGCGGCGCCAAAGTAGGCGGGACACCGCACCAGGCGACACACTGCGACTCGGCATAGATCGCCGTTATCGCCTGTACCCGAAATGTTGGTAAATCTCAAGCGCGATCCGGTCGATCACCTTCGTTGCTTCGGACCAGTTGACGGCATATTGATTCCCGATAATCACGAAGGCCAAGCGGCGGCCTTTCGGCAAATTCATATAACCGGAAAGCGCGTTCACGTGTTCGAGCGAGCCGGTCTTGGCGTGGACGCGGCCCTGCAGCGGAGTGCCGTGAAAGCGATTGTCAAGCGTGCCATCAATGCCGGCCACCGGCAGCGCGTCATAAAATGCCTCGAACCAGGGCTGGCGCGCGTCAAACTGCAGCAGCTTGATCACCGCGTCAGGTGTCACCAGCGTTCCGCGGGACAGGCCTGAACCGTCCTCAAAGTGGATTTCTTCAGGACGGACCCCGATCTTCTGCAAAAACCCGGCGAGGATGTTGACTCCGTCTTCAGGGCTGCCCTGATTATGCTCGACTCGAGACATGGTCCGCAGCAGCATTTCAGCGTGCAGATTCTGGCTGACCTTCAGCGTGACCTTCACGTCCTGGCTCAGCGGCAGGGAGTCATGTTCGGCCAGGACGACGCGTTGCGCGAAAGCTTGCGTTTCGCCCTTCCGGGCGGCTTGCGAGGGAGTGAATTGCCGGACGGTAACTTTGCCGTCCACCCTCACGCCGCGCTGATCGAGGAGCTTGCGGAACATCTCGCCGATGAAAAGAGGCGGGTCCTGAATGGATATGTGCTCGTCCACGTCATTTGAACCAACAGGAACGTGTCCCCAGATGTCGAGCGCCATCGAGCCCGGAAGCCGGTTAACGTCAACCTTGCCCGGAATTCCGGCGGCCGTGGTAGTAACGTTGCTGACGATTTTGTAGTAGCCATCGCCCGCCTCCATCAGGATTTGCGCGCTGCGGCCAGCGAGCGCCGCCGGGCGAATAGTGAGCATCAGCGAATTGTCATTAAAGGCCAAGGAAGTAATCGGCGCTCCGTAATCCCAGAAAAGGTCATCAACGGACCAATCGGTTCCGTAAGGCTGGTAGAGGTAATAAGTGTCATCGGCACAGAGATCACCGGTGACTTCGCGAACGCCCCTGGCTGCAACTTGATCTGCGAGCTTTTCAAAGTCGATGTCGGCAGGAATGCGCTCAGGCGAGTTGTGCTGATAAGGCAGGACGCGGCCGCCCAGGTTCGGATCGCCTCGCCCCACCAGGATGAGGTCCGGCACGCGACCCTGGGAATCCGGCGGGGCTGAGCTCTCGACGGTGGTTCGAAAGACGAAGTCCGGCCCCAGCGTGCTGAGCGCCGCCGAGGTGGTGAACATCTTCATGTTAGAGGCAGGCTGGAAAAGGTGCTGCGGGTTCCGCATGTAAAGGATTTCGCCGTCGGAGAGCCGCACAACTTCGATGCCCCAGAATCCTCGGCCGGCTGGCGAAGCTTCCAGGATGGACTCGATCTTTCCAGCGAAAACTCCGGGCTCAGTCCCAGACAAAATCGGGAGCGGAAAAAGCAGCGCGCAAACGACAACAAGGCTGATGGCGGGAAGCCTGAGCAGTCGCAGCACAGATTTGGCCGGCCCGGCGGGTGAAGGCGGCAAGGAGCGCGTGGATGGCGGGGACACCATCAGCAGTAGTCCTTGCAGAGTGAGATCTGTTGAAGGGAGGGCCGAATCAGCATGCCAGCCATCGAGCGACATCCTTGGCAAAGTAAGTGAGAATCATGTCGGCGCCGGCCCTGTGGATGCACAGCAGCGTCTCAAGAACAGCGCGCTCACGGTCGATCCAGCCAGCGCGGGCGGCAGCCTCAATCAAGGAGAACTCTCCGCTGACCTGATAGGCCGCCAAGGGAACATCGAAGGCCTGGCGCGCAAGCGCAAGAACATCGAGGTAGGCGAGGGCGGGTTTCACCATGATGATGTCCGCGCCCTCTTCGATGTCGAGCGCAATTTCGCGCAGGGCTTCCCGCTGATTAGCCGGGTCCATCTGGTAGGAACGGCGGTCACCAAACTTGGGCGAGGAATCTGCAGCCTCGCGAAAAGGCCCGTAAAGCGCAGAAGCATACTTGGCGGAATAAGCCAGGATGGGAATAGCGCTGAACCCATGCGAGTCGAGTTCCTCTCGAATGCGAGCTACCCGGCCGTCCATCATGTCGGAGGGCGCCACCACGTCGGCCCCCGCCTGCGCCTGGGTCAGCGCGGTTTTAGCCAGCAACTCCAGCGTGGAGTCGTTATCCACTTCCCCATCCTTGATGAGGCCGCAGTGGCCGTGGCTGGTGTATTCGTCGAGGCAGGTATCGCAGATCACCAGCAAATCTGGCAGGCTCTTCTTGATGGCGCCGGCCGCGCGCTGCACGATGCCGTCCGGTTGGTAGGCGCCGGAGCCGACGTCATCTTTGGTTTCAGGGATTCCAAAAAGAATCACGGCGGGAATGCCGAGATCGGAGACAGACTTGCACTCTTCCACCAGCAGGTCAACGGACCAGCGGTAGTTTCCCGGCATGGAATGAATTTCTTCCCTGACGTTCAAGCCTGGGCAGGCAAAAAGAGGATAGACCAGCGAGCGCGGAGACAGCCGGTTCTCTTTCACCAGATCGCGGATGGGCGCCGTCCGCCGCAGCCGCCTGGGCCGATGAATTGGGAATGCCATTGTCCCCATCCCTGCTGTACAAGTATACCGCACCGAACCCGCGGACCTGGGTAGATTCCTCTGCCGAATCGATGCCGCTAATATTGCATCGAGGACCCTAGTACAAGCGCTCGTTTTGCCGAAGGTTTCCAAAGGTTCCGACATTTGCCAGTGAGACGGCGACGCGAAATTCATTTTCCCGCCGCAGCGGACCGAGCGAGAACCGTCGATACTCGACATTCACGGCGAAGCAGGAGAAACGATAACCTGCCTGGCCGACCGTTTGATGCGCCACGCGGTCGACGAAATTGTAGTCCACTCCAGCGGCGCCGTTGAAACCATTGTGGTCCATGTTGCCGTAAGTCACCAAAGTTCGAAGCAGGTTGACCGAGGGAATCTGGGAAAGCGGAGTCGTCGGCAGAACGGGAGTCAACTGAGCGGCCGTGCGGCTGATGAAAAAATCCGTCAGCGACAGTCCCATCGCTCCCCGGTGGATATTTGACGTGATGCCGGCATTCAAGATGCCGCCTCCATTGGGGCTGAAGTCGGCGCGGAGTTCGGTGTCATAGCTCGATGAAGGCGCGAGCTTCAGTACGGAGACTAGCGGCGAAAGATTCCGGCCCTGCGCAAAAGCAAAACCCGTCAATGCCGTGGTAGGTTGCCACACGATGTTTTTGCCCGGCTGCAGGGCGCCACCAAAGGCAGGGGCAAAATAGTAGATCTGCGAGAGCCGCAGCGACACGAGTTCGTGCGCCTGTGGAACTGGCTGACTGTCGGCAACATCTTTGCGGACTAGAATCGAGTTGGTCAGCGAATACTCAATTTCATTGGTCTCGGCCATGGTATCCAGTGCGTCAAACCGCACGACATCCATGATGTCCTGGGGATCGGTGGCGCGCACCAGGTGATATTGAATGTCCGGCTCAATCACATGCTTCACCAGGTAGCCGCCGATAGGATGGTCAAACACCTTTTCCAGAGAGGGCGGCCGGATGTCGAGCGAGAAGTCGCCCATAACACGATCGATGCCGCCATTGTCCGGCTTCAGGCTGGTGCCATACCGCGTGGCCCACACTCCGCCGGACGGCGTTATATGAAAATGCAGAAAAGGTTTCAACCGCAGAGTCAACTCGGGATGAACATTAAAACGATCGGAAAAGTTTGGAGTCTCGAAATCGGGCTGCGTCCGGGAGACTGCACCAGCGGAAGAGTCGAAAGAGAAGAACAGGGGCGTGTGTCCGAGCTGGCTGTCCATACCGGAAAAGGAAAAGCTGGGCGTATGGCGTATGGTGATGGAATTCGCTGCGCCGCCGGTGGTCGACAGAAAGTTCTGATAGCGCGAGATATAGAAATTGGCGCTGTAGGCATCAAAATTGTTGGTGAGGAATCCCAGTTGTCGCGCCTCAGAGGTGACGGCCTGCGTAAAATTATTGGCAAACGCCTCCCGGAAGGCGAGCGAACTCGCATAATCCACGTTGACCACGCCTCGAAATCCTTCCCACACGTGGTCCGCCTGGCCGATTGCCCTGATGCTCTCACCTGGCGCCGCCAGTTGCGGGGACCCTGTGGGCCCTCGATCGCTGACGCCAAACGCGCTGACATCAAAGCTGCTGTCTGCGGTGGGGCGCGCGCGGAATTCGCCGCTGCCGCCTATGCCGCGCCTACTGTAATCCACCACGCCCAACGTCAGGTCCGCGCTGCGATTTATGGCCCAGTAAAAACCGTCACCGATTGTGAATCCCTTCTGCGAAGAATTGCCGACGGTAGGCAGCAGCAAGCCGCTTTGCCGGGGCCGAGGAGCAATCGAGTCCACTATCACCGGAAGGTAAAGCACTGGCACACGGAGAAAATGGAACAGATTATTCCGGGCAATCACTTTGTCCCCGGCTTTGATGGACGCACTGCCGGTGCTGATGGACCACCCCGTGTTTTCGCAGGGGCAGGTGGTGACGCGGCCGTCGGAGACCTTGTAGGAGAGATCGTTTAGTTTCTCAACAATCCTGGCCTGTACGTAAAATGGGTTTGATGTCTCCATGACGCCAATGCGATGTTTCCGATGCGGGGGGCGGACGTAGCCCTTGCCGTTCAGGAACCAGCCCGTTCGAGTTTTGACATTGTAGTGAAGCTCGTCCGCTTCCAGGTGGGCGGTCGAGTCGTTGTAAACCACATGGCCGGTGGCAGTCACCTGGCCGGTTGACTGATCGTAGGAGGCCTGGTCAGCAGTAACCTCCATCCCCTTATAGGTCACCACCACATGGCCACGCAACAGGTAGACGTCCCCTCTTATTTCCTGGGAGACCGCACCGACGGTGACTGTAGACGACTGGTCCACGGACCTGGAAGGGACGGCGGGCAGAGATTGCCCAAACATTTCAAAGGAAAAGGTCAACAGTAGTACGGCGGGTACTGCCAGCCTAGTGCGGATGTCTCTCTGTCGGTCGGAAAAACAGCCAATGAAACCCATCAGATTTATCAAAGCTGGTATTCTACCCGCAAAAGCTTTCTTGACGCTCATGAATTTGTTAAGATGTCTTGGGAACTTTAATTAGATGCTCGAAAGGGGTTTCCGGTCGCAGTGAAATGTCCTAAGTGTGGATTCATCAGTTTTCCCGGAAATGAACATTGTAGGAAATGCGGGCACGAGTTCACCCGGGTCAACGGCCAGTCTGAGGGACCTCCGCCGCTGTTCCACCGCCTGGGCAACGGATCAAAACCCGCCGAGGCGCCGGAATCCGAATCACCCTTAGACCAGACGGAGTTGAGCGGAGAGGAACGTGGAAGTCTGGACGTCGAGTTGCGGTCGCAAGCAGCTTCTTCTGGCCCGATGACCCCCGAGCCCGAAAAGTCGATCGAACCGCCTGCGCAAGACCCTGTATCTTCTCCCTGGCAATCCGATCTCGCAGACCGTGTTCAGGAGTACCGTCAGCGGCGTGCCCAGCTCCAAAAGGAAGAGGAGAGCCGACGCAACGCGCTGAATCTGGACTTTGGGCCGCCGGTCTCCAAGCCGGAAGACGTCCGGCCTCACATTCTGGAATTCCGCGGGGACGGCCCCGGTAATCAGCTGAGGCCCAGAATAGGCTCAGCGCCTCCTTCCTTTGGCATGCGCAGTTTCGAGTCAGCTTTTATGGATGAAGAACTTGAGGCCGCCGTTGCTTCGCCACCGCCCCCACCACCTCCAGCCCAGCGCCCTGAGGCGGCTCCGTTGGAAATTGAACTCGGGCCGCCCGTGGATTCGCCCTCAGCGATGGAAGAGGCCGAGCCCCCGGTGGTGTCGATCGCTCAAATGCAAACGCGATTTCATGCCGGGCTGATTGATGCACTTATTCTGTTGGCGGGAGCGGCGTTGTACGCGCTGATCGTCTGGAAAATTGGCGGGAACTTTTCCTTTGGACCGCTATCGCTTAGCATAACGGCCCTTGCGGCCGCGTTCTTCGTGTTTGTGTATTTCGCGGGCTGCACGGCAATTGCCTCGGCCACGCCTGGGTTGATGTGGACGGGGCTAGAGGTGATAACTTTCGCTGGCGATCAACCCCATTTTTCTGACTGCCTGTGGCGTGGTTTCGGGTATCTGGTTTCGATGTCTGCCCTGATGCTGGGATTTATCTGGGCAGCGGTCGACGCCGAGGGGCTAACCTGGCACGACCGGATGTCGAGGACGTTCATTGTCCCTACCAGCCGTTATTAACCCACCAACCGAATCGCCCTCTGTCCCGTGCTTGCCATTTCGCGGTCGCAGAACATTGCTCTCCTCGCCTCTACTCCAGCAATAGCCGGGAGTAAACCTGTGGGTCGACGTTCCCACCGCTCACAATGCAGCAGACAGTCTGGTCTGCGAAGGTTTCCGGCTCCGTCAGTATTGCTCCGAGGGCAAGGGCTCCGGTCGGTTCCGCTTTCAAATTTGCGAGGCTGAAGAGCAGCCGCAATCCTTCCACGATTTTCTCCTCGGGAACCTCCACAATCCTCTGCAGACCGGTCCTGAGGATCTCCCAATTACGGTCACCGAGGGAAATGGTCCGCGCTCCGTCGGCAATGGTCTGCGGCTCGCTTTCGTTGGATATAATCCGGCCCGCTTTGAGCGACTGGGCGGCGTCGTTTGCCAGCAGCGGCTCCGCGCCAATCACCGGAACGGAGTCCTTTGCTTCACGGAGGCCCGCCACCACCCCAGACGCCAACCCTCCGCCGCCGATCGGAACAACCACGCCGTCAAGCTCGTAATCCAACGCGGCAAGTTCCCTCCCCAGGCTGCTGTTCCCTTCAATCACGTAAGGATCGTCATACGGACTCGCGACATAGGCATCTGGATGCTCTTTCGCCAGTTCCCAGACTCGGTCCCAGCGCGACTGGGCCGTTACATCAACCAACTCCACCTTGCCCCCGTAACCGCGCACGGCATCCACTTTTACCTTGGATGAATTCGAGGGCATCACCACCACACAAGACTTGCCGAGCAACTGGCAAGCGTAGGCCAGCGCCTGCCCAAAATTTCCGGAAGACGCGGTAAGGAACAGGTCTGCCTCAGCGCGCACCACCACGTTGTACGCCGCGCGAAACTTAAAGCTGCCGGTATGCTGGAAGGCTTCATTAGCTAGAATGACTCTTGCTCCCAAAGCTTTGGAAAGCCGGTTGGATTCAATGATCGTGGTTTTGCGGATTTCCGCCCCCAGCGCTTCCATTCGATGTTCCTTCGTCTTCACGTTCCACCCCCTCTGTTCTGGCAGGCTCAGCTTCCTGAACGCCCGGCCGCCACTCTGCCAGGTACGCTTCTCTTTCAGGATATCAAGTTTGATGCGATGAGGGAGGCAGAGATATCAGAACCCCGGCAAACCGGTGCATTGGGGTTGGGAACAGCCGGGCCCGCGGTATAAAATGAATCAGGTAGAACTATGAGCAAGGGCAAGTTTATCAATCAAAAGCTCGGAAAGCGGACGGATCGGAAGTCGCAGTTACTGAAGGCGCGGCTGAAGACACAGCAGCCGGCCACATCGAAACGGCCGGTGGCCCCAAAAGCCCTTCGCGCTAGTGAGCTGCCCGTCGATGCGTTGACACGCCGTCCTAATCAACGCTAAAATAGCTTGTTTTCTGCAACAATATCGAGGTGACTGTACATGTATGCGATTATTCGGACCGGCGGCAAGCAGTACAAGGTTTCGCCGGGAGACGTAGTGCGGGTCGAGAGACTTCCGGGTGAGCCGGGCGCCGGCGTGGAATTCAACCACGTTTTTGCCGTGCGCAAGAAGGAATTGGTGGTGGGCACACCGCTGGTGGAACACGCCAAGGTGACGGCGACCATCCTGGCCAATGATCGAGCGCGTAAGGTCCGCGTGCTGAAGTACAAGCGGAAGAAGCAGTATCGCCGGACGATTGGCCACCGCCAGAATTACAGCGAGATCCGCATCAACGAAATCGTTACCGCTTAGTCCAACTCTCAGGGTGAGTCCCGATACGAGGCATTTGCAATGGCACATAAAAAAGGTTTAGGCAGCTCCAGGAATGGCCGGGATTCGAACGCACAACGCCTTGGCGTTAAGCGCTTTGACGGGCAGATGGTGACCGGTGGATCGATCCTGGTTCGCCAGCGTGGCACCCGGTTGAAGCCCGGCGAAAACGTGGGAGTCGGCAAGGACGACACGCTTTTTGCCAAGATCTCCGGCATCGTCAAGTTTGAAGACAAGGGCCGCGCAGGCCGATATGTCAGCATCCTGATCCCGTCAGCGAATTGAATCCTGCACGCGGTGGGAAGTCCGCGAAGAGGACCTTCATACCGCGTTTCCTGTTTCAGGCATCAACCAGCGACTCTGAACTTCATGCTCGCCTGGCGGCCAGGCGCAGCATATTCTTGTCTCTGCAGCCACTAAAGGATTCCTGATGTTTGTTGACGAAGCCCGAATCCGTGTCTCGGCCGGGGGCGGCGGAAACGGCTGCATCGCTTTCCGCAGGGAGAAGTATGTGCCGCGCGGCGGCCCCAGCGGCGGCGATGGCGGCAACGGCGGTAGCGTCTATCTGGAATCCACGGCGCACCTCAACACATTGCTGAAATTTCGCTTCAACAGGGAGTTTCGGGCCCGGCGCGCCGGGCATGGCGAAGGCTCCAACCGTCACGGCAAAAATAGCGAAGACCTGGTGATCCAGGTCCCCGTCGGAACCGTGGTGTATGACGACGCCACCGGGGACAAGCTGGTTGATTTCGACGCCGAAGGGATGCGATTGCTGGTGGCGATCGGCGGGCGCGGCGGACGCGGCAATGCCCGCTTCGCTACGTCTACAAACCAGGCCCCGCGCCGGGCCGATCCCGGAAATCCCGGCGAAGAACGCGATCTGCGGCTGGAACTGAAGCTTCTGGCAGACGTTGGACTGGTGGGCTTTCCCAATGTCGGCAAGTCCACGCTGATTTCGCGGTTGAGCGCCGCGCGGCCGCGCATTGCTGATTATCCTTTTACGACTCTTGAACCCTCGCTGGGCGTGGTGGCAGTCAATGAGGAAGACTCCTTCGTGATGGCCGACATCCCCGGGCTGATCGCCGGCGCGCACGAAGGCCGGGGCCTGGGCGACCGTTTCCTCAAGCATGTGGAGCGAACCCGCTTGCTGCTTCATCTGATCGACGTGGCGGAGATTTCCGGCCGCGACCCGGTCGAAGACTATCGCGTCATTGTCAAAGAGTTGGAAAGCTTCAGCCCCGTAGTTGCCGGAAAGCCGATGATGATGGTAGCTTCTCGTGTTGACGCTGCGGGTGACAGCAATCGTCTGTTCGCGCTGCGGGAGTTTTGCCGGGGACAGAAACGTCCGCTGTATGAGATTTCCTCCGTGACCGGCGAGGGCCTGGAGGAGTTGAAGCGCGCCACGTGGGCCAGGCTGCAGGGAATTCCCCGGCCCGGCGTTTCCGAAAACGCTGTCTCTGAAATGTGAGGATTGTGATTTGGAAGTGAGACCTCGGCCCGACGGCAGGCAGGACTGACGACCGCGTGAAAACTGCGATTTTTGGTGGAACCTTCGACCCGATTCACTCCGGCCACGTGCAGGCGGCAAAAGCTGCCGCCCGGCGACTCCATCTGAATAAAGTTCTGTTTGTACCAACCGGATGTCCGCCCCACAAAACCTGCAATGAACTTACCGATTACCATCATCGGTTTGCCATGGTGGCGCTGGCCTGCGCGGGAGACGCACGTTTCGTCCCTTGCACGCTCGAAAGCCCGGATTTGCACCCCGGGCCGCATTACTCGATTGACACGGTGCGGCGCGCGAAGCGGATGCTGAAGAGCGGCGACAAGCTGTATTTCCTGATTGGCCTCGACGCATTGCTCGACCTGCGCCACTGGAAGAGGTTTCGGCAACTTCTGGACTTCACAGACTTCATTGTTGTGTCGCGGCCGGGATTCAAAATGGGCGAGGTTGAGAAGGCCCTGCCGCGCGAGATGCTCGACCGGCGGCAACGGAGAGACTCACATCAGATCCGGTTGCGGCACAGCACCGTATTTATTCTGCCGAACGTCGAGGTTCCGCTAGCCTCCACCGACCTGCGGCGAGCCGTCCAGCAACGGCAGGACATTTCGGGCATGGTGCCGCCCATGGTCGAACAATATATACTGAAAGAAGGGCTGTACCGGGCAGCCAACAAGCTCCGTGGGGGAAAATGACGGCGAATCTGTGTGAGGCGATCCGTGCCGCCCAGGACCGTAAGGCGGTGAACCTGACCGTGCTGGACGTTGGCAAAATCTGTTCTTTTGCGGACTATTTTGTGATTTGCAGCGGCACTTCAACTCGCCACACCCGCGCCATTTCCGACGCCATACAGGAACAGTTGAAAAAGAAGTGGGACCTTCAGCCCGCCCACCTGGAAGGCTACACGCAGTCCGAATGGATTCTGATGGACTACTTTAATTTCGTGGTCCACATTTTTTCGGAGCGGGCTCGCGAGTTTTACAATCTTGAAAGGCTCTGGAAGGCAGCCCCCCGGGTTCCTGTGCCTGATGGGTCGAGGAGCGGGTAGCGCGCTTCGGCATTGGAGTTCAGAGCACTGCAAACAGGCAGGCGCCATGCGCATTCGAATAATCTGGGAAGGCAAAACGAAGGACGCGCATCTGCGCGCGCTCGTAGCCGACTACGCCAAACGGATTGCCCAATTTACTGAAATCCTGATTGAAGAATCGCCCGAAGCCAGAAAGGCAAGGAGTCGGAGCACGAAAAAGGCATCGCCGGTCGAAACACGCACGCTGGAAAAAACGGCTGGGAGCACGCGAGTTTTTCTGGATCCAGAGGGCGCCGAGTGGACCTCGAAGGAATTTGCCCTCTGGCTGGGCGACCAGGGAGTTCACGGAACGCGCGAGATCGCGTTTGTGGTGGGCCCGGCCGACGGCTTGTCCCCGGCCTTTCGCGCACACGCCAACGTCCTGTTTTCGCTTTCCCGTATGACGCTGACGCATGACTGGACGCGGGCCATGCTGCTGGAGCAAATTTACCGGGCATTCACCGTCCTGCGGGGCTATCCTTACGCCCGCTAAGCAGAGGTCAGTTAGGGCGGCGTCACGCCGCCACAGGGCCCTCCCGCCCCGGCGGGACCGCAGCTACGACTCCGCCAGGAAAGGAACACTCGTTGCCTGAGGTCAAGAAGGGATTGATTATCGTCTTCACCGGCCCCGGCAAGGGCAAGACGACCGCAGCCCTGGGCACTGCTTTTCGGGCCATAGGCCAGGGAATGACGGTATTGATGGTACAATTCATCAAAGGTTCCTGGCATTACGGAGAGTTGGACACCTGCAGAATGCTGGGAGAAGACAAGATCAAGATTCTGCCTATGGGCCGAGGGTTCGTTAAAGTCGGCGTGGAAAAGCCGGACCCGGAAGATGTCCGCATGGTGGAAGAGGCGTGGCAATATGCAAGCCAGGCGATCGCCGGCGGAGAACACGATCTGGTGATCCTGGACGAAGTTAATTACGCGATCAGTTATAAGATGCTTGATCCGGCGAAAGTTGTGGATACGCTAAAGAGGAAGCCTGAGATGGTGCATGTGGTTCTTACCGGACGCAATGCCCATGCTGCCATTGTTGAATGCGCTGACCTGGTGACGGAAATGCGCGAGGTGAAGCATCCTTATCAGAAAGGCATCCTGGCCCAGCGCGGCATCGAGTACTGAGCTTGGCGCTCGCCGTGCAACAGCCGACGGTCAGGGCTCGAGCGATCGGACAATTCATGACGTGGTTTCGTAAAGAAAAGAAGCCCCTGGAAACGACTCCGTCGAAGAAGGGCGCCCAGACGGAAGGCTTGTGGACCAAGTGCGAGTCGTGCAAGCGTATCCTTTGGAAAAAGGACATCGAACAAAACCTGTTCTGCTGTCCCAAGTGCAATTTCCATTTCAAGATGACCTCTGAGGCCCGCCTGGCCCTGCTGTTTGACGACGGAAAGTACGTCGAGCACGACGCGGCTATGACCTCGCCCGATCCCCTGCAGTTTGTGGACAGGAAGAGCTATCGCGACCGCCTGAGCGCCGCCGAGATTGTGACCGGCGCCAAGGATGCCGTGCGCGTGGGCGAAGGCAACCTGGACGGCAAGCCGCTGATGGCCTGCGCCATGGAATTCCGTTTTATCGGCGGGAGCATGGGCGCGGTGGTGGGAGAAAAAATCACGCGTGCGATCGACCGCTCCATCGAAAAGAAGTTGCCGCTGGTGATCGTGTCCTGCTCCGGCGGCGCGCGCATGATGGAGGGTACGATTAGTCTGATGCAACTGGCGAAGATCGGCGCCGCTCTAGCCCGTTTTGATGAGGTGCGGAAGCCTTACGTCTCGGTTCTGACCAATCCTACTACCGGCGGCACGACGGCAAGCTTTGCCATGCTCGGTGACCTCAACATCGCCGAACCGGGCGCGCTGATCGGGTTTGCCGGCCCTCGCGTGATCGAGCAGACCATCCGCCAGAAGCTGCCTGATGGCTTCCAGACGGCTGAATTTCTGCTGGAGCACGGAATGCTCGATGCCATCGTGCCGCGAACCGAATTAAAGTCGTACTTATCAAAGACGCTGGATTTTATGGGAGCATGGAACTCTTCCGCACCCCTCACATGATCGAACCGATCTCACCCCAAGCCGCCATTCCTTTTGACGAGTGTCTCAACATCCTCTGGGATCGCGGCCACGAACTACATGGCAGGAAGTTCGACCTCGACGCCATACGAGCGATGCTTGCGGCGCTGCATCATCCGGAGCGTCGCTATCCGACCGCTATCGTGGCGGGGACCAACGGCAAAGGTTCGACGTGCGCGATGCTGGCGTCCATATTGGAAAGCGCCGGTTATCGCACCGGGCTCTACAGTTCGCCGCATCTCGTTTGCGTTAATGAGCGGATTCGTGTCAGCGGCCAGGAAATTTTGGAGAGTGAATTTGCAGCCGCCTTCACTGCGGTCCACCACGCAGTTGAGGAACTGATTGGCTCAGCGGCGCTCCCCCAGCGCCCCAGCTTCTTTGAATACCTCACGGCCGTCGCGTTCCATCACTTTGCGCAGGCCGGGGTCGATTTTGCTGTCCTGGAAGTTGGGATGGGCGGCCGCCTTGACGCTACCAATGTCACCGACGCGTCCGTTGCCGTCATCACCAACGTCGATCTCGATCACCAGGAATTCCTGGGAAATACGCTCACCGCCATTGCCAGAGAGAAGGCCGGCGTCATCAAGCCGGGCAGACCGGTAGTATCGGGCTGCGAGCATGCTGAAGTGCGTGAGGTCATCCGCCAAAGGTGCCGGGAAGTGGGAGCCGAACTAATCGTAACCGGAGGTCTCGAGCCCGCCCTCAATCTATTCCAACTGGATGGATGCTATGACTTCGATCTGCAAATGAATGGCCTTGATCTCCCAGGCATCTCTCTTCACATGGCCGGGATGTTCCAGGTGAAAAATGCTGTCACGGCCGCCGCAGCAGCCTGGCAGCTCGCCCGTGCGGGGTTCCGGATCACCCCGGAGGCCATCCGCAATGGCTTGCATGCCGCCGCCTGGCCGGGCAGGCTGGAAGTCATCCGGCGGCGCCCGCTTGTCCTGCTGGACGGCGCTCACAATCCGGCCGCGGCACGCGAACTGGCCGAATTCATTGGCCGGCATTTTACGGGACGCACGCTGCGCCTTGTTTATGCCAGCATGGCCGACAAAGCCATAGGAGAAATCAGCAGCATCCTTTTTCCGCTCGCTCAGGCAGTTTATCTCACACGGCCGGGTATTGACCGGGCCGCTGCGCCCGAAACAATTGTCGAGATGCCAGTGGCCGTAGCCCCGCAGATTTTCATCGAACATGATCCGGTGCACGCCCTCCAGCAGGCCGTCGGTTCTTCCCTGCCCGAAGATGTCGTGCTGGTGGCCGGATCACTGTTTCTGGTGGGTGCCATCAAGCGGGCAATTCTCGAAGGGCGGCTCGTGGCTGAAGCGCTGGCGCCGCCGGAGGTCTTCTCGGAGCTCCGCTGATCTCGCCATGCATTCCACCGCGCCGACGCCCATTCAGAAGTCATCGAGCGGGACTCGAGTATGGAATCTTCTCAGCTATGCCCGCTCCCTTTTTCTCACTGATCTCCTGATCTATCTCTACACCGCGGTTTGTGGAACTTTCTCCATCTGCGGTTCATTCTTTGACGCGCGTGGTCGCTGGCAGCACGGCTGCGCGCGGACATGGTCATGGCTGATTCTCAAGACCAGCAGGATTCGCCTCAGCATAGAAGGCCTTGAGAATGTCGATCCCAGCCAAACGGTGATCTTCTGCTCCAACCACCCGAGCGCCATGGATATCCCCGTACTATTCGTCAGCCTTCCTGTACAGTTCCGCTTTCTGGCTAAGCGTGGGCTCTTCAGCGTCCCGTTTCTCGGCTGGCACTTGCGCCGTTCCGGGCACATTCCCGTTGACCGTGGCCGCCCTCGCGAGGCGCTGAAGGGATTCGATCAGGCCGCCAAAAGGATCAAGGAAGGCCGTCCCGTGGTGGTGTTCCCCGAAGGCAGCCGCAGCCGCACCAGTGAGATGCTTCCCTTTAAGAGCGGAACGTTTTATCTAGCGATTCTTTCCGGGATTCCCATCGTTCCCGTCACGCTGCTCGGCTCGCGGGAAGTCCTGGAACCGGACTCGCTCCACATCCGGCCCGGCCAGGTGCGGGTCGTGATTCACCCGGCGATCTCAACGGCCGGCCTCTCAGTCCATGACGTGAGTGAATTGTCAGAGCGCGTGCGGGAGGTGATTGCTTCGGGGTTGGAAGCTGCAGAGGATTAGCGAAGCCCAAGCAGCGTGGGTCCTCTTCTGCTGAGCCGGGACAACGATAGACCTGCTCCCTTCTGTGTCCTCTGTGTCACGAAAAGCATCAACACAGAGACTACGGAGGAACTCTGTGCGCTCCGTGTTGAGGCTTCTGGTTCACAGAGCACACAGAGAAAAGATGTAGATTAGAAAACTTGCTCCCAGACGGAGCCACCCGACGGGGCCGTGTGGGTACGTGTTTGGGCTTCCTCCAAACTAACTATGCCCACCGGGCAAGCATCGAAACCGAAATGAGAATCAGCCTTGAAAACCAGGTTGCGGTGGTGACGGGAGGCTCGCGCGGAATCGGCGCAGCCACCGTGAAGCTTTTCGCCGAAGCCGGCTGTAATGTGGTGTTCAGTTTTCTCCGCGCAAGAAAGGCTGCACGGGAACTCGAGGCGTGGTGCAGCAAAACGCCGGGCTCGGCGAGGGCTGTCCGGGCCGACCTAGCAAAATCGTCCGACGCCAGAAAGCTGGTCGATTCGGCAATACGCCGCTTCCGGCGGCTCGATATTCTGGTGGCGAACGCCGGCATTTGGAATGCTGAGCCGCAGTGCATCGACCGCATAACGGAGCAAGACTGGGACCAAATGTTAGCCGTGAACCTGAAGGGCGTTTATTCCGTGATCCGATTCGCCGTGCCGCACATGGTCGGGCAAGGCATGGGAAGGATCATTGCCGTCTCTTCCACTGCCGGGCAGCGCGGTGAAGCGTTTCATTCACATTACGCAGCGGCCAAGGGCGGTGTGATCAGCCTGGTGAAAAGCCTTTCCACTGAACTGGCCCCGCACAATATTCTGGTGAATGCGGTGGCGCCCGGGTGGGTCGTTACGGACATGCCAGAGCCGGTCCTCCGCCATCCCACAGAGAAACGCAAGGCGACGGGCTCGATTCCGCTTCGCCGTTTCGGCAGGCCCGAGGAAGTCGCCATGCCCATTCTGTTTCTGGCTTCAGGCATGTCAACCTACATGACCGGCGAAATCATCAATATCAATGGAGGGAACGTACTCTGTGGGTAATAAAAAGAAAGCAGTTCTCGAAACTTTTGCCTTGGCGGGCTTACTCGCTTTCGCTTCAACGCCAGGCGGGTTATTGGGCGCTCAGCAGGCGAGGGCTCCGGCGCCGCCCGTAGCGTTGCCTTCGCGCATCAGCCCCAAGGCGCAGCAACTGCTTGACCAGGCCATCCAGGCGCTGGGAGGCCCGGCATTCCTGAACTTTAAGAACATCTCAACCTCGGGGCGGGTGTTCGGATTTTCCAACGGCGAGATGGCCGGCGTCCAGCCTTTCAAGAGCATCTACGCGCCACCTGACAAGCGCCGCTTCAGCTACGGCAAGAGCAAGCCTGTGACTCTGATTAACAACGGCGATGAGGCCTGGCAAATGGACCAGTACGGTCTCACTCATCAGCTTGCCGAGCAGGTCCGGCAATGGAAAATCGCCAACCGCTACAGTCTGGATAATCTTCTGCGCTCCGTCATCAAAGAGAACGGCCTGCTGGTCCTTGACCATGGCGTCGACTTCGTCGCCAACCAGCCCGCTTATGTCATCGAGATCACTGACGCCCAGAATGTCCCGCTGCGGCTCTACCTTCGAAAGGACAACTACCTTCCGCTGCGCGTCACCTATAGCCTGGAGAACCCTCGCAGTCAGGACCGGGATGAATACGTTGACGATTATAGTGATTACCAGCGCTTCGACGGCATCATGACTCCCATGAACATCGTCAGGAGCCTGAACGGCGATCGCATCGGCGCAGCCTACCGGAACAAGGTCAGTTACAACGTGAGCGTCCCCGCAAACTATTTCCAGCCGTCTCAGTGAGAGCCAGCCCCTTCTGCTATAATGACCGGCGGAGGACATTTGGCACGCCAACGGTTGATCCGATCCACAACAATTCTTTGCGTACGACGGAATGGCAGTCTGGTGATGGCTGGGGACGGCCAGGTCACCATGGGCGAAAGCGTCATCAAACACAAGGCCAAAAAAATCCGCCGCCTGTATAGCGATAAGGTGCTGGCCGGTTTTGCCGGCAGCACGGCTGACGCGCTGTCGCTGTTTTCGCGCTTCGAGCAGAAACTCGAAGAATTTCACGGGAACCTCAGCCGGGCTGTGGTCGAGCTGGCCAAGGAGTGGAGAACCGACCGCGCTCTGCGCCACCTGGAAGCCCTGCTCGTCGTCGCGGACAAGAAGGCCACTTATCTGGTGAGCGGCAACGGCGATGTGATTGAGCCCGACGACGGCATTGTGGCCATTGGTTCCGGCGGCCCTTATGCTGTTTCTGCGGCGCGCGCCCTCTCCAGGCACACCAAAATGACTGCCCGCGAAATCGTCGAGGAATCGATGCAGATCGCGGGACAGATCTGCATTTTTACGAACGAGCAAAGCACGATTGAGGAGCTTTAAGCTAGCTCCCGGCCTCTGAGGAATCTTAAATGGTTTTCTATTTGCCTGAAAATATTGAAACAGCCACCATGCTGGACGAGCTGACGCCGCGCCAGATTGTTACCGAACTCGACAAGTACGTGGTCGGCCAGAGGGACGCGAAACGCTCCGTGGCCATCGCCCTGCGCAACCGTATGCGGCGGCAGAAGCTTTCGGCGGAGCTGGCGGAAGAAATTCTGCCCAAGAACATCATCATGATTGGGCCTACAGGCGTCGGCAAGACGGAAATTGCCCGCCGCCTGGCCCGCCTGGCCAATTCGCCTTTCACCAAAGTAGAAGCCTCCCGGTTTACGGAAGTCGGATACGTCGGCCGCGACGTGGAATCCATGATTCGAGATCTGGTCGAAATCTCCATCGACATGGTGCGCGAAGAAAAAATCGAGGAGGTGGCGGAAAAAGCGGAGACGAACGCGGAGGAGCGACTGCTGGACCTGCTGCTGCCGCCGCCGACGCCGCCCCATGCCGACAAGACGCAGACCGATGACGGCTACCGCACAGCGCTGGAGCAGTTCAAGCGCACCCGCGAAAAGTTGCGAGCACAGCTCCGCGAAGGCAAACTGGACGAGCGCCAGGTGGAAATCGAAACGCGCGAGCGCAGCTTCCCAGCCTTCGAAATCGTCTCCTCGCAGGGCATCGAGGAGATGGACATCAACATCAAGGACATGCTTCCCGGCCTGTTCGGGCAGCGCAGCAAAAAGCGCCGCATGCCCGTCTCTGAAGCCATGGATTACCTGATCCAGGAAGAAGAAGGCAAACTGATCGATATGGACCAGGTGACCCGCACCGCCGTCGAGCGCGCGGAGCAGTCCGGCATCATCTTTCTCGATGAAATTGATAAAATCGCCGGGCGAGAGCGCGGAGCCGGCCCCGACGTCAGCCGCGAGGGCGTGCAGCGCGACATCTTGCCGATCGTGGAGGGCACAACGGTCAACACGCGGTACGGCATGGTCCGCACGGATCACGTTCTCTTTATCGCGGCCGGCGCATTCCACGTCAGCAAGCCTTCGGACCTGATTCCCGAACTCCAGGGCCGATTTCCCATCCGCGTTGAGCTCCAGTCGCTGAACGTGGATGACTTTGTCCGCATCCTGAAGGAACCTAAAAGCGCGCTGGTGAAGCAGTACGTCGCGCTGCTGGAAACCGAGGGAATCAAGCTTTCCTTCACGGACGACGCTCTTGATGAAATTGCCAGCTTCGCCGCGCGGGTAAACGACCAAACGGAAAATATCGGCGCGCGGCGCCTTCACACCATCATGGAAAGGCTTCTAGACGAAATCTCATTCGAGGGACCTGACCTGAAAAAGAAAGTCGTGCGCATCGATGGCGCATATGTCAAAAAGCAACTCGCCGAAATCGTAAAAGACCAGGACCTCAGCCGCTATATCCTGTGAACGCTCAATTGCGAACTTGCGATTCCGGCGGCTGTCCCGCCTCGACAATAAAATGCACAACCTGCTCGCCTCCGCCACGTCGATGGGCACGGCTTCTGCTCGGCGTATTAACTGCGCTCGCGGCCGTGCTTTTTGCGGCGTGCGGCGTGCAGGCGCCGCCAGAACCTCCGCGCATCGAGACTCCGCAACAGATCAAAGACCTCGCTGCCACCCAGGTGGGCCCGACGCTCCACATTACGTTCACCGTGCCTACCCTCGCTACCGACGGCGAGCTTCTCACGAAGCCGCTCCAGATTGATATTTTTCGCAACGTTTCGCCCCCCGGCGGGCAGGCCGCTCCACCCGACGTCGGTGGCAATCCCTGGATTTCGCTCTCGTCGAAGCAATTGCCCGCCTACCTGCGCGGCGGTAAGGTAGACTACCCGCTCCAGTATTCTCCCCAGGAGTTCAAGCAGGAGGTAGGGTCAACTTTCGCGTTTCTGGTAATTGGGCTGACGCACGGCTTTCGCGGGCGCCCGCGCAGGAGTGAGCCTTCGAACATCACGACAACCACTCTGCTCGACGTCGCAGTGCCCGTGCCGCACCTGGCGGTTAGACCCACCCAGGAGACGCTGCTGCTCACTTGGGACACGCCTGCTGAAACTCTCACGGGTGGATCAGCCTCACACCTGTCAGGCTATCGGGTCTATCAGAGCGAAACTGGTAAGCCAGGTACTTTCAAGCTGTTGGGCGCTGTACATTCAAGTAAATTCGAGGACAGGAGTTTCCACTTTGGCCGACACTACTATTTCCGCGTCAGCGCCCTCACAACTGTCGGCAACGAGACGGCGGAAAGCCAGCCCTCAGCACCCGTCAGTATCACTCCGCGCGACATCTTTCCCCCGCCGGTCCCGTCGGGGCTGACCGCGGTAAACTCAGCGGGCGCCGTCGATCTGCTGTGGAACGCGAGTTCGGGCAGCGACCTCGCCGGCTATAACGTCTACCGTAGCGCCGCTGATGGGCCCTTCGAACGCATTAACAAGGGGACCGCACCTACGCCGATTTACCATGATGCCTCGGTCTTGCCCGGCCACGCGTACCAGTATGCCGTCACGGCTGTTGATCACACGGGCAACGAAAGCGAAAAATCACAGTCTGCGAGCGTCAGCGTGCCTTCCTCCGACGCGCAATGATCGCGCCCGACGCGCCGCTCGACCCAAAATGGTATAATGCCGCCGGAAATGGGAGCAGTACTCGCTTCGGGAGGATTGCAAGAATTGAATCGCCGCTGATCGATCGAGCCCAGCGGTGAAAGAGGTCAACCAGCAGTGAGGATCGGGTCGCCCCTTGAGATTGGATTGGCGGCGGGCGTGGTGGCGCTGATGATCGGCTGCGGCGCCTTCGCGTACTTCGGGCTGCGCCGCAGAAAGAGTCCCGCTGAGGTGGAGCGGCTTCGCCGGTTATGGCTGGGGCGCACGGGCCGCATCGCCGCCGCAGAGGTCACAGGCCTGATTGAACCGGAAGGAGATAACGCGGCCCTGATGCTGGTTTACCGCTATGATGTTGCGGGCGTCACCTATGAAGTTATGCAGGACATTTCCACGATGCCTGCCGTCGCCGCTGAAGCTTGCCACCTGATCGCCAAAAGCATCAGCGTGAAATATGAAATGAAGCATCCGAGCAACTCGATCGCGGCCAGCGAAGTGTGGTCAGGAATAAGCGGCATCACCGTGCGCCAGCCGTAGAGCCATTGCGCCCACTCGGCTCGACCAAGAAGCGTTACGCAAGAACTGAGCGCCACACTGGATGCCTGGCGATTACAGCCGAAGAACTGCAGCGGGAAAGCATCGTTAGCATTAATAACTTAGCTTTGAATATTAAACAAAAACTCGAAGAGCTCCATCGGCGGCGCGCTCTGGCGGAAGCCGGCGGCGGCGAACAGCGCCGTGCCAGGCAGCATGCAGAAGGCAAGCTCTCCGCCCGCGAACGACTGGAGCTTCTGTTTGACGACGGCACGTTCGAAGAGGTTGGAGAATTCGTCGAACACAATTGCCGCGACTTCGGAATGGATGCGCAGCGCATTCCGGGCGACGGCGTCATCACGGGCTACGGACAAATCAACAACCGCCTGGCCTACGCCTTTGCCCAGGATTTCACCGTCTTTGGCGGTTCGCTCAGCGAGGCTAACGCAGCCAAGATCTGCAAGATCATGGATCTGGCTCTGAAGGTGGGAGCTCCGCTCATCGGCCTCAACGATTCCGGCGGCGCCCGCATTCAGGAAGGCGTCGCCTCACTGGCCGGTTACGCCGACATCTTTCTGCGCAACACTCTGGCCTCCGGCGTGGTGCCGCAAATTTCCGCCATTATGGGCCCCTGTGCGGGTGGCGCGGTCTATTCCCCCGCCATCACCGACTTCGTCCTGATGGTTGAAAATTCCAGCTACATGTTTGTCACCGGCCCTGATGTCATCCGCACCGTCATGCACGAGGACGTCACCAAGGAAGATCTTGGCGGGCCCCGCTCTCACAGCTCCACCAGCGGCGTTTCTCATTTCGTCACCCGCGACGATCCCGAGTGTCTGGCGCTGGTGCGCGAACTGCTCTCGTTCATGCCGCAGAACAACCGCGACGACCCTCCTTTCGTCCAATCGAACGATCCTGCTGATCGACGCGATCCCGAACTCGACAGCCTCGTGCCCGCGGAGTCCGACCGCCCCTATGACATCAAGGACATCATCCGGCGCGTCGTGGATGAAGGTTATTTCCTGGAAGTCCACGAGGGTTTTGCTCGAAACCTGGCGGTGGGGTTTGCGCGGCTGGGCGGCTACAGCGTGGGCATTGTGGCCAACCAGCCGGCCGTGCTCGCGGGCTGCCTCGACATCGACGCTTCCGTCAAGGGCGCACGTTTCGTGCGTTTCTGCGACGCCTTCAATATTCCGCTGATCACCTTCGAAGACGTTCCGGGATTTCTGCCCGGCACTCAACAGGAATTCGGCGGCATCATCCGCCACGGCGCCAAGCTCCTGTTCGCTTTTGCCGAGGCTACCGTACCCAAACTCACTGTCATCACTCGCAAGGCCTATGGCGGGGCGTATTGTGTGATGTCGTCCAAGCACATTCGCACGGACGTAAATCTCGCCTACCCCACGGCGGAAATCGCGGTTATGGGGCCGGAGGGCGCCGTCAATATCGTCAACCGCCGTGAGTTGCAGCGCGCCAAAGATCCGGAGAAGGTCCGCAAAGAAAAAGCCGAAGAGTACCGTGACCGCTTCGCTAATCCTTACATCGCCGCCGAGCGCGGATACGTTGATGCCGTCATCGCTCCGCGCGACACCCGCCCGCGATTGATTGATTCTCTTCGCATGCTGGAAAATAAGCGCGACACCGTGCCTGCCAAAAAGCACGGCAATATCCCACTTTAAGAGTCTCCCTTCCTGGCGTACACCTTCCGCCCTAAGGTATACTTGCGACTGTGGACATCGAAAAGACCATGGAGTCCATCCTGAACGCTCAGGCGAGGCTTGAAGCCGCTGCCCAGCAGCATGAAGGGCGCATCGCCAGGTTCGAATCTTCCATGGCGACCGCCACAGACCTCATCGGCCGTCTCGAGCAGGCAGAAATCCGCTTGACACAGCGCATGAGTCCGGCTTTCGAGAGGTTCGTGAAATGCAGACTGCGGGCTTTAAATCGCTCCGCGAAGCGCAAGCTTCGACAGACTACAAGCTGAATGCCCTAATCGAAACCGTTGACAAGATCGTTCGCAAGAACGGGCGCGACCACTAAGAAATCCTAATCCTCACCGTGTCAATTTTGTTCAAGAAAATCCTGGTCGCCAATCGCGGAGAGATTGCGGTGCGCGTGATGCGCGCCTGCCGCGAGATGGGCATTCGCAGCGTAGCGGTTTTTTCTGAAGTGGACCGCAAGGCGCTGCACGTGCGCTATGCCGACGAAGCACTCGCCATCGGCCCCGCGCCCGCGATCGAAAGCTACCTTCGAGTTGACCGCATCATTGACGCCGCCCGGCGCTCAGGCGCTGAAGCTATCCATCCCGGCTACGGATTTTTGGCGGAGAGTGCCGACTTCGCCCGCGCCTGCAGCGACGCCGGCATCGTTTTTATCGGCCCGTCGCCGGAGGCTATGGAATTGATGGGGTCGAAGACAGCCGCCCGGCGATTGGTGATGAAGGCTGGATTGCCGGTAATTCCCGGCACGGAGGCCAATCTCGAAAGCATTGAGGACGTGGCTCGCGTAGCACGGGAGATCGGCTATCCCGTGATGCTGAAGGCTTCGGCGGGCGGTGGCGGCAAGGGACTGCGGATGGTGCCAACGGAGGCCGACCTCGAGTCCGCCTGGCGCAACGCCCGCTCGGAAGCGCAGAACGCCTTCGATGATCCGTCGGTCTATCTCGAAAAGCGCCTGGAGCGGCCCCGCCATGTCGAGATCCAGCTTCTGGGCGACGCCCACGGCAATCTCATCTATCTCGGCGAACGCGAATGCTCGTTGCAGCGCCGCCACCAGAAGATCCTGGAAGAATGCCCTTCGCCGATGCTCGATCCGGAACTTCGCCGTCGCATGGGTGAAACCGCTGTGCGGATCGGAAAACTAGCGTGTTACACCAACGCGGGCACAGCGGAGTTCCTGGTCGATCAGGAGCGCAATTTCTTTTTCCTCGAAATGAATGCCCGCCTCCAGGTGGAACATCCCGTCACCGAACTCGTTGTGGGCATCGACCTGGTAAAAGAACAAATCCACATCGCAGCCGGCGACCGGCTCGCCTGGCAGCAGCAGGACGTACGGCTCCGCGGCGCGGCCATCGAAGCCCGCATCTACGCGGAAGATCCCGCAAGAGACTTCTTCCCTTCTCCCGGGCTTATCACGCGGCTGTCCATCCCCTCGGGGCCGGGCGTCCGCAATGATAGCGGCGTTTACGAAGGCTGGCGGGTGCCGCTGGAATACGATCCGCTGCTGGCAAAGCTGGTGGTATGGGGAACCGACCGCTCACAGGCCGTGGCCAGCATGCAGCGCGCACTGAGCGAATATGAAGTGGCCGGCCTACAGACGAACCTGCAATTCTTCCGCCAGCTCCTGGCACATCCGGAGTTTGTTGGGGGCCAGCTCGACACCAGCTTCATCGACCGGATGCTTGCGGGACGCACGCTCAAGATTGCCCCGCCCACGGAGCTGGGCCGCGTGGCCATTCTGGCGGTGGCGCTTGAAATGAGCAGGTGGGCCCAGCAGCACCGCGGCGACGCTCGCCCGAACGGCCGAGCATCGCGCTGGAAGGCCGAAGGCCGCGTGGAGGAATTGAACCACTGGCCGCGCTCGTGAGAATATCAGCACGCAAACATTATGAACTTTGAACTAGAATTGCGGGACGACTCGCGCACCAGCCAGCACACGCTGAAGGTGGAGGCGTCGGCCGAAGGCCAACCCGGCCGAGAGACGCAGTTCTTCATCGACGGTAAACCGCTCGAGGCCGACTGGGCCGAAATTCGGCCCGGCCACTATTCCATCCTAATCGATGGGCAATCGTACGAAGCCCGCGTCCAGCCGACGTCGGACAGTCGCCCGGGCCAGCCCGAGACCTGGGTAGTCACCATCGCCGAGTACGATTTCCAGGTCAAAGTGCGCGACCCGCGCGCTCGCCGCTTTGCCGGGCAGGCTCTGGCGCACGATGGACCGCTGGAAGTGCTGGCGCCCATGCCCGGGAAAATTGTTCGGGTGTTGG
Organism: Terriglobia bacterium; assembly: GCA_036278995.1. Taxonomy (GTDB): domain Bacteria; phylum Acidobacteriota; class Terriglobia; order UBA7540; family UBA7540; genus SCRD01. Next base: position 16,910 of record DASUJZ010000060.1, on the reverse strand, counting down.
TGGGCCGCGACGAGGAAGTCGTCCAGGACCAGGGACTGGTGGTGATTGAAGCCATGAAGATGCAGAATGAACTCAGAGCGCCGCGGCCCGGCCGCGTCACCGAGGTGCACGTGAAGGAAGGCATCGGGATTGAGGCGGGAGCCAGGCTGCTGCGCCTGGAATGATTCGGGCTTCGAGAAATTCCTACTGTGCCGCTTTCACGATCTGCTCCGCCAGCAGGTTTCTCACCTTTGCATTATCTCGTAGAGTCTCGATGTACGCAGCTTTGAGCAACTGCTCCTTTTCATTCTGGAGAGTCTTGCGGATCTGGCTCTGCACCTTGGGGTCCGTCAATGGATGCTGCCCGGCCTGCTCAATCCCCAATAGCTTGATAACGTGGTAACCGCTCTGCGTAGTGATGATTCCGGAAATCTGCCCCGGTTTAAGCCCTTTCACAACCTGGCCGAGGGCGGGGTTGGCTGCAAGCGACGATTCGGGAACAAAGCCCATATCTCCGCCGCTCATGGCGGTTGTCGGGTCTTCGGAATAGTTCTGGGCGACGGCGGCAAAGTCCTGCCCGGAGCGAAGCTGCGCGTAGAGCGCCTGGATCTTCCGCTCAGCCATCTGTGGCGTCTTGGCGTCGTCGTTTTTCAGATTGTGTACGTTGCTGTTCGAGCCGGGAGTCACTTCAATCTGGGACAGGTGATACTCGGTTTCCGGGACGTCGAACGAGGCCCTGTTGTTCTGGTAAAAAGTTGAGATGTCCGCATCGCTCACTGAAACCTTGGCATTGATGTCCCGATTGATCAGTTTATTGACGGTGAGGGTGGTTCGCACCTCATCGCGCAGGTCGTCTTGCGAAATGCCGCGCTCCTTTAGCTTTTGCTCAAACTGCTCCTGCGAGTAGGGGCTCTTTAGCTGGGCCATTTTCGTGTCGATTTCGGATTCTGACACGGTGATGCCGGATCGAGCAGCGTGCGCCACCAGGATCTGGTTGTTGATAAGCTCATTCAGAATATTAAGCTGGTAGCTCAGCGCCTCCTCAGGGTCGCCGGCGTCGCCCGTTGACCCGGCGCGGCTTCTGTAAATCTTCTCCACCTGGGACTTAACGATGGGGTGGCCATCGACCTGCGCCCACACGTCTGTGGAAATCGCCTCCTTGGACTTGCATCCGGGCATCAACAGCACCGCGCCCGTGGCGGCCATCAGGCAGGCGACCGGCGCCCAGCGCCGGCTGCGGCTTGAAGCGCCACTTCTGCGCCGGGCTTCGCTCTGCCGGGCAGCGAAGGCGGTTGCCAGGCGGTAGGCAATACGGCATACTTCTGATAGAATTACAGTTTGCATATTCGAGATATTGTCCGTTCCTAAGGAGTTTTTTGATGGCGCGCCACTGCGAAATTTGCGGCAAAGGTCCTTCTTACGGAAACAACGTGAGCCACGCTCACAACGTCACCCGCCGGAGGTGGAACCCCAATCTCCAGCGCGTCCATGCCGTCGTGAACGGCGTTCGCAAGACGCTTCGCGTGTGTACGGCCTGCATCCGTGCCGGCAAAGTGACCAAGGCCGCCTGAACACTACTCCGGCACGGATTGGCGTCCAAGGTCCCCCAGGTTCGAATGCCGGCCGCGTCCCCGCCATCCGATCCATCCCGCCACAATTCCCGCACCAGTTCAGCTAATCGACGGGTTCTTTCCAGACATATCCCAGGGAAGGCTCCGTAGCTTCAGCAGCCTCATTTCTTTTGAACCCGCTCAACCCGGTAGACGCCCTCTATTTTCCGAAGCGATGACATTATCTTTTCCAGGTGTGCCTTGTCAATGATGTCCACAGTGACATCGATGGAAGCCTGGCTATCCCCAGTCCTGGCCTCGATGTCCTGGATATTGGACCGGTCGCTGCTGATCACTGCGGTGATCTCCGCCAGCATCCCCTGGCGGTCCGTGGTCAGCAGGGTCAACCGGACAGGGTAGAAGGTGTGTTTCGGACCCGTCCATTCCACGTCGATACGCCGCTCCGCGTCATACATCAGGTTCTGGACGTTGGGGCAGTTCTTCGAGTGGACGGAAATACCCTTGCCCCGCGTGATGTAACCGACAATGGGCTCACCTCGGATGGCATTGCAGCACTTCGCCCGGTAGACCATCAGATCGCCCTGGCCGTGAACCTGAATGGCGGCGTCAGAGCGGAGGCCCAGGACACGCTTGAAGGCGCTGCCCAGCCGCGAGGGCTGCTCCGATTCCTGGCCGGTCTCAGGGCTGAGCTTCGAAAGCACTTGGCGCGCGGAATACTTGCCGAAGCCGATGCCCGCCAGAAGATCGTCAACCAGGCTGCAGCCGTATTCCTTTCCGACGCGCGCATAATCTTCGTCGGAAATCTTCTTCATTACGATGTTGTGCTTTCGGGCCTCTTTCTCAAGCAGCTTCCTGCCAATCTCCAGCGCCTGCTTGCGCTGCTCGATATTGATCCAGTGCTTGATCTTATTGCGGGCCCGCGAAGTCTTGACGTGCGCCAGCCAGTCACGGCTGGGAGCCTGTGTGGACTGGGTGATAATCTCCACGATGTCGCCGTTCACCAGCTTGGTCTTCAGCGGAACCATCCGGCCGCTAACCTTTGCGCCCACGCAATGGTTGCCAATCTCCGTATGGATGGCAAAGGCGAAATCAATCGGCGTGGCCTCTCGCGGCAGGACAATCACCTTGCCCTTGGGAGTAAAGGTGTAGACTTCCTCCGGGTAGAGATCGATTTTGAGGGTGGAGAGGAAGTCGGTCGAGTCCCGCATTTCCTTCTGCCATTCCACCAGGTGCCGAAGCCACGCAAAGCGCTCGGCGTCCTGGATGGTCGTCCCGTGCCCGTCTTTGTATTTCCAGTGGGCCGCGATTCCCTCTTCAGCCACGCGGTGCATCTCTTCGGTGCGGATCTGAACTTCAAAGGGCTGGCCGTGTGGACCAATCACCGAGGTGTGGAGCGACTGGTAAAGGTTGGGACGAGGGATGGCGATGAAATCCTTGATTCTTCCTGGCACCGGACGCCAGGTGTTGTGGATCACGCCCAGAGCCGCATAACAGTTCCTGACGTCGTCGGTAATGATGCGGATGGCAAGCAGGTCATACACCTGGTCGATGCCAATATTCTGTCTCTTCAGTTTCTGATGAATGCTGTAAAGCCGCTTGATGCGTCCCTCAATCCTGACAGGAATCGAGCTCTCTTTCGTCTTGGCTTCAACCAGCCGCTGAACCTCGGCAAGGAAATGCTCGTTGACTTTCCTCCGGCTCTCGACGGACTTTTTTACTTCCAAATAGCCGTCAGGCTCAAGATAACGGAACGCCAGGTCTTCCAGTTCTCCCCGAATTTTCCCCATGCCCAGCCGATGCGAGATCGGCGCATAAATTTCCAGCGTCTCATGGGCAATTCGCATGCGCTTTTCAGCAGGCAGGTGCTCAAGCGTCCGCATGTTGTGCAGGCGGTCCGCCAGCTTTACAAGAACCACCCTGACATCATCCACCATCGCCAGCAGCATCTTACGGAAGTTTTCCGCCTGCTGCTCCTCAGGGCTTAGAAAATGAATGCGGCTGATTTTGGTGACGCCCTCGACGATGTGGGCAACCTCCGGCCCAAACTGCGCCTGGAGGCCCTCGAGGCTGGTCGCCGTATCTTCAATCACGTCGTGCAGCATGCCGGCCGCCAGACACACAGAATCAAGGCGCAACTCCGCCAGGATGTTGGTCACTTCCAGCGGGTGCGATATATAGGGCTCTCCCGACAGGCGCTTCTGGCCCTCATGCTTCTCCAGGCACAAGAGATAGGCGTTGCGCAGCACGGCCAGATCGTCGCCGGGACGGTAGGATTCCACCTTCCTGAGAACAGCTTCAAACTGCGTCATAGCCACCTACAAACAATTCTAGGCCAGCATCGTTCCGGTATTCAAGCGGCGCCGCTCGGTTGGTCCTGTGCCAGGGCCGCCTGCATTAGTCTCCCTAGCACAGCACGGGCCAGGCCGCCCATGCCACAAACCGAGTCGTTACTGCTCGGCTGCCTTCTGCCTAAAACAAAAAAGCCCTCCGCCTCCTGAAGATGAAGCGAAGGGCCCGTTGCAAACTCCCCGTTGACGCGATCAGCTCACGATCCCTGCGATGGCGGCGTCGCGGGTTGAGATTTTCGGAGCTCCATCGATTTCTGGAGCCAGCTTTCAGCCGATTTCAGGTCCGCCTCGCGGTCGGCAGGGCGCTGCTCAATGTCAGCCTTCTGGCGGTACAGCAGATTCAGATAGGCCATACTATTGACGTCGTTCGGCTTCAGTTCGACGGCCTTATTGAGGGCCTCGATCCCCTCATCAATAAGCTTGCCGTTCTGCTCCGCCAGCGGGCTCCTGTACTTCTCGGGCAACGGCGGCAAATTGCCATTCTTGTTCGGCACCTGGAGGTTCAACTGCTTGCGAATTTTCCCATCAGCCTGGAAAGCCTGAGCCCAATCGATGACGCCAATCCAGTAATAAGGTTCTGGGTTGTTCGGTTCCACCTGCATCCTTTGCCGCTGAAACTCCTTCGCCTTGTCGAAGTTTTTCATGTTGTAGTAAATCTGTCCGATACTGGCCAGGGCCGTGGTGTTTTTTGAATCCATCTTCAAGACGTCTTCAAAAGCATCGATCGCCTGCTGCCCGGTCTTCAGGTTTTCCGGCGTATCGCCGCCGGGAACATACTGCTGGGCATAGGCAGTCGCCAGGTACAATCGTGCATTGATCAAGGACTGATCCAACTGGATGGCGCTCTTAAAGTGTTCGATCGCCTCCTGGAATCGTCCATTTTTGTAGGAGTCCACTCCCTTGTGGAGCTGGTCTCGAGCTTTCAACGCGCTTAATGCATTACAGCCGCCTGCCACCACCGCCAGCAACAACACCGCACATAACGGTGCCAGCTTGAAACGACGCATTCTCTGATCCTCCCTCGGCCAATATTTGCGGGTTCTCGAAACGTTACTGCTGGGCCTCGATCGCCTTCGTAATCAGCCCGATCTTGTCGGCGCCAGATCCCTTGGAAATGTCAATAATTTCCGCCACGTCCTGGAAAGGCAGCTTCGGGTCGCCCTTAATAAACATGACGTGGTCATTCCGGTTCTTGAAGATGTCCACCAGTCGCTGCCCCAGATCGCCAACTGTTACGGGCTGCTGATTGATGCTGACGGCCCTTTGCGCGTCGATGGACACCACAATCGTTCTCTGGATGACATTCTCGTCCGGCTTCTTATTTTTGTCCGGTTTGGGGACAAGCGCGTCCAGCCCCTTCGGCGTCAGGGGCGTGATAATCATAAAGATAATCAGCAACACCAGCAGCACGTCGATCAGGGGCGTGACGTTGAGATTCATCATCGTACCGCCCTTGTTGCCACCAACGGCAATTGCCATACGTATACCCTCCTTCTTCAGCCGTGCCCCCAGCCTTGCGTCGTGATTAAACCTTCACGGCAAGGCTGGGGCGAGTGGGATGTCCTGAGTAGGCTGCACCTGCTCGGTGATCAATCCCAATTGCTCAATGCCCGCGGCGCGGACGTTATCGACCACGGCAACCACGTCGCCATACTTTGCCCGTGCATCACTCTTGATAAAAACAACCTTGTTCAGCTTGTTTTGCATCAGGTCATCAACCTGCTTGGTGATGTCACCCAGCGCAACAGGCTGCGCATTCAGGAAGAATTTCCCGTCCCGCGTGATGGCAACTTCTACGGCGTCGGTCTTCTCGGCATCGGGCATGTCGCGCGGGTTATGAGTAACCGCCTTGTCAACAGAAACACCCTTCTGAAGCAGCGGGGTGATGACCATAAAAATGATCAGCAGCACCAGCATGACGTCCACCATGGGCGTCACGTTGATGTCCGCCAGCGTACCCAATTCTCCGCGATGCGTTGCCATTACTTCTTCCCTCCAGTGGTCTTAATAAAGTAATCCACCAGCTCGGATGAGGAGTTGTCCATTTCCACGTCGAAGCCCTCGATCTTGTTGGTGAAATAGTTGTAGAGCCACACGGCAGGTATGGCGACCAACAGACCGATCGCGGTGGTTACCAGAGCTTCTGCGATTCCGCCGGCGACTGCGCCAAGGCCCGTTGACTTGCTGCTGGAAATCCCCTGGAATGCGTGAATGATTCCCAGCACGGTTCCGAACAGTCCCACGAAAGGCGCCGTCGAGCCAATCGTGGCCAGGCTCGAGATGCCCCGCTTCAGTTCTGCATGGACGATGGCCGACGCCCGTTCCAGAGCGCGCTTCGAAGCATCGATCATTTCACCAGGGATTTCGGCAGAGACCTGGTGCGCATGGAACTCCTGCAGGCCGGCTGTCACCACCTTGGCCAGGTGGCTTCGTTTGTTCTGCTCAGCGATGGAAATCGCCTCATCCACCCTGCCGTCTTTCAACGCGCCGGCAACTGCGGGTGCAAAGATGCGGGATTGTTTCCGGGCCGCCTGGAAGGCGATCCAGCGGTCAATGGCAACGCCAATCGACCATGCAGACATGAAGAACAGCACAATCACAACCGCCCGGGCTGACCACCCCATCGATCTCCACATGTCAAGGGGGTTGGAGGTGCTTGCTTCCTGAAAATACAACATCGCGACCAATAAGTTTGCTCCCATACTTTCTATTTCCTCCTCAAGGATTTTTAAAACAGCCGGCTATCCCGCCAGGGTAAAGTTGACGTCGATTTCCGTGACCACTTCCACAGGATCGCCGTTCAACAGCGTCGGCTGGTAGCGCCATTGTTTCACTGCGTCCAGAGCGGCTTTGACCAGTAGCGGATGGCCGCTCATAACTTTCAAGTCCTGAATAGTTCCATCTTTGGAAATAATTGCCTCAAGCCTGACCGTTCCCTGAATCCGGGCCATCTTGGCGAGTTGCGGGTACTCCGGTTGCACCCTGTTGATCAGCTTGGCGTTTTCGACCTGTCCACCCACTCTGATCCGCTGGGGTGTAGTCGGCTTCGGCGGCGGCGGTGGTGGACCACCTGTCACTCCTCCGATGATGCCTCCAAGCACTCCGCCCATCTGGCCGCCGGGAACTCCGCCCGTGACGCCGCCCATCACGCCAGTTGACTGTACGACCGGCTGGTCCTTGATTTTGGCAATCGTCTTCGGGATCACCGTCGGCGCCTTCATCAGATCCTGCATACTTACGTGATGAACGACAATCGGAGGAGCCTTTGCCGGCGGTGGGGGTGGCGGAGGTGGCGGGGGCGGCGCAGCCAGGAACGTGAGCAGTTGCGCCTTGGGCAGCGCGTCTGTTTGCATCAAGGGAACAATAATTAGGACAGCGATGATGATCACTTCAAAAATATAAGCGATCGGCAACGTAGCCCTTTTCCAGTCATCGGTCTTGGCAGCGGAATAACAAAGGTAGGCAACAAACCCCAGCAGGTTAAACAGGAACACGACGATCATCCACGGCCATGTCGGAAAATTGAAATGCTTCGAATCGGCGTAGACGTAACAGAGAATCAACGCGTAAAAGAAGAAGATCGCCCCAAGGATCACTGACTGCGTGATCAGCACCTTCAATTCCGGCGTCTCAGCCAAGGGAAGACCAAAATAGCCGATCAGGAATCCGGCAATCCCAACCGCAAGCGAAATCAGCCAGTGCACGCCTTGTAGCACAGATTTGCGATTTGCGGAGGAATCCAGCAGCGTGTCACCAAGCATAAGACTCACCCCCTTTTGTTGTCGAAGTCCGCGAAGAATCGATCTCCCGGGCTTTCGACCGGAGAAATTTACTATCGTCTGGCAGCAGCAACTTCGCGCTCATACACCTTGCGCTTTTCCTTTGACCTCCCGCTTCCCGTCCTGCTCTGCATGTACACCAGGAGGGGACTTGCTATCGCAAAAGACGAATACGTTCCAATCAGAACTCCCACCACCATGGCGAAGGCAAAACCGTGAATCACATTGCCCCCGAACAAATAGAGCGCAAGGACCGCGAGGAACGTCAGCCCTGATGTCAGGATCGTCCGGCTGAGCGTCTGGTTGATGCTCTGATTCACCAGTTCGCTAAAGCTGACACGTTTGTTCGAGGGCAGGTTTTCCCGAACGCGATCGAAGGTAACAATGGTGTCGTTCATCGAATAACCTACAAGCGTCAGCAGAGCCGCAATAACAGAAAGCGTAATCTCCTTATTAAAAAGAGAAAACAAACCGATGGTGATGATAACGTCGTGAAAGACGGCGATAACCGCCGACACGCCATAAATTAACTCAAAACGGAACCAAATGTAAACTAACATTGCAGCGAGCCCCGCCAGCGTGACGTAGACGGCTTGCCGCCGCAGGTCTGAACCGACCTTGGGCCCCACAATCTGCGTATTGCGAACGGTAAATCCCGATAGGTAAAAATTCTTCTGCAGCACGTTCAAAACCGCCGGGTCGACGCCTGCGACCTGCTTCAACTGTTGGAAATCGGGAATCAAGCCGCTCTGCGGAGGGCGGTCGCGGAAGGCAACGATAGCCTGGCCAAGATTCTTGTAAGTAGTTGTGGCGCTCTCGATTCCCTTCGAGGCAAGTCCCAGCGGGTCAGCCACCAGCAGTTGATTCTGAATGTCCGTAGCGCTCGCGTTATTAAGATCGGTTTTCCCCGCTTGAGCGCCGCCGTACAAATCCGTCAGAGCCTTGACGATGGCCTTCCTTCCGGTATCCAGAGCCTCACCGCCGGCCTCCCCTTTCTTGAGGGGCAACTCAATCATCACGGAATTTTCGGTTGCACTACCGATACTCTGTATCGACGCCCCTTTCCAATCCTCTTTGTCGAGCTGGCGGCGGATGGCGCCGACGTCAGCGGCCTTTGCAAACTTCACCTCCACCTGTGTACCACTGCGGAACTCAATCCCGTAGATAAGTCCGCCATGCACGGCGATAGAGATCAATCCGGCAACCAGGAGTGCCAGCGAAACGCTGATGAAATACCACTTCCTGCCCATCCAGTCAATGTTAGGTTCGTGAAAAAACTCCATTTTTATCCTGCCCCGCCGCCTGTAACCATAGACACCGGACGTTCATTAAATGTTCCCAAAATCTTACACACTGAGCGCCTCACCCTTTTGGCGCCTGGAAAGCACATAATCAAAAATGGTCCTAGAAACATACACCGAAGTGAACAGGTTTGCAATCAATCCGATAGTCAGCGTCACGGCAAACCCCCTGATGGGCCCGGTCCCAAACGCAAACAGGATGGCCGCGGCCGCCACCGTTGTCACGTGCGTGTCGATGATCGTTCGGAAGGCGTGCTCAAAGCCGGCGGCCACAGCCGCGCCGGCCGCTTTGCCGTGCCGCAACTCCTCCCGGATCCGCTCGAAGATCAGAACGTTGGAATCGACGCCCATACCAACCGTCAGGATGACGCCAGCGATGCCCGGCAAGGTGAGAACCGCGCCAAAATAGGCCAGCGCCGCCATCAGGATAATCAGGTTCAACACCAACGCCACGTCTGCGTTGATTCCCGCCCCGCGGTAATACACCAGCATGAAAGCGATCACCGCAAGGAACCCCACAATGCAGGCGATAATACCGGCGCGGATGGAATCCGCACCCAGCGAAGGCCCAACGGTGTTCTCGTTCAGATAACTGATGGACGCAGGTAGCGCACCCGAGCGAAGCGTCAAGGCCAGATCCGACGTCTGCTGGGGCGTAAACGAGCCTGTAATCTCGCCGGAATCGGTAATCCGCGCATCGATACGGGCGGCCTCGACGACACGATTGTCCAAGACAATAGCGAGCTGCTTGCCGATGTTGCTTCCCGTCATCTCGCCGAAACGTGCGGCCCCGTCCCTATTGAACGTGAAATTCACGCTGGGCTGGCCATTCTTGCCGGTTCCGGGTTGCGCGCCGGTCAGGTCGCGGCCCGTTACGGCTGCCACCTGGCTGAGAAGGTACCAGGCCTGCCCGTTGGTGGAACTGCTGCCGGAGGCATCTGCGCTGCCCGCAACCAGTTCCGTCCCTGGCGGCAATACGCCCCCGAATGACGAGAGCGCGGCCTCACGGCTTTGGTAGGGCCCTCCCCGAACAAGCTTCAATTCCAGCATGGCCGATTGCTGGATGATGTTCCTGACGCGCGTAGGATCACTGACGCCAGGGAGTTGGACCACCAGTTCGTAATCTCCCTGCCCGTAGTCCGCCACTTCAGGTCCCACAAGGCCCAGAGCGTCAATCCGGCGCCGGATGGTCTCCCTGGCCTGATCGAGCGCCTGATTGCGAAGGGTATTCATCTCGCTCACCTTCAGGTTAAGCTGGCGTGAAGTCAACTGGCCGGGAACGCGCTGCAGGGTCCAGCTAGTAAATTGTTGCCCGACCAGCGCGTCCAGGTCGCCCGATTTCTCATCCGGAACCCCCTTGATCAGAATGGAAGAGATACCCTGCCGTTCCACCGAGGTATAAGGGATGCTCCGGCTGGTCATGCCCTGGCGCAACTGCTCCAGCGCCTGGTCGGCCGTCACCTTGACGGCATCGTCCACATGCACCTGCAAAACCATGTGGGTGCCGCCCTTCAAATCCAGCCCCAGCCGAATCCGGCTCGCAAGGTTGTCCTTCAGTTGGGTGACGTTCTTGGGGAAGCCGATAAGTCCTATGATGCAGGCAAGGACGACAACAACAATAAAAACGGTGCGGTTGCGAATGCGATTATGATCCATTGGTTATATTATATCCCTCGCCCTCCAGCGGCTCGCCGCGGATTATTCATTTCTTGGCCTTGGAAGCTTTCTCCTGCGCAGCTTGACCTTCCGCTTCATTTTGCAGGCCGGTGATGGCGCTCCGTGCTATTTCCACCTTCACCTGATTGGCAATCTGTACCTGAACAACTTCTCCTTTAAAACCCGTAACCAAACCGTAAATGCCGCCTGAAGTCATCACCCGGTCGCCCGTCTTCAGGTTGGATAGCATGTTTTGGGTTTTACGGCGGTTGCGCTGCTGAGGAAGAATAACCAGGAAGTACCAGATCACGAAGAGGGGGCCGAACAGCAGTAGAAACTGGCCCAGCGCCCCGCCACCGCCGGGGTCCGCCGCCAGAACAATCCGATTGATTAGCGCACACTCGAACAAAATCGAGCCATCAAAGCTGGATTAAAGATGAAATATCTCGCAATTGATGCAGAGATCAGCAGGCACTACCAGCAAAACTTACTTACATTCCCAAGCTATACCAAGCGGGATCCTTGTGCAGGGTCCGCAGGAACCGCTGCAAGCAATTTACCGAATCCCTTAGAAATTATAGCTTGCCTAACTCTCCTCATCATGTCAAGGTAAAACCACAGGTTATGGTAAGTGGCCAGCACGGAGGCTGAAATTTCGCCCACCGCGAACAGGTGCCGGATGTAGGCCCGCGAATAGCGCCGGCAGACCTGGCAGCCGCACGCGGCATCCAGCGGCCCCGCATCCTGCGCATAGCGCGCGCTCTTGATCACCAGCTTCCCTTCCGACGTAAACACCGTCCCGTTGCGCGCGTTTCGCGTGGGCATGACGCAATCAAACATATCGATGCCCAGCGCCACGCATTTCACCAGGTCCTCCGGCGTACCCACGCCCATCAGGTAGCGCGGCTGGTCTTCCGGCAGGAGCCCGGTCACCTGCCCGGTGACTCCATACAATTCGTCCTTGGGCTCGCCCACGGAAAGCCCTCCGATCGCGTACCCGTCAAACCCGATCTCGGTCACCTCAAGGGCGCTTTCCCGGCGCAGACTCTCGTCCGTTCCCCCCTGCACGATTCCGAACAGGCTCGGTCCAAGGCCAGCCCTCCCAGCATCTTCAAAAGCAGGTGACTGAAATTTTTCTCTGGTGGCCGCAAAAAACTGCTTTGAGCGTTCCGCCCATCGTCCCGTCAGCCGCACCGAACGTCTCAGCGTCTCGTGGGTGGCGGGATATTCCACGCACTCATCGAGCGGCATGATGATGTCGGCGCCAAGCGAAAGCTCGAACTCCATCACCCTTTCGGGCGAAAAAAAATGCGGTGTTCCGTCCAGATGCGAGCGGAACCATACGCCATCTTCCGTCACCTTGCCCAGACCCTTCAGGCTCATCACCTGGAAGCCGCCGCTATCGGTCAGGATAGGGTGCGGCCAGCTCATAAACCGCTGCAACCCTCCGAGCTCGCGCACCCGCTCGTGCCCAGGGCGCATACATAGATGATAGGTGTTGGCAAGTATGATCTGGGCGCCCAATTCTTCAAGCTGGTCCTGAGTGGTCGCCTTGACCGACCCAGCCGTTCCGACGGGCATGAAGACGGGCGTCTCCACGTCGCCGTGCGGCGTGTGCAGGATTCCCGCCCTGGCCCTGCTGCCCTCATCCTTGGCAACCACCGTAAACTTCAATCTCATGGCGTGCTTGGCGAACGGGCACGACTTGTGTCGTGCCTCTGCGAGGCGCTCAAAACATCATGGCCAATCCCACCTTCGCAGCTACCAGCAGCACCCACGCTCCAAGGTAGACCAGGAAGATGCTTCCCGTCTTCACTTCCTTCCGCACAACTCTCGAAAGCCCGATGGCCAGCAGCACCATGAACCAGAAGATAATAAAATTCAGGGAAGTCGCCAGGGCATAAACGGCGTGTGAACTCGTCAGCGGATTCATAAAGAACCCCAAATTGGTAGGCGCCGGATTCTTCACATTGAAGGCATCGGCATCGCCGAATAGGACGACAGCGATCGCCATCAGCCCGCCCAGGATGGCCGGCAGGTTGGCAAAGCAAGTCACCGAAAACACATCCTTGAACTTGGCGTGCTTGCCGAAAAAGACGTTGACAGCCAGCAGGCCGAATCCAGCCACAATGAGAAGAAAAATGGGGACGCCCACCAGCGCGCCCGCCGGCATTACGACGCGCAGCACGCCCGCAGACCGTTGCGCAATCTGATTCAACTGGCCCGGGTCCACGTTTTGCGCCCGCCCACTCTGTTGAATACTGAGCAGAGCGATCTGGCTTGCTCCGATCTTTAGCATCATGGTTTCTACGGTTGCAAATGAGACCAGGATCAGGACAACGAGCGGCGAAATCCAGCCCGGCTTGCGCGCGATGTCCTCAAACGTCTCTCCGGGTTCGATGAAGACGCCGATCAGGCGGGAGGGAAACGATCGGGCAGGCGGGCCCTCAAGGGCCGCGGATGGGGAAGTAATATCGGCCATAAGCCCCTCCTTAGGGAGTCAAAATTATGCGCCTGGCGCTCGCGCCCGTACTTTTAATGTCTGTTCAAACCCGCGAGATGAAAAAGCCGTGCCGAATTGGGGGGCACGGAAACCTCTGTGACTAAACCGTCTGCCGCGCCGCCGACCCGAATCACTCGTGGAGGGCGGCATCAAGGAACGCGCGGAGCTTCCGGCTGCGCGAAGGATGTCGCAGCTTGCGGAGCGCCTTGGCCTCAATCTGCCGGATGCGCTCGCGCGTAACGGCGAAGCTCTGGCCAACCTCTTCGAGGGTGTGCTCGCTCCCGTCGTCCAGGCCGAAACGCATCTTGATCACTTTTTCTTCGCGCGGCGTCAAGGTCTTCAGCACCGACTCGGTCTGTTCCTTCAGATTAATGTTGATCACCGCCTCGGCGGGTGAAATCACTCCGCGGTCCTCAATAAAATCTCCCAGGTGCGAGTCTTCTTCTTCGCCGATCGGCGTTTCGAGAGAAATGGGCTCCTGCGCGATCTTCAGTACTTTCCGGACCTTCACCACCGGAATATCCATCCGCTTGGCGATCTCTTCCGAGGTCGGTTCGCGCCCGTACTCCTGCACAAGCTGGCGCGACGTGCGGATGAGCTTGTTGATGGTTTCAATCATGTGGACGGGGATGCGGATGGTGCGGGCCTGGTCGGCGATGGCGCGGGTGATGGCCTGGCGGATCCACCAGGTGGCGTACGTCGAAAACTTGTAGCCGCGCCGGTACTCGAACTTATCCACCGCCTTCATCAGGCCGATATTGCCTTCCTGGATCAGGTCGAGAAACTGCAGACCGCGGTTGGTGTACTTCTTAGCGATCGAGACCACCAGGCGCAGGTTGGCCTCGATTAACTCGCGCTTGGCAATCTCAGCTTCCTGCTCTCCGGTCAGGATGTTCTGATAGGTCCGGCGCAGCTCGGCGGCAGAAGCCTGGTTGTCCTTTTCAATTTCGTCCAGCCGCGCTTTTACCTGGCGCAGTTCTTTCTTGAGCTCTTTGCCGCTGCCGCTGCGGGACGTGTCCAGGCGCTTCTCCAGCCGCAGGGCCTCGCGCTCGATGGGCCGCACTTGGTCGGCAGCCACGCGGATGCATTCAATCAGGCGTTTGCGCTCGGTATGCGTGAATTCAATCGACCGGAACAGCTTCGAGATCATGATCCGGTGGCGGGATACTGCCAGATTGTAGCGGCGAAAATCCTTGCCCCGGCGGCTGCGCGTGAAGGAGTCTCTTTTCGCCTTCAACTGAATCAGCCGCTTGTTCAGGCGCTCCATCTCATCAATGGTGGAGAGCAAGTCTTTCGCCCGTTCAATGACGCGCTCCTCGGTCAGTTCCTCGTCATCGAAGACAATGATTTCCTTGATGGAACGTCTTTCCTTCTTCAGCTCTTCGCGAAGGGCGAACATTTCCAGGATGACGATGGGAGAGCGCGACAGGGCCTTGAACACCTTCAGTTGCCCGCGCTCGATCCGCTTGGCGATTTCAACTTCGCCTTCGCGCGTCAGCAGCGGGACCGTCCCCATCTCGCGCAGATACATGCGGACGGGATCATTGGTCTTGTCGAGCGCCCCCGGCGTAAGGTCCAACTCCACGTCGCCTTCGACGGCCTCGTCATCGCCCTTTTCGATCAGCAGGTCATCCGATTTGGCCTTGGGAGAGTCCAGCACCTCGATGCCCGCGTGATCGAACATCGATAACAGGTCATCGAGATCTTCGGCGGTGTGTACGTCAGAGGGGAGAAGATCGTTAACCTCGTCGTAGAGCAGATAGCCCTTTTCTTTGCCGAGTGTAATCAGCTTGCCAACCTGGTCATACTTATCGTCAAATGCCAAAGCTTCGGCCTCCGTTTAGAAGCAAGTTCGGGTCTGAGCCAGTAGTTTTCTGAATCGGTAACCTGTCACCAACCTGGACCCTCTCTGCTTCTTTCAACCCTGTATTGCCGCGGAAAACCGTGCTTCCAGCAGGCAATCCCGACGCCAATTAGATGTAATACTATACTATTTCGTGGAAGTTTTGTTTTCGATTTCCAAGTTTTCCCTGATGCGCGTTAATTCCTTCATTAGAACCACCTTGCTCTGATTCAGGACGGCTAGGCGCGCCCAATCCTGCTCCCTTCCGGCAGCATCGATCACGGGATTCAGCGCGCTCAGTTCACGTTCAATTTTCTTCCGCCGCAGAGCGTCACAAAACTTCACTGCATCCTCGCGGCCCGGAACCTCCTCCGATGCCAGCGTGCACTCATGAAGCAAAACTTGATTTTCAGCGCTCAGGCTTTCTCCGAGAGCATGGATGTCGGCCGAGCCACCCGAGCGGCGCAGTTCCAGGAGTTTCATGAAAACCTCTTCCGTGACCAGCCCGCTCAGGATTCCATCGGACACCAGTCCGGGAAGAATCTCATCCATTAGTTCCACGTCCTCGAGAAAAGCCCCGAGCAGTTTCCTTTCCGCTTCCGATGCCTTCAACTCGCGCGCTCTTGTCACCCCATCTGTCCTGCGCTCGACCGCGGCGCGTCGCAATTCCTCTCGCAGCAACCGGTCGTCCACGAGTGCCCGCGCCGACAACCGGTCCGTCATCTCCCCGCGCAGGATCGGATTCGGCATGCGCGCCAGATAGGGCAGGACGGCGTTGGCCACCGCAAGCTTGCCCTGCGGGCTGCCCAGCCCGTGCTCGGCGATGGCGCGGTCCGTCACATAATCGATATAGCCCGGCGCCGCCGCCAGCAGTCGCCGGTACTCAGCTTCGCCCTGTTTGCGGATAAACGAATCGGGATCAAGACCGCCGGGGAGCGTCAGCACTTTCACTTCAAACCCCGCCTCCAGTAGCGCGTGCAGCGATCTCTCCGTGGCCGCGACCCCCGCAGAGTCAGGATCGTAATTCACCACCACGCGCCGCGAATAGCGTGCCAGCAACCGGATCTGGGCTTCCGTAAAACTGGTGCCGCAACTGGCAATCACGTTTTCTATTCCACAGGAGTCCACCGCGATCGAGTCCATGTAGCCTTCCACCAGGATGGCGTAATCCTGTTTGCGGATCGCCTTGCCGGCGCTGTCCAGATGGTACAGCACCCGGCTCTTCGTATAAATCGGCGTTTCCGGTGAATTCAAATACTTGGGCTGTTCATCTCCCAGCGCCCGGCCTCCAAATGCAATCACTTTGCCGCTTTCGCTGGCTATAGGGAAAATGATCCGGCCGCGAAAACGGTCAAAGCGGCGCCCGCCGGTAGAGTCCCTTAGAACCAGCCCGGATTTTTCAGCGATCTCATCGTCAAAGCCGGAAGCGCTCAGGTGCCGGGTAAGGTCGCGTCCGTCGCGCGGGGCATAGCCTAGCAGGAAGCGGCCGATCACCTCATCTTTCAATCCGCGATCCAGCAGGTATGCCCTCGCCGCGCGGCCTTCGCTGGTGCCGGTCAGTTGCGCCGCATAAAATTTAGCGGCCGCCTCATGGACTTTGTAGAGCGCCGTTCGCTCTTGCGACCTCGAGTCAGTGCCGTTGTGTCCGGTGGTCACAAGCCTGACACCCACCTTGTCGGCCAGGCGCTCCAGAGCTTCAGGGAAGGTCAGGTTTTCAACCAGCATGATGAATTTGAAGACGTCGCCGCCCGCCCCGCACCCGAAACAATGGAAAATCTGTTTGGTCGGATGCACAGCGAATGACGGGGTTTTTTCCTGGTGAAAGGGGCACAGGCCCATCATGTTCGCGCCCCCCTTCCGAAGCTGAACGTAATCGCCTACGATTTTGACGATATCGGCGGCTGCGCGAACATCTTCAACCTGGTTCATG
>DASUJZ010000059.1:0-77480 GCA_036278995.1 Terriglobia bacterium | reverse complement strand
GCCGTGCGGGGATGAAGGTTGAGCTTAATGGGGAGAGCCGCGATGCTTCGGGCGTTGCGGCGGAAACTGGACAGGTGCCCTTATGAATGGTCCCGACGCCAAGACCTGTAGACCTCTCATCAGCTTCGGCCGGGAAATCTGTGGCGATGTTGCTTCGGCGGAATCGCGCGAGTGGCTGGTCACAAACGGGCTCGGCGGGTTTGCCTCCGGCACTGTGGGTGGGCAGCTTACGCGAAGGTATCACGGGCTGCTGATTGCCGCCCTGCACCCGCCGCTCGGCCGCACACTACTGATACCGAAATTCGAGGAGATTGTTGAATACGACGGCAGGCCGTATTCCCTGGCCAGCAACCGTTGGCGCAGCGGCGTTGTCGAGCCCCAGGGCTATCGGCAGATCGAGGAGTTTCATCTTGAAGGCATGAGCCCCGTGTGGACTTATGCCTGCGCGGACGCCCTGCTGAGCAAGAAGATCTGGATGGAGGCGGGAGCGAATACCACCTACATCCTCTATCGCCTGGAGCGGGCAAGCGGAAACGCAACCCTGAGCATTAAAGCGCTGGTTAACTATCGTGACTTCCACAGCCTGACGCGCGCCGGCACCTGGCGGATGGACATCAGCCAGGTGGAGCGGGGCTTGTGCATCAATGCCTTTTATGGGGCGACTCCATTCTATCTACTCAGTTCCTCGGCCGCTGCACAGCCCTGCCATCAGTGGTATCGGGCCTTTGAGCTGTCCGCTGAGGCGTTCCGCGGCATGGGCCATCAGGAAGACCATCTTCACGCGGGAACTTTCGAGGTGGAGCTGAAGCCGGGTGCATCGGTCCTGATGGTGGTCAGCACCGATGCCAACCCCAACCTGGATGCGCAATCGGCCCTTGATCGATTCGAGGAGCGCGAGAAAACGCTCATGGGACAATTTCACGACATCCATCGAGGCGTGCCAGTGCCACACTGGATAAGCCAGCTTGCCCTGGCTGCGGACCAATTCGTGGTCAAGAGAAAGGTGAAGGACACGGACGGCTATACGGTGATAGCCGGTTACCACTGGTTCAGCGACTGGGGGCGCGACACCTTGGTGTCGCTCCCCGGCTTGACGCTTGCAGCCGGTCGACCGGATGTAGCCCGCAATATCCTCCGGGCGTGGTCCGGGCTCGTGGACGGCGGCATGCTTCCCAACCGATTTCTGGAGTCGGGCGAGAACCCGGACTTCAACACCGCGGATGCCGCGCTCTGGTATTTCAATGCCGTGCGTTCCTACTGGAGCCATACGCGCGACAAGGACTTTCTCAAGCAGATTTTTCCGGTGCTCTGCGACATCGTTGCCGCCCATATGCGCGGCACCCGATACAACATTCATCTTGATCGAAGCGACGGGCTGCTATACGCCGGGCAGAAAGGTTTGCAACTGACCTGGATGGATGCCAAGGTGGGTGACCGGGTGGTGACGCCGCGGATCGGAAAACCGGTGGAGATCAATGCCTTGTGGCTGAATGCGTTAACGGCGATGAAGGAGTTTGCGGACGAACTGGGAAGCCCGGCGGACGACTTCCAGCATGCAGCGCAGGACGCGATGAAAGGATTTGAGCGGTTCTGGAATGCTGCCAAGGGTTACTGCTTCGACGTGCTGGACGGGCCCGAGGGTGACGACCCTTCGTTGAGGCCCAACCAGATCTTTACAGTGGCCTTGCCCGACAGTCCCTTTGACCGCAAACGGCAAGGGGCTATCGTGGACGTAGTCGGCCGCATCTTACAGGCCTCCCCGGGACTAAGAACCCTGGCGCCGGATGATCCCCATTACAAGGGCACTTACGCCGGAAGTCAGGAGGATCGGGACGACGCTTACCATCAGGGGACCGTTTGGGGCTGGCTGCTGGGGCCGTTTGTGAAAGCGCATCTCCGGGTCCACAATGATCCAGCTAGCGCAGCATCGTTTCTGGCGCCTGTCGCTCGGCAAATCCAGGCGCGGGGCCTCGGCACAGTCAGTGAGATTTATGATGCCGACCCGCCGTTTGTGCCGCGCGGCTGCATCGCCCAGGCCTGGACAGTGGGTGGAATCCTCGAGGCTTGGGAACAGGCGGCGATGCACGATCTGCCGGTTGGGAACTAGAACAGTGTCATCGAGAGAGCGTGATGCAATTCTGCCGCTTCGCGGATTACTGGTGAGGATGCCACCCGACGACTTTACGTTGTGGGAGGCTTTGGCACTGAAGGCGGCAGCGCGCGGGCTTTGATTTCAGACTGAAACGCCACCTTCTTGTGGGATCCATCGCAAAAGGGCTTATTCTCGGAGTGACCGCAGCGGCAAAGGCCGATTATTGTGCGCCCAGCCAGGTCAAACACCGAGCCTTCAGAATCGACGATTTCAAAATCGCCCTCGATACGAATTGAGCCGTTGCTGCGGATCGTAATTTTTGTTGCTGCCAAAGTTCCTCCTAAATGAGAACGCGTTAGGAATCATCCGTGAATTGCAGTTGCCCCTAAAAAGGCTTGACCAGGACCAGAATTAAAATGCCGATAAACGCAAGCGCGATGCCGCCGTGGAGCATCATGCATTCTTTTCGCCGAAGCACAATCCTGCCGGCGTGAAAGGCCTTGGCGCGGACGTACGTGATGGCATCCAGTACGATGATGATGATTACCAGGAGCAGTTTGACATGGAGCCATGCCGCGTGAAGATAATAATCCACATTCCCATAAATCAGGACGACGCCCGAGATTATCGTGATGACGGCTCCCGGGTGAGCGATGCCATTGAAGAGCTTCGCCTCCAGCCGGCTCAAAGCCTCGTGCACTTCGGCGGATTCCGATTCGGCATCGCTCGCCAAAACATGCGTGACGACGAGCAGGCTTCCCAGCCAGAAAACGATGCCCAGAATGTGAAAGACCAGCGTCCACATCAACACAGTACTCATGACGATTCGCCCCAGAGTTTTTGATTGAATTCTGAAAACGGTTCAGAGATCGGCAGCGCGCTTCAATCCGTCGCGGCGCAATCTATTATTGAAACACAAAACCCATTTTGATGCGAAGCGGATAAAATTGTCTGCCGGAAATGCGGGGTGCCAAACTTAGCCGACGTGCAGAACATCACGAAGACGGCGGCCAGGGAAGTCAAACGGGTTGGTAGAGATGATAGAGCATCCAGTAAACCACCACGCCCGTGACGGAAACGTAGAGCCAGATGGGCAGCGTCCAGCGGGCAATCCGCTTGTGGAGAGCGAAGCGTTGGCGCAAGGCGCGGTATAGAGTTACGAGGGCCAGCGGAACAATCGCAGCTGCCAGAACCGAGTGCGTCCCCAGCAGTCCAAGGTATAACGTCCGGATTGCTCCGCGGCCCTGAAAGTAAACGATGCCACGCAGGTAGTGGTCCGACAGGTAGAAAACCAGGAAAGCGGCCGAGGCGGCAAAAGCCGACAGCATGCAAGCCCTGTGCGCCTGAATCTGTTTTCTTCGGATGAAGAAGTATCCCGTAGCCAGCAAGACGGCACTGAGTGTGTTGAGGCAAGCTTCAATGACTGGAAAGTAGGAGACCATACCGCTCAAAGCCTAACTTTATCCAACATCATCAGGCCGAAAACGAGCGGGAGGTAGAGGACTGAAGCCAGCACCAGCCGCCTTGCCAGGGCGTTACTCCGGGTTCGGGCCAGGCGCACGCCGTGGTGCAGGAAGTAAGCACCCAGGATGGCAGCGCCGAACAGATAAATCTTGCCCATCTGCCCGATGAGCGCCGGAACCATACTAACCACGACCAGGGCCACAAGGAAGGCAATGATTTGCCTGCTGGTGAGGCGGCCATCGAGGTCCTGGGGCGGGAGCATGCGGAGGCTCGCCCGCGAGTAATCTTCGCGATACATCCAGGCGATCGCAAGGAAGTGAGGAAACTGCCAAAGGAAGAGAATGGCATATAGGACCAGGGAGTCGGCGTCCAGGCTGCCGCGCGCCGCAGCCCATCCAATCAGTGGAGGCATGGCGCCGGGAAAAGCGCCAATCAGAGTGCAGAGAGCGGTTCGCTTCTTGAGCGGCGTGTAAATCAGCAGATACGTCGTAAGCGTTAGCAACGCGAGGATGCTGGATAGCGGATTGACCTCGAACCAGAGCAGCAGGCCACCGCCGATAGCAAGCGCCAGACCGAATATCAGCGCTTCCACGGCATTAAGGCGTCCGGCAGGCAACGGTCGCCGGGCTGTGCGCCGCATAAATGAGTCTGATTTGCGCTCAATATATTGATTCAGGGTCCCGGTACCGCTTGCCACCATCAGCGTACCGAGCAGCGTGTTCATCAACACCAAGAAGTCCAGTTGGCCGCGGAGCGCGACGTAGTACCCTGCCAGCGTGCTGATCACCACCAGGAAATTGACCTCGGGCTTGGTCAGTGTCCAATAGTCAAGGAGTCGGCCCCGCACCATTTCGCCGAAGCGCCTGGAGGCGCCATCCTGCTGCAAGTCCTGGTTTTCGTTTACTGCTGGCATACCCATGTTGCAACCTGCCGGACCCTGATCCGTGAGGACACCGGCTCAGAGCTTGTGACGGCTCTCGCACTTCCCAAGTCTGGGACCGCGATGCGGAAAGATGAGGGCCCCCGTTGTGACGCACGATCAGCCTGAGATCGAAATCAGCTATTCTATCACTTTTAGGTCGATATGGGGCGTCCCATCGCTGATTTTGTTCTATCTACCGGGCTGCGAACGATGGCGCAACCGTGCTCGATTACAGCTTCACCACCAGCAGAACGAGCAGATAGATCCACAGGACATCCATAAAATGCCAGTAGATGGCGGTGATATCCACGGCGATGCGCTTTTGGGGATTAAAAACCATCTTGCGCCTGCGAAGGACGAGATACGACAAGGCCAGAATCCCACCCAACAAGTGCACGCCATGGGCAGCGGTGAGAAGGTAAAGGAAAGAGCTGCTGGGGTTGGTGGTAAGATAGATGCCCTGAGACGCCAGTTGCCTCCAAACGACCAGTTGCCCCGCAATAAAGCTGATGCCAAGAGCCGTTGTGAGATAGAGCCAGCGGGTAAATTGCGCCGGAGATTCCATCCTCAGGCCCCTCTTTGACAGCTCAAAGGTGAAGCTGCTCGCTACCAGGATAGCCGTATTGAAATAAAGTAGATGCGGGATGGTCGTGTGTACCCAGTCGCTTGATTCCACAGCCCGCGCCACCATGACGGCTGTCAGCGCCAGGAAGAGGGTAGCTATTGAAGCAATCCCGATCCAAATCGCAATCCGGTAGGCACCCAGCGGCAGGGGCGAGTTAGAGGGTCTGGAATCCCCGCGACCGCCCCGGCCGTCGCCGCCACCGCGCCCATCATCCCCTCGCCCGGGAGGAGGGGTTGAGTGCCCCGGCTCCTTCGGCCTGGGCGGCGTCAAAACTGCTGATTCCATATTCCTGCCCCGTTTCCCCTAGGTTAGCACGATGGAAGGGCACGACCGTAGAAATTTCAAACGCCACAGTGTCTCTCAATCGAGTCGATCCAGAGCAGAGAGTGGCGAAATCTGATTGCGGCATTCGAATTGAATGCTATTCTACCGCCGTAAGCCCGGCCCTGAACCTGAATCTGGTGGGGCCGCAGGGCGCTTTGTGCGCAGTTCCGCCTACCTGCTGAGAGCCGCACCACGAGCAGCAGGGCTCCATTTCTGCCGGACTGGCTCGCCGGATCAGGGCGAGGTTATCGACGGAACAAAGACTGCCGAGCTCGTGCTCTTAATCTCCGGTCACGCCCGGCTCTTCCGGGTGAAGCAGTGATAAGATGACAGGGAGGCAAAAACATGCCAGGCACTCAGAACCGTTCTCTCCATCTTTTTAACTTTAAAGGGATTGACGTATTTCTCCACTGGTCGTGGTTTCTGGTTGCCCTGATTGAAATCGAGTCTCGATCAAGGGCCTATTCATCGATCACCTGGAACGTGCTTGAGTATCTGGGACTGTTCGTCATCGTGCTGCTGCACGAATTCGGCCATGCGCTTGCGTGCCGGCAAGTGGGAGGAAGAGCCAGCAGAATCCTGCTATGGCCCCTCGGCGGCATAGCGTACGTGCAACCACCGCAGCGGCCGGGAGCTACCCTCTGGAGCATCGCCGCAGGCCCGCTGGTCAACGTTGTCCTAATGCCAATCCTGTGGGCTCTCGTGATGATGAGCACGGCCTTTGGTTGGGCACTGTCGGCCCCTGATGCCCATACATTGCTCTCGATGCTGGCCCTCATCAATAGCGTCCTGCTGGTCTTTAACTTATTGCCTGTCTATCCTTTAGATGGTGGACAGATATTGCGGTCGCTCCTCTGGTTTTGGGTGGGGCGTGCGCGAAGCCTGATGATAGCAGCGGTCATCGGAATGGTGGGCGTCGCAGGGCTGTTTTTGTACTCCTACTGGGCACGCTCCGTTTGGGATGCCGCCATTTCTGCCTTCATCCTGATTTATTGCTGGGGTGGATTGCAAAGGGCACGGGCGCTTTCCCGAGTTGCCAACGCTCCTCGGCGTGAAGGATTTGCGTGCCCCTCCTGCAAGACCGCGCCACCCTTGGGACCGTATTGGCTCTGCAGCAAATGCCAGAAGGCGTTCGACACCTTCCAGGGACAGGCTGTCTGCCCGCAGTGCCAGACGCAGTTCCCCAAAACATCCTGCCCGGAATGCGGGTCCGCCAGCCCGTTCAGCGCCTGGGCGATGGCAGGTTCCAGGGAGGCAGCGCCGATAGATGCGTCTCAAGCATTTGCGCAGGGCGCGGAGTGATTGGTCCTATCAGGCGGAACGGGGTGGGGGCGCTGGGCAGAAGTGGCGGTTGACCTGAGCCGATAAGCTACATTGATAGGCTCCACGCGGAGGCTTGCACTTCTTGGGGCGAGGTGCGAGGCTGAACGTTTCACGTGAAACATAGACTCCGCGCTCGAGTTCGCGCGCGGTTTGGAAGGAAATTGGGCCTTAGCCGAGTTGCCAGCCGTCCTCACCTAAACTACAATCAATGCTGGACAGAACCACTATTCGAGAACTGCTGGCCCCCTTCATAACTACTCTGCCCGATTCCACAGTCGATAGGGTTCTGATCTACCTTGAACTTCTCCTTCGATGGAACCGGAAAATCAATTTAACCGCTATTGAGCGGCCCGAGGAGTGTATCACCAGGCACTTCGGCGAGAGCTTCCTGGCCTCACGAGTAACACCGCTCAACGGTAGGCTGCTGGACGTTGGCAGCGGCGCCGGCTTCCCCGGCCTTGCCATCAAACTGATTGCTCCGGAGCTCGACGTCGTTCTTCTCGAACCCGTGGCAAAGAAGCGGGCCTTCCTGAAAGAAGCAGCCAGAGCCTGCGACACAACTCAGGTGGAGGTTGCCGGAGGCAGGATCGAGGAGTTCGCGCGCGCTCAAGAGTCGCCCTCCTTTGACATAATCACGATGCGGGCAGTAGGAGGACTCGAAGCGCTGATCAATAGCGCTGCGATCCTGCTGAAGCCCGGTGGCTGTCTCTGCCTGTGGGTAGGGCGTCAACAGCTTCGCGCGATCCGGAACGCCAGCCCGGGTATTCGATTTCGAGATCCACTCGCAATTCCACTTAGCCATGACAGGTACATTCTCACGGGAACGAGCATCTGAGCAACATCTGCCTTTCCTGATTGTTTCGTTGGCCTTAGCACAGAGGCCACATTCGACCGTTCGATGTTTCACGTGAAACGCCAGAATTTCGCTTGCTCCGAGCCTTCCAGTCTGATAGTTTCTATTCACCTTACTTTGAAATGAGCCGGCCCATGGGACGTGTCATAGCTATTGCCAACCAGAAGGGCGGAGTTGGCAAGACCACGACAGCGATCAATCTGGCGGCTTCGCTCGCCTCCTTGGATATGTGGACGCTTGTCATAGATTGCGACCCACAGGGGAATACAACCAGCGGCTTTGGGTTTCCAAAGGATCCCTCCCGTCGCTCGCTCTACCATTCGCTGGTCCTGGACGTCCCGCTGGCAGACCTGATTCTGCCCGGGCCAGCCGAGGGTATACAGCTAGTGCCGTCTGATAAGAATCTGGTTGGTGCCAATGTCGAGTTGGTTTCCAGGACTGGCAGAGAGCAAATCCTTCGCGAGAAATTGGCTCCCATCCGCGACCGCCATAACTATACTTTGCTCGATTGCCCCCCCGCCCTCGATCTGCTTACGCTCAATGCCCTCGTGGCGGCGGATTCGGTCCTGGTTCCTATTCAGTGTGAGTACTTTGCCCTTGAAGGCGTCTCGGAGTTGCTGGACACCTTGATAAGGATCCGGCGAATCCACAACCCCAAGCTGGCCATCGAGGGAATACTCCTGACGATGTACGACGATAGAACGAATCTCTCGCACCAGGTTCGCGACGACTTGAAGGATTTCTTCGGTGATCAGGTGTTTGAGACCATGATACCTAGGAATGTCCGCCTGGCGGAGGCGCCAAGCCACGGAAAGCCCGTCCTGCTGTACGACCCGGATTGCCGCGGCTCTGACAGCTATGTCAAACTTGCTAAAGAGGTTATAACCCATGACCAGAAAGGCGTTGGGGCGGGGATTGAACGCTCTGTTGCGGGAGACTGAGCCTTCAGCGCCCGCCGCCGGGCTTGAACAGATTTCGCTGGACCTCATCGATCCCAACCCCTTTCAGCCTCGTACTCTGCTCTCGGTGGAAGGCCTGGAAGAGCTTGCCAATTCCATCCGCGCCAGCGGACTGATACAGCCGATTCTGGTTCGTGCTGCCGGCGAGCGCTACCAGCTAATCGCCGGTGAGCGGCGATGGCGGGCAGCAGGCAAGGCCGGCCTCGAAAAAGTTCCGGCTGTCGTGCGCGACATCGATGACGGCGAGGCGCTCGAGCTGGCGCTGGCTGAAAACCTCCTGCGCGAGGCGCTGAACCCCATCGAAATTGCGCGGGCCTATGAACGGCTCCAGAATCAGTTCCAGCTGACCCATGAGCAGATTGCCGAGCGGCTGGGGGTCAATCGCTCCACAGTAACCAACACTCTCCGGCTTTTGGGGCTGCAACCGGCCGTACAGCACCTCCTGACCGAGGACAAGATCTCGGCCGGACACGCACGTGCCCTCCTGTCGGCACCCTCGCCGGAAGCTCAAACCAAGCTGGCCGAGCTGGTAATTGAAAAGGGCCTGTCGGTTCGCAATCTCGAGGCACTGGTGGCTTCCCGGGGGCGCCCAGAGGAGAAACAGAACCAAAAGCCGGCGCCCAAGATTGACCCCAACCTCCGGGCGGCCGTAGTCGAACTGGAACGCGCTCTCGGCACGCGGGTGAAGGTTGTGGGAAGCGAACGCCGGGGGAAAATTGAGATCAGCTATTTCTCTGCTGACGATCTCACTCGTATTTATGATTATATAATGCGCGCTTGACGAATAGTACATATTTGCATACTGCCTAGATTAGAATGACCGGCAAGCGTCGGCAGAAAGCAAACGCCCATGCTAAGTAGCCTAGCACTCTTGGCTGGCAAGCTATGACCACAGTAATCATCGGCGGACATTCGCGCAACATCGGCAAGACGTCGGTGATGGCGAAACTGATCCGGCGGGTGCGACCGCCGGAATGGACCGCCGTAAAGATCACTCAGTTCGGGCACGGTGTCTGCTCTCTCGATGGCGAGCCTTGTTCCTGTGACCCCGGTGAGCATGGCTTTGTGCTGACCGAAGAGCGCGAGCATAACGGACGCAGCGACACGCGGCGATTCCTCCAAGCTGGAGCGCGGCGGTCGCTGTGGCTGCGGGTGCGTCAAGGACAGCTCCATCGCGCGGTTCCGGCGCTTTTGCGCGCTTTGCGCCGCGAAGAGTGGGTGATGATCGAAAGCAACAGCATCTTGGGCCATCTCACTCCAGCGCTTTATCTGTTTGTTCTCGATTCTACCCGGAGCGATTTCAAGGCCTCAGCCCGGCAGTACCTGGAGCGGGCTGACGCACTGGTGACGATCGGCGCACCTCTCATCGATCAATCCTGGCCCGGCGTTGACGTCAGCCTGCTGAGCGCCAAGCCAACTTTTCATCTGGCGCATCCGGACGAAACCAGTGACGAGTTCGTGCGATTCGTCGGGCAGAAGCTGCATCTCGATCATGGCGCGCGGTCGAGCCAGCAGTGGTGAAACGCCTGTCGGCTAAAGAAAAAGCCATCAGCTTCCCCACCTCATTTTTTATTTTCTTGATACTTCCACAATCGCGTTGTAGTCCGGCACGCCGCTCTCATCCAGCCGCCCGGAAGGGATCAGCACGTTGCCCTCGGGCCAGTGGACCTGCAAGCTGGCAGGCTTTATGCGATCAATCTTCACCCGGCCCTGGAATCGCCCGTATTCGTTTCGCAGGACAACTGTATCGCCGGCCCGCAGCGCCAGCCGAGCAGCGTCCTCGGCGGCCATCAGGACCTCGTCACGGTGCGCGCCGGTCAGCGGATCGGCGTCGTGATGCAGGATACTGTTGAATTGCTTTCCGCGCCGCGTGCTTAGCACGAATTTTCCCTTCGGAACCGAGTCTTGGGGCAAATCGACGGCGGAAAAATGTCCCTTGCCGCTCAGGGTGGCAAAGCTATTGGCAAGCAGGCGCGGTCCGCCATACTGGAAGCTGTCACCCTTCTGCTGGAGTTTGCCGATGCCGCGATAGGCAGGGCAGATGCGATCGATCTCCTCGCGGATATCGCCCGTGTCCTGCCACGGGAAGGCTTTTGCGGCGCCTTCCGGGTCCATGTGGCGGGCCAGCAGGACGGGAATTTCCCACTCATCGAGCGCCTCGCCGGGGCGCGGCCCGGGAATTTCTGGACTGAAGATCACGCGCCGCTCGGTGCTGGTCTCGGTGCCGCCACCCCGCTGTTCGTACCGGTTGCGCGAAGGCAGCAGCACCACAGTTTGCCCGGGATCGATCAGCATGGTGGGATTCACCACGATGTCCTGATGGACCCGAAGCCGCAGGCGGGCCAGAGCCTCCCGGACGCGCTCCGGCTCCGGCAGAGTGTCCATAAAGTTTCCGCCGCTCTGCCACAGCATATCGATCTCTCCCCTCTCGGCGCCAAGGACCATCTCCGCTGCGCCCATGCCCTTCCACGCGGGCGGCCGAAATCCCCAGAACTCGGGTGAGGCAAAGCGGTCAGCATTCTGGTCGTTCACCGGAAATCCCATGACGTAGGCGGAAGGCATGGCACCCATCTCTGCTCCGCCCTGCACGCCGCTGTGTCCCCGGATGGGCATCAGACCGGTATGCGGCCGCCCCACGTTGCCGCGGGCAAGCTGCAGGTTGACGATGGAGCGCACATTGTCGCTGCCATAACGATGCTGCGTTATGCCCATGCTCCAGACGATAATCGCATGCCTGGCTTTGCCGAAAGCCTCAGCGAAGCGCAGCATGTCAGTACGCGACATTCCCGAGCCGCGTTCCAGATCCTCCCAGCGCAGGCTACGGGTTTTCTTTTCAAGCGCGCGCCAGCCGGTTGTGCGCTCGTCAATAAAGTCGTGGTCCACCCAGTCGTTCTCAATCAGCAGCTTGAGCACGCCGTAGAAAAAAGGAATGTCGCCGCCGGGCAGAACCTGGAAGAAGTCGTCCGCGAGGCGCGTGCCAAACAGCGCGCTCTCCGTAACCGAGGGAACCCAATAGCGCTCCATGCCGGGCTCGCGATAGGGGTTTACCACAAAAATCCTGGTGCCCGCCTTTTTGGCGTAGTAGAGATACTTGGTGGCCACCGGCTGATTGTTGGCGATGTTGGCTCCCACAAACACGACGAGGTCGCTGCCAATCCAATCGCTATAGCTGCAAGTGGTGGCGGCGCAACCTAGCGTGGCATTCAGGGCCGACGTGCTGGGAGCGTGGCAGATGCGCGCGCTGGTGTCGATGTGGTTGGTTCCGATAAAGCGCGCCACTTTCTGGTGGGCATAATAGGCCTCATTGGTAAGGCCGCGGGAAGTGAGATACCAGGCCAGGCCGCGCGGATCGGTCTGGCGCAGCTTGCCGGCAATCACGGCGATGGCCTCGTCCCAACTGACACGCCGGAAGCCTTTTTCACCACGCTGCCGCACCATGGGCACGGCCAGCCGGCCGAGGCGCCGCAAATCCTGCTCGCTCTTGCTCTGCAGCGGAGCAATGTCTTGCAGCGGGCGCCAGTCCATGGCCGGCGTGGTGTTCAGCCGCAAGAGGCGCAACCGCACGGCGCACAGATGGATGCCGCTCAGGGTCCAGTCGCGCATGCCCGTGGTGCCCAGCGCGCAGCCGTCGCAGCAGCCGTCCCGGAGGATGCGCCAGGCGTAAGGCAGGCTGTCGCGGTTCTCCCAGACGGCCTCCAAAACCTCCTTGTAGGCGTTCGGGTGCTGCTGGTTGAGCCCGTAAGGCACCAGGCTGACCCAATCTTTCCGATTCCAACCATTCAGACGCTCTTTTCCCATGGGCTTTTCCAGAGTGACCGCACATTAAACCATAGATTAGCCGGAAGCGCACCGCCCGTGGCAGTGGGCGGCAGCCCTGATCGGGGATGATCCCCGAAAGGAAGTCGGCTGTTCAGCCGGTTAGATGCTTTGACGGGCTCATTTTTGGGCTCTCTTAAACCTCAAGAACATCGCCCGGTTCGTTTTCCGGTTCGTTTTCGGTTAGCTTTTTCCACAGGTACGTGTTTTCAACAGCTTCTCCGCTTTGTTTTCCGGTTTGTTCCGGTTTGTTTTTAGGCCAGACCATTTGTTTTCAATAAGTTCTCCGCTTTGTTTTTCAAAATAACATCTTTTTTGTCTCACCGCGTTGACACCACAATATGTAGGTCGCTTGTGTTCGCGAGGTTATGATCATTTGAGCAGCCCATCCAGACTGCCTACCCTCGCTGCCCCTCGCCACGGCACATCATGACAGACTAGCACGGTAGCTTAGGCGTGTCAAGCTCTTCTCGCTTTTCCCTTGCAATCAGAAAGTTCGGCGGGAGAACTGAGACTGTGTTCCGCCGCGATCTGTTGTAGGGGAGCCCTTCGGGCTCTCGGAATTTCCCGAGATGGCGGCAGCACCGAGCCTTTTGCGAGGTCTGAAGGAGCCAGGTTGTCAGAAGCTAGGAGCCAGGAAGGGCTAAACCGCCAATCCTGCGAACGGAGCAGGAGACCCCTATATTGGTCGTCATCAACCCAAAGGAAGTTACTCCGGGCAAGTGATGCTTGACAGACCTCCCGCGAGGCGGTATAAAGGCGCGCGTAATAAGTAAGAGAACTCTAATCTTCAGCACGCCGAGGGTTTCCACGCATGTTGGCCTTCTACCCAGCCGGCAATCATCCTCATATCGTTTTCGGGGGAGCGGAGAATCACCCTTGGCTACTGATCGGAGCGCACGATGTCGCCTCGTCATCCGCAGCAATCTTTCAAATTCCTGTTACTGTTGATTCTCTTTCTGGGCTGCGCAGCGAGTCCTGCCAGCAGCACTGCCCTGGCGCAAAGTTATGTATTCGGGACCGGGTCGTTTGCGGTTACCGGATACGCGCCGGGGGCCATGGCTGCCGCCGACTTCAACCACGACGGCAAACTCGATCTTGCCGTAGCCAACCAAGGTTCATCAGGTACGGTTTCAGTCCTGCTCGGCAACCCGAACGGTTCATTCGCTGCGGCGGTCGATTACAGCGTAGGGCCGCTAGCTCCGACTGGTATCACGGCCGGAGATTTTAACGGAGATGGAAATCCGGATCTCGCTGTGGCAGCTCAGTCTCCCGAGACCATCGAGATCTTCCTGGGAAAAGGCGACGGCACTTTCCAGGCGCCCACAAGCTTCCAGGTGACCTCCGTGACAAACCTCGGAGGTCTGGTCTCCGGAGATTTCAACCACGACGGCAAAATCGACCTGGCACTTGCCAATACTTTTTTTAGCGCCGGGCAGGTCACGATCCTGCTTGGCAACGGCGACGGGGCTTTCCAGCCTGGCGTCGATTACCCTACCGCCGGATCACAATCCATCGTCGCCGCGGACTTCAACAACGATGGCAATCTGGACCTGGCGGTTGGCAGCCAGTACCTGACAACCGGAGCGGTGGTTTCCGTGCTCCTGGGCAACGGCAATGGGACTTTCAAGGCTTATGCTTCCTTCTCCGTCTCCGGCTTCGGAACTGTGCAGGTCACTGCAGGTGATCTTAACGGCGACGGCAAACCCGATCTGGTCGCCGCCACTGCTACGACCGCCGGCGCAGAAGTCGACGTTCTGATCGGCAACGGCGATGGAACCTTTCAGGCAGCGGTAACCTACTCGGACCCTCTACCCACCAATGTGACGGAAGGCATCGCTATCGGCGATTTCGATGGAGACCAGATTCGGGATATTGCGGCAGCGAACAATAGCGGCAACAATGTCTCAATCTTTAGGGGAAACGGTGACGGGACCTTTCAGACCGCAGTTCACTACGGCGCGGGAATTGGTCCGGAGCAAGTGATCGTCGGAGACTTTAACTCCGACGGCCACCTGGACATGGCTGCCTCTGGCGGGTATTTCACCGGCTACGTAACCGTTGTCCTCGGCATGGGTGGCGGGACATTTACTACCTGGACTGACTACCCGGTGGCAGCTCCACCTGCCTACAGCTCCGTGACCGGAGACTTCAACGGCGACGGTAGCCTTGATGTCGCTACAATGGGGTTCACGACTTCGGGATCCGTTTCAGTCCTGCCGGGCAAAGGCGACGGAACGTTCCAGAATCACGTGGACACGCCCGTCGGTTCCGGACCC
The DNA here is from genome assembly GCA_036278995.1 of Terriglobia bacterium. GTDB lineage: Bacteria > Acidobacteriota > Terriglobia > UBA7540 > UBA7540 > SCRD01. The sequence continues at coordinate 62,823 of DASUJZ010000059.1, read as the reverse complement.
AGCTACTCGGCCGCCGCAGACTTTAACCGTGACGGGAAACTTGATCTGGTGGTCGCGAATACGGAACCCGTAATGGGAAATGGCCGCCTCTCGGTACTTCTCGGGAAGGGCGACGGAACTTTCCTCGATGTAAACGATATTCCCATCGCCTCCCTTGCGGGAAACATCGCTGTGGCGGACTTCAACAACGACGGAAACCCCGATTTCGCAACGGTGCAGCAGGTCACGAATGCGGCTTCCGTTTTTCTTGGCAACGGCGACGGAAACTTCGCCAAGGAAATCCAAGTTCCCATTTCGACGAACCAGAGTTATGGCTCCATTTTCACGGCGGATTTTAACAAGGACGGCAAAGCCGATCTGGCGGCCAGCATCAACGGCGGGGCGATCTCAATCCTCTTGGGGAATGGCGACGGCTCATTCCAGCCCGCCACGAATGCCTTTACGGGCGATTCGCTAGTCGCTGTGGGTGACTTTAATAGCGATGGCAAGCCTGACTTGGTTCTCACTCCAAGCGCGGCTGCTCTCGATGTCGCCCTGGGCAACGGAGACGGAACGTTTCAGGCTGTCTCTGCCAGCACCTTTATGCCTTCCATTCTTGAAGTGGACTCCCCGATCACCGGAGACTTCAACGGTGACGGCAAACTTGACCTGGCCTTCTCCAGTTCGTCAGAGATGGTAGTCTCAGTCCTGCTCGGGAATGGCGACGGCACCTTTGGCAACCTGATAGATTACCTGGCAGAGAACGGGCCTCGCCCACCAGTCGCAGGAGATTTTAACGACGATGGCAGCCTGGATCTCGCGGTGCCTATTGTTTCCCCAAATGGCATCGGGAACATTTCTGTCTTTCTGAGTTCGCCCATCGTCGCGCTCGATCCTGGGATGTTGTCGTTTGCAGACCAACCTGTGGGGACACCCAGCACTGCGCAGAGCGTGATGCTGTTCAACTCCAGCGGTACGCCGCTTTCCATAGCGGGCATCTCCACAAATGGAGATTTCTCGGAAACCGACACTTGCGGCACCAAGCTTGCGCCGTCTGCGAATTGCGAGGTGAGTGTTGCATTTACGCCCTCCGGCGGGGGCATGCGATCTGGAGTGGTGACCGTCGACGACAACGCGCCCGGCAGTCCGCAAATCGTGGCGCTCTATGGCACAGGAAGTCTGCCGACGGCCAGCGTGTCCCCCGCCAGCCTCAGCTTTTCCGTTGCGGATGTCGGCACGACCAGCGCGGCGCAGGGGGTGACGCTGACGAACACCAGCAGCGCCGTGCTTACCATTTCAAGCATCACTACCAGCGGCGACTTTGCGCAGACCAACAACTGCGGCGGTGCCCGGACGGGCGGTGGAAGCTGCACCATCAGCGTGACGTTCACGCCGACTGCAGCGGGCAGCCGCTCGGGCAGGCTAAGCATTACTGATGACGCCGCCAACAGCCCCCAAACGGCAGCTCTGTCAGGCTCGGGCGAGGATTTCACTCTCGCCGTGGCTTCTGGTTCGTCTTCGAGCGCTACGGTCTCGGCGGGCGGGACCGCAAGCTATATGCTCACTCTGTCGCCTGAGGCCGGGTTTAACGCGGCGGTCTCCTTGTCGTGCAGCGGTGCGCCGCCGAACGCTACGTGTTCGGTCTCGCCAGCCACACTCGACAGGTCGAAACCCGCTACAGTAAAGGTTACGGTGACAACTGCGACGGGCTCAGTGCTGCCATCTCCTGAGAGCCCAGCGCCGTTTTCAGGCCCTTGGCCGGAAGTGTTGCTGGGTGCCTTGGGGCTTGTGGGCACGGTCCTGCTTCGCAGCGGAGGGCCGCGGTCTAAGCGGCGGAGGAGCCTCCGCTGGGCAATCCTCACCGGAACCCTGGCGTTTGTGATGAGCTTGACTGCGTGCGGAGGAGGTGGAGGCGGTGGTGGAGGCGGCACATCGCCAACAACTCCCGGAACGCCGGCAGGAACTTATATGCTGAATGTAACCGGTACTTCCGGCAACCTTTCACACTCCACGCAACTGACTCTGAAAGTGAAATAGACTCTGAAAGAGCTCAGTTCAGGCTTTGGGGTGGGTGCGGTCGTAGACGTCGATCAATTGTTTGATTGACACTTGGGTGTAGCGCTGGGTGGTGGCGAGGCTTTTGTGGCCGAGCATTTCCTGGATGGCGCGCAGGTCGGCGCCTTCGGCCAGCAGGTGCGAGGCGAAGGCGTGGCGCAGCGAGTGCGGACTGACTTTGACATTTACTTCGGGGCCGAAGGTGCGGACGTAACGCTTAAGAATGCGATCGACCGAGCGTGTGGTGAGCCGCTGGCCGTACACGTTGAGGAAAAGCGCTGCACAGCCAGTGCGGGTTTCGTGCAGCAGACGTACGCGGGCGGGCAGCCAGGACTCGATGGCGCCCTTGGCTTTTGAGCCGAAAGGAACAATCCTTTCCTTGTCTCCCTTGCCGCGCACCAGCACAAAAGAGTCGCCGAAATTGACGCTGCGCAGGTCGAGCCCGGCCAGCTCGCTGACGCGCAGGCCGGAGGCGTAGAGCAATTCCAGAATGGCGCGGTCGCGCAGAATCGCCGGCTCGCCGCCCCGGGCCGCCTGGGCCACGCGGTCGAGGAAAGTGTTCATTTCCTCTTCCGTCATGATGCGCGGAAGCTTCTTTTCGAGCTTGGGCGTCGAAACGCCGGCGGCGGGGTTTTCAGCAATCACTTTCTCTCGTGCCAGGAATTTGAAGAAGGCGCGAATCGCTGCCAGCTTGCGCGCGATGGACGATTTCTGCTCCTGCAGTTTGAACAGGTGTGAAAGAAAGGCGCGAATCCTGAGCGCGTTGACGGCGTGTACGTCAACCTTGTCCTGTGCCGCCGGGTTCCGGGCCGCAGCCGCTTTGTCGTTCCCGGCCAGGAAATCGCGGAACTGGACGAGGTCGCTGTGGTAGTTGCGCACGGTGTGCGGCGAAGCGTTCCGCTCGAACTTGAGGTAGTCGATGTACCGTTGGATTAAATCGTCCATAGGGCCTGTGCCGGACTCACTCCTGGCGCGGTGCGCCGGAAATCATGGGACATGCAACGCCGCCCTAGTTACTGCAAATCATCGCGCCAGAAGCCGGTGGGGCGGACACCGACGCTGCTTCAAGCCACGGCTGCAATTCGCTGAGCGCTCGCTCGCACTGCTTTTCACGCCGGGCGCGGCGGTCACGAGCCACCGAGGGCGGCAGGCCCTCGATGGGCGGCAGAAGATCGAACGCGATGTTCGCCGGCTGATAATTCTGCGGACTGGCATGGGTGATGTAGTGGACGAGCGAACCGAGCGCCGTCGCGCGCGGCGGCGGAGAAAAATCCTCCTGCCGAGCTCGACAGGCCAGCGCCATGCCGGCCAGCAATCCGCTGGCGATACATTCCACGTAACCTTCCACCCCCGAGAGTTGCCCGGCAATGAAAACCTGCGGGTTGGAGCGAAAACCGAGGTCGGGATTGAGAAGCGCGGGCGCGTTGATGTAAGTGTTGCGGTGGATCTGCCCGTAGCGGAGAAATTCCGCGTTTTCGAGGCCTGGAATCATGCGCAGGATGCGTTTCTGCTCGGGAAATTTTAAGTGGTTTTGAAAGCCGACCAGGTTGTAGCTCGAATTGCGCAGATTTTCCGCGCGCAGCTGCACCAGGGCGAAAGGGCGGCGGCCGGTGCGAGGATCGATAAAGCCAACGGGGCGCATGGGGCCGAAGCGCAGCGTGTCGAAGCCGCGACGCGCCAGCTCTTCGATAGGCAGACAGGCCTCGAAATATTTCGCGTCCTCGAACTCGTGCGCCTGAACGCTCTCCGCGCTCATCAGGGCCTCGTGAAAAGCGCGGTATTCGTCGTGCGACATGGCGCAGTTCAGATAATCGTTGCCGCCTTTCCCGTAACGCGAGGCGCGGAAAAGGCGATCCATGTTGAGGGTTTCGGCATCGACGATGGGACTGATGGAATCGTAAAAAGCCAGGCTTTCGGTCCCGGCGAGGCGCTCAAGGCTTGCGGCGAGCGCATCGGAAGTGAGCGGGCCGGTGGCGATGAGCACGAGGCGGTCGAGGGGAATTGCCGTCAATTCTTCGCGGCAGAGGCTGATGAGCGGATGCTCGGCGATAGCCTGCGTGACGGACGCCGCAAAGCGCTCGCGATCAACAGCAAGGGCGCTGCCGCCGGGCACCGCGCATTCATCGGCCAGGCGCATCAGCAGCGAACCCGCGCGGCGCATCTCTTCCTTGAGCAGCCAGGAAGCCGCGCCGGGAGCGTTGGACTTGAGCGAATTGCTGCAAACCAGCTCCGCCAACCAATCGGTCTTGTGGGCGGGTGTCGAGCGCAGCGGGCGCATTTCGCAAAGCGTGACGCGTACACCGCGACTGGCAAGCTGCCAGGCCGCTTCGCTGCCCGCCAGACCGCCTCCGGCAATGAGGGCTTCATGATCCATCAGTCGCTCGAATGATTATAGCAATCATGACGAGAAGTCCGCGTGGGGGAAAAAATCCTTACGGCGAAGGCGCAGAGAAGATGGCGCGGTAGAGTCAAAACTGGCGGCACACTGAAGGTGCATATCGGTCCCGCTGCGCTGCGCATGACAGATGCCGTACAAAGCGCGCCTCCCTACTGTGCGAGGAAGGCATTAACTCCTTGCTCGAGCTTGCTCAACTCGCAGCCGGTGGCGATGTGGCCGCAATCGGACGTGAGCTTGAGCACGCGGGCGTGGATCAGCTTTGCAAATTCGAGTGCGGGCTGCGGATTCACCATGTGGTCCTGAAGGCTGGGAACCACCAGCACCTTTGCGCGCACTGCCGCCGCGGCTTTCTCCATCGAGCCGCCGAAAGGCTTGGAGACATCGTCGGCCACCATGGCCTGCAACTGCCGAATCCAGTTGTTGGCGTCGAAGCCTTCCATGGTTGCTTTTTGCTTATCAGCGATGAATTTTGGAAATTCCGCGCGGCTGGTGTGGCTTGCCAGGTAGGCAGGCGTGGTGAGGTTCAAAGTGTGGATGTCCGCGACCGTGTCCATGGCTTCGACGGGCGGCGATGTATATTTACCGTGGTTCCAATCGGCTGCCGACTGGATGGCGTGGAGCTCAGCCGTCCAGAGAAGCAGATCATAGGAGGTGAGCCGCGGCGAGCCGACGATGGGAATGGCTTCGTCCATGAAGCCGGGATACGAGACCATCCACTGGAACGTCTGCATGCCGCCCATGGAAATTCCCATCACAGCGTGGACATGTGAGAGTCCGAGGGCGCGCGTCAGGAGTGCGTGCTCCGATTTCACCATATCTCTAATATTGAATTCGGGGAACTTCATGCGCGGCTGCAATTTGCTGTTGGACGGCGAGGACGAATTCCCGTCGCCAAGCGCGTCCACCAGGATCACGTAATACCTGGAACTGTCCACCATCTTGCCGGGGCCTACATATTGCACCAGGTCTTTGGTGGTGCCGGTGAACCAGGTGGGAAAAACGACTGCGTTGGACTTCCCCGAGTCCAGCGTTCCGAAGGTGCGATAGGCGATCCTCAGGTTTTGAATAGCCTGGCCGTTTTCAAGCTGAAAGGTGCCAAGCGAAGCATACTTGAGCTGCTGCGCGGATGATGGCACCGCCCAGCCGCACAAAATGGCGGCGATGAACAGACGGCCGGCCGCTCGCGAAATCATGGTCGCCATGAACCGTTAGTCCTTTCTCCTGTTTTCTAAGGCCGAACGCCGGGAATGCTGAGTTTGATGCGATACACGCTGGTGCTGGCAGTCATGTAGAGAGTTTTGCCGTCCGCATCGCCCCAGGCACAATTGGCAGACCGTTCGGGAAGCTTGATGGTTCCGATATGCTTGCCGTCAGGCGAAATGATCCAGATGCCGCCCGGACCTGCGCCATAAATGTTTCCCTTTTCGTCCACCTTGATGCCGTCCGGGCTGCCGGCGCCCTGGCTGGAATCGGCTTTGCAAAAAATCTTGCCGCTGGCCACCGTGCCATCGGGCTTCACGTCGTAACGCATCCAGATCATGTTGTCCGGGTCGGAAACGGCGACGTAGAGAAATTTTTCATCGGGCGAGAACGCAATGCCATTGGGCCGCGTGAGGTCCTTGATGAGGAGTTGAAGATGGCGAATGTCTGGCGGAGCTCCTGGCTTGTGCGAGGCTGCGCCCGCCAGGCGGTAGACACCATTGAATGGCAGTTTCTTCATCGGATCTTTGTCGCTCTGGGTGGGCAGGCCGTACGGCGGATCGGTAAAGTAGAGCGAGCCGTCGGATTTATAGACCAGGTCATTGGGGCTGTTCAGGCGCTTGCCCTGATAGCTGTCGCAAAGGATGGTGAGCTTGGCACCCGGTTCCAGCGACTCAAAGCGATAGATATCCCGCTGCGCATGGCCCGCGACGGTGAGGCGGCCTTGCTTGTCAAACGTCATGCCGTTTGAGCCGGGCTCAGGCCCGGGATAAGGCTTGCTCCCCAGATAGCCGCTGGGATGGAGAAAGACAGACGCTCCCTGGCCTGGAACCCATTTGTTGATGCCGTTCTTGTGAATTGACGCAAAGAAAAGATCGCCGCTGTGAGACCAGACGGGGCCTTCCGTCCACTCATAGCCGCTGGCAATTTTCTCGACGGTTGCACCCTGGGGAATGATGGCATCAATCGCCGGATCGAGCCGCGCGATCGAGCCGATTGTGGATGAGGCCGGCTGTTCAGCCTGCTGCGGCACTTGCTGTGGTGAGCAGCCGGCAAATAGACCCAGCAAACACAACGTGACCACCCAACGCGTTTTCATGCGGGCGATTCTACTGCGGAGGTTAGACGAAAGCAACAGAAGTCGCAGGGAATCGCGGAGTTTGCTCCTGCGGAAGGCAGATTTCTCTCCCGCCTCCGGAATCGGGATGACCGCTGGAAGGATGTCTAAACGATATGATTGGGGAGCGTTCTTCAGCAGAAAGCTGGAGCGCGCAACCGGGCGGGTGAGCCTGTTATTCTATGGCGCGCTCGTACTTGCAGCTTTCATTGCGGCAGTAGCGCGTGACCTCGCCGGTCTTCTTGCTGTTCTTCTCCAGCAGGATCGGTGAGCCGCAGTCGGGGCAGGGCTCGGCCACGGGCTTGTCCCACACCGTAAATTTGCAGTCCGGGTAGCGCGTGCAGCCGTAAAACGTTTTGCGCCGTTTGGTGCGGCGGACCACAATTTCGCCCGTGCAACCTTCCTCGGGGCAGGCAATTCCCAATGTCTCCCGCTTGACGAATTTGCACTTGGGATAATTGCTGCAGGCGACGAATTCGCCGTAGCGTCCGTGCTTTTTCGCCAGATTGCTGCCGCACTCGGGGCACTTCTCGTCCAGCGGAACGTCGGCTACGGCTGTGGCGGCGCCTTCCTTTATCACAATCTTCTTGGTGTTTCGGCACTCCGGATAGCCGGTGCAGGCCATGAAGTAGCCAAAGCGTCCCCGCTTCAAGGCCATTGGCTTGCCGCATTTCTCGCAGGCCTGCTCAGGAACTTCGGGAGCCGTGGAAGGTGTTCCATACTTCGCGGCCAGTTCCGGCGGAACGTCGCTGGTGTTCTTGCACTCGGGGTAGCCGGTGCAGGCAAGAAACCGACCGCTCCGCCCCATCCGGATCACCATCGGCTTGCCGCACTTCTCGCACGTGACCTCGGTGGGGATTCCTTCACCTTTGAGATCAACCATTTCGCGCTCGGCGGCGTGAAGCTCCTTTTTGAACTTCTGGTAGAACTCGGCCAGCGCTCCGGTCCAGGCGAGTTTGCCGTCCTCAACTTCATCAAGCTCTTCTTCCATGCGGGCCGTGTAGGCGACGTCGAAGATGTCCGTGAAGCTCTTGACGAGCAAATCGTTTACCACCATTCCGAGCTCGGTGGGAAGGAAACGGCCCTGGAGTTTCTCCACATAGTCGCGGTTCTGGATGACCGACAGGATGGTAGCGTAAGTTGAAGGGCGCCCGATGCCCTTCTCTTCCAATGCCTTCACCAAGGTTGCCTCATTGTAACGTGGTGGCGGCTCCGTAAAGTGCTGTTCGGGCAACAGACCGAGCAGGCGTAATACTTCTTCCTTTTCTACCGCCGGAAGCCGCGAGGCTGCCTCATCGCCCTCCTCGGCTGCCTTGTCGTCCTGACCCTCTTCATAAACGGCGCGGAAACCTTTGAACTTTTCCACCGATCCCGTGGCGCGCAGCAGGTAATCGCCGGCGGCAATATCAATGGTGGTCTGGTCAAAAACCGCGGGATTCATCTGCGAAGCCACAAACCGCTGCCAGATCAGCCGGTAAAGCTTCAACTCATCGGCGGAAAGCTGCCCGCGCAGCGACTCAGGCGGACGGTCCATTGCCGTGGGACGGATCGCCTCGTGGGCGTCTTGTGCGCCTTTCTTGCTTTTGTAGCGGATGGCCTGCTCCGGCAGATATTCCTCGCCGTAGGTCTTCTTGACGTAGGCGCGTACGGCGTCGAGAGCACTGTCTGCAACCCGGGTGGAATCCGTGCGCATGTAGGTGATCAGGCCCACTGAACCCTCGCCGAGGTCAATGCCCTCGTAAAGCTTCTGGGCCAGCACCATAGTCTTCTTGGCGGTGAAGTGAAGCTTACGGACGGCCTCCTGCTGAAGCTTGCTGGTGATGAAGGGGGGCACGGGGAACTTGCGGCGCTCGCGCGTTTCGACGGAACTCACCTGATAAGTGGCGGTTTCGAGAGCTACGCGGTGGCGGTCGGCGGCGGCCTGGTCCGGGATTTCCAGTTCCTTGCTCTTGAACTTCAATAAGCGCGCTTCAAAGGGCGGTGGATTCCTGCCCTCGAGTTGGGCGCCAATCGTCCAGTACTCTTCCTTCTTGAAAGCCTGAACTTCGCGCTCTCGCTCGACGATCAAGCGCAGAGCAACGGTCTGCACGCGGCCGGCGGAAATCCCGCGCTTCACCTTGTCCCACAGCAGCGGGCTCACCTGATAGCCGACCAGGCGGTCCAGAACGCGCCGCGCCTGCTGCGCGTCAACCAGCCGGGTATCGATTTCCTGGGGGTTTTCAAAAGCTTTGCGAATGGCTTCGCGGGTGATTTCATTGAAAAGCACCCGATAGAATTTCCTTTTTTTGGAGTCCAACAGCTCACGCAGGTGTGCGCAGATAGCCTCGCCTTCGCGGTCAGGATCGGCGGCAAGGTAGATTGTGTCAGCATCTTTTGCCGCGGACTTCAGCGACTTGATGGTCTCTTTCTTGCTTGGTATGACTTCATAATTCGGCCTGAAATTATCCGTCAGGTCCACGCCGAGTTCCCTCTTGGGAAGGTCCATCACGTGGCCCATTGAGGCCTTAACGGTGTACCCAGCACCCAGGTACCGGTTAATGGTCTTAGCCTTGGCCGGTGATTCGACGATAACTAGCGATTTAGCCATAGTTTAGCAATCCGTGCCCGGATCAATCCCGCACGATCCGCTTTTCCTTAGATGCCCTTTAGTTGAGCTTGTTACACCCCATCATAGCTTACGGATGAAATTCTTGCCTGGTAGCTGGCGGACAAGACCGCCCATTTCCAGCTCCAGCAGCGCTTGCATGACCTGCGCCTGGGGGAGTGGGACCGAGCCCAGGATGGAATCCACGAAGAGCGATTCATCCACGCGCAAAGCCTCGAAGACCTTCTTCTGCTCCTGCGTCAAAGATTCATCGAAGAGCTGGCCGGACCCTCGAATGCCCCGCCCACCATCCGATGCCTCGTCAGACGGCAGGAGTTGCATCCGGACATCCGGCGAAAATTCCTCGACAACGTCGATCCACTCGCCCACCAACTTGGCGCCCTGCTTGATAAGGTGATTAGGACCAAAGCTTTGCGCGGACGTAATGTTGCCCGGCACAGCGAATACTTCCCTGTTGTGCTCGGTCGCCAGCCGCGCCGTAATCAGTGAGCCGCTGTATTCACTGGCTTCGACGACCATCACGCCAAGAGAGAGCCCGCTGATCACGCGGTTACGAATAGGAAAGTTCTCAGGAGTCGGTCCGGTGCCCAACGGAAATTCCGAGATGATGGCCCCTGATTCCACTATTTTGTCTGCCAAGCGCCTGTTCTCTGCCGGATAAATCCCGTCCATCCCTCTTCCCTGGACAGCGATGGTCTTCCCTTTGGCCTCAAGCGCCCCGTGATGGGCTGCGGAATCAATTCCGCGCGCCAAGCCGCTGACAATCACCAGGTTCCGCTCAGCCAGGTCGCGTGCCAACCGCCGAGCAATCTGCAATCCATAAGCAGATGGGCGCCGAGAGCCGACGATGGCCAGACAGTGCCCCGAAAGCGCGCGGAGGTCACCCTTGACGTAAAGGACCAACGGCGGATCGGCAATCTGCCTGAGGTGCGAAGGATAAGCCGGATCTTCATAGTTTATCAACTGGCAGCCCGACTTGGCCGCGGCTTCTATTTCTTTTTCGGCTTCTTGGAGACCAGCCTGAGAAAAAATCGACTGGCACACGGCCGCGGAAAGGCCAGAACTCTCGAGTTCCGTCAAAGAAGCCATATACGCGGCTTTGGGAGATCCGAAGTGGCAAACCAGTTTATGCGCCCCACGAACCCCCAGACCTTCAATCCGCGAGATCCCAACCCAAAAGACCGTGTCGTTGTCCATCAATTCTCCCTGGCACTCCCCTCACACTAACCGCTCCCTGACGAGCGCCAGTGACCAGTGTGCTAATTGTAGCCCCAATAAAATTGCAGAAGCAGTGGGAAAAAGGCAAGTTTTTTTGCACGTAGAAGAGGCAGAGCGCCAGCCGGGACCGCCGTGCTCAAGCGCCCGGCACCGCGAGTTGTCACTTCAGCAGGCCGCGCGTCCGGAACCAGTTGGCAAGCAGCGTGGGCCAGATGGAGAGCGCCGCACGGGTGGTCGCCAGGCCCACTCCGTGGGGTCCCGGTTCGAAGATGTGCATTTCCGCCGGAACGTGGTTCTTGCGGAGCGCCATAAAAAACAACACGCTGTTCTCGCAGGGAACACCGGTATCGTCGTTCGTCGAGAACAGAAAAGTGGGCGGAGTTTCGGCAGTCACCTGGAGCTCATTCGAAAGCAGCCGCACGAGTTTGGCGTCCGGGTTCTCGCCGAGCAGGGCGCGCATCGATCCTCGGTGGACGTAAGGAGTGACAAACGAAATCACGGCGTAGGCAAGCACCATAAAATCTGGCCGGCAGCTCACGCGGTCGATGGGATCAGCAGCGTGCGACTTTCCGCTGTCAAAGTGCGTGCCGACAGTAGAAGCCAGGTGACCGCCGGCGGAAAATCCCCAGATGCCGATGCGGTCCGGGGCAATACCGTATTCTTTGGCGTGATAACGCACGTACCGCACGGCGCGCTGGCCATCCCACATCTCAATTGGATGGTGGTAGCGCGGCCCCAGCCGGTATTTCAGAACAAAAGCGGCGATGCCGATGGAGTTGAGCCACTGGGCGATGTCGGTCCCTTCTTTTTCCATGGCTAACTCGACGTATCCGCCACCGGGGCACACCACAGCGCCCGTCTGTGTCGCCTTTGCCGCGTCGGGCAGGAAAATGGTGAGGGTCGGCGTGTCCTCGGGCTTATTGCCGTGCGCGCCGGGCGCACCGTCGGGCCAAAGCAACACGGTCTGGCGGGTCGCAGCATTGGAAATGCCGGCAGTGAGAATCGTGAGTAGAATTGCGATGGCCGTTCTTCTCAATTCAGAGAACCTCCTTGTGTCTGGCGATCAGGAACATTGATCTGGTACCGCGCGGGGTGAAAATGGAATCGCGCGGTGCGATGCCGCTCCTGCAGAGCGGGAGATGAGTATACTCGCTTTCGCGATGATAACGCAGTTGCTTCGCCGGTGTGAGCCCGCGTAACTCGTGCCTGGGGCCGCAACGACCAGAGGACCTGCGGGCCCCCAAAACAAATGCAAGCTTTCAGCGATCCTCTAGTTCTTAGAAACAGCGTGTACGGCTACCGTCGAAAGCGAATCGCAGGATTCCCGCTTGATGATCTCTGTGGGAATAGTTACTTGCCGGGGCGGGAGATCCGGATCAGCAATCCGGCTGAGAACCAGTTCCACAAGCTGGCTGCCCAGCAACTCCGGAAACTCCCTGATGGTAGTGAGCGGCGGGCTCAGCAGCGCCCCGTAGGTATCATTGCAGGCCACTACACTCAAGTCATTGGGGATATTTTTTTGGGCCTCGCGCGCGGCCCGATAGACACCTCGCGCTGCAGGGTCTGTCCCGGCAAAGATGGCGGTGACCGTCTGGCCGCCTCCGAGGATCGATTTGGCTGCGAGGTAGCCCACTTCTTCTTCGTCATGCGAGTAGAACTCGCTTAAGCGAGGCAGCAGCCCGGCGTCTTTCATGGCACGGTTATACCCGCTGTAGCAGCGGGCGAACCAGGGAAGCTTGGTATTGCCTACGAACCAGATGTTCCGGTGGTTGAGGCTCTGAAGGTAGCGGGTCAACTCATACGCGCTCTGCAGGTCATTGGAGTAGACCACGTCATAATCCCTATGCTCGGTTTCATTGAGCAACAGATTGTTGCCCAGCGCCGCAAAGGGAATCCCGCGATGCCCCAGCGCAATCAGTAGATTTTCCGAGTGCGTTCCACCCAGGATGGCGGCCCGGATGATGTCGCGTCTTCGCAACACTTGGGGGAATCGAAGCTCTTTCCAGGGAACGCTCGGCTGGTAGTTGTAGGAGAGGAAAATGGCGTCCCACCCGTGCGCGGTACAGTAGTCCTGGGCGCCAGCGAGCACTCGGGAATGAAACATATGCAGCATGTGACGGTTGCCAAGGACGAAAGCAACAGTTCTGGAGCGCGTCGTGTCCTGGAGATTGATTCCAATTTCAGACGCCGCTTTCCTCACGCGATCCTGAAGTTCCTGGCTGACTCGTGCCGAGCCGTTCAGGATACGCGACACAGTAGCAACGCTTACGTTGGCTCTGGTGGCAAGTTCCTGGACCCTTAATTTCCCTGCCATGGTAGTAGTCCTTTCACGCGATTTTATTTGCCGCCGGGTTTCGGCTTTGCGCCCCGGATCATGAATACGGGACTGTCTGGGAGAAAGTTACCAGAAAATTTGCCAATTTGCATGGTTTTTCGTAAACACAGGCGTATTTCCAGAAACGCAACTTTGGGCGTCGTACTGACTTCGGCGAGGCCTTTTATAGGTAATTAAAGCACTTTTGGTAAGTAAACCGGCCCGCCAAGCCGGTCGCAGATGACGATTTTCTGGAATTCTACGGAAATTTGCCTTGACCATTACTGGCAAAGCTGGTAAACAAGCGGGTTAGGTTTACCACTTGGAAAGGCTGATGGTTCAACGCGTTCGGCGATCAGAACCGTGATCTTTATCACATCTCGTGCTATTATCCCGTCGCGGCATGCACAGCTTTTGATGGGAGCGCTTGTACGGGATTCCTGGAGAAGTTCGGATTTCCTGTGAAGCCTCCCGCAATGTGCCTGACGAATCGGCATGCCGGTGATTCGAAATTTTCGGCAACTCGGAGGTTCGAATGATGCATAGGACCGCACTTATGCTACTGGCGCTCGCGAGTGGACTGTTATCTGTTTCCCCCTCGGCCGTGTCGGCCGCAGAGGCAGTGCAGTTTCAAAAGCAGGGTTTCGAGATTCACGTGGCGATCGGCGGCAAACCTTTCACGACTTACTACTTCAATCCTGACATCGCCAAGCCGTACTTGCAGCCTTTGCGCAGTGCCCAGGGAAACATCATCACGCGTAGCTACCCGATCGGGAACACGATTCCGGCGGGCAACCTCCACGACCGCTCTCTTGAGCCTCATCAGCGGCCACTCTACTTTGATCACGGGGATGTCAACGGACTGGATTTCTGGAGCGAGGAAGTCTTTAACAAGTTGTACGGGCGCGGGGGCGAGGGTCACGCTTATGGACGGATGGTGTTCCGAAAACTCCACAAGATGCAGGGCGGTCCCGATTCCGGAACGATCCAGGCTGAATTTGAACTGATCTCTCCCAACAAACGAGTGATTGCCACCGAGACCCAAACATTCACATTCCGGGGGGATGGGGACACCCGGACAGTTGACTGCCAGTTCGAGGTGCATGCAGGCCGCAATCCTGTGGTGTTTGGCGATACCAAAGAAGGCACGTTCGGCATTCGGCTGACGCCGGAGCTGGATTCGCCACCGGCGCACATGGTCAGTTCGAACGGAGCGGAGGGAGAGAAGGGCATCTGGGGGAAGCGCGCCAACTGGGTAAATTACGATGGCACGGTGAAGGGTGAAAACCTGGGAATCGCCGTCTTTGATAGCCCGCGAAGCTTCCGCCATCCCACATACTGGCACGCTCGCGGTTACGGCCTGTTCGCGGCCAATCCGTTCGGGCTCAGCTTCTTCACGCGCGATCCAAAGCAGGACGGCAGTTGGACCGTACACGAGGGCAAGTCTTTGCTTTTTCGCTATCGCGTCTTCATTCACCACGGCGACTACAAACAGGCCGACGTAGCAGGGGCGTACCGGAAGTATGCCGAGCAGGAGCAGTAAGCCGGGGCACTTTCAATCCTGGGCGATGAGGAAAGGTGATGTCATGTCAGAAGACAACACGAAACCAGAAGTAAGCCGCCGGGACTTTCTTAAGACAGGCGTGGGCGCCTCGGTAGGATTGGCGGCGCTATCGGGCATCAGCTTTTTTACGCGCCCGGAACGGATATTTGGCGCGAATGACCGTGTCCGCGTGGCCATCTGCGGTGTGCATGGCCGGGGTTTCGACCACGTTCAGAACTACGCCAAGATTCGCAACGCGGAGATTGCCGCAATTTGCGACATTGATGAGAACGTTTCTGGCCAGCGCGTGGGCGAGATGGAAAAAAAGGGGATTCCCCGCCCGAAGATTTACTACGACATCCGTAAGCTGCTTGAGGATGAATCGATCGATGCCATATCCATTGCCACGCCGAACCACTGGCATTCGCTGATGGCCATCTGGGGCTGCCAGGCCGGCAAGGACGTTTATGTTGAGAAGCCGTGTTCGCACAACCTGTGGGAAGGGCGGCAACTGGTGGCGGCCGCCAAACGGTACAACCGGATTGTCCAGCACGGTACGCAGTCGCGGTCAAGCAAGACGGCCAGGGAAGCGATCCAACGCGTCCACGACGGGGAGATCGGAGACATCTACCTGAGCCGAGGTCTGTGTTACAAGTGGCGCGACACGATTGGGCGCGCCGCTGTCGCGCCGGTACCGACTGGGGTACATTACGACCTCTGGACCGGTCCTGCCCCGGAGCACGCCTTTACTCACAATCGCTTTCACTACAACTGGCACTGGTTCTGGTATTACGGCAATGGCGACCTGGGAAACCAGGGAATCCACCAGGTGGACGTGGCGCGATGGGCACTTGGGCTCGGGTTCCCCAACCGGGCAACTGCTTTGGGCGGCCACTTCATGTTTGATGACGATCAGGAGACTCCTAACACCCTGAACTGCGCCTTTGAGTACGACATGCCCGACGGGAAGACGCGCATGCTGGAATTCGAGGTGCGGCACTGGATCAGCAACGGCGAGGCGGTGGTTGGGGCGGGGAACCGGCCGGCGGCCGCGGGCGATCAACCCAAGCTGGGCCCTTTGTCCGGGAGCCACAATGCGATTGGTAACCTGTTCTACGGCTCGAAAGGTTACATTGCGCTCGCGGACGGCGATGAACCTGAAAACTATCGGACCTGGCTGGGCAAGGAGCAGCAACCCGGTCCGCAGGGCCGGTACGATGATGATGAAGTTGTGCATTTCCAGAATTTCGTCGATTGCGTCATCAGCCGTAAAAAGGAAGACCTGAACGCGCCTATAGAAGAAGGGCACATGTCCTGCGCGCTGGTACACCTGGCGAATGCCTCCTATCGCCTGAAGCGGACAGTGAACTTTAATCCCGACACCCAGGAGGTGGTTGGGGACGAAGAGGCGGCGGAATTGGTGCGAGACGGCGGACGCGGTTATCGGGCACCGTTCACAGTTCCTGAAGAGGTGTGAAGAGCAAAGACCATCCTTGCCACTGTCTGATCGAATGGTAAAATGCGTCTAGCCAGGTTCCAGCACGGCCTCACGAAGGAAGTCCCGCCATCGGGCGCGGGCGAACGTCGGGGAAGCTTTCTTAATTAAATGATGTTGACGGTCGGATTTGGTCTTGGCACGAAGAGTGCGTGTTGGGGGGATAAGGCCATCCGCAAGCGGAGCTATGACAACTGTCGGGAGGGAATATGAAGAAGGCTAGTCTGCTGTTTGTAACGATGACGTGCATTTTTATCTGTTGTCCGCTCTGGGGGCAGTCCGCGCAGCCCAAAATCATCGATGGGCACTTCCACTATAACGGCGACCCGGCTTTTCTGCAGAAGGTACTTGCGAAACTGGAGTCCGTGGACGGTATGGCGTTTCTGCTGGTTCCTCCTACGGAGATGGGTACCGCGGTACCCTTCATCCATGCGCATCCCGACCGCTTTGTGGGCTTTGCCGAAATCGACCTGGACAGCCCGCATGCTGTCGAAGATATTGATCTTGCCCACGAAGCCGGTTTCCGTGGCATTGGCGAGCTGGAGTACGTGAAGCACAACTACGACGACCCGATTTACTTTCCCATTTACAAGCGCGCTGAGAAGTACCACATGATTGCGCTGTTCCATACCGGCATCGTCAACCGCGAACATCCCAACGTGTCCATGGACGTGAGCATCGCTCGGATGCAGGTCACGCGGTTAGACCTGATCGCCAGAATGTTTCCGAAACTCACCGTAATCGCCGCGCATATGGGCAATCCCGATTACGCCTGGGCTGGGGAAATTGCCCGCTGGAACCCTAACTTTTACGTAGACGTTTCCGGGTCGTCTCTGCTCAAGAAGCAGAATGATTACACCTTCTTTAAATCCATTTTCTGGTGGTCAGGCGTTGTGAGCCCGCACACGCCCAAGTCCGAGCATGGCGCTTTTGAAAAGCTGGTTTTCGGCTCGGACGTGTTCGGCGGGGAACTGGAGGAATTTGATCGCGAGCTGAAGCGGTACCACGAGATGCTCGACGCCTGCGGGGTTTCGCAGCAGGCCCAGGCGAACATCTTCAGCGGCACGCTGTGGCATATTCTCCAGCAACAAAAGGAAACCGAGGCTGCGAACTGACCTTAAAACAAGGCCGGATTACCTGCTTTTATAGCACCCGTTCTTCATAAGCCATGGCCTGAACCTATGCCGTGGCGGTTGAATTCTACATTTATTTGGCGAGGAGCTAACGCAAATGAGCACGAGCAGCATCATCAGATCTCTTAAAGTAGATCGTCTGAAAATCGAGTCATATGAAACCACCGAAGCGATGGGCAGGGCCGCGGCCGAGTCCGCCGCCGAGAGCCTGCGTTCCCTGGCGGCAGTGAACGATACGGTGGGGGTAATTTTTGCAACTGGGGCTTCCCAGATGGCAACTCTGGAGGCCTTGACGTCGATTCCAGGTTTGCCTTGGGACAAGGTAGTGGGTTTTCATATGGACGAGTATCTCGGCATTCCGGATGACCACCCGGCGTCGTTCCGCCGCTATCTGCGCGAACGGCTCACCAGCAAGGTAAAGATGCGCCAGTTTCACGGCGTTGACGGCACCAGCGCCAACCCTGAAGAGACCTGCCGGAAGTACGCTGACCTGCTGCGGCAGATCGATCCGCAACTGTGCCTGCTCGGAATCGGCGAAAACGGACACCTGGCTTTCAACGATCCGGCTGAAGCGGAATTCGAGGACCCGCTCGACATCAAGATTGTTTCCCTCGATAAGGAATGCCGCCAGCAGCAGGTTAGCGAAGGCTGGTTTCCAAATCTTGCGGCAGTGCCCACGCGAGCCATCACCCTGACCATTCCCACTCTGCTTCGCGTGCCCCGGCTGATCGCATCGGTACCCGGGGAGCGGAAGGCGCACATTGTCCACCGGACATTGACGGAAGAGATTTCAACCCGCTGCCCGGCAACCATCATGCGACAGCATCCCAATACGACGGTCTACCTGGACCCTGCCTCGTCCGCCGAGTTGCCGGAATGACAGCTCCGGCGAGGAAAACTTATCTGCTTGCAGCTTGAAGTGCATGCGAGAAATCACGAAGCCCAAACCGATTAAGCGCCTGCGATGGTTTATTGTCTGGACGCTTTTCTGCTCGACGGTGATTAATTACATCAACCGTCAGACGCTTTCCGTCCTCGCGCCCGTCATCATGCAGCAGTTCCACATGACGCACGAGGACTACTCCTACGTTGTCTCGGCCTTCCAGGTTGCTTACGCGGGCATGTGGCTGATCGGCGGCATCATCATTGACATCATCGGCACGCGGCGCGGGCTGACACTGGCCATGATCTGGTGGTCGGTTTCCAGCATGGTGCATTCGATGGCCAGTTCCGTGTTTTCGCTTGCCGCGTTCCGGTTCATGCTGGGCATCGGCGAGGGTTTCAACTGGCCCGGCGCCAGCAAGACGGTGGCGGAGTGGTTTCCTGCTGAGGAGCGCGGCCTTGCCGTGGCTATCTTCGACAGCGGATCGAGCGTCGGCGCGGTCATCGCGCCGCCCTTTGTCGCCTTCATTGCCTATGAATTTGGATGGCGGTACTCGTTTGTGGCCGCAGGTCTGCTGGGCTTCATCTGGCTGATTCCCTGGCTGTATTTCTATCACCCTTTCAACGTGCATCCCCGGTTGGGCGAGGAGGAGCGGAAATTCATCCAGGAACGCCGCGGCACGCCGGGCCCTTCGGCGCTGAAGGGCGCCAAACGATGGTTGAGCCTGCTGAAGGAGAGGAACGTCTGGGGCATCGTCCTGGGGCGCTCATTGACCGATCCGATCTGGTGGTTTTACGTGTTTTGGCTGCCCGCATACCTCAGCGAAGCCCGCGGGTTCAGCCTGCAACAGATTGGCGCGTTTGCGTGGATCCCTTTTCTTGCGGCCGATATTGGGAATTTTACAGGAGGGTTCGCGACGGGCTTCTTCATCAAGCGCGGAATGCCCGTGATTCGCTCGCGCAAGCTGGTGTGCATCTTGAGCTCAGTGCCCATTCTTGCTGGTATTCCCGCCGCCACGGCCCACAGCGCGATGTCCGCTCTGTTGCTGATCAGCCTGGCGACTTGGGGATACGCGAGTTGGTCCACCATGGGGCTGACATTTCCCTCCGATCTTTTTCCGCAGGAGGTGGTTGCGTCTGTCACCGGGCTCAGCGGGCTGGGCGCGGGTCTGGTGAGCACGGCTTTTACGCTTTTTATCGGGTATATCGTTGACAAATTTTCTTACTTTCCTGCGTTCGTCGCTGCCGGTACCGTCCCGCTGCTTGCGACCGCCATTGTTCTGATTCTCATCCGAGCTCCCGAAAGCAGCCAAAACGCGTGAAGCACGTCGTGGATGTTATCGTGGTCGGAGCGGGGCCGGCCGGTTCCACGGCAGCCAAATTGCTCGCAGACCGCGGCTACTCGACGCTGCTTGTTGACCGCTCGAACTTTCCCCGCCACAAGACCTGCGCAAGCTGGATCAACCGCCTGGCATTTGAACGGTTCACGTATCTTCAGAATTCGCTGCCAGACCTGGTAGAAAATCCTTTCTACGGCGTGGCGTTCTATGACCGCGCTATCGAGAGAGAAGCACGCTACCCGGAAAGCCGGCCGTCCGGCTATCTGTCCTTGCGCTCCAAATTGGACGACGGTCTGCGCCGGATTGCGATGGCGGCGGGCGCACGTTTCATGGGCGGCTCGGCGGTTGCTGATCTTGTGGAAGAGCGAGACTGCGTTCGCGTCCGGCTCCAGGACGGCAGGGAAATTACAGCGCGCGTCCTGATCGGCGCAGATGGCGCGTCCAGCACGATTGCGGTACAGGCCGGTCTGCGCAAAGGATGGTCGTCGGGCGATTACGTGCTGTGCGCGAATACCGATGTTCCACTCCCGCCCGAGCGCATCAGCGCATTCTTTGGCGAGAGGTTTCCATTCAGGGTATTCCTGGAATTCAGCGGCATTCAAGGCTACGGCTGGGTCTTCCCCAAGCGGCGGCACGTTTGCATCGGCATCGGCGCTGTCCTGAAGGACGGCCGCTCGATTCGGCCGCTTTTTCGCGACTTTGTCCGTGAACTGCGCGAGAAAAAGCAGCTCCCAAGCGATCTGCCGGAGGAAAAAATCTACTTCGATCTCGACCCGGTCGGAGGCGTTTACCGCGTTCCCGCTCTTGCACGCGGCCGCGTAATGCTGATTGGTGATGCGGCGGGCTTTGTGTCCGGCTCGACGGGAGAAGGGATCTACCCGGCCATGGTAAGCGCAGAGGTTGCCGTTGACGTCTTCCACCAGGCGCTGAAGAGACCCTCGCCTGCGGCCGTACTCGAAACTTACAACGCGAAATGGCGCGGGGAATTGGGCGATTACGTTAAGAGGCTGCCAGGAGGCGACCAGGAGGGACAGACCCGAGGCCGTATTGAAATGATATTCAAATATCCGCTCGTCCCACGAATTGCGGCCCGGGCGTTCCTGTACGGCGAGAAGCCATCTATTGCAACGCTCCTGCGCTCGTTCTGATGTGTCGCCAGCCCGTCATTCTGATCCGCGGAGTGGGAGAGACATGTGCTTTTGTTCTGGCGCAGAAGCAGATTCCTCGGGCCGGAAGAGCACCGGCCCTCGGAATGACAACGTATGGTAAATATACGCGGTATGCCACACTAGCTTTCTTTCAGTGGTCTGGCTTGAAAGCTTACCCTTTCCTGGTTCTTCCTGTTGATTTGGTTTTGCCTTGCCTTTAACATTGAGGCGACATTTTGGGGTCGACGCGTGGGGTGCGATGCACAGTTTCTGAGGAGTGAGTGATAGCGATTGGCAATCAAATTTCCCCTGGTCTCCGCGGGAGGCGGCTGCGAAGCGCCGGAGCTGATCTTCAAAGCACACTTTGCGAGTGTGTGACAACGGCTGCTTCCGGTCGGGCGATCCTGTTGTTCTTCCTCGTTCTGGCATCGTTTGCCACAACTCCGAAGGTGCTGCCGGCTCAGGGCTCGCAGACTTACCGAGTCGATAGCAAGGAAAGCCGGATTGAAATTCAGCTCTTCAGCGGCGGGCTTCTGGGCGGTTTGGGCGACAATCACCTGATTGCCTTGAGGCATTTTTCAGGCACAGCAAGCTTTTCGCCCGACGATGGCTGGGCAGCCGACTTGCTGGGCGAATCGGAATCTCTAAAGGTGATTGACCCTGGGGGAAATGCTGCCGAGCGCAAGGAGGTGCAGGACACCATGCTCGGGCCCACGCAACTTGACGTGAAGAACTTTCCTGCGATCAAGCTTCACGCGATCTCATTTGATCCCACCGACCACGACGCCGCCTGGCGCCTCATGGCCGAAATCGAACTCCACGGCGTGACCCGCAAGGAGCAATTTTCTCTCGAATGTCATCAAATTGGCGATAAATTGCAAATTCGGGGGAAGAAGATGTTCAAATTGACTGATTTCAACATCCAACCCTTTAGCGCCGCATTGGGAGCCGTCAAGATAAAGAATGAGTTCGAGGTTACCTACAATATCGTTCTCGAGCGCATCTACTGAGCGCGAAATTTCCTGGGGTGCGCCCTCTAGCCGCTTGGGACGCCTCAAAATTCTTTTCTGCTACGCCCGTTTTTATTTTGAAAATCACCGAAAATCAGATGCGATGGAAACCTGCTTCATCGCCTGGAGGCCAACTTGAGCCCGCGTGTTGTGGTGACAGGCATCGGCGCTGTAAGCCCTAACGGTCTGGGTCGCGAGGCCTTCTGGCAGGCAAGCTGCCAGGGCAGGAGCGGCGTTCGCCGCATCCAGCGATTCGATCCTTCGTGGCTTCCTGTTCAGATCGCCGGCGAAGTTGTCGGTTTTGAACCCAGTCGCTACATCAGCGAGAAAGATTCGGCTAACGTCAGCCGAGTGGTGCCCCTGGCGATTGCGGCCACGCATGAAGCGGTCTCGGATGCCGGGCTCGACCCGCCGAATATGACGCTGGAAGACCGGCGCCGGGTCGCAGTACTTTTGGGCTCGGGTGGCGGCGGACAGGAATTTGTCGAGCATCAGTTTGAACTCTACTATTCCGGACAGGCGCGTCAGTGCAGTATCTATACAATTCCCTCCGCCACTATCGGCACGGTGGCCAGTGAAATCTCCATGCACTTCGGCTTTCGCGGTTTCAGCCATCTCATCTCAACCGGCTGTACATCGTCGACTGATGCCATTGGCTACGCGGCGCAGAACATCCGGTGCGGAATGGCGGATGTGGTGGTGTGCGGCGGGGCGGATGCTCCTCTCGCTCCCTTGATCATGAAAGGTTTCACGCTGATGCGCATCCTCACCTCCTCATGGAACAGCCAGCCGGAACGCGGCTCGCGTCCCTTTTCCGCCGACCGTGACGGTTTTGTGCTGGGTGAGGGCGCCTGGATGTTTGTGCTTGAAGCTTACGAGCACGCGCAAGCGAGGGGCGCGCGCAGCTATGGTGAAATTTCGGGTTACGGTTCCACCTGCGAAGCTTTCCACCGCGTACGGCTGGAAGAAAACGGCGAAGAGCCGGCCCGCGCCATGCGCCTGGCGATGGAGCAGGCAAGGATCGGCCCGGAGCAAGTGGATTACGTGAATCTTCACGGCACCTCCACGGTGCTGAATGACCGTATCGAGACCCGGGCGCTCAAGCTGGCTCTGGGCGATCGCGCCTACCGGGTGCCCGCTTCGGCGCTGAAGTCCTTGATCGGGCATCCTCAGGGAGCCTCTGGCGCTGCAGGGCTCGCGGCGACGCTGCTGGCCATGCGCGACGGGCGTGCCGCTCCCACTCTCAACGTGGATGTGCCCGACCCGGAGTGCGATCTGGACTATGTGCCGCACCAGTCGCGACAAATTGAAATTGAAAATGCCATCTGCAACTGCATCGCCTTCGGGTCAAAAAATTCCGCGCTGGTGGTTTCGCGGGCCGCGTAGAGAAGGACGGCGTCCGTGCTTCGCGTTCCCTCACAAGAATGGCTTGACGATGACCTCGGCACACCCGAGGAAATCCGGCAGAGTTTTAACGATCTGTGGCGAATCAACCGCTGGCTGGGAGGCGTATCGGGTTGTCTGCACCTGTTGGACCGCTATTTCGTCCACAGCGGCTCCCGCCACGCGCGTATTCTTGACGTGGGTGCGGGCGATTCCCGCCTCGCGGTCCATTTGCAATCGGAACTCGCGCGTTCCAACCGCAGCAGCCAGTTTGTGGCGCTCGACCGCCGCCTTAGCCATCTGCTAATCGGCAATGGTTCCACTGGAAGAATCGCTCAGATCGCCGCCGACATATCTCAGCTTCCTTTCGCGGCAGAGGCTTTTGACGTAGTCATCTGCAATCTTTTTCTGCATCACTTTTCGGAGGATGAGGCCGTGCGACTACTGCGCACCCTTGGCGGAATCGCCTCTCGAGCCGTGCTGATCAACGACCTCGAGCGAAATCTTCTGCCTTATCTTTTCATCCGTGTGGCCTGGCCTTTTGCGCGCAGCCGCATCACCCGCCATGATGCCGCGGCCAGCGTGCGCCAGGCGTACACCAAGCAAGAACTGACAGCTCTGGCAGATCGCGCCGGCTTCACTGATTTTGAAGTCGAGCGACTCCCTGCCTACCGGCTGGGTCTTTTACTATGGAAAAATTGAGACCATGTGCGAGCATGCTCGATCTGGCGATCATCGGCGGAGGCCCCGCCGGAACCCTCGCGGCGCTGGAAGCCCGCCACCATGGCTTGCGGGTCGCTCTGTGGGACCGGGACCGCTTTCCGCGAGACAAAGTTTGCGGCGAGTTTATCTCTTCTGAAGCGCGTCCCATTCTAGAAAGCAAAATTCCCGGAACTGTCCCCGAAGGCGCTGAAATCTACGACGCGCAATTCATCACCAACCGGGGCGTTTCGCGGACCTTCGGTTTGCCGCATCCCGCACTGGGATTGTCACGCCGCCGGCTCGACCATGAGCTATGGAAGACAGCGGAAGCGGCCGGCGTCGAGGCGCACGGAAGCGAAGCCGTCCGCAGAGTGCGCGCGCCAGAGCCCGGGGGCAACCGAGCCGATGCCTGGGAAATTGAAACCGCCGATGGGTCGGTACGAGCCGCGAAATCACTGATTATCGCCTGCGGGCGCTGGTGGGCAGTAGAGGGCCTGTCTTCACCTGCGAGCCGACCTGGGCTTACAGCACGCGGCGATTGGATTGGGGCCAAAGCTCACTTTGCCGGCATTCCGCGCCGGAACAGGGTTGAAATGTATCTGTTCCGCGGGGGCTATTGCGGGCTGGCCCCGGTGGAAAATGGAGCCTGCAACGTCTGCTGCCTGGTGCATCGCCAGCAGGTCCGGCAGACAACCCTGAAGGTGCAGGAGGGTTTCGCCGCGTGGTTGGCGCAGGTCTCCCGTTTGCCTGTTCTCGCAACGCGCTTGCGAGATGCCGTGCAGGTTTCTCCGGTGGTGACCACGTCCCCAGTGCATCTGGCCCGGCGCCAGGCCGTGCAGAGTGGGGCGCTGATGGTTGGCGATGCGTCGGGCTTTCTCGATCCTTTCACCGGGGAGGGGATCTCAATGGCCTTGCACAGTGGCAGGTTGGCCGGGCAGGCGGTCGCAGGCGCGATTATCCAAGGGCTCGACGGTCAAATGGCGGCTGAAAATTACCGCCGGAACCTGTCAAAGGCGGTGCGTCGAGGTTATTGGGTTGCAGCCACGGCCCGCCGATTGATTCAGTGCCCCGAGTGGATACGCGGTCCCGTGACTGCGCCGCTTCCCTGGCTTGGCGGGCGCCTGGTTCGCGAGACGCGCTGGCGCGGAAACGCGGACGAAGAAATCAGCTAATCCCATCGGAAGAATCGGAACAGAGAAGGGTGCCCACGCCCAAAAAAGACCCCGGACCAGTTTGGCGTCGGGCCCGGGGCTTCTTGTGAATGATGAGGTTGATTCATTACGGTGAGGTCCAGCCAAAGGCTGGACCTGCCACGTCAGAAGATCTCGAACCGTTCCTGGTGAATGGCCGGATCGCTCTTGATCACCAGGTTCTTGTGCGTGAGAGCTTCAACTTCCCGTACAAAGTTTCCATCCTTGGATTTAAGTTCCTTGGCAACCTCAGGATTGACCCGGAGCGTCATTGTCTTTCCCTCGATTTCATCGGCCATCTTGCGGGCCTCGACCATGATTTCGTTAGTGATGGTGCTGACGGACTTCACCCAGCCTGATCCGTTACAGTAGGCGCAAGGATCGCACAGAGTGCGTTCAAGCGATTGCTTGACGCGCTTGCGAGTCACCGCGACAAGGCCAAAATCATTGAAGGAGAGCACCTTGGTGGGAGCGCGGTCGCGGCGCAGCGCTTCTTCGAGCGCCTGCACCACCTTGTTGCGGTTGCGGCGTTCGTCCATGTCGATGAAATCAATCACGATAATCCCGCCCAGATCGCGTACGCGGATCTGCCGCACGATCTCGTTGACTGCATCAATATTGGTCTTGACGATAGTGTCCTCAAGCCTGTTAGTCTTGCCGACGTACTTGCCGGTGTTAACGTCTATCGCAACCAGCGCCTCGGTCTGGTTGATAACGATATAGCCGCCGGATTTCAGCCATACCTTTGGCTTCAGGGCCTTGGCAATTTCATCTTCGATGCCGTGTTCTTCAAAGAGCGCGGTAAGCCGAGTGTGGAGTTTGGCGCATCCCACCAGCGAGGGTTGCAGCCGATTGATAAATTCCACCACGCGCTCGTAGTCGGCCTCGTTATCCAGCCAGATGGATTTGAAGTCCGGAGTCACGAGATCGCGCATCAGTCGCTGTGCCAGGTCGAGATCGCGATAAAGCAGCGCCGGTGCCTTGACTTGCTCGGCGCGCGTACGGATCTCGTTCCACAGGTTGGTCAGGAACCGGAGGTCGGCCTTGATTTCTTCATCCGAGCGGCCTTCGCCAGCCGTGCGAACAATGAACCCGCCGGTTAGCGAGCCCTTGTGCTCCATCACAATGTTTCGCAGCCGCAGGCGTTCCTGCTCCGATGCAATCTTACGCGAGACCCCGATGTGGGTAATGGTGGGCATGTAGACTACGTATCGTCCGGGCAGGGCTACGTGTGAAGTGATCCGGGCGCCCTTGGTCCCTAGCGGCTCCTTGGCGATTTGGACGATGATTTCCTGGCCTTCTTTGAGGAGTTCAGAGATCAGCAGCCCCTGCTGCCCGCCAGGTCGAGCAGATTCGCGCTCCCGCCCGCTGACGTTGCGGCGGGAATGCCGGCCCGTGCGGCGACGTCCGCGGCGCCCTCTGCGCGGCGCAAAATGAGGCCGCGAATGCGGTTCGCGCAAGGTAAAAGATCGCTCGGAGGGCTCGCCGGCCCCTTCAGCAGTCCCTGCAGCCTGCTCCTTTGCCTGGGAGTCGCCGTCGGCATCAGAATCCTCGTCCTGTGCCAGGGATTCATCGAGTCTGGACTCCTCGTATGATTGGGACCAAATGGCTTCGTCTGTATCAGGTTCCTCTGCCTCGGTTTCTGATGTGAACTCGGCGTGGCGCTCCGCCGCTTCCGCAGCATCCTCCTGTCGCGCGCGAGCTGCGGAGGAAAAATCAGGGACACGGCTGGCCACACCAGTGGAATCGGCCTCCGGCTCTTCTTCCTGGGTCTCAGCGCCGATTCCGCTGTTCACTTCTTCACGATATTCGTCAGCCTCCGATTCCTCGCCCAGCCCAGCGTCGTGAGCGTGTACATCGAATTCCGAGTCCCGGCCCGTTACGATTGCCGGACCCGATTCCTCGATGGTTGGATGTGCAGCGCCTCTTGCGGGCGCCGTGTCGTCGCTGGATTGATGTCTATGCCTGGCCAGTGACTCACCGGGTAGAATTTCAAAATTGTCGGTTTCGGTGGAGGGATGGGAACTAGGAACTTCAGCCTGGGGCTCGGCGCGGCGATCCGGGCGACGATCCCCAAAGCCTCCGCGTCCGCGACGTCCTCGGCGCCGGCGGCCACGATGGGAGCGGCGATGAGCGTCCTTGCCCTCACCATAGGATTCTGCGGGAGGGCCGGGGTGTCGCGCTGTCACTGAATCGGTGGAGGGCGGTGGGCTAGAAGCCAGGGCGGCATGCTTGTCTTCCACGATCGCCGGTTCCGCGGTCTCCGCGCCCGCTGCAGGTGTATGCCCGGCCTCAGGCTTCTCCGCTCCGGCTGCGGTAACAGTTTCGGCTGGCGGCTTTGGAGGCTCTACCTCGATGGTTGCTCCCCGAGTCTGGGACTCATCCAGGACACCTTCAAACTCGTCCTGGTCCTGGAGCGAGAAGTCGGAAACGTACAGAAAGGCATCCCGTTCCAACCCGATGTCCACGAACGCCGATTGCATTCCGGGAAGCACGCGGTTGACGCGGCCTTTGTAGATTCCCCCCACCAGACCTACGTCGGTGTCTCGCTCGAAATAGACTTCAACCAGTTGACCGTCTTCGCACACGGCGACCTTCGTCTCGTGTGGAGACGATGAAATAAACATCTCCTTGTTCATGGAAACTCCTTTATGTCGGGCAATCGGGAAGGATCCATCCGCCAAACGCGGAGATCAACTTCGATTGTCCCGTGTCCGGTCGCACATGCCCTTTCCTTCACAGCGCACTTCCGGCCAGTGTCGGGAAGCCTTTCGCAGGTCCCGAACCAATTCGTGCGCCTCGGGCGAGCATGCCCCGACCATACCTTGCAAAATATTCGGCTGCTTTGAGCCGTCCCAAAACATCTGGGTCCGAAAACTTAATACAAAAGCTGCTGCCACTTCTCGCGCCCAATCCTCGCTAATTCACAAATCTTTGCTTCTTGACGCTCATCACGAGTCCGAGTCCCAGAAAAATAAACAGCATGGAAGATCCGCCCTCGCTCATGAGCGGCAATGGGATTCCGGTGATTGGAAACAAGCCAATCATCATCCCCACGTTTACGGCAACCTGAAAAAACAAGACCGAAGCGAACCCGATAAGGAGAAAGCTTCCCGCCTGGTCGGCCGCTGTTCTTGCGCCTTCAAGTAAACGCAAGAGCAGAATAGCATATAGCACAAAAACGGCCAGCGTGCCAATAAAGCCCCGTTCTTCGGAGAACGCAGCAAAGATGGCATCTGCGTGGGAAACCGGGATGAAACCCAGTTGGCTTTGCGTACCGTTCCCCAGTCCACGGCCCCACAAGCCACCCGAGCCGATTGCGATCTTTGTCTGGGTAACCTGATAGCTGGAGCCTTGGGTGTTCTGCTTGGGATGAATAAAGGCTTCCAGACGCTCGCGCTGGTAGGGGCGTAACACGTACCAGCTGGCGGGCAATGCCAAAATCCCTATCAGTCCCAAAACCATCACTTGCTGGCGCCGGATGCCTGCCATGAAGGCCCCTGCTGCCACAATCGGCACAAAGGTCAACGCGGTGCCAAGGTCTGGCTCCAGCGCAACCAGGATTCCCGGTACACCTGCCAGGAGCCCCAGCCGGATCAACTCTGCCCAAGTGAACGCCCGGTTACGCCTCTTGGCGAACACAGCGGCCACCGCTAATATTATAACTAACTTGGCAAGTTCTGACACTTGCAAAGTGAACCCGCCCACCTGAATCCAGCGGTGGGTTCCGGCGAGACGCGGCCCCACTAGCAGAACAGCCCCCAGCGTGAGCACGGCGAGTAAATAAATCCAGGCAACGTGGGCGAGAACCAAATGGTAGTCCAACTGGCTCACGACCACTGTCAGGGCACAACCCAATAGAAGCCAGTAAATCTGCTTTTGAAACTGGCCGGCCAATGGCGTCAGGGTAGTTGTACTGTAAATTTCGACGAGCCCGATGCCGGCAATGAGCAGCACCAGCCCGAACAGTATCCAGTCGAAATCATGAAAACTAAACGAATTTCGCATCAGAATGCCGCCAGCTTCAGCGTTCCCGGGGTGCGGCCTCCGGTTTCGTTTTGCCGGTCACCTCGCTCACCAACTGGTTAGGGGTCGGGGGTTGGCCTTTCTCGCGGTAATACGCTCGAATAACGTCTCCTGCGATGGGCACTGCGACTGTGGAGTGTTGGCCCTGCATCACCAGGACGGCCACCACAATGCCGGGGTTAGGCGAGGGCGAGTAGCCCACAAACCAGGCGTTGTTCCTGTATTCCGTATTGTGTGAAACCTCCTGCAGGCTTGCGCTGACCACCTGAGCTGTTCCCGTTTTTCCCGCCACGTTCAACCCCCGGCACCGGGCGCCTGCTCCGGTTCCCCCAGGTTCGTTCACGACACCCCACATCGCGTTGGTCACAGCCTGCACGGTACTTTGATGAAGCGGAAATCGCATTGTTGAATTTGCCGGCGGATCGACGCCCAGATTTTCAAGCTCGCGCTTGAAGGCCAGGTGTGGCCGCGCAAAGTCGCCACCGGATGCAATGCCTCCAATGACGTACGCAATCTGCAAGGGGGTCGCCTGCACGGCTCCCTGCCCAATGGCAACCGACATGGTGACGCCCGGCCACCAGGGGTGGTGAAAAACCCTTCGAACCCAACTGGGTGAGGGAATCAGCCCGGAGTCCTCGTCCGGAAGATCGATGCCCGTGCGATGGCCCAGCCCCAGGCGTTCGGCGAAGTAGTCGATTTTATCAATGCCCAGCATCTTGCCCAGAGTGTAAAAGTAGACGTCGCATGAGACGACAATCCCCCGGTGGAGGTCGACGGTCCCGTGGCCTCCGCGATGCGTCCACCACGTCCAATCGTGATAGGTGTGTCCGTAAATTGTCACCCGCCCGTCGCAAAGAATCTTGAAGTCCGGCGTGATGGTCCCGGTTTCGAGCGCCGCGGTGCCCGTAACGATTTTGAAGATCGAGCCCGGCGCGAGCTGCGCCTGGATCGCTTTATTCATCAAAGGATGCAGAGGGTCGCTGGTGAGCTGTTTCCAGGTTGCCAGGGGTATGTGATGCGTGAAGTCATTAGGATCGAAGGTTGGATGGCTGACCATCGCCAGCACTTCACCCGTGCGCGGGTCCAGCGCCACCACGGCGCCGGGCTGGTCTCCCAGCGCGGCCTCGGCCGTGAGTTGCAAATCCAGGTCCAGAGTCAACCGCAGGTCATGGCCTGGCAAAGCATTTACCGTTCCAAGTGTTCCAACTTCCTGGCCGCGGCTGTTGACGACTACGCGCCTCATGCCGTCTCGTCCGCGCAGGATGGAATTGTATTCTCGTTCGATACCGAATTTCCCTATTACGTCTCCAGCGCGATAATTCGCTGCTGACCGGGCAAGATCAGCCTGAGACACTTCCCCCACATAGCCCAGCACCGCCGAGGCGACACTATGCTTCGGATAAAAGCGCTGCTGCGATTGGATGACATCGATTTCAGGTAACTCGGAGCGATGCGCGTCAATGAAGGCAACATCCTTCAAAGTTGCCGCCTGCTTCAGCACGACGGGCTGATAGCGAGGCAGCTTCATGGTGCGCTTGACCATGTCCTTAACATCGCCAGGATCAAGGTCCAGCGCCCGGGCGATCATCTCGAGATGAGCATCGCTTAGCTGCGAAGCATTGTCACGGTTCAGCAGGATGGTAAACGAGGGGAAGTTGTCCACCAGGACGCGGCCCTGCCGGTCAAGGATCCGGCCTCGTGGAGCAATGATAGGGAGCTCGCGAATCCGGTTGTGCTCCGCCTGCTCCAGCATTTGCGTGTGCTGGCCAACCTGCAGGCGCCAGTAACTCACCAGCAGACCCACAAAGGCCGCAGCGATGAAATATTCGAGGAAGGTAATCTTCCAGGAGGGAAACCTCTCGTCCTCGGGGAATCGAACCTGCATTACTGATAAATTTCCGTCAGTCGCCCTTCAGAGACAACAGGGCCACCGCTCCTCTTGCGCGCTCGGATTTCAGCCCAGTGACTGGCGCGCCAAGGAAGAATACCGAATTGTCCCTCCCGACCAGACCACACGATAGCACACCATGCTCAGCAAAATAAAGGGCTTCAGAGGTGTTTCGCTTCTGGGGCTCACGCCCGCTTTCTCACGCGGTCGAATAGTGGGAAAAGCACCAGGCCAAGCGCCACATTCACCATAGTGCTGCTCAAAATGTGGAGGGGCGCAAAGGGGGCGGGCAGGCCGAGTAATTGGCGGCTAAGCAGGTAAAGAAAGCTATTGTGGACGGCAACCAGTACGCCGATGAGGAAGCCCCGCACCAGGAGGTTGTCGAATTCAAGCTTCAGCCCCGCCGTAGCCGCCAGATATCCCACCAGCGCCTTCGCCATGCCCATCTGGCCCAGGTAGCCATGCGAGAGCGCGTCTTCCAGCAGACCCACGATCGTACCAAGCGCCGTGCCAAACATCTGGTTCTCCCGGATCATTGAGAAGTAGATGGTGGCGAGCAGGGGCAGCTGAAATAGCCGGGTAATCGGCAGGATGGGCGGCAGAGTCATTTCCAGCAGCAGGCTGGCGAAAACGATCAGCGACAGAATTCCAGGATGGGCCCGGAAAGCCTCTTTTGGCCGATGGCGATAGAGGTCCATTCGTCCACTCGTGATGCATTGGCCCGTGCGCAACAGGAATTAGAATAACGGGCAAATCGCCCGCTCAGTATCGGAGCTTGCGGGAATTATGCGGACGTGCCCCGCTCCGTGCCCTCAGCGGCGCCCGTGCTGTGCCACTTCCTCTTCCTGTTCCGAGGCGGGCTTGAATAGGACCAGAACGCTTTCAAGCCGCCTGAGGGAAGCTGCCGGCTTGACGGTAATATGCCGGTAAATGTTGCCTTCTTCTGAGCGGATTACGTGCCCTACCAGCAAACCTTTCGGATAAACCTGGTCCAGGCCGGAGGTAATGACGGCCTCGCCGGCGGGCACTTTCTGGTCATCCATCACGTAATGCAGTTCGCATTGATTCTGGCTGCCGCCCTTCAAAACTCCCTGGATGCGGCTTTCCTCCAGCATGCAGCCCACTCCGCTCATTGCATCCGTGATCAAAAGCACCTGCGCCGTGCTGGCATAAGCGGCAACAATCTTGCCCACCACGCCCTCCGGCGTAATCACAGGCATATCGACCTCAATACCCGCATCCCTGCCGCGATCGATGATCATCGTGGTAGAGCCGTCCTGCGGACTTGCGGCAATTACCTGCGCCGGGACAGTCTTGTAGGGCGACCGCTCCTTGAACTGCAACAGGGCTTTCAGTCGGTCAACCTCAGAAGCACTTTCTGAGAGTTGCTGGATTCGCGCCCGGGCAAGCACCAGTTCGGAACCAAGCTGCTTGTTGGCCTGCTTATACGCCCACAGGTCGTGGATGGATGCCCATGCTTCCACAGTGCCCTCGATGGCGCCGTGGGAGCCGCGCTCAAACGGACCGAAAAATTCTGCGGCCCAGACGTTGACCAGCTTCACGTTCTGGTTCCTGGTGACCTGGATCGAGAGCAGCAGAAGCTGGCCGAGCAGAACTCCCAGCAGTACAAAAAACGAGGTGTGCCTTGCCACAACCGCCGGCAGCCAGGTGCTTTTGTCGAATTGTGTGAAGGTAGCTCGTTTCAATGCAGCCGCTTCAATCCGGGCCCTGGCAGATCGCTGACGGGTGTTTCAAAGCCACGCCACTCCAGGCTGATTGGACGTAAAGGCATCGCTGACAGGATCAGTTCCTTTGGCGGCGCCGGTCCCTCGCGCCACGAACACTCCCGTCCGGCAGGCCGGGGATCTTCTATTCTATAGCAACCCGCCGCAGCAGGTTGAAATCAGTTAACATCCGTCCCGTTCCCAGAACCACGGATGCCAGCGGGTCCTCAGCTATGGAAACAGGCAGGCCGGTTTCCTCGCGGATGCGCTTATCGAGGTTTTTCAGCAAAGCGCCTCCGCCCGTGATTACGATTCCGCGGTCTGAAATGTCCGCGGAGAGTTCCGGGGGCGTACGCTCCAACGCGACCCGGATGGCGTTGATGATGGTGGCGACGCATTCTGAAAGAGCGTCGCGGATTTCAGAATCGTCGATGGTGATGGTTTTGGGCACGCCTTCCAGCAGGTGGCGTCCCTTGATCTCCATGGTCTGAGGTTTTTCCAGCGGATACGCGGAGCCGATTTCCATTTTGATCCCCTCGGCCGTGCGCTCGCCCACCAGCAGGTTGTAACGGCGTTTCAAGTAGGCAGTGATGGCCTCGTCCATTTCGTTTCCGGCAACCCGCACGGAACGGCTGTACACAATGCCGGAAAGCGAAATCACCGCGATGTCGGTGGTGCCTCCACCGACATCTACGATCATGCTGCCGGAAGGCTCGGTGATCGGCAGGCCGGAACCGATGGCGGCCATCATGGCCTGCTCCACGAGGTACACTTCGCTGGCCTTGGCCCGAAACGCCGAGTCCTGCACCGCGCGTTTTTCCACCTGGGTAATTTCCGAGGGCACGCCAATCACAATGCGTGGATGCACGAACACCTTGCGGTTGTGCGCCTTCTGTATAAAGTGATTGAGCATCTTCTCCGTTACTTTGAAGTCTGCAATCACTCCGTCTTTCAGGGGGCGGATGGCCACGATGTTGCCGGGCGTGCGTCCCAGCATTTCCTTGGCGTCGCGCCCCACGGCCTCAATATCGCCATTCAGCTTGTTGATGGCAACGATCGAGGGCTCGTTAACGATGACGCCTTTGCCCTTGGCGAAAACCAGGGTGTTGGCTGTGCCGAGATCGATGGCCAAATCCGAAGAAAAAACACTGAAGAGAGAGCGAAAACTCATTCTATTAACGAGTCCCTTTCTGGAAACGAATGTCGATACGGTTTTGCTATTCGATCACGACGGTTTTGCGGACGGTCTTGGTGTTGCCCTTCCGGTCCTGCGCCGTGGTCGTGATCTGGTTGGAGCCCTTTCTGGGCAGCGGAGATGTAAAGTGCTGAAACGTCCCGTCCGCCGCAATGTTAAACACCTGCTGATTGTTGATGATCACCGTGGAACCTGGTTCCGTGCGGCCCACAACTTCCACAACGCGGCCATGCTGGGTGATGTTGATGATTTCAAGAAACGCCTGGTGGTTTTCTGAAATCTGCTGAACAAGATCGAAACGGTTGGGCATGGAAGGCTGGCTTTTATTCCCGTTCCCGTCGATCGACCGCACAAGCCAATAGTAAACCCCTTCGTCAAGTCCGGGCACCTCCGCCGAGGTTCCCTCTACTTTCCGGTTGACAACAAGGTTCGAGAACATGCCGGAAGGCGAAATCTCCAGCACGTATGCCCGGGCTCCCTCAACGGCTGACCACCGGAATTCCAGTTTGGTCGAACGCGTGTTCTGGACAATATTCAAAGCCATGTTGGCGGGCAGTAAAAGGTTCGGCGGCGCAATCACCTTTTCACGAAGCAGTCCGGGACGATTCGTGGAGAAGGCCACCTTGTCATATTGTCCCAACTGCACAGTGGTGGACCCGCGAGTCACGTGGGCATCGCCGTGGTCCATGGTCATCTGGTGGATGTTTCGCTTGGGATCATTCTGCACCACGGCCCGGCTTTCCTCGCCCAGGTTGGCGGTGGCATCCGCAAAGGCTACTTTGGACGTGGAACCTGGAACCTCGAACTTTCCCGTGGAAAGGTCCACGGTGCCGGATGTCACCTGCACGGCCACGCGCGTCGCCCGGGTGACTGGGTCTTCGCCGCTTTCCTCCACTGCAATCAGGGAGTCCGGCTTAATGACGTAATTGGTCCCGTCTGCAAAAATGATTCTTGCCACTCCGTCGCTGCCGGTCTGTATAAAGTCTCCGGTCGCGAGATTCGTATTGTAATTCGCCTGCACCCACTGGGGCGACTGACCCTTCTTTACGCGGACCGTCCCGTCAAGGTTGACGAAGTGAGCATCGCGCTTCGAGGGCGATTCGGTCGCCGCTCCATTCTCCACCACCCCCGCCGTCAGGGTGTCGAGCGCTCCTCGGGCTCGCCGGGCGAAATAGTCGGGCGCAATCAAGTAGAATATAAAACCAAGTGCAACGAGGCCGAGCACAGCGTAAAAAGCGATGATGCGATAGCTGATGGTTGTCCATTCGACCTCGACTTTATGTCCTGGTTCGGGGCCTGAAACCCGTGATTTCAGAGCCATTCGGCCGACACCTAGAGCATTCTTGACCAAAGGTCAAATTGGGTCAAGCAGTTTTCCCTGATTTGCAGGCTTGGGAGCTCTGAACCCCATTTGTCCCTCAATCCGCTCATTCCTTTCAGTTGTTAGCCCTTACGGGCTGACTTATAATGGTTAAGATCGACACTATGCGTTCGGAGCAATAATGTTCAGACTCTTTCAAAAGCACCGCGAGAGGGTGAAAAAGTACCTGCTGGTCTTTTTTCTCACCATCGTTTCTCTCGGTATGATTCTGGTTTTCACCCCGCTCGGCGGCGGAGATATTCAGCAGGGCGGTTCGAGCGACGTTTTAGCCAACGTGGGCGGCACCAAGATCACTATGCAGGACCTCAGGGATCGGATCGATACTCGCCTGCGTAACTCCTCGCTGGGGAGCAATCCGCAGCTCGTACCCGTGGTCGCCGGCACCATGCTGGACCAGATGATTCTGAACCAGGCTATGGCGATGCAGGCCAGGAAGATGGGGCTGGAGGTCTCCGACCAGGAACTGTCGGCCTCGCTCCAACAGTTGCCCTGGCTGTATCCGAACGGCAAGTTCATCGGCATGGAACAATATCAGACCTTCATCAGCCAGCAGATGGGCATTTCCACTCAGGAGTTCGAGGACCAGATTCGCCAGAGCCTGCTGATCCAGAAGATCCAGGCGGTGGTGTCCGACGGCGTTGCAGTCACGCCCGCCGAGGTACGCGAGGCCTATGACCAGCGCTACATGAAGGCCAAGATTCAGTATGTCGTTTTTGATCCCAGCAAATTTTTGAAGGCCGTTCCCGTTACCGATAAGGACGTGCAGGATTATTTCCAGAAAAACGCCGCCCGCTATCAACTGAAAGAGCAGCGGCAGGCCCAGTACGTCCTGGTCACTCCCGACGACGTGCGCGCAAACGTCAACGTCAGCGACGCTGAAATGAAGCAGTATTACACCAGCCACCTTGAAGACTACCGCGTGCCTGACCGCGTGAAGGTCTCACACATTCTCTTCAAGACCACAGGCAAGAGTTCGGAACAGATCAAGCAACTGGAAAAAACCGCGGCTGACGTGCTGGCCAAAATCAAGGCGGGCGCCAACTTCGCGGAAATGGCGAAAAAATATTCAGAGGACACCAGCGCCTCAAACGGCGGCGACATCGGTTGGATCACGCACGGGCAGACCGTGAAGGAATTTGAAGACACAGCGTTCAACATGCAGCCTGGACAGGTCAGCGGTCTGGTACACACTACCTACGGCATTCACATCATAAAGGTTTTCGACAAGCAGACCGCGCACCTGCAATCCTTCAACGACGTAAAAGACGCCATCCACGACACGCTGATGAAGCAAAAAATGGCTGCCGCCCTCGAGTCCTATGCGGACCAGCTCGAAACCAAACTCAAGGCCAATCCCAAGCAGTTTGCGTCCATTGCCAAACAGGCCGGGCTCGAGGTCAAGCAGACCCCTCTCTACCAGTACAATCAGACCGTTCCCGATTTCGGCTCAAACGATGCTTTCCAGAACCTCTCATTCCAGTTGCGGCAGAACGAAGTAGGACAGCCCATCACCGTTCCCAAGGGCACGGCCATCATCCAAGTAACGCAGATTGTCCCTGCCCACACGCCCAAGCTGGACGACGTCCGCGGCCGCGTGGAAGAGGATTACCGGGCGGCCCAGTCCCAGACCCTGGCTCACCAGAAGGCTCAGGCCTTTGCCGAAGCTGGTAAAAATGGCGACTTTGCAAAACTTGCCAAGGCGGGCGGTTACAACGTCCAAGAGAGCAAAGATTTTACGCAGCAGGACACTGTCCCGAATCTCGGACCCGGTCAAGGCGTGCCGGAAGCGTTCACGCTCCAGCCCGGCCAGACCAGCGGAGTGCTTACGGTCGAAGGCAATGACGTGGTCATCCACGTCCTCACTCACACCCCTCCTGATAAAAGCGGCCTCGCTGCGCAGCAAGCCGACATCCGCGAGCAACTTCTCACCCAGAAGCGGGCCCTCGCGTATGAGATCTACCGCCAGAACCTCAAGAAGGAACTCATCGCCTCTGGCCAGCTCAAAATGAACGAGCAGGGAATGAAAACCTTCCTTGCCTCCTATTCGACTCAATAACCGCTCCCGGTGCTGCCGTGTTCCCTCCGGGCGTCGCGCACATCCCAGCCCGGAGGAGTTTTGCTGTCGTGGGGCTGCCGGTATCTGGACCGGGGCAGGCCAAGGGCAGGATGCGCATCCGGGTATCGCAGCCCCCGCTGACCTGCTCGCGGGCGGTAACCTAGGGTCTTCAAACTCGAAGGCGTGAACTAGAGGCTCCTTTTTTTCAAATTGACAACTCGCAATTTTTACACGCTGTGCAGGAATTGAGCATTTTTTAAAAGGATTCGATTTTGAGACTTCGAAACTTCTACTAACATTATTGTTTTCAAGTACTTAAAAATTTGAATTTTGGGGCATGGGAAAATCCCATACGTCCCATCGGGGCCTCCAGGCAGGCGATAACTAGCCTAGATATGGAGCCGATTCATCCTGGCGCCGACGGGCCCGACATGGCCGTTTTGTCCCAGGCTCACAGCCAGGAGTGGCTGTGCTACTTCTGCCTTTCCAGCGCCGCGCTCTGCAAAGGCCTGGTGCCGGGTTGAAGAGCCTGCGTGAAAGCCGGGCGGTCCATCAGCTCGCGCCGCCATAGCACGGCGGAGGGCAGCAATTTTTCCTGTTGTTTTCCCAACGAAGCTGTGGCATGCTTCTGTTGGAAACCCAATGGTCGAGAAAAGGCAAAAGAAAGACGTTCTCCAGGGGACGCTGGCTCTGATGGTCCTCAAGACGCTGGATGTGCTGGGGCCGCTGCACGGGTACGGGATCGCCCGCCGCATCGAGCAAATCAGTGGAGACCTGTTTTCGGTGAACCAGGGGACTCTCTATCCGGTGCTGTTAAAGCTCGAACAGGAGGGCTCGATCGCATCGGCCTGGGGCGCCTCGGAAAGCAACCGCAAGGCGCGCTTCTACCGGCTCACGCGGCAGGGACGCAGGCAATTGCGGGCCGAGAAGGATGATTGGGACGAGACAGCCGCAATCATTGCGCGATTTTTTGCCGTCAGGGCGGAGGATCTTAAATGAAGCGGCTCAGACGATTCGTCAAGCGGCTGACCTCCTGGGCTAAAACCGGACGCGATGAAGATCGCTTGCGGGCGGAGATTGAATCGCACATCGCTTTGCAGACGGAGGACAACCTTCGCGCCGGCATGTCTCCGAACGAGGCGCGCCGCCAGGCGGTGCTGAAGTTCGGGGCGGTGGAGTCGATCAAGGAAGAGTATCGGGATCAGCGGAGATTGCCATTCATTGAGGATCTGCTGCGCGACGTGCAGTACGCGCTCCGCCAACTCCGCCGCAATCCCGGCTTTACTACCGTCGTCGTCATCACCCTCGCGCTTGGCATCGGAGCAAACACAGCGATCTTCAGTGTCGTGAACACGGTGCTTCTCCGTCCGCTTCCTTACCGGGATGCCGACCTCCTAGTGACCGTATGGGAGTACAACCGGGCGCGAAGCATCCATCATACGGAGACAGTTTCCGCGCCCGATTTTGCCGACTGGCGCGCCGAGAACCACGTCTTCCAAAGCATGGGAGCATCTACCGACGGCTCATTCTACACGTTAACAGGCCGTGGCGAGCCGGCAGCGATCATGGGTTATTACTTTTCGGCAGACTTCTTTCATGTGCTTGGCACCGCACCGCTGCTAGGCCGCACCTTTTTACCCGAAGAGGAACAACCGGGGAAGAATCACGTAGTAGTTCTGAGCTATTCCCTTTGGCAGAATCGGTTCGGAGGCGACCGGGCAGTATTAGGCAAGACGATTACCTTGGATGGAGCGGCTTATACCGTGGTCGGAGTCATGCCGCCTGGCTTCAAATGGCCGGGGGGAACCGAGCTATGGACTCCCCTGACCATATCGCCAAAGGCCGCCGCAGATCGCAACTACCGCGACCTGCGTGTTATGGCGCGCCTGAAACCTGGTGTGACAATCCAGCAAGCGCGGATGGAAATGAATATGATCGCCCACCGGTTGGCGTTCGAGTACCCGAAAACCAATAAAGACGAAAGCTCGACAGAGATTATTAGTCTGCGCCAGAAGATCAGCGGAGGTATCCGTCCGGCGCTGCTCGTGCTTTTGTGCGCGGTAGGGCTCGTTCTGTTGATCGCCTGCGCGAACGTCGCTAATTTACTGTTGGCGAGATCAGCCGGCCGCCAAAAGGAGGTCGCTGTCCGCGCCGCGCTGGGCGCCAGCCGAGGAAGATTGGTCCGCCAGTTTCTCACAGAGAGCATTCTGCTGGCATTCGCTGGCGGCGCTTTGGGTCTGCTGCTCGCCTTTTGGTGTACAGGAGCCTTGGTGGCCATGTTTCCGCCTACCATCTCGAATCTCAGTATTCCGCACATCCAGAAAATTCCCATTGACGGCTGGGTGCTGGGCTTTGCGCTAGCGGTCTCATTACTCACCGGCGTGATCTTCGGCCTTATTCCTGCGCTCCAAGCTGCGCGCCTAAACACCGACGAATCGCTGAAGGAATGCGGCCGCAGTTTGTCAGGCAGCGCGCAGGGTCGCCATTTCCGAAATACGCTGGTAATTGCAGAGGTGGCATTATCGTTGATCTTGGTTGCCTCTGCTGCGCTCACCATTAAGAGTTTCGCGCATCTTCTAGGGGGCGATCTGGGCTTCACCCCGCATCATGTTTTAACGCTGCGTGTACTGCTTCCCAACCACAAGTACGGCACCGATGCTGAGCAGCGTGATTTTAGCGATCAGGCGTTGGACCGCGTCAGGGCGCTTCCGGGCGTCAAATCGGCTGGGACGGTAACGTTCCTGCCGTTGAGCGGGTGGGGAGGCATTCGTCAGGTCTCACTCGAAGGACAATTAACCAGCCAGCGAGGGAATCCAAACGCGCTCTGGAGTTCGGTCACGCCTGGCTATTTTCGTGCGATGGACATTCCCTTGGTCAAAGGCCGCTTCTTTACTGACCAGGACAATCAAGGGGCGAACTCGGTGGCCATCATCAGCAAGAGCCTCGCGCGGCGGCTTGCGCCGAACCGGAATCCAGTCGGTCAGTCAATCAACGTTGAAGGTATCAAGGGCCTCGTAGAGGTCGTCGGCGTCGTCGGCGATGTGCACCAACTGGGGATAACCTCCGAAGTAACTTCCGAGATTTACTTGCCCTTCTCTCAGGTTCCGGCGCCGATCCTTTGCTTCACGATCCGCACGGCGGGAAATCCCTCTGGGATCGTTCGAGGGGCTGAACGCGCAATTTGGGCCGTGGATAAAGATCAAGCCGTTAGCTACCTGATGACCATGGACGCGCTTGCTTCAGAGTCGCTGGCGCCACAGCGCGTGGCGACGGTGCTGCTCGGCGTCTTCGCCGGAATAGCCCTGCTATTGGCGGTGGTGGGACTCTATGGCGTAATCGCTTATTCTGTCTCGCAGCGAACCCACGAAATCGGCATTCGCATGGCGCTGGGAGCGGAACGCAGGGATGTGTTGAAGATGGTTCTCAGCCAAGGCCTTAAGCTTGCAATGATTGGAGTGTCCATTGGGATTGCAGGCGCGCTGGCGTTGACACGATTTCTATCGAGTCTGCTCTATGGCGTGAAGCCCACCGATCCGCTTACCTTCATCGCTGTCTCGCTCATCCTGATCGCAGTGGCGGTCGCGGCCTGCTACGTCCCCGCCCGCCGCGCCGCCAAAGTTGATCCTATGGTGGCGCTGAGATATGAGTAGGTGTCAGGTGTTGGGTGTCAGGTTTCGGGAGCCGGGCCAGTGAGTGTAGAACTCAATCGAGAGCACCACAAAGATGCTCCATACATTGGCCATAGGGAGGCCCACGCCGAGAAAAACGCTCGCCGTGGCCAACCCCCGAGACAACGGAGGATCTTGAATGAAGCGGCTCAGACGATTCGTCAAGCGGCTGACCTCCTGGGCTAAAATCGCACGCGATGAAGATCGCTTGCGGGCGGAGATTGAATCTCACATCGCTTTGCAGACGGAGGACAACCTTCGCGCCGGCATGTCTCCGGACGAGGCGCGCCGCCAGGCGGTGCTTAAGTTCGGAGCGGTGGAGTCGATCAAGGAAGAGTATCGGGATCAGCGGGGATTGCCATTCATCGAGGATCTGCTGCGCGACGTGCAGTACGCGCTCCGCCAGCTCCGCCGCAATCCCGGCTTCACCATCGTCGCGGTTCTTACCCTCGCCCTCGGCATCGGGGCGAACACGGCGATTTACAGCTTCATTGATGCACTGATCTTACGCACGTTGCCAGTCCGGCATCCGCAAGTTCTGGTTCTATTCGGCCCCGGCGACCAGTCCGGCAACAGTGACAACTTCCCGGACAGCGAGATGCATCTTTTCTCGTATCCCGTCTACCGCGAAATCCAGCAAAAGAATCGAGTCTTTTCCGGCGTGGCGGCGTTCAGCAGCAGCGAAGCTGGCCTGCACGGCACAGTGGGAGCGAGCGGGGAACTTGAAGCTATGGAGGTTGAACTCGTCTCCGGCACCTACTTTGAAGTCCTTGGCGTCAATCCTTACCTCGGGCGAGTCCTCACAGACGCGGACGACCAGACGCTCGGCGGACACCCCGTTGCCGTGATCAGTTACGGTTGGTGGAACAGCCGTTTTTCCCGCGACCCTGCCATTTTGGGCAGGACACTAACCCTCGGACGCACTGTTTACAACGTCATCGGTGTTACGCCGCCGGGCTTCTTTGGCACTACGGTGGGCCGCTCGCCGGATTTTTGGATTCCGCTCCAGATGCACGACCTGATTGATAGGGGTCCGCACAAGATCAGCGACAAATTCTATCGGTCGCTTGACATCATCGCGCGCCTGAAGCCCGGCGCGACCCGGTCCCAGGCGGCAGCCAATGTCAACCTGATCTTCAAAAACATTCTCCATGAGTACGCCGGTTCGGAACCAACCGCGCAGCAGCTTCAGGACATTCGGAAGGCGCACATCACTCTATATTCGGCGGCGACGGGCAATTCACTCCTTCGCGAAGGCTTTTCGAAGCCATTGTGGATGCTTATGGCGATGGTCGGATTGGTCCTGCTCATCGCCTGCGCAAACATCGCGAATTTGCTGCTGGCGCGGGCTACTGCGCGGCAGCGGGAGATCGCGGTGCGGATGGCAATGGGAGCGGGGCGCGGGCGGCTAATCCGGCAATTGTTGACGGAAAGCGCCTTGCTCGCCGGCGCTGGGGGCGTGCTGGGAATTCTGTTCGCGGAGTGGGCTTGCCGCTTTCTGCTCGCCATGGTTTCACGTACCCAGCATGTGCTGGCGCTGGATGTTTCGTTGGATGCTCCCGTACTCGCCTTCACGATGCTGGTTTCTCTAGGCTGCGCCGTCTTATTCGGAATTTTCCCGGCCCTGCGCTCCACTGGGGTGAGGTTGACACCTGCACTCACGGAAGGCCGGGGAGCAATGCCGGCTCACGACCGGAGCCTGCTGGGAAAATCCTTGATCGTTTCGCAGGTGGCGCTCTCCCTGGTGCTTCTAGTCGGAGCCGGACTGTTCGTTCGTAGCCTCGTTACCCTTGCGAACGTAAATACGGGGTTCAACAAGCAAGGTGTCCTGCTATTCAGAGTTGATCCCTCGGCAACGGGCTACGACGACGAGTTAAGGCTCGCGACGATGTATCGCCAAATAGAGCAACGAGTGGATGCGCTGCCCGGCGTGCGAGCCTCCAGCTTCTCAATCTATGCGTTCCATCAGGGGGGCTGGGACGACTCTGCGTGGGCTGAGGGCTATCGCGCCGTTCCCGGTGCCCAGCATGACGCATCCTTCAACGCCGTGGGACCGGGCTATTTTTCCGCAATGGGCCTTCCCATTCTTGCTGGCCGCGACTTCGGGCCCCAGGACACAGCCGCTTCGCCGAGAGTCGCGGTAATAAACGAAACCATGGCACGGCGGCTCTTTCCCGGAGGTTCGCCCATCGGTAAACGATTTGGCATGAGCGGCCCCGAGCACAGCAATGATATTGAGGTGGTCGGGGTGGTTCGGGACGCGAAATATTACGCGCTCGATGAAGCTCCCGAGGCATTCGCGTACTACCCCTATACCCAATACAGCCCCCATTGGGGAACCGGGCTTTATCTGCGTGAATTTGAGGTTCGCTACTCCGGCAACCCGCAGGACCTGGCGCCTGCGGTTCGGCGCGCAATGGGCGAAGTGAACCCGAGCCTGCCCATCGGCAATGTTCAAACCCTGGCGGATGAGGTTGACGCGTCCATTACCGTCCAGCGGCTCGTGGCGGAGTTGTCTGCATTCTTCGGGCTGCTGGCGGTTTTTCTGGCTTGCATCGGCATCTACGGCCTTGCCTCTTATGCCGTGAGTCGGCGGACTAATGAAATCGGCATCCGGATGGCACTGGGAGCTGAGAAACGCGATGTGGTGAAAATGGTGATCGGACAAGGGCTCAAGCTCACGCTTATCGGCGTCACAATCGGAATCGCCGGCGCGCTTGGACTGACACGATTTCTGTCGAGTCTGCTCTACGGCGTCAAGCCCACCGACCCGCTCACGTTTATTGCCGTTTCGCTTATCCTGATCGCCGTGACTCTCGCGGCCTGCTACATCCCCGCGCGCCGTGCCGCCAAAGTCGATCCTATGATGGCGCTGCGGTATGAATGAAGTATGAAGTGTGAAGGATGAAGGATGAAATTGAAAGGCCAGCGGCGGGTGATTGAATGATGGTAGGTGTGAAGAATGAAGCGGCTAAAACGATTCCTTAAGCGGCTGACCTCCTGGGCTAAAATCGCACGCGATGAAGATCGCTTGCGGGCGGAGATTGAATCTCACATCGCTTTGCAGACGGAGGACAACCTTCGCGCCGGCATGTCTCCGGACGAGGCGCGCCGCCAGGCGGTGCTGAAGTTCGGAGCCGTCGAGGCGATCAAGGAAGACTACCGCGACCGCCGGGGGCTGCCCTTAATGGAAAACCTGTGGCAAGACGTCCGCTATGCCGCGCGCCGCTTGCGGAATTCCCCCGCATTTACGCTCACGGCCATTCTTACCCTGGCTCTCGGCATCGGAGTGACCACTGCCATCTTTACGCTGGCACACGCAGTGCTGATGAAATCGCTGCCGGTCGCCAATCCGGACGATTTATACGTGGTGGGAAAACAGCCGTATTGCTGCG
Source organism: Terriglobia bacterium (assembly GCA_036278995.1). Lineage (GTDB taxonomy): Bacteria > Acidobacteriota > Terriglobia > UBA7540 > UBA7540 > SCRD01. The sequence continues at coordinate 18,778 of DASUJZ010000059.1, read as the reverse complement.
CATGGGGCGCGTACACGCAGCAGAATGAGTTCTCGATTTTCTCGTACGATCTGTACAAATATTTCCGCGACCACACCAAAGGCTTTCGAGAACTGGCGGCGTTCCAGGCGGGCCCGTCGCTGGTGGGCGTGCGACGCTCGGGCGGTCGGGAAGCCGCCCAGAGCTATCCCGGCGAGTTTGTTTCCGGCAATTACTTCGCCACGTTTGGCATCAATGCCTACGCTGGTCGCATGCTGACGCCCGCCGACGATCGGCCTGGCGCTCCGGCTGTCGCAGTGATTAGTTATCGGTTGTGGGAGCAGCGGTACGGATCGGACCCGTCCGTCATCGGTGCCCTCTTTAGTTTCGATAACAAGCCCTTCACCGTGATTGGAATCACTCCGCCCGGATTTTTTGGCGACACGCTGCGCAACACTCCGCCCGATCTGTTTCTGCCGCTCAACACCGAACCGGTGGTGGAGGCAGATGCCGATCTCAACAAGGCCGACTTGCACTGGCTGGACCTGATCGGGCGTATCCGGCCAGGCGCGAAGGCCGCAGCCGTTGAGGCTCAGATGCGAGTGGAGTTGAAGCAGTGGCTGCGCTCGCATTGGGGTGACATGAGCGCCAACGATCGCGCGCGGTTTCCAGAGCAGACCGTCTCGCTGAGGCCCGGAGGCGCGGGCATCAGCAGCATGCGCGGCGAGTATGAGCATTGGCTCCAGATCCTGATGATGGTTTCGGGTTTTGTGCTGCTCATCGTCTGCGCCAACGTGGCCAATCTGGTGCTGGTTCGCGGCATGGAGCGGCGCCGGCTGATATCGCTGAGCATGGCTCTGGGCGCGCCGGCACGGCGGCTTGTGCGGCAGGTGCTCACGGAAAGCATCTTGCTCTCGCTGGCCGGAGGTGCGGCGGGCCTGGTCGTGGCGTTTGCGAGTACGCTCGCGATTTTACATTTTGCATTCCCTCACCTTGCAGGCCTGGCAGGCGTACCCATCAGCGCATCGCCTTCGATGCCGGTGCTGGTGTTCGCGTTCGTCATTTCATTGATCACGGGCGTCGGCTTTGGCTTCGCCCCCGCATGGATGGCGACACGGGTGGATCCGATCGAAGCCCTGCGCGGCGCCAGCCGCTCCACCGCCCGCACGGCGTCACTCCCTCGGAAGATGCTGGTGGTGTTCCAGGCGGCGCTCTCGCTGGTGCTGCTGGCTACTTCAGGTCTTCTGGCGCTGGCCCTGCACAATCTTGAGAGCCAGAAGTTTGGCTTTACGCAGGACCGGCGCACCATCGTGAGCATCAATCCCAGGCTTGCCGGCTATCGGCTCGAGCAGGTGACGGCACTTTATGCGCGCATTCATGATTCGCTCGCCAGCCTTCCCGGCATCTCGGCCGTGGCGCTGTGCGAATACTCACCGCTGAGTGGCAATGCCTCGGGGACGGGAGTGTGGATAAATGGCCGGCCGGCTCCGGGACCCAATGACGACAATGGCGCTGCCTGGGACCGGGTCACGGCGGGATACTTCGAAACGATCGGAACTCCCATCCTCAAAGGACGCGGCATTTCCGAGCAGGATACGGCGACGTCACGGCACGTAGCGGTCATCAATCAGGCATTCGCGCAGAAGTATTTCAAAAATGAAGATCCTATTGGGAAGTATTTCACACAGACCGGAGTAGGGACCTCCCGCCAATACGAAATTGTCGGCATCGCGCAAGACGCCCGCTACCTGGCTTTCGATCTCGCCAAGCCGATTGGCCCGTTGTTCTTTCTGCCTGAAGCGCAACATGACATCTCGGCAAAGACTGGAGCGGACGCCACTCCGGGCTCGCACTTTCTGCACGACATTGTGATTGTCACGCGCGCCGGCGGCAGCCCGTCCCTGCCGCGTATCCGCCAGGCCGTCGCCTCCGTTAATCCCGATCTGCCAATCGTCTCGATTCAGAGCTTGAGGGAGCAGGTAGCTGGCCAGTTCACACAGCAGCGGCTGATTGCGCGCCTGGCATTGTTCTTTGGAATTCTCTCGCTCGTTCTGGCGTCCATTGGGCTCTATGGCGTCACCGCCTATAATGCCGGATGTCGCACCAACGAAATTGGCGTGCGGCTGGCGCTGGGCGCCACCCGAATGCAAGCGGCGGCGCTCATCGTTCGGGGCGCCTTCGCAGTCGTGGCTGCGGGCCTGGTTCTTGGACTGCCGTTGGCTCTGGCAGCCGGTCGATTCCTGGGCAGCCAACTCTACGGACTGAATCCGTATGATCCGCTGGTGATGATCGTGGCTGTCCTGACCCTGGGGCTCTCGGCGCTGGTCGCTTCATTGATTCCGGCGTGGCGGGCAAGCCTGATTCCTCCCTCGGAAGCCCTGCGGGCGGAATAAGGCCCGTCATGCAGGCGCATCGTTCGCTGCCGCTTGCTGTCAACGCGGCTTCAGCCGCTGAGGCGGTATACGGATCTCGCTTCTTTCGCCTCATCCGGGCCTGGCCTGTGTTTTAGGCCTGATATTCCCATAGCTTGCGCCATGGGCTAAAGTCTGTCGGCCCTCGGGGCCTGAAGAAAAATCCGCGGACCTCGGAGCCGGAGTTTCGCGCTACGACCTCCGGGCCTCAAAAGCCGCGCCGCTCCTCACTAACCACTGATCGCTGGTTTTTTGATAAGCTCTTGGCTTGACAGGAGGGAGCTGATGAATGAATTTGAATGTGTGGTTCCCATTTTGAACGTGAAGAACTTTGCTGCGTCCATGGACTACTACGTGAACAAGCTGGGCTTTAGCAAGAAGTGGGATTGGGGCGATCCTCCCACGTTCGGGTGTGCGGCAAGAGGGAAGGTGGAGATTTTCCTCAGTGAAGGCGGGCAAGGACAGGCGGGCATGTGGATGTCCATCTTCATGGATCACGTCGACGCGCTGTATGAGGAATATAAAAAGAGCGGCGCGATCATCCGCCAGCCGCCGACGAATATGCCGTGGGGCGTGCGGGAGATGAATATTGAAGACCCGGACGGCCACCGCTTGCGAATGGGTTCCGAGTCGAAGGGCCCGGTGGATGAGGACGGGACAAAACGCTTCGCGCAAATACAGCAGTTCGGTCAGTGAGCTGGGTCAGCAATTTACCGGAAAAATTCGCTGAAAGGAGATTCCCATGAGCCCAAAGAAGGAAGCGCAGAAGTCCAAGGGTTTCACGGCAGAAGAAAAAGCCGCGGTGAAGGAGTACGCCAAGGAGCTGAAGGCGGAAGCGAGCGGGAAGAGGGATAGGGCGACCGGGGAAAGCGATTTGTTGGCAAAGATCGCTGAGATGAAGGAACCCGACCGCGCCATCGCCAAGCGGCTTCATGAGATCATCACAGCCTGCGCGCCAGCCCTCTCGCCGACAACCTGGTACGGCATGCCGGCGTATGCCAGGGATGGCAAGGTCCTCTGCTTCTTTCAAAGCGCGCAGAAGTTCAAATCGAGATACGCAACTTTTGGCTTCAGCGACAAGGCCAATCTCGACGATGGCGCCATGTGGCCGACGGCTTTCGCACTAAAGGACTTGACTGCCGCCGAAGAGACGAAAATCGTGGCGCTGGTGAAGAAGGCGGTGGGCTGAGAAGTGAAAGATCGCGCCTGCCTGTTGTTACACCGACGTGCGAAGGGCGCCAAGTAGCCCGGCTGACGTCGCTCACCTTCGCCGGGCTCAAAGGATGGGGAAGCGACAGAAACCATCCACCTTGGCACAGCCGCCTTTCACCGAGCGGCTCAGTTTATTATACTGCCCGTGCACATTCGCGAATTCCGGAGTAAAATCCTGCAATCCGGCCCGGCGAGAGCGCGGCCCTGGGAAAAACACCGTTCACCTCGTTGCTGGCGCGGCCACCCTCTGCCCAAATTAGGGCATAAGCACAGGCCAGGGGCTTTTGGGGGGTGGCAGCCGCGGAGTTGCCGACGGCCTGACAGTGTCTGCACTCGGGAGGGGAACCAGACATGACCAGGAAAGAAATCGCCGAGTCGTTCCTCAAGCTGGCTTCGTCCGGCAGAGTGCAAGAGGCCTACGCAAAGCACGTCCATCCGCAGTTTCGCCATCATAACGCATACCTCAAAGGTGATCGGCAGTCGTTGCTGAAGGGTATGGAAGAAAATGCAAAACAGTATCCCGGCAAGACCTACCAGTTGTTGCGCTCCATCGAGGAAGGAAACCTTGTGGCCATCCACGGAAGAGTGGCGCTCGCGCCGGACTCCCATTGGTCGGTGATTCACATTTTCCGCTTTGAGGGCGACCAGATCATCGAGAGTTGGGAAGCTTCTCAAGATGTGCCGTACGAATGCCCAAACGAGAACGGGATCTTTTAAGGCGGGAAGAGGCCGGGGAGGCGGCTCCGGCTATCGAGAAATCGCAAGACGCGAAAAAGTGGGCGCGCCACCTGCGCGGGGGCAGCTACCACCATGGTTGATTCGCCGTACAAACTGCTGGCGGTGTATTACGACCGGCTGTTCGAGCCGATTCGGGCGCCGATGGGGCGCGTACGGCGGCATCTCCTGGCCGATATCGTGCGAACGGCAGAGGCGGCGTGCGATCTCGCATGCGGAACGGGAACCACAGCGGTTGAGCTGGCACGGCGAGGCATCCGCATGTATGGCGTGGACGCCTCGCCCGCGATGTGCCGGCTGGCCCGGCAGAAGGCGCGGCAGAAGGGCGTCCGCCTCACCGTACTGCACGGCGACATGCGCAGCTTTCGGCTGGCAGAAGCGGTCGATCTGGTGACATGCGAATTTGACGCGATTAACCACGTGCCGCGCAAGTCCGATCTCGATCGCGTGGCTCGCGCCGTGGCCCGGGCGCTGCGGCCGGGCGGCTGGTTTTTCTTTGACGTGAACAATCAGGTCGCGTTTGAGAAGGCCTGGACGGGGACCTGGCGGTTGGGACTGCCAGGAGTTGTCCTGGTAATGCACGGCGGCTACGACGGGCGCCGCCGCAGAGGCTGGAGCAAGGCCGAGTGGTTCATTCGCAACGGCAAGAGCTGGCGGCGAACCGTTGAGCGGGTGGAGCAGGTGGCGTGGACCACCGCCGAAGTCCGCCAAAGCTTGCGCCGCGCCGGCTTCAGCACCGTCCGGGCCTGGGACCAGGCCGCATTCGTGCGCGAGTGGAGGATATTTCCCGGCCAGCGCACGGTTTACCTGGCCCGAAAAGCGCGTTAGCCGCGCGAACAGTCCTCCCCCGAGGGTTTCGTTAGCGGCGGTCATTACGACCCTAATTCTTCCTTCGAGTGGACCGTCCCGGCGCGATTCGCGATGTGTGAAGCTTGTGCCGCCTCGCCAAAGCCACAGAATCAAATGGTTGCAGCCAGCAACCCGAGACCCCTACGCCGTTTCACGCCTTGAGCCAGACCCCCTTCGCCTCTACATCAACGTCCGGTTTTACATGGAATTAACAAACCGAGCGCAACCGCCACCCAGGCTGCACCGTCTTAGGCAACCTGTAAGGTAGGCTTGAGAAGAGTTGAGATCCAAAAATTCCCAAGGGCGGTTGACCCTGTTGTGCGCAAGCGTTTGTGGAGGTTCATGATGATGATCGGGTTCCCTAGAAAGTTCAGCCGGCCCTTTTTCGCGTTGCTAGCGGCAGTCTGCTTATCTGCCGCAGCTTTTGCTCAGTCAGGCAATGGCACCCTGAGCGGACAGGTCACGGACCCTTCCGGCGCGGCCATTCCTGCGGCGACCGTTACCCTCACGGGCCCGGACCACGCGACAAAGGCTGTGCAGACGGACGAACAGGGCCGTTACGCTTTTCACAACCTGGCGCCGGGCGCATATTCGGTGGCCATCAGCACCCAGGGCTTTTCGACGTTCACGAAGGCCGGCGTTCAGGTGGCCCAAGGCCACCCGCAGGTCATCAACGCTCAACTGGCCCTCACCATGGAAAAGCAGCAGGTTACCGTTGAAGGCGAAGGGGAGCAGTTAAGCGTCAGCCCTGACGAGAATGTTGGAGCAGTGGTGCTGAAGGGCGAAGCCTTGAAATCGCTCTCCGACGATCCCGACGAATTGCAGACAGAGCTTCAGGAGCTGGCAGGACCTGCGGCAGGACCGAACGGCGGGCAAATCTACATTGACGGATTCTCCGGAGGTCAACTGCCGCCCAAAGATGCCATCCTGGAAGTCCGCGTCAACCAGAACCCCTTTTCGGCACAGTATGAAAGGCTGGGCTACGGAAGGATCGACATTACAACCAAGCCGGGTTTTCAGAAATATCACGGCGGCATCATGACTTTCGGCAACACCTCAGCCCTTAACTCCAGAAATCCCTTTGTAGCGCAGCAGCCTGACAACCATTCCGAGATGTTTGGCGGCGATTTCGGCGGGCCGCTCAGCAAGAAAGCTTCGTTCTTTTTCTCTGTGTTCCGCCGGAGCACGGACAACTCATCCATTGTGAACGCCGTTGTCCCGGCCGCAAACTTTGACCCGCTGGGAACAGGCTTCTCCGCAGCCGTCGCCAGCCCCTCAACGAGACTCAATATCAGCCCCCGCGTGGACCTGCAGTTGAGCAGCAGCAATGTGCTATCCATTCGCTATCAGCGCTGGTCGAACGACAATACGAACAGAGGCATCGGGCAATTTGATCTTCCATCGGTGGGTTACAACTCAACCGGCTCTGAGAACATGGCGCAGATCAGCGACACCCAGGTGATCAGCGCGCGCACCGTCACCCAGGCCCGCTTTCAGTATCGCCATTCCGAAGATAACCAGAACCCGTTGAGCACGGCCGCGAACCTGAACGTGATCGGCGCTTTCACCGGGGGCGGGAGCAGCGCAGGGGCACAATTGAGCACGGGGAATCAATACGAATTCCAGAGTCTGACCTCGATGAACCTGGGCGCGCACGCGCTGACCTATGGCGGCCGCGTGCGCTATATGGACGAAGCCGTGAACACCACCAGCGGCTACAACGGCACTTTCACATTTACGGGAATTAACACTTACTCCGTTTATCAGCAGGGCCTCGCGCAAGGCCTGACGGACGCTCAGATCGTCGCCGCAGGTGGCGGCGCCCGGCAGTTTGCCATCACCGCTGGCAACCCGGCTGCCAAGGTCAACCGGATTGACTTTGGGCTTTACGCGGAGGACACGTGGCGGATGCGCCCCAATGTTTCACTGACCATGGGCCTGCGCTTTGAGGGACAGAACCGCATCAGCGACCATTTCGACGTCGCGCCCCGCATGGGATTCGCCTGGGGAATCGGCAAAAGCGGTGGCGCTCCCAAGACCATTTTGAGAGCGGGTGCGGGAATCTTCTATGACCGGTTTGACGTCGGCAACATCCTGCAGGCCGAGCAGTTGAACGGCATCAACCAGCAGCAATACATTGTCAATTCGCCTGATTTCTTTCCCGGGGATATCCCACCGCTTAACACGCTGACGGGTTCCGCGACATTTCCTACCATTTACCAGATTGCCCGGAATTATGAGACCCCTTACGTCATTGAAGGAGCGGTGGGGCTGGAACGTCAACTAACCAGAAACATCAAGACCTCCGTCACTTATGTCACAACGCACGGAATCCATCAGCTCCTGGCGCGCAACATCAATGCCCCGCTGCCCGGGACGTTCGACCCGGCCGATCCATCCAGCGGCGTCCGGCCGTTCGGAGATGCAGGCAACATCTACGAGTATGAGCCAGCCGGACTATACAATGAGAATCAGTTGATCGCCAACTTCAACATTCGAATGGGACGCGCCGTATCGCTCTTCGGCTTTTACACGCTCAGTTACGCCAATGCCAACGCAGGATCAGGCGGCTCAGGGGGCGGGCCCGGTGGCGAGGGTTTTGGAGGAGGCGCGAGCGCCACCTTTCCGATGAACCAATATGATCTTTCCCAAAGTTACGGAACGGCTGCATGGGCAAGCCGCAACCGTTTTTTCGTGGGCGGGTCCGCCGGGTTGCCCTATGGGCTTAGCTTCAGTCCCTTCATGGTTATGACTTCCGGCCGGCCCTACAACATTACACTTGGACAGGATTTGAACGGAGATTCCTTCTTCAACGATCGGCCGGCCCTCGCCACAGGCATGTGCGCCACCTGTGTTCCAACCACGTTAGGGATTTTCAATATTGATCCCGTTTCCGGCGATCAGCTTGTGCCCGTCAATAATTTCTTTGGCCCCAGCCAATTCTCGATGAACGCCCGGCTTTCCAAGACCTTCGGATTTGGCAAGGAAGTTGGCGGAGGCGGAGGCGGAGGGTTCCGTGGTGGACGCGGTGGCGGTCGCGGGGGGCTGGGCGGTCGCGGGCTCAGCAGTGGCGGAGGCGGCCCCCGCTTTGGAGGCTCCAGCGACCACCGGTACCAGTTTGAGCTGGGAGTCATGGCGAACAACGTCTTCAACAAGGTTAACCTCGGAGCGCCTGTGGGCAACATCACCTCGCCGCTGTTTGGCCATTCGAATTCACTTGCTGGCGGCTTCTTCAACAATCAGTCAGCCAATCGCACCATCAACCTGTTTTTGAGGTTCAGCTTCTAGGAGGCCGGGGACCCCTGTTCTGTCCAGTCACCCTGATCCCGTTCGTCCTCCATGTGCGAACGGCGTTGAGGGCGACAGCAGATACCTCGCTGCGCTCGGAATGACGCCGTTCACTTCGCTGAAGAATGCAGAGGCCCTTCGCTCACGGTCTTCGCTGCCGATACCTAAGCCAACAAGAGATCCCTCACTGGCCCGGAATGACGTCCTCGTTCAGCCTGACAACTCCCGAAATCCAACATATACAGAGCCTTACCGGCCATCCCACCAACGGGGGATGGGACTGGTACGATAGTTCTTTGACAGTTAATAAACTTCTGGCTCAAATTGGTAGCCTGGGAGGGGGGCAGGGAGCATGAGCTCCACGATATGCCCTGACCATTTACTGCCCCTTTTCCCGACTCACGGGCTTTCCATGGCGGGCCAAGGAGAAAAAGAGCATGAAGAAATTCCAGCGATTTTTGATGGTGGTGTTGGTGGGCTCCGGCGTGGCGCTGGGCCCAGGCGCTGTGGCCGGTGTGGCGCGGCCGAATCGTCCCTATGACCAACATGATCACGGCCACGGCCACCACAAGGAACGGAAGGATCACGCGAAACACGAACACCTGGACAATGGCCGGCATCGAGGCTGGGATCACGACCGCGCCGGGCATTATCGCTTCTACGATCGTGACCGGCGGGACTTTGCGGTCTACGTCAGGGAACACCAAGAAGAGCGCTGGTTCCGTGGGCCCGCGCCTCGCGGAGTAGTGCTCCGATACGGATATGTCGTGGTGCCTCGTTACCGGGTATATTGTCATCCGGTACCCGTGGCGATGATGGAAGAACTACCGCCGCCGCCGCCCAGCTACCGCTACTTTATCTTCGGCGGGAACGTGGTGCTGGTGGACAACGGCTACCGCGTGCAGGACTTTATTTCACTGAATCTCAACTTTGGCCGATGAGGGACAATCGCTGGCGTCGCATGGATCGCGGGTAACCGCGATCCGTGCGGCGGGGATTCTGGCAAGCCTGTAAAACCACCGGTCAGCGGTGATGTCTTCAGCCGCGCAACCCCACAATAGGGATGGGCCTCGAAGCCGGGCGAGATTGATGCTCTTGCGAAGGCTCCGCCTGCCCGCCACATTTCCGGCCGCGTCAACGAGAAGTACTGAAGCCTAACTGTCCGGCGGACGCACCGCAGATGTCACCAGCCAGACCATCTGGCTAAAGGGGACAAAGATAATGGGTTCCTGCACGTCGGCAGGGAATTCCAGGCCTGTAGTGTCCACACCCGGCGTGAGCCACAGCCCCTGCGTTTCTTCTCCGCGAACCACCGCCTTGAGCAGCTTGTGGTCACTGAGCTTGATGGTTACGTGTTTCCGTCTGACTTCAAAGAGCATCTCGAATCTCCTTTTCTGAGCAGTTGCCTGCGCGCTCAGTCGGTATCCCTCCCCCAGGGCTCGATCTTTTCGCGCCGCCCTCAAACACGCGGCACATTGCTTTAACGCACCAAATTATCACCTCGATGGGCTGCCATGCACGGTAGGTTTGCCGGTGCCACATCCGGGTGCGCACACGATTGCGTTATCTGCTTTCAGGAAATAGCCCTGGCATCCATCGAGAGGCCAGAGTCGCCGGGAACACCAGGCGCAAGGGCGCCCGCGAACTTTCAGATGCCAGCACCCCCCGATCTACCAGCGCCGAAACAATCCGCCGGGCATTGCGCTCGCCCGTGCCGACAATTCCGGTGACATCCCCGCGAGGCAGTTCTCCCCGGTACAAAGCGGCCTCAAGCACGTTGGCTGATTTTGGCGGAAGGGCGCTCATTCTAATCTCTTCTTCCGCCCACAGCAGAATCCGCGCTCGCAATCGCTCAGGCTGCATTAGCTTTTCCATAAAGTCCACCTGGTCGATTGAGACTCTCAAGAAGAACTCGGTGAACGCTCCCAGCGCTTCCTCGCTCAAGTGGCCGCGGCCGTCAAGGTCGTTCCGGCGAACCTCGTCACAGGCTGCAAGATGTCCCTTATAGGCTTCCGCATTGCGGGCCAGGCCGCGCGCAACGGACCACACGGCTCCGGTACCCAGCCTTTCGAGCAGCGTAGCGTGCGATATCAAGCGCGCCACGCGACCAGCGTCAGTGCGTCTGTGTGGATTCCGATATGGCTTTGGTTTGGTTGAAGGTTCCGTACTTCTCTGCCACTGGCTTGAGAGTGGGGTAAAACTGCACGAAAGTGTTGTCCACTGCGCCGTTTGTGTTGTGGCACTGGAAGCAATGGGAGGGAGGGTTGGCGGCCGCCTGTTGCGCTCCCCGGTTGAAGGAAAAGTAGGCCCACATCTTCGGGAAACGCTTCTCGTCTTTTACGGAAGCGGCGAGGCTGCTCAGCTCGGATTGGTAATGGCCGCCGCGGTTGATGGAACCCCGGGTGGCCGAAGCGCGCTCTTCCAGAACAAACATCGTTTTGTCGGGCCAGCGGCCGGTGGCGACAAAGGCGCGATAAGCGGAAGGCTTGACAAACACGTTCGTGAACTCGGTTCCGGGTTTTCCATCAGCCCTGTATTCCATTCCGAGCCCGGAGGAGAGATAGACCCACTCGCGATAGTCCCGCGGCAACACCAGCTTGCCGTCGGCGGAATACTGCGGGGCGCTGGACGCAGCCGGAGCGGCCGGTGCGCCATCTCCTCGCAGCATCACTACGGCCAGCAGCACCGCCGCCGCAATTGCCACGAGCCTGCACATCGTAGGTCCTGCTGGAAAGCGCATCAAGCCGATTATGCCATGGAATCCGGCCGACGGCGCTAGTTCATTACCCCTTCGCCGACCAGGGCGATGTTATCTCGGGTGGTGTTCTTGACCAGGTACATGGCCTCATCGGCCATGGAGAGGAGTTCTTTCCGCGTGCGGGCATCCGAGGGAAAGCCCGCCACGCCAAAACTCGCGGTTACTTTCAGATTTAAGCCTTCCTCATCGAGGAACACTTTGGAGTTCAGGATCTCGCGCAGCCTGCGGACCACGCTCAGGGCGTTGTGCTTGGATGTCTGCGGCAGAAGCACTACAAACTCATCTCCGCCATAGCGGAAAGCGTAATCGATAAGGCGCAGATGTCCCTTGATCAGAGTACCCACGTGCCAGAGAAGTTTGGAGCCCGCCAGATGGCCGTGGCTGTCGTTCACCTGCTTGAAGCGATCAAGATCAATAAAGATCACGGAGAACTCATAGCCGTAGCGGATGGAGCGATAAATCTCCGCGTCCAGCACAAAGTTGAGATGCCGCGCGTTGTAGAGCGCCGTACAATCATCGGTGATCGTCAGCTCATGGATTCGGCGGACGTGCTGCGCGTTTTCCAGCGCGATGGCGGCGTAGTCAGCAAGATTGGCCAGTATGGGAACGTCGTCCTCATGGAAGTGCTGGTTCTTCGAAGTATTCAGCAGCTCAATGGCGCCCAGCACGCGGCTCCGGCCCTTCACCGGCACGCAGACGATCGATCGCGCTTCAGCGTGCCAGACTTGCTTGTCCAGAGTGAAGCCGTGCTCTTTGGTAACATCCTCGATCAGGATTACCTCGCCATGCTCGGCAACCCAGCCTCCTATTCCTTCGCCCAGCCTGATGCGAACATCTTTGAGGCTGGTGGCGCTCGCACCCGCGGCGATCTCATAGTGAAGCTCGTTGGTCCTTTCGTCGAGCATCAGCAGGGCCCACGTGTCGGGCCGGAGGAAATCGCTGATCTTCGTCATGATCGTCTCGAGCACCTTCTGGAGATCGAGGGTGGAGGCAACCGCTTTGCCCACCTCATGAAATAGCGAAAGGCGCGCAATCTGCTGTTCCAGCTCGCGAATTCGTTGAATGGACTTTGACATCTACCGGCTGTCAGCCTGCCCTCTGCAGGTGTAGGCTTATCCCACAAGATGAGACTTACTTTTTCAGTATTTCTTTCGGCCGTTTCCTCAATTTGTTTATGAGGTTTCCGATTAATTTAGTTTATGGGACACGACTGGATGCCGGGACTGCAAGCTCCCGGTGAAGGAATTGACACTGCTGCGGGTCAGAAATATGATGAAAGACATTCACATGGGAGGGCGACAGGGAAAAGCGAATTGATGGGCTCATTTGGCGAGAACCTTAAGCGTGAGCGGGAAATGCGCGGGATTACGCTGGAGGAGATTTCTGCGGCCACCAAGATCAGCGTCCGATTTCTCAAGTCCATAGAGACTGAAGATTTTTCTGCGCTTCCGGGAGGCATTTTTCGCCGCAGTTTCGTCAGGGCATACGCTCGCTACCTGGGCCTGGATGAAGACCCGCTCATCGAAGAGTACCAGATGGCTGCCAAGACCGGGGCTGATGTCGAACTCAGCCACTTCTCTCCTCCGAAGACGCCCCATTCCCGATCCCGACCGGAACGACCGGCCCGCCGCACATTATGGGCAGCAGTCATTGTTGTTATCCTCCTGGGGCTCGGCTTCACTCTCTGGAGGCGCTCGCATCGGCCTTTGAAGGTACCGCCAAGAGCGAAACTCTCGCTGGCCGGAAGCGCCCGTGCCGGCGCCAACCCGGCCCCTCCGGCAGCGAAAAACAGCAGTTCCCAACCCACGGCTTCCAAACCCGGCCCACCAGGGGTCCTGGCGACATCTCTAGCAGTGACGCCAGAGGTGCCGAAAATTCCGCCTGTCACGGATCCCGAAGGCAGACTGGTCCTCCAGGTCGCCACGACTGAGCGCTCCTGGATCGCTATCGATGCTGACGGCAAGGCGGTGATGCAGGGCGTCATGGAGCCGAATACGATGAAAACATTCAAGGCCAATGCCTCTTTCGACGTTCTTACCGGAAACGCCCAGGGAGTAACCCTCACGCTCAACGGCCAGACACAGAAAGCCTTGGGCCGCGAAGGCGAGGTCAAGCAAACCCACCTTACCTGGGACACCCTGAAAAACCAGGCTTCTCCCTGACGCCGCTGCGATTCTGATCGGCTTCTGGAGGCATGCGCTCGATCAGGCAGGCGAGGCTGCTCGCGTCGAGCCCGGCATGCCTGGTTTCAATGGATGAACAGGCCGACAATGGCTGCAGAAAGATAATTGGCCAGGGTACCGCCCAGCAGCGCCCACAGCCCCAGCCTTGCCATGTCATGCCGGCGCGAAGGCACGACAGCGCCGATTGCGCCAATCTGGACCCCGATCGAGCCGAAATTCGCAAAGCCGCAAAGCGCGTAGGTGGCAATCGTGAAGGAGCGCGTAGCGATGTGTCCTTTCAGAGGGCCCAGCAGCGAAAACGCCACGAATTCGTTCAGAACGATCTTTGTAGCCAGCAGATTTCCAACGGCCATGGCGTCGTGCCACGGCACGCCCAGAAGCCAGGCCGCCGGCGCCAGTATGTAACCGAAGACCGTGGGTAGAGTGGTATGGGCAAAGGCAAGAATACCGTTCGCCAGGGCGATGAGCGCGACGAAGGCAATCAGCATGGCTCCCACGTTGAGCGCAATAAACAGGCCGTCAAGAACGCCGCGCGTGATGGCGTCCAGGAGGTTGACCTCCTTCTTCTCGACGGCCAGCTTCACCCCGCCGGCGGTTTCCGGCTGGCCGGTCTCCGGAATCAGCATCTTCGAAATCAGTATCGTTCCCGGTGCCGTCATCACCACTGCGGTCAGCAGATCCCGAGCCTGGGCGCCGAACAGGATGTAGGCTCCCAGAACCGATCCGGCAATGTGGGCCATGCCGGCCGTCATCACGGTCATGAGTTCTGACTGGGTTAGAGTTTCGAGGTACGGACGAATCACGAGCGGGGCCTCGGCCTGCCCGATGGCGATGCTGGCGACCACTTCAAGCGATTCGGCGCCGCTGGTTCCCATCAGTCTGAACATCGCCCTGGCCGCCAGTGATATCAGCGCCGGCAGGATGCCGATGTAATAAAGAATTGAAATGGCTGCCGCCACATAAATGATCAACGGCAGCGCCTGGAAGGCGAAGACCATGCCCAGCTTGCCCTTGGGGTCACCGAGCGGGCCGAAAACAAATCTGGAGCCTTCAAACGAAAATTGCAGGAACCATTCCACGCCGCGTGAGGCTTCGTCCAGCAGCCAGTAGCCCGGCCCCGTGCGAAGCACAAACAGGGCAATCAGGAATTGGAGGCCCAGACCCCAGCCCACAATCCGCCAACGAATGGCCTCGCGATGCTGCGAAAACACGTAACAGGCGACGAGGATCGTCAGAATGCCCAGCAGCGATGCAAGATGGTTCAGCTCTGCCTCCAGGATTCAACTAATAAAGCGGCACGCAGGCCATGGGTCCCAAGAGGATATAGCAGAACTCGCGGAAAATTGATACAAGCTTCGATGGGTCGCCATCCATCCGGTTATCGTGGATCGACGGATGCGGCAGGAAAGAGTGGGACAGGCTAAAGGTCTGCAGATGGTGCCTCGGGCAAACCGTCCCGGGGGGGCGCAGAACCGGGAGCATACCGGGCGGTCCGCGAATGCAGAACCGATATCTTAGACCGCTGCGGCGGCGGCTGAAACGCGGCTCTCCTTCCAGAGCCGGATGTAAGGCTTCAGGTCCTGCATCATGGTTGCGAACTGCTCGGTCCTGAGCGATTGTGCGCCGTCGCTCATGGCCTTTTCCGGCCGCGGGTGGACCTCAACAATCAGGCCGTCGGCCCCAACGGCCACGGCCGCCCGGCAGAGTGCAGGCACCAGGCTCCGTTTGCCAGTAGCATGGCTGGGATCAAGAATCACCGGCAGGTGTGTCAGCTCGCTGAGCACGGGGACGGCAGCGATGTCACAGGTGTTTCGCGTGGCCGTCTCAAAAGTGCGGATGCCGCGTTCGCAGAGAATGATATTGGGATTGCCGTGCGCCGTGATGTATTCGGCGGACATCAGCAACTCCTTGATGGTGGAGCTCATGCCCCGCTTCAGCAGCACCGGCCGCGGGCATTTGCCCAGCGCCTTGAGCAGCGAGAAGTTCTGCATGTTGCGCGCGCCTACTTGCATCACGTCGGCGTACTCCGCCACCGTGTCCACGTCGCCTTCGCTCATCACTTCCGTCACAATGGCAAGGCCAGTGGCCTCGCGCGCTTTGGCCAGCAGCTTGAGCCCTTCGAGCGCCAAGCCCTGGAAATCATAAGGCGAGGTTCGAGGTTTGAAGGCGCCGCCACGCAGCACTTTTGCGCCGGCGGCCGCAACCGCTTCCGCGGTCTCAAGAATCTGCCGCTCGCTTTCCACCGAGCAGGGCCCGGCCATCACGACAAACTCGTCGCCGCCGATCTCCGAGCCGTTCACGCGAATCCGCGAGCGCTCCTGCTTGAATTCGTTGCTCACGAACTTATAGGGCGCCGAAATTCGCACCGCGCGCTCCACTCCGGGAGTCGCTTCCAGGGATTCCAGACAAGCCGTCACATCGCCTACGCCAATCACGCCAATCACCACCCTTTCTTCGCCCTCGATGGAATGCACCTTGTATCCAAATTCGCGTATCCGCTCGCAAACGTAGTCAATTTCTTCTCTCGTGGCATGCGGCCGCATGGAAATGATCATGGTTTGTCGCTCCTCGCCAATAAAAAAGCCCACTCGGCTTGAGTGGGCTGGCTTTTCTTTAGAACTCGTTTTTCCTGGTCAGGCCAACGCCACTCTAGCGGATCGAGGCAAAAAAGCCCCAATACCAGTAGCTAAAGCTAAACGCGCTGGCAAAATTCGAACTGACCATCGTGTCTCGACTATATCTCAAAACACTAGCCTGGGCAAGAAAATTTTCCGCAACAAGCATAGATGCAGGCCGCCCAGGCTCGACGCAGATGGCCGGAAGCGTGCCCGGGACGGTACGCCGGTGAAGTATTATCTGCAAGGGGCTGGTCATTGGGTGTAGACTTTGCTCCGGGGCAACAACCATCACCGATCACTGCAAGTATCGATCGGAATTTCAGGTACGTTCACCCTGGAGTCATAAGGAGTCCCTTTGGCTAAAGTCATTCTGGTCAATCCTTCCATGTCCACCGTGGGCTACAGCTTTATTACGCCGCGGTGGCTTTTTGTTATTGCTCAGGCCACACCCCTTGAACTGGCGGGTAATCCGATTCTGGTGGACGAATCGATCGAAAAGTTCAATCCCGGGATCGTGGGTCCCGGAGATATCGTCGGGATTGGCATCACCACGGGCAACTGCATTCCCGGGTATCGGGTGTTAAGAGAAGCCAAGGCGCGAGGCGCGACGGTGATTATGGGTGGAATTCATGCCACGATTTTCCCCGAGGAACCCTTGCAGATGGGCGCCGACGCCGTGGTGACCGGCAGCGGGGAAGCGGTGTGGGGGCAGGCCGTCCGGGACGCGCTAGAGAAGCGTTTAAAGCTGCGATATGCGGGCGGGCGACTTGCCGGAGAGGACATGCGCAAAGCGAGATGGGATCTTCTTGACGCCACCAAGTATGTTTTCCCTTCCGTTCAAACCGTCGCGGGCTGCCCGGAAAACTGCAGCTTCTGTTCCGTCTGGGTGACGGAAGGCCGGCGGCCGCGCCAGCGCCTGGGCTCGAAAGTCATCGACGAAGTGAACGAACTCTACGATCTGGGCTTTCGGTACATCGTGTTTGCGGACGATAATTTCAATCCGGCGACGCTGGGAAGAATTGCTCGGGAGCCCGGGGCAAACAAGAAGCGGGAATTTGAGAAAATCCGCGAGGAGCGCCTGGAGTTTTTTGACCAATACGACCGCGCGGTGCCGAAAGACATGTACGCCTTTGCCCAGATGACCACCGAGGCAACAACCGATGAAGAATACTTGCGGGCGATGTACCAGAAGATGCGGATCAGAGTGGCGCTGATCGGCGTGGAGTCGTTTTCAGAAGAAGGGTTGCGGAGCGCCGGGAAGCTGTGGAATCCGGTCGGCGAGCGAATGGTCCAGGCCATCCAAAAAATCCAGGACAGCGGCATCTTCGTTTTGAGCTCGATCATTTGCGGCCTTGAATCCGATACGGTCCAGACCATCCGCACCATGAGGAATTTTGCGACGGAGTCCGGCACCCTGTTTGCCCAGTTTACGGTCTTCAACCCCTACCCCGGCACCAAAGACTTTTATGAAATGATGAGCGACCGGAAGAATCTTGCAAAGCCGGGCTTCCATCCCAAACATCAAACTCAAATCCTCTATGACGACTACTGGCTGAAACCTCTGAGGCCGGTGGACATCATCAAGCATCCGAACATGACCAAAAATGACTTGCACACCGAGAATAAAAAGTGCTGGGACACTTTTTACTCGCTGGGCGAGAGTTTCAAACGGAGCCGGTGCGGGTCCGCCAGAGGATGGTCCCTGCCGGCGCGGCTGACTTATCTCCTGGTTTGCCAGTTGTTCAAGCGGGCTTACGCGGGCTATGGGATGGCGGCCGACAGCGTTCGAAAAAAGGAAAACGGGACGGTGACCAAGGTGATGATCAAGGCCGCCGTGAGCGCTTACAACCGCTTTCATCGAGAGAAACATATGCGGTTAAGGATGCGCGTGATGCCCGCTCCGCGGGCGGCAACAGACGGCGCACTGGAAGAACTGCGGCTGCCTGAAGAGTCCGGCGTGCGCGGGGATTAAGAACCGCCCGATTCACGTGGCCTTAGAACGTGCAAAGCAACTCCCTACGCCAGCCGCTGGATTCCGGCGATCCCCGGCCCCGCCGGGGTGAACTCCGACTGGCGCAGCAGCGAGTCCTCGTTCCTTCCACCTGCAAACCCTTCCTGCCTTTCGTGAGATAATCAGAAGTCATCGATCTGCCATAGATGAGAGACCCGCCGGCCGCAAGCACAAGGTCCGCGCGATCCGAAATTCCGGAGAGACACTGATGAAAGCGCTGGTGAAGAGCCGGGCGGATAAGGGCTTGTGGGTTGAAGATGTTCCGAAACCGGCCATCGGTATCAACGACGTTCTGATCCGCGTGCAGTTGACGGGCATCTGCGGCACCGACCTGCACATTTATGAATGGGACGACTGGGCCAAAAAAGCCATTCCCGTGCCGCTCGTGATCGGCCACGAATTCGTCGGCGAGATCGCGGAGGTTGGCTCGAACGTCACCGACTTTGAGCCTGGGATGATTGTGAGCGGCGAGGGCCATGTAGTTTGTGGCCGCTGCCGGAACTGCCTGGCCGGGCGGCGGCACCTGTGCGCGCATTCCAAAGGCGTGGGTGTGGGCCGCCCTGGCGCTTTTGCTGAATACATCGCCCTGCCGATGGCCAATATCTGGCGGCACAGTCCCGTTGTGCCGCTGGAAATCGCATCGATTTTTGATCCTTTCGGCAACGCTGTCCACACGGCACTGCAATTCCCCGTGCTCGGTGAGGACGTGCTGATCACGGGCGCGGGACCCATCGGGCTGATGGCGGCGGCGGTGG
>DASUJZ010000058.1:0-19453 GCA_036278995.1 Terriglobia bacterium | reverse complement strand
TCGTCCACGAGAATCGCCACGGCCGAGGAACAGGCGATCGTGCAGCCGATTTACACTCCCACCTGGGCCAACGCGCTTTACGGATTCTGCTCGGTCAGCATGCAGGGCAGTTCCGGCACATGTACCGATGCTTTCAACTCTTCGCTGGAGGCGTATGGCGGCGGTAATCCGAGCGTAGCTTCGGGCCAGTGTGATTCCACCAGCTCGAGCAACGTGATCGGCGCCGGTGCCAGTGTGGGCGCAAACGGGGGAGTTACGCTGGGGAGCAACGTGACAGTTTCAGGTGACGTTGTGATCGGCACCGGCGGCAGTTCCGGATGCCCCACCAGCGGCTACAGCGGCAGCACCAGCTCGGTGCTAGGTCAGGTGATCAATGGTCCTTATAAGGGTCCACCGCCCGCGCCGAGCTTTCGCGACAATTTCCCGAACGGCGCCCCTTCGTATTCGTTAGGCTCGGGCAGCGTGCAGGTTCTTCCACAGGGAGCGACCTGGTCCAACAGCCCGTTTCCCCAAACCACTGGAGTTACCCCAGCGACGAACACTCCATGTATGGACAGTTCCTGCGATGGCACTTCCGCCCACCCATACGAAATTTCGAGCATCTCAATGTCCGGCGGCGGGGGAGGCGGTAGTGCTCCGGTACTTGAATTGGTGGGAGGCTCCAGCCAAGTCAATCCGGTCTATTACGATATCGACAGCCTCAGTGAAACACAGGGCCAGATCAGCGTTTCAGGGTACGTCGTCATCAACGTCAAGAGCAGCCTCAGCATCGGCGGCCTTGGCATCGCCAATGGTGTTTCACCCAGCATACCGCCCGAATCCGTTGCAATTAACTACGCAGGGACGAGCAGCGTCCCGATCAGCGGCAATGGCGCCATTTCAGCGATTTTGAGCGCACCCAATGCCACCGTTAGCCTGGGCGGGGGCGGCAGTGGAGGATATTTTGTTGGGGCGATTCAGGCCAACAATGTTTCCGTTCAGGGCGGTTATCCTGTCCACTACGATGTGCAACTCAGACGCGCGGGCGGCACGATGGGCGTGATGGTGACCTCCGCATACAGCCGCAAGAAATTGTAGAAGTCCGGTTGCTCGCCTGGTGGGCCTTAGGCTTTCTCCCCATGGGCGCCAGATGTCCCGCCAGGCCTAATCTAATTTTAACAAGGCTTCAAAGCCGGTTAACTAACTAGTATGTAGCGCCGCAATTCGCTGGCGTACTCGGCATGTGGTAATCTTAAAGTGTGAGGGATGGGCTGCTTGCATTTAAAGCTCCCGAAGAAAAGAGAATCCCATCCTTTGTATAGTCGCTGATCTACACCGCCCCGGGGTTAATCCGACAGGAAACCCTTCCGTGATGGAGGCGCATCCTAGCTGGTGGCAAAGTTAAGATTGAGATGCCTCCGAATGGATTGAGCTCTCGGCAGAAGAGTCGACGAAAGGAGAATCTTTTCGATGCCACGTTTTTCTAAGCAGTTTTTGCGCGAGAATTTTCTAGGCCTGAGCCTGACCCTGGTCGGCGTCGTGTGCCTGGTTCTCGCTTCTGTGATGTACCTCGGGCACCGCAGCTTTGCGAACATCGCGCTTGCCGATGGCGAGGCGCTGGATGGCCCGGAAATCAACCAGCTTGAGCAGTTGAATAAAGCCTATGAGCGAATCGCGCAGGCGGTTACGCCTGCAGTGGTTTACATCAGCACCACGCAGGTGATGAAGGTGCAGCAGTCGCCGTTTTTCTCCGATCCTTTTTTCCGCCGCTTTTTCGGCAATATGCCTGGAACGGTTCCGCAGAAGCAGGTCCTGCACGCTTTGGGATCGGGTGTGATCGTGTCGCCGCAGGGCTACATCGTGACCAACAATCACGTGATCGAGCACGCGTCTGACATTGAAGTAATGCTTTCCGACAAGCGGAATTTCAAAGCCAAGGTGATCGGCACAGACAAAGAGACGGACATTGCCATCATTAAAATCGAAGCAGACAAGCTGCCGGTCGCGTCCTTCGGGGACTCGCAAGGGCTGAAGGTTGGTGACATCGTGATGGCCTTCGGGAATCCTTTTGGCCAGAACTTTTCGGTTACGCGTGGGGCGGTCAGCGCACTCGGACGTTCAGGAATCGAAGGCCGAGGTGGCCAGAATGCACTGGAAAATTTCATCCAGACGGACGCCGCCATTAATCCCGGCAATTCGGGGGGGCCGCTGGTGAACGTCAGAGGCCAGGTTGTGGGCATCAATACCGCTATCCTCAGTGGAAATTCCGGGCCGGGAGGCGAGGGCAGCTTTATTGGCATCGGTTTTGCAATTCCTTCCAACACTGTCAAATATGTGATGGAAGATCTGATCAAGACCGGTAAGGTTACGCGAGGTTACCTGGGAGTTCTGGTTGGGAATGTTACTCCCGATTTTGCCAAGGAATTCAATGTGCCGGACACTTCCGGGGCTTTTGTCCAAAATGTGGAACCCGACGGACCCGCGGGCAAGGCGGGCATCCAGAACGGAGATGTGATTCGAAAGTTCAATGGCAGGAATGTTCCAGACAACGGGGCGCTCACAGCCATGGTGACGCAAACCAATCCGGGCGCTACCGTCACCTTGAGCATTCTCCGGAATGGTACGCCAATGGACCTCAAAGTCACTCTCGGTGAAAGGCCCGCGAACGCGGGCGCGGCTCCCAGCCAAGGTCAGGCCCCATCGGGTAGCGCTCTCGAGGGCGTGTCGGTTCAGAACCTAACTCCGAGCATGCGGGATCAACTGGGGGTTCCAGCCAATACGAGTGGAGTTGTGGTTTCCGACATCGACCAGAACAGTCCAGCGGCTGAGTATCTCCAGCAGGGAGATGTGATTGAAAGCATCAATCGGCAGCCTGTCCGCAATGTTAATGACTTCAACCGGCTGGCAGGCGAAGCCAAGGGGAAAGTCCTGCTGCGGGTCGTTCACCAGGGACAAGGGTACTTTGTGGTGATTTCACCCGGTCCTGGCGAGGGCGAGGGTGGCGAACAGTGATCCGGTAGCAGTTCATTGGAATTACGGATTGATTAACAGGCCCCTGGAACGCTGGCGCAAGCCTCGATGCTGAGCAGAGATCAAGGCGGGCGGCAGAGTCCCAGGGGCCATTTGTTTTCTTCGCGGTCACACCGGGGTTATTCGGCGGAGCAGAAGCTTTGGGCCGACGGGCCGCCGGTCGGCGATGAGTGAAAAGGATGGAGAATCTGTCTCGCGTTTGCTGCCCACGAAGGGCGATAGGAGTTGTTATGCTTGGAACGCGTGAAAGCGGATAGATTATGAATCCGCAGGCGTTTCGGGAGAGCCGTCAGACTTTGCGGCAGCAGCGGCAACTGCGGCCGGGGCGCCGTGGCACTTCTTATATTTCTTGCCGCTGCCACAGGGGCAGGGATCGTTGCGGCCGATCTTTTCTTTACGAACCACCTGCTGAGGTTTTTCCATGACGCCCCCACCGACCATGCGCATTTCCGCCTGCTCGCGCCGCTTGCGCTGCTGGTATTGCCGAATCAGCGCCTCTTCCTCTTCAGGGGTCCGCATCAGGAATAGGTATCGAAGGGTTTCATCCTCAGTGCGGTCCATCATGGCTTCAAACATGTCAAAGGACTCGCGTTTGTACTCCACCAGTGGATCGCGCTGCCCGTAACCACGCAAGCCAATGCCTTCCTTCAGGTGGTCCATAGCAAGCAGGTGGTCTTTCCATTGGGCATCAACCACCTGCAACATGATCATGCGCTCATGGAACCGCATGCGCTCCGGTCCCCAAACCTGCTCGCGCTCCTCATATCGCTGATGAACAATCTGCTTCAAATCCTCAGCCAGCGGTTCGAGCAACTTGGGGTCGAATGTTAATTCTTGCTTGCGGAGATCGACGCCAAAGCGGCCCCAGAATTCATTCTGCAAGCTCTGAATGTTCCACTCATCCGCATGCTGCGCCTTGGGGCAGTAGTTCGTGACGAGCCAGTCAACCACGCGGTCGGCGGAGTCAAGCAGATACTCTCTCTGGTCGTCGCCCTGGAGCAGTTGGCGGCGCAAATCGTAGATCGTTTCCCGCTGCTTGTTCATCACATCATCATACTCGAGCAGGTGCTTGCGGGATTCGAAGTTCTGGCCTTCAACCGCCTTCTGAGCAGCTTCGATCCGCTTGGTAATCAGGCGCGATTCGATCGGCACACCCTCTTCCATGCCCAGCCGGTGCATGATCTTGGAAATGCGGTCGCCGGCGAAAATCCTCAGCAGGTCGTCTTCAAGCGAAAGATAGAACCGCGATGAGCCAGGGTCGCCCTGGCGGCCGGCACGCCCGCGCAATTGATTGTCGATGCGGCGGGACTCGTGGCGCTCGGTGCCCAGGATGTGCAGTCCGCCGAGGTCGATGACGCGTTCATGTTCGACGTCGGTTGTGGCCTTAAAACGGTTGATGAATTCCGTCCACTTTTTACGCCACTCCGAGTAGGCGTTGATGTATGCCTGGTAGATTTCATCCGCGGAACCGGCCGCCGGTCGCTCGGGAGGCTCGGGATCGATGCCCTGCTGGCGATATTTTTCAGGCGACTTGCGGAACTCTTCCCGCGCCAGGAACTCCGGATTGCCGCCCAGCAGGATGTCCGTTCCTCGCCCGGCCATGTTGGTGGAGACGGTGACGGCACCCACGCGCCCAGCCTGAGCCACAATTTGCGCTTCGCGGTCATGCTGCTTGGCGTTAAGAATGTTGTGTTTGATTTCGCGCTGCTCAAGCACTTCCACCAGGCGCTCCGGGCGGCACTGGATTTCGATGAGATAATCAAGCACCGGGACAATTTTGTCCGGAGTTCTGGTTGCCAGTTCCACCACTTCCGGGACGCCGTCGCCTTCCAGCGGAGCAACCGCCGGCGCGAAATATCTCTCCACTTTTCGTTTGAGCAGCGAATTCACGAACTCATTCCGATTGCCGTTCGGAGAGGCTGCGACTTCGGCGAATCGCCCGTCTTTCAGGGTCTTCCTGACCGCAGAAAGCGTGACGCCGGCCCTCACCAGCCAGTTCATGGAGGGCGCGTGCTTGGCCAGAAGATTGCTAGCCCACTTATCTAGCTCACGGCCTTCCAGCCCTGCCTGCTTCAGCAGTTCCTGAAAATGCGCCGGCAGGTATCCGGCCTTGCGCAACTGGGCGCTGAGCCGCTCCGATTTTTCAATGGCGATGGTGCCCACCAGCACCGGCTGGCCGCGCAGGTGGTACTCCTTGATTTCCTCGATCGACGCGTTAAACTTTTCGCGCTCGGTGCGGTAGACCACATCCGGGTGCTCATACCGGATGAGCTCGCGGTTGGTGGGAATCACCACGACTTCCAGCTCGTAAATTTTTTCAAACTCGGCTGCTTCGGTTTCCGCCGTGCCGGTCATGCCGCCCAGCTTGTCATACATGCGGAAGTAATTCTGGAAGGTGATGGTGGCCAGCGTCTGGTTTTCTTTTTCGATCTTGACGCCTTCTTTGGCTTCAATCGCCTGGTGCAGGCCGTCACTCCAGCGCCGCCCAGGCATCAGCCGTCCGGTAAATTCGTCCACGATGATCACTTCGCCGTCTTTCACCACGTAATCCTTGTCGCGAATAAAGA
Source organism: Terriglobia bacterium (assembly GCA_036278995.1). Lineage (GTDB taxonomy): Bacteria > Acidobacteriota > Terriglobia > UBA7540 > UBA7540 > SCRD01. The sequence continues at coordinate 13,877 of DASUJZ010000058.1, read as the reverse complement.
GCGCGTGGGCCTTCAATCCCTGGTAGACGTGGTGGATAAACTCCATGTTGGCGGGGTCGTACATATTTTCGAGCCCCAGCAGTTTTTCGGCCTTGGCGATGCCGGGCTCCAGCAGGCTGACCGTGCGCAGCTTCTCATCGACCTCAAAATCGTCCTTCGGCGTCAGGTGCGGAATCACCTTGTCCACGCGGTAATACTTTTCCGTGGATTCTTCCGACGCGCCAGAAATAATCAGCGGCGTACGTGCCTCGTCAATCAAGATGGAATCCACTTCGTCCACGATGGCGAAATGGTGCGCGGGCTGCACGCAGTCAGCCAGCTCAAACTTCATGTTGTCGCGCAGGTAATCGAATCCGTACTCGTTGTTGGTGCCGTAGGTCACATCGCAGTTGTAGGCGATGCGGCGCTCGTCGTCGTCGAGGTCGTGGACAATCACGCCCACGCTCAGGCCCAGCAGTCGATAGATCGGGCCCATCCAGGCGGCGTCGCGGTTGGCCAGGTAATCGTTCACCGTCACAAGGTGCACGCCCTTGCCTTCCAGCGCGTTCAGGTAGACGGGCAGCGTGGCCACCAGCGTCTTGCCTTCGCCGGTCTTCATTTCGGCGATTTTGCCTTCGTGCAGCACCATGCCGCCCACCAGTTGGACGTCAAAGTGGCGCATGTTCAGCGTGCGGCGACCGGCCTCGCGGCACAGCGCAAAGGCTTCCGGCAGCAGCTCGTCGAGCGTGGCGCCCTCGGCCAGGCGCTTCTTCAACTGCTCGGTGCGGTGGGGGAAATCCGCGTCCGCCAGCTTCTTCATCTCCGGCTCAAGCGCGCTGATCTCCTCCACGCGTGCCTCGAGGCGCTTCAACTCGCGGTCGTTCTTTGATCCGATGATTTTGCCGAGCCCGGTTTGAAAATATGTGCCCATGGTCCTCAGTTGCGGATTATGGAACTAGTGCTGTAACAGGTGCCTTAAGTGGTAGCACAACAGGTAGCACAAAGGGTATTTTACCTTCCCTCCGCACGATTGGCAAAGGCGTGCGGCCGCCCGCTCTCGCGGCTTCGCTGTGCCTTCTAGCTCCTGTCTGCTGTCTCCTGACTTCTGGCTCCTGGCTGCCGGTTTGAGTGATTTGCGAGTTGCGATTGGAAAAGCCGATGGTTCCGGGCCCGGCCGAGGCTTCCCAGCTTGCTTCTCCCGACTACTTGCTCCTGGCTTCTGGCTCCTGAGTTTCTTCGTCTCCGGCTGGCTGTTCAGTCGCACAGGGTGGAAGGAGTGTGGGTATCATGAAAAATCGTCGCTGAGAATGAGAATCCGCACATGGCAAGAGTTTCAAAAGGACTACAGAGTTCGTACACTACGACAAGTCACATGGAGTCGAACGTTGTTTTCGGGAGAGAGGGATTTGTAATAAAATTGCTTTAACCAAGAAACCCTAGTCTGCCGAAGAGGTCATCAGGTCGTGCACGAAAGGACGCAGGTAACTCACGTGGCGGTTGGGGCAGAATGATTCGCACTAAATACGATTCAGGTGTGCATGTGCCAGCCTTGGGGCCCAACCTCCGTTTCTTCGATTTTTTTGCGGGCGCCGGCCTTGCAACGCTTGGCTTGAGCAGATCGTGGAAGTGTGTTTGGGCTAACGACATAGATTATAAGAAAGCCGAGGTATACAAAAAGAACTTCAAGGGCAATCACTACTTTGTTGGGGACGTGGTCAGTTTCACGGGCAATGACCTCCCCAGCGATGCGCAACTTGCATGGGCCTCGTTTCCCTGCCAGGATCTTTCGTTGGCTGGATGGAGGCGGGGTATCTCGGCCGACCGCAGTGGAGCATTTTGGGCGTTTTGGCGCATTATGCGCGACAAGGCTCAGGCGGGATGCCGACCGCCGATCATCGTTATCGAGAACGTGCTGGGGCTCCTATATGGCTACAGCAACGGCCCAGGAGAAGGCAGGGAGGGAGCCGGTGACAGTTTCACGGGTCTTTGCGAGGCACTCGCTGCCTTAGGACTGCAGTTCGGTGGCCTCGTCATGGATGCGCGTCGCTTTGTGCCGCAGTCTCGGGCCAGAGTGTTCGTGGTTGCCGTGGACTGTCGGATTGATGTTTCACGTTTTGCCTGCTCCGCGCCGGCTGATCTGTGGGCAGCGCCAAGCCTTCTCTCGGCATACCAGAGGCTGCCCGATAACCTAAAATCCTTGTGGCGCTGGTGGCATGTTCCTGAGCCGCCGAGAAGAAGGGTTACCCTTTCCGACGTGATCGAGGATGATCCTATAGGTGTCCAATGGCATACGAAAAACGAAACCGACTATTTGTTGTCTCTTATGAGCCGGGCGAATCTCATGAAAGTAGATCATGCCTGTCGCGCCGGCGGGAAGCACATTGGATTCTTATATAGACGTATCCGACAAGGAGTCCAAAGGGCTGAGGTCCGGTTCGATGGGATGTCTGGCTGCTTGCGAACGCCACAGGGCGGGTCGAGCCGACAGACGGTTGTAGTCGTCGAGAACGGTACTGTTCGCACCCGCCTGCTCTCGCCACGTGAAGCTGCACGGCTCATGGGTGCGCCAGACTGGTTTAAGCTTCCCAATAATTACAATGACGCCTACAGGGCGATGGGCGATGCTGTGGCTGCGCCCGTGGTACGCTGGCTGTCCGATACACTTCTCGTGCCGATAGCTGAAGTTGGGGGTCGAATCCCAATAAATGGTAATGCCAAGGCTTCGAGGTTGTTACTTGAATCCGCAGAAAAACGTGCATCTGAATGGACCATGGAGGCTAAACGATCAGAGATGAAGCATCTTGAGCGAAAAACACTCTCGATTATGCAAAAGTGGTTTGCTGCTGAGGAAAAACGAAAGAAGACGGATTCGGATGTCTATATTGTTTGCGCTGGGCTTGCGGTCCTGCAATCACTCAAGCGGTCCTTTCCTATCCATCGCGCCGATTATATGACTGAGGGGAACCAAGTGAAAACTGGGGGCCCCTTTATTCAAAGGATTCTTGCAGAGTTTGGTGAGGCTAGGCCATATACGCGCGAAGGCGGTCGTACAACGCGCGGCACAGTCCCAGCAGCAACGCGTCTTGTTGAGCAATTGAACCAAATGAAGGAGTTGGCTGCGATCACCCGTGAAAGTCGTGGGACATTGGCAAAAGCCCTCCAAAGGTGGCTCTACGAAAACGGCGTCCTCCCATATTTTAAGCGCCAGACCCTCGAGATCGAAGTGTCACTTGATAAACCTGGACCGCAGATTATTGCCGACATAATTCAGCTGGCCGGATCACGCAACCAAGGAGGATGTGTCGCACAACACCTCGTCGGAGCGAAATTGTGCCTTCGATTGGGTCAGGAGATTCCTAACCACTCCTGCACGACCGCCGATCACCAGTTGGGACGCTCCGGGGACTTTCAGGTGAAGGATACGATTATACATGTCACAATAGCACCACAAAGTGGTGTCATCCAGAAGTGCGAGGCAAACGTCAAAGCAGGCTATCGACCGCTATTGCTGGTTCCGGAGGATCGACTAGAGGGTGCACGCCAACTCCTGGAGGGAAGCGGGCTGGAAAGGCGAATCGCGCAGTCGATGGAGCAATGGATGGGTCAAAATGTGGAGGAAATTGGTGGGTTCGCGAAAGAACAGCTGCCCCAAAGTATGCGCGCACTACTCGAGAAATATAATCAGAGAGTCGATGCGGTCGAAACAGATAAGTCCCTAATGATTAGGATTCCCGAGAATCTTTAATGCAGTGAGCGATACATTTGATAAAAATACCCGCAGTTGGATTATGTCCCGGGTTCAAGGGGAAAACACCACGCCTGAGCTTGTCGTTCAAAAGTTTCTCCGCAGTCTTTCAATCAGATTCCGATCACATTACAAGAAGCTTCCTGGGCATCCTGACATTGTAGTCCCTTCTGTTCACCTAGCCATTTTTGTGAACGGGTGTTTCTGGCACTGGCACGGTTGTTCTCGATCAAGAATGCCAAAGACGAATGTCGATTATTGGAAGAAAAAGATAAAAAGAAATGTTCTGCGGGATCGCAGGGCTCGCCGGGACCTACGGCGGCTAGGGTGGCATTACTGGACGATTTGGGAATGTTCAGTGGCGACGAGCCTCCCTCGATTGTTGGGAAGGGTTAAATCATTACAAGGCTGCAGCCGGGGAGCTAAACGAACTAGGAAAGTGCGCTAGATATTGGAAAATAATGATGAAGCCGCAGGCGGTTTCGTTCATAGTAGGTAAAAATAAGCACGGTCCTTGTGCCTTTGAGGTGTTGATAGAGGCTGCCGGCCAGGTTCCAGTGTGAAACAACGGTGCACCGGCTTCATCGGCGAATGAAAGGCATCTGAGGTCTATCGCATGCCGCGTGGAAAAGACTGGACACGTGATGAACTCCTCGCCGCGTGCAATCTCTACTTCACCCTGCCGTTTGGCCAGATGCATTCCAAAAACCCAATCATCATCAAAATGGCTGGCGCCCTTGGACGGACGCCGGGCAGCGTTGCCATGAAGCTCGTAAACTTCGCGTCGCTCGATCCGGCACATCAGGCACGGGGAGTCTCGGGCCTGAAGGGAACAAGCCGCGCCGACCGCGAAATATGGGAAGAATTCCGAAGCCGCTGGGACTCGGCAGTCGAGGAAAGCGAGATGCTTCTGGAGCGGCTTATTCCAGCGGAAGAGCCGCCGACCAAAGCGCGCCCGGTCCAATACGAGCTTCCACGGAAGCCACACAGCGGCCCAACTGAAAGGGAAGCGACCCTTCGCGTCCGCGCCGGTCAAACATTCTTCAGGAAGGCCGTTCTCGCGGCCTACGGAGCGCGTTGCTGCGTCACAGGGAACCCCATCCCGGAATTACTGACTGCAAGCCACATTTTGCCTTGGGCCAAGTTTCCCGACCACCGGACCAACCCGCAAAACGGTCTTTGCCTTGCGGCGCATTTTGACAGGGCTTTTGACAACGGCTTGATTACCGTTGACGAGCGACACCGACTGAAGCTGAGCCCGCAGCTGCGCTGCTGGCTGCCCGATGCCGCGCTGGAGCGCGAGTTCTTGCCCATGGAATTGTCTCCGCTGCGCATGCCGGAGCGGTTCCCGCCTGATGAAAGCTTTCTCGAATTTCACAGGACGAATATTTTTCAAGAACGATGATGCTGCTGGCGTTCTAGTGAAATGATCCGTGGATCGGCATGATGGGTGGTGTCCTCCTGAGGGTGAGAATTGCGTGCGGGCATAATATACAACGGAAAGGCGCGGGGCGGAAGCGACTGTGATGTTCGGTTACTGCGGCGGGACAGAAGGACACGTGCAGCAGATTCTTCGCGGATTTACCGTGAGTCTCATCTCCCGTACTGCGGGATCAGGGCCGTTCGCGAGCGGAGGGCGAAGGGGCTCAGGAGGGCTCGGCGAGACGAGGCCGGACTTCAGCGGCTGAAGCCGACTATGGTGGCAGGCGGGTTGTGGCCGGGCTGAAAGCCCGGCCCTCCTAAAAAACCCCTCACCCGGCGTCGTACCTCCGCCACCCTCTCCCGGCGGAGAGGGTTCATGATTTCCTCGGCGTGCCGCGAGCGAGCCTGCCAGCGCGCGCTATCCTTCGGTGGGCATGTGGAAATACATGGACTGGAGAGCGACGCGGCCGGGGCCGGTGAAGCGGTTCCAGAAGATCTGGCCGCTGGCGAAGAATCCTGTCGAGAGTTTCTGGAACTGGGTCTGCATCTGGACGGTGGGGTCCTTATAGATCCAGCCGCCCGGCTCGAGGTCGATCTGCTCGCCGGCTTTCAGGTCAATCTCAAAGACGTTCCCGTAGCCGTGCAGCCAGACGATGCCTTCCGACTGGCGGCAGGCGAACTTATCGATAAAAAATCCCGTGCCGCCGAAGAGGATGTTGCTGGCTCCCTTGACGCGCGTAAAGCCGTAATCGAGGCTCTCCGTGGCGGCCAGGAACTGATGCTCGCGCACGTCGACGGACTGGCCCTGCGAAAGGTGCAGGCCGAAAACGTGGCCCGCGCCATCGCGGCTGAAGGCAATGCGGCCCGGGCCGCGCGCTTCGGTCATAAGAATGGGCATCCCTGCCACCATGCGCTTGAAGGCTCCGCTGATGGTCTTGACGCCGATTTCAACCTGCGTATCTTTCCACAGCAGCACGTGATGCTCAAAGTAAATGGGCATGGCGCTGAGCTCGACGCTGAGCACCGGAACGAGTTCTCCCTGAACATGGTATTTGACGCCGGCAAAAGTTTCGTCACGAGCAGTGGTGGGCAGAAGAACGGGTACAGGCATGTGGTTTTTCTCCTTACGATTCGCGTGATTGGATGGCGCGGCCTGGCATGGCGACGATGGTAGCACGCGGCCAATGGCGTGGCAATGGATGCCGCGAGCGTGGTGACGCAGATGGACTGGAGGCAGCGGTGCCCTCACCCGTCCCGCGTTGCGGTACACCCACTCCGGGCGGGAGAGGGCTTTTGGTTCGCGGGCGGTCGGGAGGCGTGCAATGGCCGGGCTGAAGGCCCGGCCCTCCTAAAAGCCTCCTCACCCGGCGTCGTACCTCCGCCACCCACTCCGGGCGGGAGAGGGCTTTTGGTTCGTGGGCGGTCGGGCGGCCGTGCAATGGCTGGGCTGAAAGCCCGGCCCTCCTAAAAAGGACCCTCACCCGCCCCGGGCCCCTGGCACTAACGTCCATCCCCTTTTGCTGGAATCACAAGTCGTCGGTGCCGAAGACCAGTTCTTCAAAGAGTTCCGGGTCGGTGGTGGTGAGGGCGAGGTCGAAGCGGTCGCTGTCGGGCAAGCCCTCGATGGGATCGAGCACGCGCCGGCCGGTCTGGAAATTGGGATCGCGGCCGAAGCGCAGGCGGAGGAAGCGGCGCAGCAGGCGCTCGGTGGCTCCGATCAGGCGCGTAGCGCGGCGCTGGACGGGATCGCGGTCAAGCAGCACGGTGAGCAGCGTGTAGGCGCGCACCCTGGCTTCAACGGGATCGGCAGAATCGATGGGCGTGGCCTCGCTGAGAAAAAAATTGAGCCGCTCGATTTGCGAGGCCGCCTGGGCAAAAAAGATGCGGTGCTGCCGCCAGAGCGCGTCGGCGATGAGGTGCAGCAGCTTTTCCTCTTCGGCATTTTGCGGCCCGAAGTAGCGCACCACGAGGCGATGGATGGCCTGGTAATCGCGCGGATTTTCGCCCAGCGGCGCCACGGGGCCGCGCAGCCGTCGGGCAAAGAGTCCGTGCTTCAGGATTTTTTCCGCCTGGCGCTCGATGCTCTTGCGGGTGCGGGCGGCGCGGGCTTTGGCGATCGACTGGCGCAGCTTGGCCAGATGCTCGGGGGATCGGCCGCGTGCCTGGAGCGTCTGGCGCGCTTTGGCAACGTTGCGGCCGGCGGCCTCGCGCTGTGCGGACGAAAACTTGCGTCCGGGCAGGCGATTGGCAAATTGCGCCTTCTTGATGGTCCAGAGCGAATTGGAGCGGCGCGAGGGAGTGAATTCCCAGTGCGAGCGATTGGCCTGCCAGGCTTTTTCCAGGTTTTTGAGCGCGGCGGCGCGGTGGCGCGGAGATGGCGCGCGCGACGCGGACGGCTTCTGCTGTCGGTTGGCCATGATGGCTCCTGAGCGATCGAATGATTGCGTCCATCCCGGCATGCGGGATGCGGTGCGGGACGGCTCGCGTCGTCATTCCGATGCCGCAGAGCGGGGGAGGCATCTGCTTTGTCGGTATCCGAAAAACAAACAGATCCTTCGCTGCGCTCAGGATGACGGACCGGCTTGGGGAGGCCGGTGATTGGCCGTGGGGAGTTAACAGTAGTAGGCTAGCACAGATCAGGGCCGGTTGTCAAGCGGAAAATTTCGCGACCGAAGTGTAGCGGCGAGTTTATCTCGCCACGTGAAGCCCGGCCCTCCTGAAAAGCCCCCTCACCCGGCGTCGTACCTCCGCCACCCTCTCCCGGCGGGAGAGGGCTTTTGTTTTTAGGGACGCCGGTTTCGACGGCGAGAAGGCACAAGGCAGAAAGCGGGAGGCAGGAGGCAGAAGGTTGAAGGCAGGAGCAAGAAGAAGGAGACAGGAGTCAGAAGTCGGGAGGCAGAAGGTGCGGCGGCCAGGTGGGTCGAGCATTCAAAATTCAAGATTCAACATTCAAGAGAAAAACGGCAGAAGGCAGTAGGCAGAAGGCGAGAAGGCACAAGGCAGAAAGCAGAAGGCAGGAGGCAGAGAGCTGAAGGCTGAAAGCTGACGGCTCCGGCGCGACAATACCGTTCTAGAACGTTTACGGCCAACCTGCTAGAGTTATGGGAACAGCTTCGCAGGCGCTTGGAGAAAGGAAATCAGGGTGGCGGCGTTCATTGGTTTGCTGGGGCTCGTGCTGCTGGGGACAATCCTCTGGGACGCTTTTGAAACCATCATTCTGCCTCGGCGCGTGACACGGCGCTACCGGCTGGCGGCGGCGTTCTACCGCTCGACGGGCAGGCCGTGGTTCGCGATTGCGCGCCGCATCAAATCCGTGAAACGCCGCGAAGGTTACCTGGGAATTTTCGGGCCGCTCTCGATCCTGATGCTTTTTGGAGTGTGGGCCGGCGGGCTGATTGTGGGTTTCGCTATGGTGCAGTGGGCGGCGGGCCACATGATGGGCGAGCCCTGGACGGTGCAATCGTTCCGAACGCAGCTCTACCTGAGCGGCACCAGCTTTTTCACGCTGGGGCTGGGCGACGTGATCCCGCACACGCATTTTGCGCGGTTCGTAACGGTGGTGGAGGCGGGCACGGGGTTTGGTTTCCTGGCGGTGGTGATTTCGTATCTGCCGGTGCTTTATGGAGCGTTTTCGCGGCGCGAGGCGAACATCTCACTGCTTGATGCGCGCGCCGGCTCGCCGCCTACGGCCTCCGAGTTGCTGCGGCGTCACGTGAGCCAGCAGAACCTGGAAGCGCTCGGGGAATATCTGCGGGCGTGGGAAAGCTGGGCGGCTGAGCTGATGGAAAGCCACCTCTCCTATCCCGTGCTCTGCTATTTCCGCTCGCAGCACAACAATCAGTCGTGGGTGTCGGCGCTGGCCACCATTTTGGACGCCTGCGCGCTGCTGATTGCCCACACCGAGGGCGCGCTGCGCTGGCAGGCGGAACTCACCTTTGCCATCTGCCGTCACGCGCTGGTGGACCTGGCGCAGGCACTCGCTATCCCGCCGCGGGTGGTTTCAAACGACCGCTTTGAGCCGGCGACGCTCGCCGAGCTGCGCGATGTTCTATGCGCCTGTGGGACTCCGATGTGCAGGGAACGCGCCGCCGAAGAAACGCTGGCGAAATTGCGCGCCATGTATGAGCCTTACCTGTTTGGATTTTCCGAGCGACTGCTGATGACGCTGCCCGCCTGGGGAGCCGCCGGTCCACGTCTTGACAACTGGCGAACCAGCGCCTGGGAAAAGGCCTCATCGGCGGCAAACCCGGTGGCTGTGGTGGGCGTGGAAGAGGACGAGCATTCGTGAATCCAGGCGATGGCAAAACGAAAAATTACCCTCAGAAGCCGAGTTCCTCTGCCTGTTCCTCGATGGGCCGTAAAAGATTTCACACAGAGGGCACGGAGATGCTGCGCGGGCTCTGTGATGTGACTCTGGCGACACAGAGAACGCAGAGTTGCCGCTTGCCATGAGCGAAAGCGCCTGAATCCAGAAGGACAATCGACGGGAATTCACAGACCAGGAGGTGAACATGCAGAGCAGCCGGAAGCTGAACAAACAGCGGAAACGAGCGACAACGATTCATGATTTCGTGCCGAGCGTACCTCTGCGAGGGCAAACCCGGCGCATACGATGGGCGGGAACAATGTTGGCGGCAATGGCTCTGGCGCTGGGATTGGCCGCTGTGCGGAGCCTGGCGGCGGAAAGCAACAGCGCGGCCGGGATTTCGCGCGTATCGGCGGAGCAGCTTCTTTCCAAGCTGGCATCCGAGCCGGCCGCAACAGCGAATTCGCAGCAGCAAACCTCCGCTGCCGGCGCAAGCAGCACGGCCGCGCCGCTGACGCTCACCTTGCAGGATGCGCTGGAGCGCGCGGAGAAATACAGCCCGCAATTCCAGGCGGCGATGACGGCGACGAAGATGGCGCGAGGCAATGTGACGCAGGCGCGGTCAGCGCTGCTGCCGTCGGCGGACGCGACCGTGCAGGAGCTGCTGACGCAAGGGAATGGCGTTGTGCCCACCGGACGGTATGTGACCAACGACGGCATTCACGTCTACAACGCCTTTGGAGTTTTCCGGCAGACTTTTTCCGCAGACACCTTCACGCTGGCCAGTTATCATGCCGCGACGGCGGCGGAAGAAATCGCGCGGGCGCAGCAGGAGATTGCGCGGCGCGGGCTGAAGGTGGCGGTGACGCAGGCTTATTATGGGCTGGTGGTGGCCGAGCGCGGCTACGCGACGGCGCAGCAGAGCGCACAGCAGACACGGCAATCACTCGATGCCAGCCAGCAACTGGAAAAGGGCGGCGAAGTGGCGCACAGCGACGTGATCACTTTCCAGATCCAATACAACCAGCAGCAGCAGGCGTTCCAGGAGGCCACGCTCGCCATGGACAATGCGCGGCTGGCGCTGGCGGTGATGCTGTTCGCGGACTTCAATCAGAACTTCAACGTGGTGGACGATCTCGACAACTCACCGCCACTGCCCACGCTCGAAGAGGTCACGAAAATGGCGGAAGCCGGCAACCCGGACATTCGCGCGGCGATGGCGGCGCTGCGGCAGTCGCGCTACGGAGTGTCGCAGGCGAAAGCGGCATTCCTGCCGACGCTCTCCTTTGACGTCGATTACGGAATCCAGGCCAACGCCTTTGCCCTGCGCAGCGTGGCCAGCGGCTTTCCGGAAGCCGGCCCGCTGCCCAACCTGGGATTTTTTGTGACGGCCACGGTGAACGTGCCGGTGTGGCACTGGGGAGCGAACATCAGCAGGCTGCACCAGGCCGAATATCAGAAGCGGCAGGCGCAGGTGGAATTGAGCGCGGCGCAGCGGCAGGTGTTGAAGAACCTCTATTCCGACTATAATGAAGCGCGGACGGCGCGGTCGGAGCTGGCATCGCTTGAGAGTTCGGCGAGCCTGGCGGCCGAGAGTTTAAGGCTGAACACGCTGCGCTACAAAGCCGGAGAGGCAACAGTGTTGGATGTGCTGAACGCCCAGAACACGCTGACGCAGGCCCGGGACAGCTATGCGGCCGGATTGTCGCGTTATCGCGTGGCTTTGGCCAACCTTCAGACGCTCACGGGGAGCTTCTAAATCGATGCCCGACAATTCATGTCGCCGCTTGCAGCACTGGGTGCCCGCCCTGCTGGCCATCGGAGTTGCGATTGTAATGACCGGCTGCGGCGGAAAGGAAGTTCCGGAGCCTGAGCCGCTGGTGACGGTGCAGGCGGTGCGCGTCGAGCGGGCGGAAATTGCGCATCAGGTCACCTCCGAAGCCGTGCTGTTTCCTCTTAAGCAGGCCAGCATCGTGCCCAAAATCAGCGCGCCGGTGCGGAAGTTTTACGTGCAGCGCGGAGACCGCGTGCATGCCGGCGAGCTGTTGGCAGAGCTTGAAAACAGCGACCTGGCCGGAGCCGCCGCCAGCGCAAAAGGCGCTTACGAACAGGCCCAGGCGAATTACGAGACCGCCACCGCCTCGAACCTTCCCGAGCAGATTACGCAGGCCAAAGGCAACCTGAAGACCGACCAGGCGGCGTTTGCAGCCGCTCAGAAGCTCTACGAGAACAGCCAAAAGCTTTATAAGCAGGGCGCGCTGGCCGGCAAGCAGTTGGACCAGGCGCGCGCGGGACTGGTGCAGGCGCAGGCGCAGTTGCAGTCGGCTGCACAGACACTTCAAAAAATTCAATCCGTTGGAATGAAGTCGCAATTGAAAGCGGCCCAGGGACAACTGGATGCCGCCAAGGGGGCTTACGACAATGCGGCGGCGCAGCTTTCGTACTCTGAAATCCGCAGCCCGATTGACGGAGTGGTCACTGACCGCCCGCTGTTTCCGGGCGACATGGCTTCTGCTGGCACGCCGCTGGTGACGGTGATGAATTTGTCCGAGGTGGTGGCGCGGGCGCGGGTTCCGGCAGCCGAGGCTGCGACGCTGAGGGTGGGGGACAAGGCTGAGATTTCGGTGCCGGGTGGATCGAACCCAACGGCAGGAAAAGTGACGGTGGTGAGCCCGGCAGTCGATTTGAACAGCACGACGGTGCAGGTGTGGGTGCAGGCGCAGAACACGGGAGACAAGCTGACGCCCGGCTCGACGGTGACGGTTACGATGACCGCGAGGAAGGTTCCGGGGGCGCTGGTGATTCCGCGGGCGGCGCTGCTGAATGATCCAGATACGGGCCCGTACGTGATGTTGATCGATTCCGACAGCGTCGCGCACAGGACGAAAGTGGAGACCGGGATCGAGCAGGGCGACAAGGTGCAGATTACCAAAGGGCTGAAGGCCGGGGACCTGATTGTAGGCCAGGGGGCCTACGCGCTGCCGGATGGCACTAAGGTGAAATATTAGCCGCACTCAGAAAAAAGGCGCCCGCTCCACGTCATCCTGAGCGGAGCGAAGGAACTGCTTTGTTGATTGACAGGAAAGCACAGCAGATGCTTCGCTGTGCTCAGCATGACGGGTATCACTCTCCTCTGTGCTGATGAAGATGACGCATGGATAACCGCACCCAGCCCGATCCCGATATTCCGCCACCGGCCGGCGCGCCCGACGAGGATGCGTCGTCGTACTGGTTTGCGCGGGAGACCAAGCCGATCATCTTCCTGATCATCGCGCTGGCGCTGGTGGGCGCGTATCTTGCGTTTACCATTCCGATTGCTGTTTTCCCCACCACGAATTTTCCGCGCGTCATCATCGGCGTGGACAACGGCGTTATGCCGATTGACCAGATGATGGTGACCATTACGCGGCCGATTGAAGAAACCGTGGGCGGCGTGCTGGGCATCCAGGACGTACGGTCGATCACCAGCCGCGGCTCGGCGGAAATCGATCTTTTTTTCAACTGGAACGTGGATATGTTCCAGACGCTCGAGCGCGTGAATGCGGCGATTGCCAAGGTGCGGCCCGACCTTCCGGCCACGGCGCGGATTGATACCAACCGCCTGGAGTTCTCCAGCTTTCCGATTCTGGGCTACAGCCTGACCTCGAAGACGGTGCCGCAAACTCAGCTCTGGGAGTTGGCGACGTATAACATCAAGCCGCGCCTGAACAGCCTGGCGGGCGTAGGCAGCATTCTGGTGCAGGGCACCGACGTGCCAGAGTTTCATATCACTCCCGACCCGGCCAAACTGCTGGCCACCCATGTGACGATTTCCGACCTGCTGAGCGCGGTTGACCGCTCAAACCTGATCCAGTCGCCGGGGCTGCTGAGCCACGATCATCAATTGTACCTGGGCCTCATCACGGGCCAGGTCCATGACCCGGCAGAAATCTCCGGCATTTATGTCAAGAATGACCCGGGCGGTTTTCCCCTTTACGTTCGCGACGTGGCAGGCGTTTCTTCGGGCGTGGCGCCCAACTACACCCTCGTCACCGCCAATGGACAGCCTGCCGTGCTGGTGAATGTCAACCGGCAGCGGCAAAGCAACACAATGCGAGTGGCCGCGGAAGTGAACGCGGAAATGCAGCAGATTGAAAAGACGCTGCCGCCGGGAGTGGTGGTCAGCAATTTTTATGACCAGTCGTGGATCGTGGGGGAATCCATCAAAAGCGTGCGCGACGCCATCCTGATCGGCATTATTCTGGCTTCCGCCGTGTTAGTGCTCTTCCTGCGCGACTGGGGTTCGAGCTTCATCGCCGGCATGGTGATTCCCATCAGCATCCTGATGACGTTTGTGGCCCTGAAATTTCTTGGTGAGAGCTTCAACCTGATGTCGCTTGGCGGGCTGGCGGCTGCCGTAGGATTGATTATCGACGACGCCATCGT
>DASUJZ010000057.1:0-28829 GCA_036278995.1 Terriglobia bacterium | reverse complement strand
CGGCTCGTGCTCGGTAAAGTTCTTGTCCGACTGCTGGCGCCCTGCATCCACCAGCGCCACCTTCAGTCCCGCCTCGGCCAGTCGCTTGCACGCCCACCCGCCCGAAGCTCCCGATCCCACCACCAGCACGTCGTAAAGCTGATTTCCCCCCTGGTTCATTACACGTCTCCATTGCTTTTTCGATCTGATGGCCAGATCGTCTGACTAAAAATATCCGCGTTCAATAAAAATGATTCCGGATGGTACGAATCAGCCCCGTGAACCATATCCAACAGCCACACCGGAATGCCCAGCCGCTGTTCACACCTGAAGATGACTGATCGTAACAACCGGGGGTACAAACGTCAACCTCAGCATGCGCAAACCTCCCTCGCGATGTGTTGTGCTAAACGGAGCTTCAGTGGTAGGATGAGGCCGTTGAAGACTCACGGAAAGCTCCACTGCGAAGTGATTCAACCTTAAGGGCGGGGAGAAGAATGAAGAAGAACCAGCATTCAACAACCGACGACAGTCCCTCCAGGTCAAAGAGTGGAATCAGCCGGCGTGAGATGGTGCGCCGACTGATGATGGCCGGAGGCGCCGGATTGTCCGTCGCCGGCTTGGCCGAGGGGCATCCCATTGTGAAGCATCTCACAAACCACAACACAGTTGCCGCCGCCAGCGCCAAAGCTGCGAAAGCCGATTGGTCTCCGGCATTCCTGGATCAGCATCAGAGCGAGACTCTCGACGTGCTCGGCGAGCGAATTGTTCCCGGTTCATCCAAGGCGCAGGTCAACCGATTCATCGACCTCCTGCTTTCAGTAGACACTCAGGATGCACAAAAAAAATTCCTGGCTTCGCTCTCCGCCTTCGAAGCCGAATCCCTCAAGCGCTTTTCCCATCCTTATAAAGAAGTCTCCGAGAATCAGCAAAACGAAATTCTTGAATCCGCTTCCACGACGAAGCCCGCAGACGTCGCAGAAAGCCGGCCGCAGCGCACAACCATGCGCGACCATTTCGAAAACATTAAGAACTGGATCGTTGGTGCATATTACTCATCTGAAATCGGAATGAAGGAATTGGGCTGGACTGGCCAGGTTGTCTTCCCAAGTTTCCCGGGATGCCAGGATTCGGTAGAGCATCGCGCGTGATAAACGCTCAGCTTATACAAATACAAAGAATAAAATTTTTGTAACCTCGCCGCTTGTTTGACGGAGGCTGGGGGCGCAAAACATTAGAACCTTGCTAGAATAATGATGGAATCTCAGGGACCCGTATGGCTCGAACGCAACAGCGGCTTGACGAGGGTACGCAGGAAGCGGGCCAGAGTGATATCGGGAGGCCCACACCGTGGGGTTCCCATCCAGCAGATTCCAATGGGCTTAATGATCCCGGAAGGCTATCACAAAGCAGGTAGACGGCTTGTCTCAACAACTTACGGAGGCGAACGGTCTATCTCAGGAATGATTGCAACTTTTCTGTTAACCCGGTATGATTGCGAGGTCGCAGTTTTCGCTTGACTTGCCACAGGGTTGTGGCACAATTGATAACGGTGGTTTAGCAGTTACCTATTGACTCAGGAGGTATTCTAGCGTAGGCTCTCTTCCGAAGCGGGAATTTTCCAAAAATTCACCTGGAGGAGAGTCTGATGAGAAACTACATCCTGACCTTTGTGTTAGCAGTGTTGGTTGTTTTGGCAAGTGTGTCCCTGCGGAGAGTGCTGACCGCGAACAGCGTTGTTGTCGGCAACGCTGCAACGCTTGTGGCAATTGGTCCGTCGCCTTGCCCACTTCCGCCGAGAGTTGCAGCAATCGGCCCATCACCAGCACCGCTGCCGCCGAAGGCCTCAGCAATTGGCCCGTCGCCTGCACCGCTGCCGCCGCGCGCTCAGTAAGATCCACGAGCCCTAAGCAGCCTGGCGAGGCCACCTGAGATCAGGTGATCCAACAGGCTGCTTATGAGCGGTATTCAAATTAGCGATTTTCTTAGCTACGCCGGGTACATACTCGAGGCGGGCCTATTAGTGTATCTGCTCGTAAATGGTTACGCAAAACGCCTCTGGGAATTGGTTTTTTATCTCGTCACGTCGCTTGGCATTATCGCCACCCGCAGCTATACCCTGCATCACTACGGCTTAGGGTCCTCGCAATATTGGAACTGTTACTGGACAACCGATCTCTTGCTTGTGCTGGCCGCTTTCGTTGTAGTCGCTTCTTTTTTCAGGCGCGCCTGTTCCCAAAACGGGGAGATGTGGCAGTTTGTACGGCTGCTGCTTGGAACAGTTCTCATCGCAATCACAATCGTTTCATTTTTTTCGTTATCCAGCCATAAGGACAGGGTATTTTCTCTCTTTATTGTTCAGTTCTCACAGAACCTCTACTTTGCCAGCCTCGTGTTGACCACCCTGTTGTATCTCATGACCGTGAAGATGGATGTTGCGGACGAGAGGCTGGGGATGCTGGTCAGTGGGTTGGGCATCGAGTTTGCCGGCCCGGCAGCCGGCTTGGCGCTATTTTATTTAGCGCGAGGAGCCGAGCTATCACGTCTGGTCGGGGTCTACTTTTTCCCGCTGTGTGATATCGGAATGATCTTGACTTGGTTCTATGCCGTTTCCAGAGTACCCGATCTGGCGAAGGCGCCTCGCCGCAGGGCGGATACGACGCCCGCCTATGCGCGAGCGAGCGTTTCTCATGTTTGATTGAGGCGTTCCATGTTTCTTCCTGTCTTGATATTGACGTTGTCGATTGCAATGCTCTTCTTTTATCTCCAGACGATTTGTCTGAAGATCCTGCGGCAGGAGTTTGACCGGGACTACTTCCTGCCGATCGTCAATGCAAATCGCCTCGAATTTCCTTCCGTTCGCAGGGCCGTTGAAGAATTTGACGCTCCCGTCGACTATGCCCGCTTCTGTATGATGTTAAAGTGCGATTTTCTGGCTTTGAGCTATCTGCTGAGGAATGCTGCGAACGAAAGCCACCGTTACTCGACCCAGGACCGGCTTTTGATCCTCTACTTCCATCTGACCTATTTCATGCTGCGCGTCCGGCATTTCCTGAGAGTGGATGAGAAGACGCCGCTCCTTCGCCTCACTTCCATCCTTCAGTTTTTCGGAAACGTTGTCGGCCTGAGAGTCAACTCCACGAACTTCAGGGACATCAGCGCATCCGATTATCTTCTCACCCTGTAGACTGATCAACCGCAACACTGTGTACTGGTGGCAACGCGGATTGTGTGTCCACGTTGCGAATCTGAAGTTGCGGCCCAATTCCGCCGATGATTTTAATCTTCTGGTGCGCGGCTGTGCGGGCCGGTCGCGCCTGGTTCCGTAAGCCCTCGAGTGCGGCGAGCGTTTAGAAGGTTTGAAACACCGCTTTCCGCCGGTTTCCTCTCCTACAACTTGCAGCAGCCGATATACTGAATCGATGAATATGCTGTTGAAGCCTTCAACCACGAATGCTGAATTCCGCCGCGCCAAAATCGTCTGCACGCTTGGACCGGCAACGGACAACTCCGAAGTGCTTGCTGCGCTCCTGAATGCCGGGATGGATGTCGCGCGCCTTAATTTTTCACACGGATCGCATTCGGAACACGCCCGGCGGCTCCGAATGCTTCGCAGGGTGTCGAGCGCATGCGGTCGAGCCGTGGCGGTGATGCAGGACCTTCAAGGGCCGAAGATTCGTACCGGCGCGCTCGAGGGCGGCCGGCGCGTCGAGCTTCGGGCCGGCAATCCCGTCACCATCACCACCCGTACTATCCCAGGCAATGCTCGCTGCATTTCAACCACCTTCAAGCGGCTGCCCCAGGAGGTCCACCCGGGCAACAGCATTCTGCTCTCGGACGGTCTCATCGAACTTCGGGTAGAAAGTGTAAAAGGGACTGAGGTCCAGTGCTGCGTGGTGAATGGCGGAGAACTGGGAGAGCACCAGGGAATCAACCTCCCCGGCCTGGCCTTAAAGATTTCTGCGTTGACCAGCAAAGATCGAGAAGATCTCAAGTTTGGCATTGAGAACCGGGTGGACTACATTGCCCTTTCGTTCGTCCGAAAGGCTGAAGACATCCTGGCGCTTAAGCGCATCCTTGCCCGAGCTGACCGCGCCATCTCCGTGATAGCCAAGCTTGAGAAGCCGGAGGCCATCGATCAACTGGACGAAATTTTGCGGGCCACGGACGCCGTCATGGTAGCGCGCGGCGATCTGGGGGTTGAATTGCCTCCGGAGAGCGTGCCGGCCCTCCAGAAGTTGATCATCAACCAGGCGTTCGCCATGCGGGTGCCCGTGATTACTGCCACTCAAATGCTGGAATCCATGACAGTCTATCCCCGACCGACGCGCGCGGAGACTTCTGACGTGGCGAATGCGGTGATTGACGGCACCGATGCTCTGATGCTCTCGGGCGAAACCGCCACAGGCCATTACCCCGTGAAGGCCGTGGAAATGATGGCCCGAATCATTACGGTAACTGAAGGGACACAGCGTGGAGGGGGAATTCCCGGTGCCTCGGACCGCGCGCAAGCATTGAACGTTCCGGAGGCCATCTGTGAGATCGCGGCGCATTTGACCGCTGAACTGGACATGAAGGCGGTCGCGGTGTTTACCCAATCTGGCGCAAGCGCCCGGCTCATATCAAAATACCGCCCCCGGATTCCCGTCTTTGCCTTTTCCCCTTTTGACAATGTGTTGCGCAGGACGGCCCTCTACTGGGGTGTGAAGCCGGTCCACATGCGGAGACTGCGTTCCACCGACAAGATGGTGGAGGCGGCGGCGCGGAGGCTGCGGGAAATGGGGGCGGTTAGCCAGGGCGACTTTATTGCGGTGATCGCCGGGAACCCCATAGCAAAAAGGGGAAGCACCAACATCCTCAAAGTGCATCGCGTCACCGGATGAACTCAGGACTGGTGGGGCTTGAGGCGCCTGGCCGCAGATCCAGATTTTGAAGTCCTGCTCAGTCTTGATAGACTGTCTGGCATGCGCATCTGCTCACTTCTTCCCTCGGCGACTGAAATTCTTTTTGAGCTTGGCGCCGGCGAGTCGGTGGCTGGAGTCACATTTGAGTGTGATTATCCTCCGGAGGCCAGGACCAAACGGGTTGTGGTTCGCACCCGACTGGAGCATTCCGAAGACCCACTGGAAATTGACCGCCAGGTGAGCGACTTCGTCTCGCGCGGAGAAAGCCTCTATGAAATTGACCAGGCGGCGCTCCAGGCCATTGATCCGGATCTGATCATCACTCAGGATTTGTGCCATGTGTGCGCAGCTTCTCCGGGCGACCTGGCGTCAGTGCTGGCCGCTCTCGCTCGGAAGCCGGAGGTGCTGTCTCTGAATCCCCATTCCCTTCGAGATGTGTGGAAAGACATCCTGGCCGTCGGCAGCGCCATCGGCCGCAGCGATCCGGCCCGCGAGCTCGTTACAAAATTGGAGAGGCGGGTTTCGGCCGTCGTGCAGGCTGCCGCCCATTTCTCTGCCCAGCCTCGCGTTGCGTGTCTCGAGTGGCTAGATCCGCTCTTTGCGGGCGGGCATTGGGTGCCCGAAATGGTGGCCTGCGCCGGGGGAGCGGATATTTTCGGGAAGGCTGCGCAACCCAGCTTCCGGCTAACCTGGGACGAGCTGGTGAAGGCGAATCCCGACGTTGTCGTGATGATGCCCTGTGGTTACGGGCTTGAACAGGCGGTGAAAGAATTCAACCGGGTGACACTGCCGGAACAGTGGGGATCGCTGAGGGCGGTGAGTGACGGCAGGGTTTTCGCCGTTGACGGGTCAGGTTATTTTTCCCGCCCAGGGCCACGCCTTGCCGGCGGCGTCGAGATTCTTGCCAGCATCCTGCATTCTGAGGAGGCGCCCGCCGCGCCCCCTGCGGCAAGTTTCGCAAACGTAGCGCGAACCACGCAGTAGACAGGAAGGCAAAGATCCCCTCCCGTTAGCGGTGCGGCCGCTCGATCAGTGCGCGGCCATCTCGTGGCTGTCTGACCTGCGCAGATAGTACTCATACGCGCCAAACAGAATGCCGCTGAAGAGAACGGCGCTAATCAGCGAATTTCCATAGAACGGAATCGCCGCCGCGAAGCACGCTGCAAGGCCGCCGAACGTCGGCGCGTACAGCCCTCCGCCGATCCACACGGCGAAGTTGCTGATCAGGAAAAAGATGCTCGCCCCGGCCACCGAGGCCGCCACCACGTTACGCACGGAAACGCGCTTCCGCAGCCACCAGCCCACCATCACGATGGCGGCAAAAGCCAGCCAGTTGAGGGTCTGCATCCACTCGAAAGATGTGTGGTACAGCAGCGAATTAACCAGCAGATCGCTCGCGGCCAAAAGCGAAACCGGAAACCAGATGGAGTCGCGCCGTTTCAGATAAGCCCCGCTGAATAACAGCCCCGCGTAAACGGGGCTGAAGTTCGCTGCGCCGGGGATAAAGCGTGCTGCAATCGCCAGTACAATGATGAGATAGGTCATGCTCGCCTCCTTCGCTCAAAATTCCAGGCGCATGCCGGCTCGCCAGGTCAACTTCAGCGCCGGGTAGCCCAGGATTTGCATGTACTCCTGATTGAACAAATTTCCCACCGTTCCAAAGTATGTGATGTGCCCGAAAGCTCTGAAGCTCCAGGACAGATTCGAGTCCGTGTAGCCGCTGTTCCAGATCAGCGGAGGTACAAGGCCTACAAAGTCGCTGTCCTGCCGCCGCCCCACCAACACCGTGGTCGAAGTCACATTCATCCGCCGCCAGTTCCACAGAATCTGAATGGAACCGGAATGCCGCGGCCGCCTCAACAGCCAGCTACCGGCCTCCAGTGCGGGCGTGGTCGGGTTGCCGCTTTCGATGACTTCTGAATCGAGATAGGTGTAACTCCCGATGGCTCTCAGGCCCTTCATCGGCGCGACTTCCAGCGAAACTTCCCCGCCTTTTGCGCTGGCGCGGCCGATATTAAAATAGGTGCCGCTGAAGGATTGGAAGTCGGTGACCTCAAACGCGATCTGATCGCGAAAAAGGTTGTCAAAGCCGTCCAATTCCAGCCGGCCTCGCCCATTCCAGAACCGTTGCTCCACGCCGTAATCGAGTGTCCGCGTTCTTTCGGGAGCCAGGTTCGGATTGCCCACAAAGAAGGGCGTGTTGGCGTACGATTCCTGAAAGCTGGGTTCCTTCACGCCCAGACCGAAGTTAAACTTCAGCGTAGTAGCGCCGAAGAAGCCTCGACCGTTTCTCAACTGATACGCCAGCGAACTTCGCGGAACAACCACGGTGCCGAAGCTTCCGTTGTCATCAATCCGGACTCCGTTGGCCAGCGAAACCCGCCCCCACAAAGTCTGATCCTGAAAAGTATATCCGAAGTTATTCCGCCGCGCACGGGTTGCAGGGTCCTGGGCGAAGCGGTCAACCAGGAAACCGTGCTCGCCGTCCCAGTCAAACGCAAACGTATCGACGTGCTGGCCGAACCGTCCGCTGAATGGTGAACCTTCCCAGTTGGTCTGATAACTGACGTGATCGCGCCACTCGTCGTCCAGATAGTTGGTGGGGAAATCGAAAAATTGGAATGCGGCTGTGCGGCCCTCAAACGAGGGCGTAAATGGGGGATTTTGTCCCAGGTCAACCGAAACCTGGCGTGACTTGGAAAAGGTGTAAGTCAGTTGCTGTTCCAAGGATGGGGTGGTCTGATTGTGGACCATAAATACGCCGTAGCCTGTTCGATGCCGGTACGATGCGTCCGTGATCGGAGGCCCGAAAGCCGTCTGCCCGGGAGTGCCCGCCAGGCCAAAGCCGCCCATCATGATGGCGCGCAGCGTGGTGGCTTTTCCCAGTCTCAGGCCAAAATTTGCTGAAAGCGTGCTGACGTGGAAAAAATCGTTCGGCGCCTGGTTATCGGTGCTGAATTTTCCTCCTTCCAGCATATAGTCGAAAGGCCCGTAGCCGCCTGAGACAGATCCATCTCCGGCCCAGGTGGAATCCTTGCCGCCTTCTCCGCTGAAGGAGAAGTGTGGATGCCTGGTCTCTGCGTTGCCTTGCCGCGCAAACAGTTGGATGACGCTGGTCATGGCGTCTGAGCCGAACAAAGCAGAATCCGCACTGCGCACCACTTCAACCCTTTCCAGTCCGCCAGTAGTCAACGTGTTAAAGTCGAGCGCGCCGCCGGCCAGGTTGAGCGGAGCGCCGTCCAGCAGCACCTTGTTGTAATCGCTTTCGCCGCCGCGGGCAAACACACTGGTGACGCCGCCCGGAGGCCCATTGCGCGCAACGGTGATGCCCGGCAGAGACTGGAGCAGGTCGCTCACCAGCGGTGTGCCCTCGCCCACAATCTGTGAGCGTGTGATCACGCTGGTGCTGGCGCCGAGCTGACTGGTGGCCGCTGCCGTGCGCGTGGCTGTCACCACAACCCTTTCATGCACAGGAGCGAGTGGCAAAACCAGGCGAAGGGTTTCTCCGGCCCGGGCTGTTGCTGTAGTCGCCCCAAAACCGGCGAGGGAAACCTTCACGGTATAGGCGCCGGAGGCAATTCCCTGAAAGCGAAATTGCCCGCGTTCGCTGGTCGCGGTGTGCGCGATTTCCGTACCTTGCGAGCCCAGCAAGAGCACGGTTGCTCCGGGGACTTCAGCACCGTCGGGGTCCAGAATGGTCCCCTGAAGCGTCGCGGCTCGTCCAGCGATTGGGCTTATCAGGAAAATCAACGAGAAAACAAACAACGGCCACTTGTAACGGCTTGCACTCATAGTTCCATCCTTTCTGCCCGGCTTTTGGCGGGCTTCCCGGACGGAAGGACGCACGAAGAAACAGCCTCAAATGAAAAAGCCTTCCAATTCCTCATACGGAACCGGAAGGCTTCGGCAGCTCTTCCTCAGTCCTCTTTCCGTCGAAGAGTCAGTCTGAGTTTCAGTTCCTGGGCAGGCTTCCTGGCTTCCGGGTCATCGCGGGACCTTCTGCCTTCCCATCCCGGTCATTAGGGACAGTGGCTCTTGAATCGAAGATCCAACTCGCCGATTACAGTGGCGGGACCGCGGCCGATTTGCACGGCCTTCCCTTTTACCCTCGCTTGCGCGAAGCACCACAGGAACACTGATTTTCAAAGAACAACCAACCAAATGAATCTATCACCGCGCGGGGCCACACGTCAATCGCTTCGGCGTCTATTGATGCCCGGCTGCTCGCGGACATGGTTGTCTTGCAGGTCCGTCGCGGTTACACTGACGGGCATGAAACCGACTGTGTCCATTCCTAATGATATTTTCGAGCTTGCTGAGCGCCTGGCCCGCCGCGCTAGAAAATCGCGCAGCCAACTGTTCAGCGATGCGCTTGCGGAGTACCTCGCGCGGCACGTGCCGGACGAGATCACGGCAGCGATGAACCGGGCCTGCCACGAGGGTTCGAGAAACGAAAGATGCGTTTGTTACGTCCGCTGCAAACCGCATCCTGAGGCAAAGCGGCTCACAAAGCGAAGCCAAGTGGGCTCCTCTTTGTTTGAGAGTGTCATGCGCTTATCCACAGCATGCCTCAACCGCTTTCAAGCCCAGCTTAATTGAGCCAGCGGTCGGGATTCTTGCGATCCTTGTCCCGCATATAGACATCAAATTTTCGCCGCAGACGCGCCCGCCGCCATTCGTCGTACTGCCCTTGCATGCGCCCGGAAATCCCGCTTCCCCGCAGATAAAGGTAGGCCACCAGCATTCCACCCAGATGCGCCAGATGAGCGACGTTGGACCCAGGGCCGCCGATCTCGCTCAAGAATTCAATGCCGCCGATAATCAGCACAAACCATTTTGCTTTGATGGGAATAACAAACCAGAGAAAAATCGGCCGGTTCGGGAAAATCACGCCGAAAGCCAGCAGAAGCCCGTAGATGGCTCCCGACGCCCCGATCGTAAGCGACATGGTCGATCCGAAGAGCGTGGTCAGAACCACATCGAGCAAGCCCGCGCCGATTCCGCAGATGAAATAGAACTTGAGAAATTCCGACTCGCCCCACAACTGCTCGAGGTCCGGCCCAAACATCCACAGGGCAAACATGTTGAACAGGATGTGAAAGAAACCTCCGTGCAGGAAGAGATACGTGGCGAGCTGCCAGAGGTAAAGGCGATGGACCACCAGGTAAGGCTGCAAACCCAGATAGACGAACGGCGCCTGCCAGCCAAAGAAACGATACGGGAAGTAAGTCAGAACAAAAACCGCCGTGGTGACAATAATCAGCGCCTTCACCATTCGCGTGAAGGGCGGGAAAAACGACATGTACGATTGAGTGTATCGAGGCATTAGTTGAAGCCTACCATATCCGAGAGGTGAGGAGGAGCCAGCGGGCACTCGAATGCGCGCTGAGCATCAGGTTTCGGGACTCCGGACCGGGCGACCCTTCGATTTCGCTACGAAATAGAGCAGCGCAGCCAGGCAGGTAAAGATCACCAGCGCAGCAAAATCGCTCTGCGCAAAACGCGGGAACCAGCGCGCGCCGAGGGCAAACAACTCTTCCTTCTTAAAGCCGACCACCGTGGCCAGCGCCAGGCCGCCCAGTGATCCGCCCGCAATCAGCCCCGAACTGAACAGCGCGCCGCTTCCGGTTTCCGACGCTGCTTCATCTTCTTCGGTGCGCCTGCCCCCGTCCACCAGCCATTTGACAACGCCCCCCACAAAGATGGGCGCCGTGGTCGAGATCGGCAGGTAGAGACCCACTGCGAAGG
Organism: Terriglobia bacterium; assembly: GCA_036278995.1. GTDB lineage: Bacteria > Acidobacteriota > Terriglobia > UBA7540 > UBA7540 > SCRD01. Next base: position 18,198 of record DASUJZ010000057.1, on the reverse strand, counting down.
CCAGCGAGTGGATGCCACACAGCTCCAGAACAATCACGGTGAAGGCGCCAAACAACACCAGCGTCCACGGAAGCTTGCGCGTCAAAATGCCGTTGATCACCACGCTCATCAGCGTCGCCTGTGGGGCCGGATAATCTGTCGAGCCGATGCCCATCACCTGCTGGTATTCAATCTGCTTGCTGGCGGGATCGTAGAAGTATCGGCCGTCAGGAATTTTGGCCGATCCAATCACGCTGATGATTTCATAGCTATGCCCCTCGTAGGTTGTCGGTCCCTGCGGCTTCATCGCCGACGTGATCGAGACGTCGGAAATGTGCAGGGGCTTCACTTTGGTTGCGCTGCTGTTCAGCAGTTGCATGGTGAGCCCCACCACAAAAACCGACGTTATCACCCCAATGGCATAGCCGAGTTCCTGTTTGCTGGGCGTGCCTCCCACCAGGAAGCCCGTCTTCAAGTCCTGCGTGGTTTGGCCCGCGCTGGCCCCGCCGATCGCAACCACTGCGCCGATGCTGAGAGCAATCACGGAATACACTCCGCCCGTCCAGCCGACCAGAACAAATATGAGGCACGTGCCCATCAGGGTCGCAATGGTCATTCCGGAAACAGGGTTCGACGAGCTTCCAATCAGGCCTACAATCCGAGCCGACACGGTGGCGAAGAAAAAGCCAAAAAAAACCATCAGCAAAGCCGAGACCAGATTTCCGCTGGCCTTGGGATTGATGTGGAATTCCAGCAGCGCCCACAGGAAACCCACCACCAGCACCGCTCCCACGCCAATCACCGGCAGGGGAAGGTCGCGGGCCGTGCGCTTCACCTTCAGAGCGCTTGCCACCTTGCTGTCCTTGAGCTGGCCAAACGTCGACTTAAATGAGCCAACGATCGTCGGCATGGCCCTGACCAACATAATGATTCCCGCCGCCGTCACCGCACCGGCGCCGATATACCGGATGTAGCTGCTCCAGATTTGGGTCTCGGTCATCTGCCCGATGGGAATCGTCCCGGGATACATCACGTCCGGCATGCGTGAGCCGAAAAACTGAATAATCGGTATCAACACAAGCCACGAGAGGACGCCACCGGCAACCATAATTCCGGATACGCGTGTCCCGATGATGTAACCGACGCCCAGGTATTCCGGCGTGATTTCACCTGCAAACGTCGAGCCCGGATACCAGGCCGGGTGCCACTCCGGTGTGGCTTTCCAGAAGAACAGGCCGCCCTGCTCGCCCATCAGAAATTTGTAGACAATTCCGATTGCCGCTCCGCCAAAAACTTTGCCGGCCTGAATGCCGCCCCGTTCGCCGGTGATCAGCACATCGGCGCAGGCCTTACCTTCCGGGAAAGTCAGGTTTCCATGTTCCTTCACCACCAGCGCATTGCGAAGTGGAACAACAAACAGCACGCCCAGTAGTCCGCCGCCCAGCGCCAGAGGGAAAATCCGCCAGTAATCGAGCGTGTAGCCGAGGAAAATCAGCGCCGGCAGCGTAAACACCGTGCCCGCCGCAATCGATTCGCCCGCCGAGCCCACCGTCTGGACGATATTGTTTTCAAGAATGGTCGATTTTCCCAGCCACTTGAACACCGTGATGGAAATCACCGCGACGGGAATCGACGCGCTGACCGTCAGGCCGGCGCGCAGGGCCAGATAGACGGAGACTGCGCCGAAGATGATGCCCAGGAAGGCTCCCAGCAGGATGGCGCGCGGGGTGAACTCCGGGAGAACCACGTCCGCCGGCACAAAAGGTTTGTACGAAGCTGCGGCGTCGGGCTCACTCTGGATGATCGGTTCAGGTGCCATGCGTCAAGATTACTACGGTACAGGAAGAATCCGCGTGAGGCTGACTGCGGCGGTGATCATGCTATCCGCCAAGTCTGGCGCGGGCCGTCTGGTTAACCCGCTTGCCGTCAGCGTTTTTGCCCGCCAGTTTCTGCATGGCGATTTTCATCACTTTGCCCAGTTCCTGCGGACCGGTAGCGCCGGTTTCTGCAATGGCAGCTGTCACGGCGGCGCCGATGTCTTCATCGCTCGCTTCGGCGGGCAGGTAAGTCTGGAGGATTTCCGTTTCCGCTTCCTCTTTGGCCGCCAGGTCTTCGCGCCCGCCTTTGCGGAACTGCTCCACCGAGTCCCGCCGCTGCTTCACGAGCGTCCGCAGCACGGCAATGGCTTCATCGTCGCTAAGCGGCTTGCCGAGTTCGACCTGTTTATTTTTGAGAGCGGTTTTGGCCATGCGCAGCACGGAGAGCCTCAGCTCTTCCCGCGCCTTCATGGCCGCAACCAGATCCTTTTCTACTCGTTCCGCAATGGTCATTGGCGGTAACCCTTCTTACGAACTCCCGGCGAATATATCATAAACGCGCGCCCGAGAGGAGTAGGACACATACACGCCTCGCGGCGAAATCCATTGTCATCCTCCGGTTTGCATTCATCGTTCCCTGCCGATATTCTGCTTATGTGCGACCGTTATCGGCTTGAGGTGCTATGAACAGCGCGCATGTCCCTGTGGGCTTGGCTCTGGTTGGCGTCACTGTCGGGTTTCTGGGACTAAGGTATTTTGGCAGAGCGAAGGTGAGCAAGTTTCGCCCTTGGGGCTGGGTGGGGCTGGCGATGCTCGTCATCTTCGAGGCCCTGCTCTTCCTCAGCGTCGGTTGGGTCTCCACCTATTTCACCCCTCTGTGCTGGACGGCATACCTGCTGCTGGCCGATGCCGCCGTCCACAGCTTGAAAGGTTCATCCCGGCTGTCCGTTTCGCCGCGCGATTTCTTCCTGCTCGCCCTGGCGTCCATTCCTCTATGGTTGATTTTCGAAGCCTACAACCTGCGGATGCAGAACTGGGCATACGTCGGTCTTCCCTTCAACCCCGCTTCCCGCACTTTCGGATATGCGTGGTCGTTCGCCACCATCTGGCCGGCGATTTTTGAGACGGCAGACCTGCTCCAGGCGCTGGGCCTTTTCAGCCGGCCCATTCGCCCTCATGCACCCTTCAGCCGCGCTTATCGAACCACGCTGGTGCTAGTCGGCATCCTGTTCCTCACCGCTCCGGTGCTGCTTCCAGTGGGCATCGGGCGGTATCTGTTTGCGCCAGTCTGGGCGGGATTCGTTCTCCTGCTCGATCCCCTCAACTATGCCTGGAGAGGCCGCTCGCTCCTGCGCGATTGGGAAATGGGAGATTCCTCGCTTTTCTGGAACTTGATGGTCGCGGGCCTCGTCTGCGGGGTTTTCTGGGAGTTCTGGAATTACTGGGCCTCGGCGCAATGGCTCTACATCTTTCCTATTCTTCAGGGCTGGAAGATTTTTGAAATGCCGCTGCCCGGCTTTTTTGGATTTCCGGCATTTGCCGTAGAGTGCTTCGTGATGTTCGAATCGCTCAAGGTTCTTGGCAAAGCATGCTCCAGCGCGCGCCGTAGTGAGCAGGCCTTCCGGCCTTACTCCCACGCTGCGAAAGGAGAGTAGCGCCATGAGAAAACGGCCGCCATTGATCCAGGTCGCAACCGTCGCGGACCTGCCAGAGGGCGCTGTCAGGCACATCGTGATTCACGACAAACCCATGGCGCTGTGCAAAGTGGAGGGACAATTCTTTGCGGTGAATGCCGTCTGTCCTCACATGGGTGGGCCACTTGCCAGCGGCCGCCTCAATGGATGCCTGCTCACCTGCCCATGGCACGGATGGACCTATGACGTCCGGACGGGCCTGCCCGACCATCCCGGCGGCCATTCCATTTCCACGTATGAAGTCCGCGTGGAGGGCCAGGACGTTCTGGTCGGCTGGCTCAAGCGGCCCGGCGAATAAATCTCATGCTATTGCGACCTGAGCGAGGGATCTGCCTTTCCGTTGGACACGTCATCCCATGGAATCTCTGCTGATAGTGCTCGTGACGTTGCTTGCGGCCGCCCCCGCAGCACGCGTCGTCGCGCTTCCTCAAACCTCCGAGGCTGAGCAGATCAAGGTGGCGCAGCAAGGGCTCGATCTTCTGATGAATGGTGACATCGAAGCCGCCGTTAAAATCTTCCACCAGAGCGAGTCTGATGATCCGGGTTCGGCGCTTGGTTATCTGATGGAAGCCAACGCCGTCTGGTGGGAAATCTATTTCACTACCGGCGACCTCATCAATCCCGATGTCTTCGTCGTTCCTTCTGACACCACCTCTCCGTATGACGCGCGCTTCAACAAGCTCGTCGATGCGGCCATTGTCAAAGCGCGGGCAAATCGAAAAGCAAAACGCGATGTGGCGAGAAATTACCTCTACGAAGGAATGGCCTACGGGCTTCGCGGCCGCCTGGCGTCCATGCGCCAAAGCAATCTTGCCGCCGCGCGCGCCGCCAAACAGATGCGCTCTCTCCTGGTCACCGCCTTACATCAGGATCGGAACCTGCGTGACGCATACGCCGGTTTAGGGCTCTATGACTATTTTGTGGATACTCTGCCGGCCATCGTCAAACTCCTTCGGTGGGTGATCGGGCTTCCGGGCGGGAGCCGCGAGCGCGGGCTTCACGAGATCCAGTATGCGGCCAAATACGGCGAGTTGACACGAGGGGAAGCCCTCTACTACCTGGCCAAGGATTATGCCCGCACCAGTGAAAAACAATACGCCAAGTCGCTGGAATTGTTCCAGCAGTTGCGTGCCCGTTACCCCGCGAACGGCCTGTGGACGCTGATGGCGGGCAGCCTCGAAATCCGCATGGCTCACGCCGAGGAAGGCGAAGCCCTTTACCGCGAGGTCCTGGACCAGGAGCGCGGCAAACAATCGGTCACCGGGAAAGCTCTGTTCGACGCCGCCCGAAAGGCTCTCAAGCTGCGACACCCCGGCCAAGCCATCGGGTAATGGCATTTGCTTTCTCTGGGCTCGCTGTGTCAATGAGAACCGGCCATCGCCACGGCAGCGGATGCTCTGTGCTCTCTGTGTTAAATTTTGGTATGCGGAGCCAATCCTCTGGCTATTGCTTCAACTGCGAATCAAGTGAAGAAGATTGTTCGTGGGCATGATAGGAGCTGCGGACGAGCGGCCCGGACTCCAGGTGACGGATGCCGCGCCGCAGGCCTTCCTGCTTCAGGATTGCAAACTCTTCCGGCGTGTAGAATCGCGCCACCGGCAACTGCTCGCCCGACGGCCGCAGGTATTGACCGATGGTGACGATATCGACGCCGACGCCCGCCAGGTCGCCCAGCACGCCAAACAACTCTTCCATAGTTTCGCCCAGGCCCACCATCAGACCGGATTTTGTGGGGATTGCAGGATCGATTTGGCGCGAATGCTCCAGCAGGCGCAGCGAACGCTCGTAGCGCGAACCGCGTCGGGCCACGGGGTACATCCGCGGGACAGTCTCGATGTTGTGGTTCAGAACGTCGGGGCGGGCTTTCAGCACGGTTTCAAGCGCTTCATCTGAGCCCCGAAAATCCGGAATCAGAACTTCAACTTTGCAGCCTTCAACTCGCCGCCGCAGGGCCTGAATGGTTTGCGCGAAGATGCTTGAACCGCCGTCCTTGAGGTCGTCGCGGTCTACCGAAGTCACCACGATATAGTTCAGCCCCATGCTCTCGGCAGCCTCGGCCACGCGTTCCGGCTCCGCCCAGTCCACCTGGCCCGCCGGGCGGCCTTTCGGCACCGCGCAAAATCCGCAGCGCCGCGTGCAAAGCTCGCCGAGAATCATGAAAGTGGCCGTGCGATGCTGCCAGCACTCCGCAATGTTCGGGCAGCGGGCGCTTTCGCAGACGGTGTGGAGTTTCAGCCCGCGCATCAGTCCCTTCAGCTCAAAGTAATTTTCGCCCGAAGGAATGCGCACCTTCAGCCACTCAGGCCGCCGCGCAGGACGCGAGTCAGCACCGATTTGGACCAGTTCCGCCATTGCCAGACTCTAATTCTAGCCTGAACGCCCAGTGCGAACAACCGGCTGCGCTTCGGTTCGATGTAGAGGCGGCTTTACGCCGCCATGTGGCGAGGTAAACTCGCCGCTACGGGCCAGTATCGGCCATGCACTACTTGATCTCCAGCAGCGCGCCCTGCCCAGGCGCAAGCCAGTTCATTTCTCCGGCAAAGGAAACAAGCTCTCCGGTATAGGCCGAAACCAGGGCCAGATGCTGTCGATCATCCTTCAGTTCGATCGCGTAACGCATCGAATACTTCAACGACTTGTTTACCACCACCAGAAATGGATGGCCCTGATTGTCGCGAAACTCCCCGATCAAATACTCCGGCGGCACCGGAGGGCTTTGAAAGGTTGTCGCCCGCACTTGCTTGATCAGCAGGCTTTGCGCAATCGGCTCAGCCCCCTCCGGCAGCGGCGCCGAATGGTAAACCCCGGTGCTGTGCAGTTTGACCAGCCAGGGAGCCAATTCGCGAATCTGATCGTTCAGCCGCCTCAGCATGTACCAGGTGGCCGTGCGGTGCCCGAACTGGTCGACTGGCGCCAGCCTGTAATTTCCGACCTTCGGCGAAAAGTAGGTAAAGTACTCGATTCCGCGCCCGCCGTAGGCGATGGTGCTGTAGGCTTGCAGGCTCAGGGTTGCGTCGCTCGGCTCCATGTAGCTAAAGCAGGCATTGGCAAGGATCACGTTCCAAAACGGGATGCCGGCTTTCTGCGCTGCGCTCCGGACGGTTGCCAGGTTGGTAAAGAAGCGCCCCAGCATTACGCCATTGAACAGCGAATAATTGTCATAACTGAGCAGCGGCGGGTGGACCTCATCTATATACCTTTGCACGTAGGCCTCGTACGTTGGCGCTCCCATACGCTCGGCTGTCCCGTAATTCGGCAGAAGGTTCACATAGGGCCACGCGCCGGGCATGGACTTCCGCAGCATCTCCGCCACCTCGCCCAGACCCGGCATCGGCTCGGCCTGCGGCTCGTCATAGAGAAAAAATCCCAAAGCCGCCGGATGGTTCCGCACTTCGGCCACGAGCGCGTCGATATTCTTCTGCACTTCATTTTTGTTCGGCATCGCTGTCCAGTCGTAGCCATTCGCGCGCTCGTCACTCACAAAACAGGCCATTTTCGCCGCCTGCACCCGGTCAAGCTCGCCCGGCACGCAGAATCCCGAAATGTTCAGCCCGGCCTGCCGCATCAAATCAAGCTGGTGCGGATCGCTGGGCGACTGGTCCCAGGCCATGAGGGCAAAATCGCGCGGAGCAATTTCGGGCGGCTCGGCGAAAGTCTGCGCGTCTGCCGGGAAGAGCGCGCCCGCCAGCAGCAGGCTCAAAACGGCATTTAGAATGACCTTCATCAACACCCCCAGTGCAACAGGACATCCAAAATTAAAGTCTGTATTATACCTGCTCGTAGGATTTGAGCCTGTCCAGCGCAGACCCTTGAGTCCTGCGGCTCTTTCCTCATTTGAAAAGCCGCAGGCCGTAAAGGCGTGCGCTACAAAAGGGCTGGAGGTCATCATGGCGTGGATCAAAACGGTCGAGCCCAAAGCCGCATCCGGCGAGTTGAGGAAGGAATACTCAGCAGCCGTCAAGCGCGCCGGAAAAGTTTTCAACATCCTGAAGATCCAGAGCTTGAACCCGCAGACCCTCCGCGCTTCCATGGCTCTGTATATCGCAACCATGCACGGTCCGTCGGGGCTTTCACGCGCTGAACGCGAACTGCTGGCCGTGGTCGTCTCCGCAGCCAATAACTGCTTTTATTGAATCGAAGCTCACGGAGAGGATCTCCGTGCGGAAAGCGGCGACGCAGACCTGACCGAACGCATTAAACAGGACTATCGGCACGCCAGGCTTCCGCCCCGCAGCAAAGCCCTGGCCAGATTCGCCGAACTTGTCACGCGCACTCCCGCCGCCGTTCGCAAGAGGCACGTTGACGCGCTTCGCAAACACGGCCTCAGCGACCGCGACATCCTGGACGCTGTTGAAGTCATCGCCTATTTCAATTACATCAATCGTGTGGCCGACGCGCTCGGCATCGATTCCGAACCCGAAATCCGCGCCGCACTCGGACGCAGAAAAAAATAGAACAATGTTCCTATGGCGGGTTACCGGGTCAAGGAAGGGCTCAGGACTCCCCGGCAGAGAGGGCACTTACCGATGTGCTCTGCCCCCGTAAACAGCTTCACTCGGTCGGTCATCGAAGGCCAGCACGAAGCCCGTAACTTCTCCGCTAACAGGCTCAATTCCGGGTGGCCCATGCCGCCCAGGCGTTGCAGTGATCCGCAGTGTGCGTCCATCGGGAGCGGACAGCGTTGCCGACTGCCAGCACTTCAGCCCCACGGTCTGGCCGCCAAGCCGCTCGCCTCCCGAGGCTGTAGTAAACACGCAGCCGGCTTTTCCCAGCATGGCGCGGCCTTCATGGTCAAGATTATCAAAGTGCTGGTCATGGCTGAGCAGCACGGCATCGACGTGCCCGATCACATCAAGGCCCAGCGCCGGGCCGGATAATTTCCTCAGCGTGACCGGTCCTGTTGTGTATTCGCCGCCGGCAGGGTCGAAGGTCGGGTCCGTCAGCATGTGCAAGCCAGCGATTTCCAGCAGGGCGGTTGGCCCGCCAATCAGGGTGATCCTCAGATTCCCATCGTTCATCTCGCACCCCCTCCGTTCGGCTTCCTTAAATGCACACGCTTTGGATGCGCGGGAGCGATGGGCGTTTCATTACGGTTTCGCCACGGCCTGTTTTTGCGTCGCTGGCTGGTAGCTGCCCGGAACGGCCCGGAATCCGATCGCCACCCGATTCCAGCCGTTGATGGCCACGATGGCCATTGTCAGATTTACGAGTTCCTCTTCGCTGAATTGCTTGCGCGCTTCCTCGTAGGCCTCATCCGGCGCGTGGCTCGCAGCGATCAGAGTGATGGCTTCGGTCCAGGCCAGAGCGGCGCGTTCGCGGTCTGTATAAAACGGAGTCTCCCGCCAGGCATCCAGCGCGTAGAGCCGCTGTTCGGTCTCGCCAGCCGCGCGCGCATCTTTACTGTGCATGTCCAGGCAATAGGCGCAGCCATTGATCTGCGACGCCCGCATTCTCACCAGCTCCAGCAGCGGCTTCTCCAGGTTCGATGAGTGCTTGACGTAAGTTTCCAGCGCCGCCATAGCTCGGTATGCCGCCGGCGCAACTTTTGTAGGATCAAGTCGCGATTCCATTTTTTCCTCCCTTAATGGTTATAGATGCTCGAGCCTAAAAAAAGAGGCCGGCTGATTTTCAACCGGCCCTCCCTGAATGTTCTTATTCTACAAGCCGTCTCCAAAAGCGCAGATCGCGCCCGCGGAAATCGGCCCGACCCTAGTCATCGAAATGCCCGCTCACCCCGCGGAACCCGCGAAACGCCTGCTTGACCCCCCAGCGGATCACGCGCGAGCTGTCATAGCAGTGTGACAGGATGTAGTTACAGGTTGACAGGCAAGTAGTTGAGCAGGTCTTCTTCATTTCGTCGAGCTGGGCTACGTCGAAGTGGTGGTTGCCGACAGTGCCCCAGTCATAGGTGGCCGAATACATGGGGAAGCACGGCGCCAGCGTGCCCTCCGGACGGATGATCAGATTGTTCTGCCCCGCCCGGCATGGCCAGGGCTTTACCGTGCCGCGCATCAGCTTCTTCATGTCGTGCATGTGCTGCTGTGGATTCGCCATCTTGTAGCCGTGGCGGCTCTTCTCGATCAAGTAATCGAGCAGTGCTTCCACCTTGGGAAAATCGTCGGGCGTCAGGTAGGTGGAATTGTCGTCCAAGTGCTTAAAGTGGCTCTGTTCCAGCATCGGGGCTTCGTTCAGGTGGTAATCGGTAGCAATGCCATTCGCTCGCGCGATCTCCGTCAACTCCTTCACGTCGTCCTGGTTAATGTGGGTGATGTTGATGTTCATCATCACCGTGTAACCGTAGTGTCGCTGCCGCTTGATCAGGTAATCGAAGTACGGCCGGATGCGGTTCAGCGCTTTGGGCAGCCCCGGCTTCTCTTCCACGCAGTCGATGGCCAGATTGACGATTCCGATTCCCGCATCACCGATGCGGTCAATCACCTCAGGACGCATCAGTCGTCCGTTGGTAGGCAGGTAAACGTAAAAATTCTTTTTGGCGGCGTAATAGACCACCTTGTGGACGAATCCGGGCCGCAGCAGCGGCTCGCCGCCCATCAGCGCCAACACGCGGCAGCCGGTATCATGCAGCCAGTCAATCGATCGCCGGGCAACATCCTCCGTCATGCCCTTCACATCGTTGTTGAAGGACCAGCAATAGTGGCAATCGACGTTGCACTTGAACTCGGTAAACAGGTAGGCGATGATCGGCCGCAGCTCCGAGGCACGGAAACGCGACTTCACGAACGGCAGCGCCCAGCACTTGAACGCCCGCATGGTGTTGATCTTGTGATACTGCTTCTCGCTGTAGTCCACGCCCTCGGGAAGCGGGTTCTGCGGGTACACGGGTTCCGGCAATGTCTGGGCCGGTGTTTCCGCGGTTTTCGGCCGCAAAGGCGGAGGCGCCGCGACCGCTCCCGGCTTCATCAGCAGATCGTGCAACTGGACGTCCACGCGAACCGGCGACGACGCGCCTGATGTGCGCTCCAAATTCCGAACTTCTGCCATCGAATCTCCTTTCGTCACTCTCAGCTAGAATTCTTTACGGAAGGCGCGCATTGGACCCGCACGTGCCCTAAAACGCCAACATGCTATTGTAAGCGAATTAATCAGGCTTGCAACCAGGTATATAACAAATTTGGCATGATTTCCCAATATACAACTAAACGGCGCCCCTTCGGCGCTTTTTTTGATGCGCATTCCTCTTCCGGCCAAGGGCACATCGGTAGCGTACACTGTAGCCCCACACGGCCAGCCCCGATACGATTTGCCGGGGCCTCTGCTACTTGTGATGCGCTCCCAAACCCGTTGGTTTCAGGCACCTTCCTCCCGCGCCCGCGCTCACTCTCAGCCGCCCTCTCATTGGCCTGCTCAATCCGTCATCAGGACCGGATCTCTCCGCCGGCCACCGAAATTGCCTGGCGTTCGTAGATCACTTCACCATTCAGAACCGTGGTTTCAACCTCAAGCTTTTTGCTGCCGACGCGGAACAGCACCAGGTTGGCCGGCTTGCCCTCCATGATCTCCCCGCACGTTTCATAGCGGCCAAGCAGCCGCGACGGATTAAAGCTTGCGGCGCGAATGGCATCCGCCAGCGACACGCCGGCGTAGTCCATAAAAACTTTGACGGCGCGATTCATGCTCACGGCCGAGCCCGCCATGCTGTGCCGGTCAGCCGCCACCACCTGGCCTGTCGGCAGAAGTTCAATGTCCAGGTCCACCAGCCTGTAGCGTCCCGGCGAAAGCCCGGCCACGTGGACCGCGTCTGTGATCAAGATGCAGCGTTCGATTCCTTTTACGCGATGGATCACCCGCACCAGCTCCGGCGGCAGGTGGAAGCCGTCGCAGATCATGCTGGCCCCGAGATCATCAATGGCAAGCTGCGCCCACAGGGGCGTACGGTGGCGGTCAATCATCTGCGGGCAACCGTTTCCCAGGTGCGTATTCAACTGCGCGCCCGCCTCAGCGCCCTGATGGATCTGCTCCGGCGTCGCGTCCGTGTGTCCCATCGCGACCACCACTCCTGCTTCACGCGCACGGCGGATGAAATCGAGCGCGCCCGGCAGCTCAGGAGCCAGCGTAATGATTCCAATCCGCCCGCCTGCCGCCTCCTGCAATTCCAGAAATTCATCCCAGTCAGGGGACCGCATGAATTTGGGATTGTGCGCGCCGCGCGACCCGCCTGGCGAGATATACGGCCCCTCCAGGTGGTAGCACGGTGCGCATTGGGTAAAGCGCGGCTCAATGCGCCGGGCCTTTTCGAGCGCCCGGAAGCATTTGAGCAGGCCTTGCTGGGTATTGGTAATGACGGTGGGGCAAAAGGTGGTGACGCCCGTCTTCCACAGCGCGGGCAGAATGTCCGGGGCTTTCGCCGGGTCGAGCTCGGCGTCGCAAAAATCGATTCCGGCAAACCCGTTCAACTGGATATCGATCAGTCCTGGGCTTATGTTGGGCCTTTCGCCATCCGGCGGCCCCACGTCCTGGACTGAGGCGATTCGCCCCTGCTCGATCTCAATCCGCTTCAGACCTTGATCGGGAAGATTGGCGATGAATTCCATTTTGCTGGAAGCGGTACTGTTTCTGATGTGCTGTTGCGGGCCGGCATGGGGGCTGCTGTGGTCGCGATTCCCTGCGCGGCCGTGTGATTTGGTCCCACTTTTCGGTGACGAATTCAGCGCTCGCGCAGATTCAGGCTACCCTTTATCACCGGCCCCTCCCCCGACTTCTGCGCCCTCGACACCTCGCTCGGCTGACGCACGGCACTCGGGGAGCGTTATGTGGATTTATTGGCCGTGTTGTTAGCAGGGTTCTCGGCCTCATCCTTCACGCCATTGATGGCCCCCTTGAACTCCCGAATCCCCTTCCCCAGCGACCGGCCAAGGTCGGGCAATTTTCCGGGGCCAAAAATAATCAGAACAATGAGCAGGATGAAAAAGAGATGAGTAGGTTGAAGCAATCCGTCCATATAGTCCTCCCTGGCGCCTTACTTCTCAAACGCCCTCATTATCATTATATCGCTTCACACGGCCGAACCGAAATAAACGAGTATCAGATTCCGCAACCGTTAAAAAGCGGGCCTGCCGGCAAATTCGGACGCCCTAGTCGCTGGCCACCTCGTAGCCGGCCTCCATCCAGCCGCGCCAGCCGCCTGCCATGGAAGCCACGTCCGTATAGCCCATCTTCTGCAGGCTGTCTGCCGCCAGCGCCGAGCGGAAACCGCCGCCGCAATAGAGCACCAGCGTGGTGTTCCGGTCGGGGACAGCCTGCTCGATGTCCCGCTCGATGATTCCTTTCCCGATATGGATCGAGCGCGGCAGGTGCCCCTTGGCCCACTCGCGGTCCTCGCGAACGTCAATCAGGCTGAACTTTTTGTCCGAATCGAGCCATTGCTTAACCTGATGGATGTCCACTTCCTTAATGCGGCCCTTCGCGTCGTCCACCACTTTCAGGAATTCCGGTGAATGTTTCACAGTTCCTCCAAAGCTCATCATACAGGACCACGCCGCTAGTGTCCTTCACTGCAAGCTAGTTGCGTAATTCCGAATGTCATTCCGAGGCCGCGAAGCGGGAGAGGAATCTGCTTTGGCTCTGGCGCAGAAGCAGATTCCTCAAACCGATCGAAAACATCGGCCCTCGGAATGACAGCGCGGCGTGGCTGCTCGCGCTTCAGATCCGCCCGAACTTCCTGATCGCATCCTCAACGGACTTGTACTTGAAGATGAAAGGGTACATCGAGTGCTCGGTGAAGTCGAGCCCTTGCGCTTTCTTCAGCACCTCTTCCGCCTGCGCGCGCGGCACCACCACCACGCCGTCATTGTCCGCGGCGATGATGTCTCCGGCCGAAACCGATATGCCATCGCAGTCAATCTGAATATTTGATCCACCAAAAATATAATGGTTCACCGAGGTTGAGGGAACAATCCCCTTGGCATAAACCGGAAACTGGATTTTCTGCAGATAGGCGGTGTCGCGCGTCCCGCCGTCGATCACGGCGCCGACAAAGCCCCGGGCCGCCATCGCCGTCCCCATAATGCCTCCCATGCCCGCGATATCGAGCCCGTCCTCCACCTTCATTACGTAAACGTCGTTTGGGCCGCCGTGGTCGATGGCCGCCAGCATGCCGCCCAGCGCCGCTCCGCCCTGATTGTTTTCCTGCTTCTTCAGCAGGACCGTCACGGCATAGCCCACAAACTTCGTCCGAAAGATTGGCCGCATCTGGTGGCTCATATACATCCTGCGGCCATAGAGCTGTTCCTCGGCGTCGGAAATCGAGGCGACCTCGACCTGGCGGTATTCCTGCAGCATCTGCTGCTCCGCGCTGGTGCTTGCCACGCTTGCTTCGGCGCCCGACTGGGCCTGCTCTCCATTGCCGCGCGTGCCGATCCAGAGCAGCGCCCCGACAATCAGCGCGAATATCGCTAATTTCTTCCTAAGGTGACGGCGATTTTTCATCTTGATCTCCTGTTCAGACTCCCGTCGTCACTCTGAGCCCGTTCGCCCTCAATTTGCGAACGGCGTTGAGCGACGTCGAAGGGGCTCAGGGTAAACTCCGCGAAGGGTCCCTGCATTGCTTTTCAGAAATGCGGGGATGCTTCTCCCGCTTCGCGGGCTCAGCATGACGGTTGGCGTCTTATGCATTTTGCAAACTCGCGTAACAGATGCCTCCTACCCAAATTCCGGCCCGAGTATGGCGCAGAGCATCTCCGGACGCCCCGGATAAGCATTAGGCCCGCGCACCATGCGCGTCAACGGGCGCGACACTTTGAATCCACGGGCCAGCAGCATTTCGGACGCCATCCGGCGCTGCTTGAGGGCATCAACGAAGACCGATTCGCGCTTCGAGCACATGAGGAATTCGTCCAGCAGTTCTGCCGCTGCCTCTCCATCACGCGCCATCCACGGACCCAGATGGTCTGCCAGCGTTCCCCGGCGCCCGAAGGTGTAGCCGGCAATCTCTCCCTCCCGCTCCGCTGCCAGCGCAAAGTCCGGATTCTCAGCCGCGAGCGACCGCAACAGGCTGCTGCGGTCCGCGCCAAAAATCTCCCGGTCCATCTGCAGCACATGGTCCAAAGTGGAGTGCAGCTCCGAGGCAGGCGCAGCTTTGGAAGCGGGCCGCTTCAGCAGCCAGCGCTCAATCTCGTACTCGTCCTGGAACCCAAGCTTCTGATAAATCGGCCGGCCCGCAGGCGTAGCATCGAGCTTCATGGTCTGGATACCGATTTCGTCGAGATATTCGATCGTCCTTCGCAGCAGGCGCGTTCCGATCCCGCGCCCGCGGAATTCCGGGTCCACCAGCACCATCCCGATCCACGCAAATCGCTGTTCGTAGACAATCGTGGCCGCCGTGCCAATTACTTTGCCATCCACTTCCGCCCCAAAGCATCCCTGCCGACTCGATTCGAGGAAGCACCGCCAGTCGGCAGGCGTCTGGTTCCAACCGGCCAGGTCTTTCAGCCTCATCCCGGCAGGAATATCGGCGCTTGTCATGGTGCGAAGATTCATAGGTTTCATGCGCAGCGCCTATCAAAACGCAAAACCGATCGCACAATCAGGGCCTGGGGGTCGGGGTGCTCAGCAGTTTTACAAAAAGCTGGTCGAACCTTCGCTTATCCAAGTCCATCTGGATATGCACAGCCTGCAGGTCTACTTCCGGCTTGTTCTTGTCGGACCAGGTGAGGACGTTGCCATACCCGGCGCCTCTGTCCAAATCCACACCCCTGTAGAGAATTTCTTCCCGGGTAATAATGCCGGGGTCTAGCCAGGCAGCGGCGGCCAACTCGCCGGCAGTGGCGGGACCACCTCAGCCGGATGAAATAAGCCTGGCGTCCAGGCGCCCAGCCATGCTGCTTTTCCGTAACGGTTCTCCCACAGTTCTGTGGCTGTCTTGCGTCGCACCAGTGGATACTCCGCACCGGGCACAACCGGGATGTCGGTGCGATGGATCAGTTCCAGCAGACGGAGGGTATGTGCCAATTCTTCATTGCGCCACTGGTCGCCTGTCGCCACGGTGATCCCCAGCACGTGCGTCTGGGGCGACTGGATCATTAACAGGATGGCTTGCATCTGGGTCCCGCCAGGTCCCGTCGCATCTCCGTCGAGGATCACCATGCGTTTCCCCTGCCCCAAGCAGGCGAGGGAGGTGAACAATATCGCGCCAATTGTGAATCCGAAACATTGTCCACGTTTCACGGTGCGCCTCACAGGACGGAATCGTGGCTTGGCGCTCTTACGCCGCTTTTCTGCTCAGATAATAATACAGAACCGGCGTCACCATCAGCGACAACACGATAGCGATCAGGATGCCGCCAATCACCGCGATGGCCAGCGGCTGGAGCATCTGCGAGCCCGCGCCAATCGCCAGCGCCAGCGGCAGGAATCCCAGCGCAGCCGCCAGCGCCGTCATCACAATAGGCCGCAGCCGCCGCCGCCCCGCCTGCACAATCGCTTCCCGGCGGTCATAGCCTGCCCCGCGGAACTTGGCGTCCGCGTCAAGGATCAGGATGCCGTTCTTGGCCACAATGCCGATCACCATAATCAGCCCCATAAACGAAGACAGATTGAAGGTGGCGCCGGTAATCAGCAGCGCCAGCAGCACTCCCGAAGTAGACAGGGCGGCGGAGGCCAGGATGGCCACCGGCGCGGAAAAGCTCTTGAACTCGAACAGCAGCACCAGGAAAACAAAGATGATCGCCAGGAACAGCACCATCACCAGATCGCGGAATGACTGCTGCTGCGTCTGGTAAAGCCCGCCATATTCCACCCGGATGGAGGAAGGCATGTGCAGGCCCGCCAGCGTCTGCCGGACCGCCGCGATCCCGTGGCCGAGGTCGAGGCCCTCGAGGCGCGCCGTCACGGCCACATACCGCTGCTGATGGTCCTGCAGGATTTCCGTCTGGCCGGGCAGTTCGGTCACCGATGCCAGGCTGCCCAGGCTGGCAAGCTGGCCCGTGGGGCTGATCAGCAGGGCGTTGCTGATGGCGCTCACGGACGAGCGGGCGCTTTCCGGGTATCGAATCCTCACTGTATAAGGCCGGTCATTCACCACGGCTGGCTGCGCCGCCGGCACGCCATCCAGCATCGCCTGGGCTTCGGTTGAAACGTCCTGGGGCGTAAAGCCGGCGTGGGCTGCCTTCGCCACGTTCACCTGGTACACAACGGCCGGGCCGCTTGTAGTGGAATCAATCCCGTTGTCGATATCCACTACGGGATGCGCGCCGCCCACCTGGATTTTCCCGATGGCGTCCGCAACTTTCGGCGCCCAGTTGTCCAGAAGCTCAGCATCTGGAGAGAACATCTCGATGAAAATCGGCTGTGGAGCGTTGCTGAGGTCGCCGATCATATCCTGGAGTTCCTGGACAAAATCAATCGTCACGGCGGGCACTTCGCGGGCGGCCCTGACGCGGATCTCGTCCATGATCTCGTAAACGTCGCGTTTGCGGTCCGGTTTAAGTTTGACGGAAATGTCGCCCGTGTTGGCTTCTGTTACGGTTGCCAGCCCCAGTTGCATGCCGGTGCGCCGGGAAGTACTGGCAACTTCCGGCTGTGATCGGACGATCTTCAGAATATCGCCCAGCATGCGGTTGGTTTCCTGGAGTGAGCTGCCCGGAGGCGCCACGTAATCAATGATGAAACCTCCTTCATCCATCCTGGGCAGCAGGTCGGAGCCGATATGGCGGTAGCAAAGAATCGACACCACGATGAGCGCCGCCGCCAGCACTGCCAGCAGCCAGGGGCGCTCGAGCGCCCTTCGGAACCAGTGATCGTAAAATTCAATCACCCGGCTGATGGTTTTTCCCATCGAGCGCTCTTCCAGCTCAACCATTTGCCGCATTTCGATCTGCTCGGGCGTCAGGCCCTTCAACTCATCGGGAGTTTCCGGCCCCGCACCCCCCGCTGAAAATTCCGGTGCAGTGCCGCCGGCCACGCCTGCGCCGGGCGGGCCAACCTCGGGCTTCGGCTTGTTGCGCAGCAGGTAGAGGCAAAGGTTGGGAGTCCAGGTCAGCGCCAGTGTCAGCGACGCCAGCAGCGCCACGCCCACGGTAACGGCCAGCGCGCGGAAGAAAACCCCTGTGACGCCGGTGATGGCAATCAGCGGGACAAAGACCACGATCGGCGTCAAGGTTGAGCCGATCAGCGGCACCGTCAGTTCTTTAAGTGAGCGCGCCACGGCTTCAAACCGGCCCTGCCCAGCCTCCCGCCGCAGCACGGTATTCTCCACCACCACGATGGCGTCGTCGATAATCAGTCCCACGGCTGCCGCCAGACCTCCCAGCGACATCAGGTTGAAGCTCTCACCCAGAAATTTCAGCGCCACAAACGTCATCAGAATGCTGATGGGAATCACCATCCCGGCGATAAAGCTCGATCCCCAGTCGCGCAGGAAAAGCACCAGCACGGCGGACGCCAGTATGATGCCGATCAAAATCGCGTCGCGCACGCTTTTGATGGATTCCCCCACAATCCACGACTGGTCATAAAAATTGCTGACCACCACCCCAGGCGGCAGCGCCTTCCCGATCTGCTGCATCTCCGCATTCACTTCCGCGGCCACGCGCATGGTGTTGCTCTGCATCTGCCGGTTGATATTCACCAGCACGGCAGGCTGGCCGTTGGCGGTCAGGATGGTGTAATTCGGCGCAACCCCTGAGGAGACGGTCGCAACGTCGCGAACGTAAAGAGGAAATCCGCCCGGATCGTTCTTAACATAAATGCCG
>DASUJZ010000056.1:0-36684 GCA_036278995.1 Terriglobia bacterium | reverse complement strand
ATCGGGTGTGTAGGCTGCCCAGGTGGCCCTTGGCAGGGCCGCAGGCCAAGATTGGCTAAGCGCGTTGTTTATCAATGGCATTGCGAGTGGGGCAGGCGATCGCTGAAGGGCGCCGCGACCGATTTTGTGCTCGTCTGCTCTACCCCAGCACGAGGTCAAGACCCGCGGCTTCGGCAAATGCGCGGAAGTCCCGGTCGCGTGTAACGAGAGATATGCCCTGGTCGATGCAGGTTTGAGCGATGAGCGCGTCGCCGAGCCGCGACTTCCGGCGCTTTGCCAGCACCGCAGCCCGCAGCGCACCTGCTCTCTCCCAGTAACCAGATCGGATTTCAATCAGCGGAATCTCCGCGAGGCTTTTCGAAACGCTCGTGGGAAGTTTTGGGTCGCTTAACAGATCCGTCAGCACAACGGGCACCATCAGCACCTGCCGGTCCCCGAGTGCCTTGTTAAGCAACTGGACATCTCTGCCCCTCTCGCCTTCGGGATAGGCCATCCAGGTGCTTGTATCGGCGGCAATCATCGGTCAGTTTTTAATTCCGCCGGACTGCGCGAGAAGCGGACCTTACCCCGGAGTCTGCGCAGGTTGGCATACGTTTCCGACGCCGCCACAAGTTCGAGGCCGGCGCGGACCGTTTGAGTTATGCCCGAGCCGCTGGCCCGCTGTGCTTTCTTCAGCAGCTCCGGAGGCACTTCCACGGTGATTTTACGACCAGCTTCCATGCCATTCGTTTTACCATACCCAATACCAGCATTGAACATGGTGTCCAGGTACAGACTGAGAATCGCTGCCGCCGGCACCCTCAGTCTTCCAGCGCCGTTTCATAGGCCTTGAGCACCGCACGTTTTTCGCTGTCCCAGTTCAAACCTTCTTCAATCCTTATGCGGGCCCGGGCGCCGAGCGTGCACCGCAGTTCTTCGGAATCAAGCAGCTCAATCATCTGCCGGGCAAAATCCTCCGGATCGTTGGGCCGGGCGTAGAGCGCTGCATCACCCGCCGAGCGGCGGCCCTCCGTCAAATCATAGAGCACCACCGGCAGACCGAACGCCATATACTCGAGAATCTTGTTCATCGTTGACTTATCGTTCATCGGATTCTTCGGATCGGGCGCCACGCCGAGATCGGCGGTGGAAAGATACGCCCACATTTCAGCGTCGGGCACGCGTCCCGTGAACGTGACGCAGGAATCGAGGCCTTTTTCCGTGGCCAGGAGTTTCAGCCTGGGCGTTTCAGGGCCTCTGCCGATCAGCGCAAACTGGACATCATCGCGCCCGGCGTCCTGCACAATTTGCCGGATGGATTCCAGCAGCAGATCGAGCCCGTCCTGCGGCCCCATCACACCCACGTAGACCACCAGCAGGGGCTTGCCTTTTTTCAGCTCGGGCCGGGGCGGGCCGACGCGAATGTTTTCAAGATCAGGACAGCTTTTGACAATGAAGGCCCGCTCCGGGCGCATGCCGCCGCGGGTGAGGGCAATTTCGCGATAGGACTCGTTAGTGGCGATGGAAACCGTCGCGGTGCGGTACGTCAGCCGCTCGGCCAGGCAGACGAATCGATAGAACAGGCCGCGACGGCCGAACTTGGCCTCGTAGAGTTCCGGGTTCAGGTCGTGGTGGTCAAAGATGAATCGCACCCCCAAAAGCCGAAAGAAAAGCGCGATCAGAAAAATGGTGTCCGGCGGGTTGGCGGCATGGATGATGCGGAAGCGCGTGCGGCGGTAAGCCTTCAGCGCCAGGCGAAATTCCGCGGCCAGTGCGATAGCATACTCCAAAAAGTACCCGAGGGGGCCTGAGGCTTCCCAAAGTTTGTGCCGGTAGATTTCAATGCCTTCCCGCACCTCATAAGCCTGCTCAAAGCCGCGGCCAGTGGGACACACCACCGAAATACGATACCCCGCTTCGGCAAGCGTGCGAGCCTCCTGCCACATGCGCCGATCGACCGGCACCGTCAGGTTCTCAATGATGATGCAAACGGCTGGGGCGGGAACCGGGAGTCGGGAGTCGGGAGCCTGCAATGTCCTGCCCTTTTATGCGCCTTTGCGCTGAAGAGATCTGCCTACCGCCTCACATTGGTCAAGAACTGGATCACTGGCCGTTCCGGGGCTTAGCCCAACCCTCTGCGAAAGCAGGACATGAGTTTCAAGTTCCTTCAGGGATCCCTGCGCCACGCGAAGGAATTGGATGTACTGGCCTCGTCCCTCACAGCCATAGGCTTCAGCAATATTGGCGGGTACCGAAGCCGCCGCACGGCGAATCTGGGCCGTCATGCCATAGAGCTCATATTTGGGAAACCCGCGCGTGAGGAGATAGCAGCCTTCAGCCAATGTCATCGCCTCGTTCCACACTCGCAAGTCACGGTAAGACTTAAGAGTTGATTTTTGCACAGACTCTTCGGAATTTTCCAAAGTCTCCTCCAAGCTTTACTCGGTTGTCGTCTTTCCAGGCCCGACTCCCGACTCTCGACTCCCGACTCCCATTTTCCCCCTCATCCACAGTTCAAAATTCACCAGCGCCCAGATCTGCTTCTGGCGATCTCGGACGCCGTCGAAGTGCTCGCGCACAAATGTTTCCATGTTGGCGGCGTTGAAATATTCCCGCGAGCGCGCGTCATGTGAGAGCAACAGGTCGGCCACAAAGGACTTGAGTGTCTTCCTGAACCACTCGCCCACGGGCACGGTGAAACCCACCTTGCGCCGCCGCAAGGTTTCCGGCGGCAGATAGGGGCTGAGCGCCTGCCGCAGCAGCACCTTGGTGCGGAATCCCTGGGTTAGCAGTCGCGCAGGAACGCGCGCGGCAAGCTCCACCAGCTTGTGATCCAGAAACGGCAGGCGCTCCTCGATGGAAGCCGCCATGGTCATCTGGTCGCCGCGCATCAGCAGATTGTCGGGCAGCCAGATTTTGAGATCCGCGTACAACATGCGCTTCAGCGGCGCCCGTTCGCGCACTTGCTCAAGATTTTGCGCGAACACGCGGGCCGGATGCGCCAGGTCAACCTGCGCCAGAAAATCCGGCGAGAACAGCGCCTCGCGTTCCAGCCGTGGAAATGAAGCGAACCAGGTGGCCGAACGCTCCGCCTCGTCCGGTATTGAAAGCGCATCCAAAGCCAGTTTTACGCGGCGCTGGCGAAAGGGCAGCCAGCGGGAGATCGTGCCCGTAACTTCCTGGGGAAGAGCCGAGACCAGCCCGGCCAGCCGGTCCGCCGCGTATTTCGGATAGCCTGCAAAAAGCTCGTCGCTCCCCTCGCCGGCCAGCACCACTTTGACGCTTTCGGCGGCCGTCATCGACATGCGGTAGATAGCTACATCCGTAGGCTCTGCAACGGGCTCGTCGCGAAATGCTATCAGTCGGGAAAGTTCGTCCGCAAGGTCCCGCGCCCGCAGCACCACCTCCGTGTGCTCGGTCGAAAAGCGCGCCGCCACCCGCCGCGCGTAAGGCAACTCACTGTATTCCTTCTCTTCAAAGCCGACGGAAAACGTCCGCAGCGGGCGCACACCCAGGTTCGACATCATGGCCAAGATGGCTGTGGAATCGACGCCGCCGCTCAGAAAGACTCCCACCGGAACGTCGGCAATCAGGCGCATCCGGACGGAATCCCGCAGCGTCTCCAGCACCTCGCCGGCATATTCCTCCGCCGCCAGCGGCTCTTCGTCCTCGACTGGCACGTCCCAATAGCGTTCCTGGCGAAGGCCGTTCGAATCCGCGATCAGGAAATGGCCGGGCAGCAGTTTGCTGACGTTGCGATAAAACGTTTTCGGCGCGGGGACATAGCGAAAACCGAAGAAGTCATAAATGGATTGCGGGTCGATTTCGAGCGGCCGGGTTGCCAGCTCGCGCACGGCGCGCAACTCAGAAGCGAAGGCCAGGCGGCCGGGCTCGCTCAGGCAATAGAGCGGCTTGATGCCAATTCGGTCGCGGGCCAGCATCAAGCGGCGCTGGCGGCGGTCCCAAAGCGCGAAAGCAAACATTCCGCGCAGGTATTCCAGTAGCCCGGTTCCATGCTCCTCGTACAGATGGAGGATGACTTCGGTATCTGAAGCGGTGCGGAACTGGTGGCGCCCTTCAAGCGGCCGGCGCAGCTCGCGATAGTTGTAGATCTCGCCGTTGAAGGTGATCCAGACGCTGCCGTCTTCGTTCGAGAGTGGCTGGTGGCCGCCCGGAAGGTCGATAATGCTCAGCCGGCGATTCGCGATGCCGAGGTTGCCGTCCAGGCAAAAGCCCTCGTCGTCAGGCCCGCGATGCGCCATTGCATCCGCCGCGCGCTTCAATTGGGCCTGGTCGGCCGGCTCACCGGTTCCGAAATTGAATACTCCGCAAATTCCGCACATTTCTGCCTTTACCCGCAGCGCCGATCTTCAGTCGGCAGGCCCTTCTTTAGAGCTCCGACCCCGCAGGATGGGTCGGCATCTGCTAAGCATCAAGGCCGGCCCTACGACTTCTGCGGCGGTAAAAAGCTTTTCATGAGTAGGCATCAGCAAAGCAGTTTAACCCAGAACGGCGAATTCGAGGGTGAAGTCAGAAGCCAGGATCGCAGGAAGGCGGAAAGGCCGTTGTCGCCGGCCCGATCGATCTCTGTCGCGCCGTCGGCATCATTGCTGCGAATACAGAATTACAGCGCGACCCAGGCGCGGTGGTCGGCGGCATCGCGAGCCATCAGACAGACGCGGGTGATGGAAAATGACTCGTCGGTCGAGATCAATGGCTCGGTTTCACCCCGCAGGGCGCCTGCAAACCGCGAGAACAGATCCTGGGCGGGCGGCAGCGGGAGATCCCCGACCGCGCCTTTCGAGCTGATCAGATTCACCCGGTTTCCAACCTCGAACGCTTCCAGCACGCCTTCGCTGCCCGCAATCCGCAGCCGTGAATCTCCGTGCGAGGGCGCGTTCGCCGGCCGGAGAAAATCCAGGTTGCAGACCGCCGTGCCGCCATTCGAGAGTTGAAACAGCAGACCGGCGTGGTCCTCGCAGCCGGGATATTGCGGATGAGCCTTATTTCCCTCCCAGGCGGCCACGCGTCTATAATCCTGCCCGGAAACCCACCGCATGTAATCCAGCGCATGAATACCGACCCAGCCGATGGTGCCTCCATAGGTTGCTCGCTGTTTGTAATACCAGGGGCGGCGATCTCCCCACACATAGGATTTCTGCCCGGAGACAAGTACCGGTTCGCCGATCGCGCCGCTCCGCACGGCCTTGCGAGCCGCCTGGAAGATGGGCATGCCACGCATATCGAGCATGATGGTGTAGAGCACGCCGCTCGTTCGAACCGCCTGCTCAAGACGGGCGAGGTCATCGAGTGTCGTGGCCGCAGGCTTCTCCGAGATCACGTTGATGCCTCGGCGAGAAGCTTCAATCGCGGCGGCGGCGTTCTGGCTGAACGGCAGGCAAACCCCCACGACATCAAGTTTCTCTTTCTCGAGCATCTCCTGGTAATGCGCGTAAACGTGGGTCGTCTGCGTCCAGGCGCGCTGCTTGCGGATCCACGCCGCATCCTCGCCGGGCTCGCCTTTGGCGTATGCGGTCCACTCCACGTTTTTCAGTCGCGGGATGCTGTTGAGCAGGATGTCTCGATGTCCGTCCCTGCCGATCAGCCCCGTCCGGATGACCCGGCCGCCGGCGATTTTCTCTCGAGCGCGCGCAGGCAAGGTTGCCATGGCGAGGGATGCGGTTGCGGCAGATTGAATGAATTTTCGGCGACTGACAGAAGATGATTCGCGCACAGGTGAAAGGCCCTCCATCTCAGTTTCTGCATTCGGGTGCTCGTTGCAGAGTACTCGATAGCGGTCTGTTCCAGCAACCCGGCTAATGAACCGAGCGCCGGCAGCCGCGGGTGAAAGCGTACCAGCAGTGCGATGCCCGGCATACCGCCGGCGTAGCACAGCTATCCCGCATGATCATGTCACAGCGCATTTGCACTTGACCTTGCTCGCACAATATGGCATAAGATGTGCCGATAAGAGGCCCGCGCAGCCACAGTTCGCAATGAGCCACGGGTAGTCACATGGGAGGGCCTGACAGCTTGCGCAACGTCGAGGATGCACCATCCTCTCTGCCGCGTTGGTGTTTCACTCATCAGTCCTCACCAGGCCGGAGGCCAGTTCCGGGCACTTCGGCTAAAGAAGATGTCTCATTGCCCCGCGCCCGTGTGCGTCGGAGACCGCTCGGCGTTTACAAAATTATTACAACTATTAAACCAAGTTCTAGCAGATCCGGGCAGTCGAAATGGTAAGTAGTATCGGGCACGGGGAACGTGCTTTCCATAAGACTCTTCCCAGTCCCAGGGAGAGTTTAACGTAACAAAACCACGCCTGGACCATTCCGACTTCCCGCACACGGATGGCCGCAGATCCAGGGGAGGGCCTAACAAGTATGAACAAGACCGAGGATGCACCATTCCTTCTCCCGCATCTCGCTTGCTTCCCTCAGTTTTCGTTTCAACGTGTTCTCACCCAAACCCTTTTACTGGCCGTATTTTTTGCGCCATCGGCCTTACGGGCGCAACAGGCGCAGCCACAGCCGGAGAGCGTCCCCTCGCTCATCACGCAACCGGTGAACGACGCCCAGCGCGTGGTACTGAAGGGCAATGTGCATCCGCTCGCGCGCCGCGAAAATGACTTCGGCCTTGCGCCTGATTCTCTTCCCATGAGCCGAATGCTGCTGGTCATGAAACGCAGTCCACAGCAGGAGGCCGCGCTCGCCGGGCTGCTCGTCCGGCAGCAGGAGAAGTCGTCTGCCGACTACCATCACTGGCGCACGCCGCAGGAATTCGGCCAGGAGTTCGGCCCGTCCGATTCGGACGTGCAGGCGGTCACGGACTGGCTGACCTCGCAGGGGTTCGAGATTAATCGCGTGGCCAACGGGCGGGCGGTGATCGAGTTTTCCGGCTCGGCGGGGCTGGTGCGACAGGTATTCCGCACAGAGATTCATCAATACACCGTGAACGGTAACTCATACTGGGCCAATGAGTCGGACCCGCAGATACCGGCGGCGCTTGCGCCGGCAGTGGCGGGGATCGCCTCTCTGAACAATTTCCCCAGAAAGCCGCTGACCCGGCCGGCAGGGCTCTTTTCGCGGTCGAAGCAAACGGGCCAGGTCACCCCGCTCTATACCTTCAATTGCCCGCAGGGCTACACCTGCTCCGTCCCGGCTTTTTACGCGCTCGGCCCCACGGATTTTGCCACTATCTACAACGTTCTCCCGCTCTGGAACGCCGGGACTGACGGCACCGGGCAGACCATCGCCATCGTCTCCGACTCCAATATCAACCCGCAGGATGTCGCCAACTTCCGCAGCATGTTCGGCCTGCCGCCCAAGCCCGTCAACGTCATTCTCGACGGGCCCGACCCGGGTACCATTCCAGGTTATGAAACCGAAGCCGACGCAGATACGGAATGGGCGGGCGCCGTGGCCAAAAACGCGACAATCGATTTGGTGGTTTCTGAACGCACTGAGGCGACCGAGGGCGTCGATCTGTCGGCGCTTTACATAGTAGATAACAATCTGGCGTCGGTCCTGAGCGAGAGCTACGGCTTCTGCGAGTCCGCCCTTGGCACAGCCGGCAACGCTTTTGAAAATGCAATGTGGGAGCAAGCGGCCGCGGAAGGCATTACGGTCCTGGTGGCCGCAGGCGACCGGGGCTCTGCTACATGTGACGTTGACGCGAGCGAAAGTGCGGCGAGCCAGGGACTGGCCGTCAGCGGATTTGCCTCCACGCCTTACAACGTGGCGGTCGGGGGCACGGATTTCGGCAATCCGGCAAGCTACTTCAACTCAACCAGCAACTCCACTACGCACAACTCAGCCAAGTCTTACGTTCCTGAAATCACCTGGAACGATTCTTGTGCGCGGTCCGGCCAGACGACGAGTTGCCAATCGCTCAGCGGCTTCGGACTGGACCTTGTCGCCGGCGGTGGAGGCGCCAGCAATTGTGCCGTAAAAGACGCATCAGGA
This sequence comes from Terriglobia bacterium, assembly GCA_036278995.1. Classification (GTDB taxonomy): domain Bacteria; phylum Acidobacteriota; class Terriglobia; order UBA7540; family UBA7540; genus SCRD01. The sequence continues at coordinate 28,741 of DASUJZ010000056.1, read as the reverse complement.
AACTGCTCTTCCGGTTACGCCAAGCCCGCCTGGCAGACCGGCCCGGGAGTGCCCGCCGATAGCGTGAGAGATATTCCGGACGTTTCGCTATTCGCAGGCGACGGCTTTGACGCCGCTTTCTACATAATCTGCTCATCCGACGTTACGGGCTTTGTAGGCGCCAGCGGTAGATGCATCGGCACGATCTCCACGCTTGATTTTGTGGGTGTCGGCGGGACATCTCTATCAGCGCCGGCCTTTGCGGGAATCATCGCGCTGGTTAACCAGAAGACCGGCGAGCGCCAGGGAAACGCCAACTTCGTGCTCTATCCGTTGGCCGCGGCAGCGGCCCAGAACGGCAACGATTGCGCATCGAACGCGACTGCGGTGGGCAAAAGTTCGTGCATCTTCTACGACACCATCAACGGTAAGAACGCCTCGGAAACCACCATTACACCCGGCAACAATTCTGTAGCCTGCGTGACCGGATCGCCCAGTTGCAGCGCTCCTCCAGGCTATCCCTGGGGCATCCTGGTGAACCCGGCGGGCTCCAGGACCCCCGCCTTCACGACAGCTACCGGCTACGACCTGGCTACCGGCCTCGGCTCCGTGAACGTAACCAACATGGTCAACAACTGGGGATCCGCCAGCTTCCATTCCTCCGGAACCACGCTCGGCCTTACACCCACCACGCTCACCCACGGCCAGCCGGTCACGGCCACCATCTCGGTCACTTCTTCTGCGGGTACGCCCACCGGCAACGTGGAATTGATGGGCAACCCGGTGACCGCCACAAATCCTGGCGGAAGCCGCAATATCGGTATCGCGACTTTCACCCTGTCGAGCGGCGGCACGACCTCGGGAAGCACCAACATGCTTCCCGGAGGAACCTATAGCGTGTTTGCGCACTACGCCGGCGATGGCACCAACGGGTCGAGCGATTCGACGCCTCCGGTAAGCGTCACGGTCAATCCCGAAAACAGCACTCCGCGGCTGGGACTCGTGACTTTCGACCCGGTCACCGGCCGAATTCTGACCTCCAGCGCCACTTCGGCGCCCTACGGATCGCTTTACCTTCTTCGAGCCGATGTCTTGAATGCTGCCGGCAACCCATGCGCGCCAAGCGGCACCCCGGAGTTTGCCTGCCCCAGCGGGACCGTCACTCTGACGGCCAACGGCCAGCCGCTGGACTTGGGCACCTACACTCTCAACAGCCAGGGCTATACGGAGGACCAGCCAATCCAGCTCCCAGGCGGCTCCTACACCGTGGTGGCAAACTATTCCGGCGACAACAGCTATAGTGCGAGCTCAAATACAGCAAACTTCACTATTGGTCGGGCCAGCACCACGCTGACAACGTCAGTGAGGACGCAGCCGGTCACATACGGTGATTTCGTGCAGATTGAGGCAATGCTTAATACGACCAGCTCTGGAGTCGGCCCGACCGGAACGTTCACCTTTTTCGTGGACGGAGCGCAGGTCGGGCCATCGCTTCCGCCGGAGGTGAGCGTCCCCTACGATCCGAATTCCACCCTGCGATATGCGTGGGCCCAAGGGTTGTCCGACACTGAGTTTACCAGCGTTGGAACTCACGCTTTGAGCGCGCAGTATTCAGGGGACGCGAATTATCAGTCTGCAACGGCCAGCGTTAGTGTGAATGTCACAAAGTACCAGCCGCGATTATTCTTGTCACCGAATCCGGCGGCAATAGTTCCGGGTCAACAGTCAAATCTCGAAGCGCAGATCGACGGTACCCTGACGGTCCCGACGGGGGTCGTTAGCTTTTACGACGGCGGGACGGCCATCAGTGGAACCGTCAGCTACTCGCCCACTGGCAATGCGTTGTATGCCTTTCTTCCTTACACTCCCACGACGATGGGCGCGCACAATATTACCGCGACCTACTCTGGGGACTCCGACTATCTGTCAGCCAGCAGCGCCGCAACGTTGACGGTTTCCAATCCAGACTTCCAAATAACGAACAACGGTGGAATTGGTACGATCAGAGCAGGGCAATCTCAGAGCGCCGGGATAATCATTACCCCGATGCTGGGATGGACAGGAACGGTCAAACTTGCTTGCGCCGTGATCACAACTATGTCCGCCTCTGCCCAATATCTGCCGACTTGCTCGCTCGATCCGGTTTCCCTCACGGTAGGAGCAAATCAAGTTTTTTCAGCTCTCACGATCAATACCACCGCGCCCTCGCTCGTTCTGCCCCAGCCCCGCTGGGGACCTCCCGCCCGTCCTTGGCCCGTCGACTTGTGGCTCGGTTTGCTCGGGCTCTTGGGCTTGGTGGCGTTCGGCGTGTCGCGCAAGTATGGGAGCGCACGCCTTCACGCAACTTGCCGCTGGTCGTTTTCAGCCTTGCTTTTTTCTCTTGTATTAGGCATGACGCTTTGGGGCTCTTGTGGCGGCGGTGGCGGCGGTTCCGGTGGAGGCGGCGGAGGGGGAAGCACTGTCACTAAATCCGGCACGCCCAAGGGCACTTACACGGTGACCGTAACTGGCGTCTCCGGGAACCTGCAGCACTCGACCATGCTGTCGTTGACCGTGCAGTAGGCATGGCGCTTGGCTGTCAGGGCTTCGGCTGCCGCCCCGGACTGCTGGATGTTGGCGTTATTTTGCCTGTTCAGGGGTCGGATTGCTGAGGTCGGGTGATTGCCCCAACGCGCGCACCACGACGTGTGCCATGGCATTTGCTATGGCCATGGAACAAATCTTAATTCCTGTTTGAATGCCTATTCCGCAGACCGGGAAAGCCGTTGTGCGGCTTCTGACTCTGTGCGGCACGCTTCCCGTGGCGGCCGCCAATCATCGAATTCAGCCGGCTCAAGCAGGGAGTCGGCAACAAAACCCCCGATAGCGTCCTGCCGGGGGATCCTGAGTCCTGAGTTCCGACGTGTTCTTTCAGGACCCACCTCACCAGCGGCTGGCGAGCCAATCTGACCTATGCGATATAGGCCACTAAAGCGCTGACCGTGTGGCTAAGCGCCGGCCAGTCCATCCCGCGCAGACCAACAAATAATGCCCAGATCACAAGCACAACCAAAGCGAGCAGCAGGCCGATATCCTCGTGACCCCTCTGCTTCGCTTTTGCAAACTCTTGCGCGTCTCCGCGGCCGAACGTCAAACCACCCGATTTCCCAGCCTGAGATGCCATGATGTTCCTCCCCGTGTGTTCGAGATTCCAACGAATCTCTCGACAAATTTCCTGCCAGCGACTTACGCGAACTCGCCATCCGGTTCGGGGTAGCGCCCTCTGCCCCCCACAGAGAGCCCCCAGGGTCAACTCACGGTAGAGCAAGCCCCTTCCTTTAATGGATGTAATCATACTCTTTGTATATCAGGCATCAATCCGACAGACTCAGGAAAATGGAGCCCCTAAACGCCTGATGTCGCCTAGGGTAATCACCTGAATGAAGCAAATCTGCAACATTTTCCCGTTCCGGTTCTAAAAGTTATAAAACGCCGCAGTGCCTCTTCCCATACCGCTTGTTTTCTTAGGTTGGAACTCCGCGTTCCGGCGTCTTTTACCGGTTCCCGCTGGCCAAGCCGGATTTCTTCTTGACCATACTTTGTCAATGTGAGATAAGAAATCCCTCACAAGACCCCGCGTAGCCACAGTTCGACCGCAACGAGCCGCGCGCAGCCACAACTCGACCGGAGGGCCCCCAAGCATGGCCAATGGGGCGAACGCACCATCCCTTTTCGCGCCTCTCTACATTCCAGTTCCCCGGCTTTCAACCCGAATGCTCCTGATTGCCGCCGCCACCTTGGCTGGATGTATCGCCCCGGTCCTCACGCTCGCCGAGCAACGAAACTCAGCTCGACCGACCACAGTTCCGCCCATCCAGGAAGCAGCGCCGACCGCTTCGAGCAGCTCCCAGGCCGTGGATTACCTCTGCTTGCCCATCAGCTTTGAGGCCAATCAGGGCCAGGCCAATTCCCACGTCCAATTTCTGGCGCGCGGCGCCGGATACACGCTATTTCTGAAAAGCGGCGAAGCCGAGTTCAGCCTGGAATCAGCAGAAACACCGGCAGGCGGCACCGCGCAGAAGCACGGTTCTTTGCCGGCTGGACACCTCAATCTGCCCGTAAGTCCATCCCGCCCAGGTAACCGGAGTGAACTCAAATCAGCCACCGGGCTCAAAAGACCGCGCCCTCCAATTGTCCTGCGCGTAAAACTCGAAGGTGCGAATCCCAGCGCACCCGTTACAGCCCTGGACAAGCTACCGGGCGTTTCGAATTACTACATCGGCAACGACCCGAAGAAGTGGCGTACCGGCATCCCTACCTACTCCAGGGTGGAATATCAGAATGTCTACCCCGGCGTTGACATTGTCTACTACGGTAGCCAACAACAACTCGAGTACGACTTCGTAGTGGCACCCGGCGCTGAGCCTGGCCGTATTCAAATGAACTTCAGCACAGCCGCCGAAAAAGTGCGGGCGAGACGCGGAGCCCGAAAGCGCGTTGAGCCTCGCATTTCCGCGAACGGCGACCTGCTGATTGAAACCGCCGCCGGCGAAATGCGCTTCCACGCGCCGGTTGTTTACCAAACTGCCTCCGCGGCGGCAAATTGGACCCCTCGAGATCCCGGGCAGGGAAACATGCGTCAATACGTTCAGGCGCGATTCGTGATCGAGCCGGAGCGACAGATTGGCTTTGAAGTTTCGTCTTATGATCACGCCCGCCCCCTGATCATCGACCCCGTATTGTCCTACTCCACATACCCCACAGGCCTCGATATTGCGGCAGGAATCGGTGTGGACGCATCCGGGGATGCATTTATGTTTGCGGGACCCGCACCCAACGTTCCTGCTGAGGTGTTGGTGATGGCATTAAACCCGCAAGGGAACACGGTTCTCTACACTACACATCTCGGCAGCGGTAGCGATCCCTATCCAGGCGGAATGGCCGTCGATGCCGGGGGCAATGTCTATATTGACGGGTCTGCCGGCGCTGGATTCCCCACCACTGGCGGAGCCTATCAGTCGGATTGCGGCGACCAGTCTTGCCATTCCCCGTTTGCCGCTAAGCTATCGCCATCGGGCTCACTTGTGTTTTCCACCTACCTGGGCGGAACCAACGCATCAGCCAATGCCATTGCCATCGACGCATCCGGCGATGCTTACATCACGGGCAGCATCGGTTCAAATGATCTGCCGGCAGTGAATGCCTTCCAGCCGCAATTCGCGAACACCAACTGTAGCTGTTTTAGTGCTTTCGTGCAAAAGCTCGATCCGACCGGCTCTCAGTTGCTCTATTCGACGTATTTCGGCACCGGAGCACTTGGGACCTCAGCCGACGGTACCGGCATCGGCGTGGACAGTTCCGGCAGCGCCTATATCGTGGGCAGTGGGACCGCTGTTCCGTTGAAAAATCCGCTTGAGACAGGAGTGGGGTCCTTCTTCCTGGCGAAGTTTACGCCGGACGGTTCTGGCCTGGTTTATTCAACGCTGCTGGGCGGCGGCAGCGGGTTGGCCCCCGAGCCCGACCGCGCCACGGGAATCGACGTGGATGCTGCGGGCAACGCCTACGTCACTGGCACCGCCACCTCCTCCGATTTCCCCGTGACCATGAACTCCTACAAAGCGTCGTGCTATGAATCGGGAAACGAGGCCTGCGTCACTGAGAGCGTCTTTGTACTGAAGATTGACGCCAACGGGACCTCGCTGCTTTATTCAACGCTGATCGGCTCGGGGCGAAGTGGAGGCATCGCAGTGGATTCTGCCGGCGAGGCCTGGGTGACGGGCACGACAGCTTCAGATTCCTTTCCAACGATCCAGGCGATCGAGTCGAACCTCCAGCAGGATGCCGAGTCGCAATCGAGCAAGGATGCTTATGTCACCAGGCTTAACCCTAGCGGTATTCCAGATTTCTCCACATATCTGGGCGGCCGATTTGTCGATGACACCGGCGTGGCCGTGGCCGTGGACAACAGCGGCAATGCCTATGTCGAAGGCATATCAGTCGGGGTTGGTAATGCCGAACCCGATGATTTCCCGATCATCAATCCCGCCCCGGGCATTCAGGATTTTATTGGGCCAGCAATTCCTCCGGCGCTCTTCGCAGCCAAAATCAGCCCCTCGGTTCCGGGCCCGGTCATCAGTCTCTCGCCCCGGAACACTTCCGTCCTGGAACTGCGGAACGTCAGCACGTCACCGCTTGCGATCAACAGCATCACGCCGTCCGCCTATCTGCAACTTAAGGGCAAAACGTGCGGCTCGGCCCTTCCAGCCGGGGGGCGCTGCACGATTATTTTGTATCCCGAGGACCCCTATGTCTACAACGCCGGGACTCTGACAATCTCGAGCAACGCTGCGGGCAGCCCGCAGCAATTCAACATCCATCAACAAGTCTTGGGGCCTCAGGTCTTCGTTTGGCCCCGAATGCTGGAGTTTCCGCCACAACTCGCCGGCACGCCCGGGCCCGCACGGAGCGTAACCATCACGAACCTGGCATACCCAGATCCACTCGCCGTCACCAGCATTCAAACCGCCAACCAGAACATGCCACCCGGAAATTCAGACTTTGCCCAGACCAACGACTGTCCTGCATCTCTGCCGGTGGGTGAGTCCTGCACCATCATAGTCCAGTACCAGGCGGCGCCCGGGGCGGATGGGCAGGACTCTGGCACACTCTTGATCACGACTGACGGAGGATTCGGCGTTTACCTGATAGATCTGAACGCGGTCCGGCGCTCTGAGTCTCTCATCGCCTCCACTCAGGCAGTTCAATTCGGTTTTCAGTATGTGGGCGCCACTTCTCTGCCCAGGGTGATTACGCTTACCAACACCGATGTTCAGCCCGTCTCAGTAGGAGGCGTCACGATTTCCGGGCCGTTTACTCAAATTAACAACTGTACGGCCCCTTTGGCGCCCCATGGCAGTTGTCGTGTTTCGATTTCGTTCGTTCCTACCAACAATGGCTCCTTCACAGGCCAGCTAACAGCAAATTTCAGCGGCCGGGGGTCCCCCGCCACGGTAAATCTCTCAGGAATAACAAAGGTCCCGGCGGATATCGATGTCTCGCCCTACTCGCTCAAGATCGGAGCCTATCTGGGATCGAGCGGCACGCGGCCCGTTACTCTCACCAATGTGAGCAACTCGACGGTGGCACTCTCTACGTTCAACCTGACGCCCAACGACTTTACGGAGACAAACGATTGCAATGGCAGCCTCACCCCGGCGGCCACCTGCACGGTGAACGTTACCTTCACGCCATCGATTCAGGAAGACGTGGATGGTACGCTCACCATCAATTTTTCCGGCAAGGGCTCGCCGCAGATCATCCCTCTAACCGGAATAGGAGGCACGCCGCTGCAGATCACTCCCATGTCGCTCGACTTTGGCCAGCAGGCATTGAACATCACCAGCGCGTCCCGTGCAGTGGGACTCAGCAACCAGAGCACGACGCCCGTATACATCAACAGCATTAACGTCAGTGGGGATTTTCGATTGGTCGCGAACAATTGCCCAAACCCGATAACGCCGTTTTTTGCCTGCGCCTTGCAGATTGCTTTTACCCCCACAGCTTCGGGCCCGGCAACCGGATCGCTGACCATCAGCGCGTCGGACACTTCCACTCCCCATACCGTTCCTTTAGGCGGCGCCGGGGGCGTCATCCCACAGGTTTCGCTGAGTCCCCCCGGCCTGACTTTCAACACGCAACAGGGCGGCACCACCAGCCCGCCCGAGATCGTCACGCTGCATAACATTGGCGACGCAGCGCTAACAATCACAAGCCTGACGGCGACCGGAGATTTTGCCGAAACCAACACCTGTGGCGGCTCCGTTGCCGCTGGAGCAAGTTGTAGTATAAGCGTCACGTTTTCGCCGGGTGGAGCCGGACAAAGGACGGGGAGCATTGTGGTCGTTGACAATGCGCCGGACAACGCGCAAACCGTCTCGTTGGCGGGCTCAGGCACCGATTTCTCAGTCGCAGCTCCGTTTGGCGCCGGAAGCAGTGCGACTGTGACTGCCGGTTCTGGCGCGAGTTACCCGGTGACACTGACTCCGGAGGGCGCGTTTGACAAGACAGTCTTGCTGGCCTGCATGGGAGCGCCGGCGGGGGCAACCTGCACGGTCTCGCCAGCCTCTGTTGCACTTAGTGCGGCGTCGGGCGGGATAGTCACCGTGAAGGTGATAACTACTGCGCCTTCCCTGGTGCCGCCGAAGCTGCCGAGTGGCCCTGCCGTGCCAGGCAGCTTTGCGATTCAGGGATGGTGGATGGGTCTGTTGATGCTGTTAATGATGGTTATGCTGGCGTGCGTATTTGGGCAGCGGCGGCACCGCGCTCCCTTGCTGGCAGGTGCAGTGCTGCTGGCCGCCATCGCTGTGAGTTGCGGAGGTGGCGGCGGAAGCAGCGGAGCCGGCGGCGGGGGAGGAAATTCAACGCCCGGTACGCCCGCGGGAACTTATACGCTGACGGTTACTGGAACTTCCGGCAGCCTGCAACATCAGGCCACGCTGACCTTGACCGTGCAGTAGCCGTCCGACTGCAAGCGCCCAGGATTTGTGACACACTGCTGCGGCCGTCGGGGAGAAAGACCTCAGATTCGGGCTTGCTGATGCTTCTGCGCCGACAGATGCCACAACTCAGCAGCCGGGCTGATTCTGGTGTGCGCAGACCCGATCGGAAATATGGCGACAGGGATGCACCCCGTCACCGGTCGTGCCTGGCGCTATGCTATACTCGCCTCGCATGCCCACATTGGAACCAGAACTGCTGCACCCAAAGGGCCGGCCTTATCGCTTCGTCATTCTGGTTTTTGCGTCGCTGATGGCTTTCGGCAGCTACTTTGCTTACGACAGCGTCGGCGCAATTGAAACCACGCTGATTCAGGTTTTTCACACCAACCGAGCCGCCATCGGCACCATGTACACCATGTACAGCGTGGCGGCCGTCTTCGCGGTGCTGGCCGGAGGTTTCCTGATTGACCGCGCGGGCGTTCGAGTGGCCAGCCTCATCTTCTCCGGCTTCGTGGTAGCGGGCGCCGCTGTGGTTGCCTGGGCGCCCGACCTGCCCGTCCTTTACATCGGCCGAGTGCTTTTCGGCATCGGCTCCGAATCCATGATCGTCGCGCAAAGCGCCATCATCGCACGCTGGTTCAAGGGCAAGGAACTGGCCTTCGCCTTCGGCATAGCTCTCACCATCTGCCGCCTGGGCACGCTGTTTTCCTTCAATACGGAAGAACTGCTGGCCAGTCGCCTCGGATGGCGCAATGCCCTGTGGATCGCCGCCGGACTTTGCCTCGCCAGCCTGATCTGCAACTGGATCTACACGTTGATGGACCGGCACGCTGAGCCCATTCTGGATTTGCCCAAAGCGGGCGGCGGCGACAAGATCACCTGGAGCGATGTGGGCAAGTTCCGGCCCTCGTACTGGTACGCGGTGGGAATCTGCGTGGCGTTCTACTCCGCCATTTTTCCCTTCACGGCCCTGGCCACCGACTTCTTTCATGACAAGTGGGGAATGCCGATGGCGTCAGCCGAAGGGCACGGCTTTCTCTCCGGCGTGTTCTACAACTTCAGCCACATGTTCAGCACCGCCCAGGGCACTACGTCGATCATCATTGCTGCATCGATGGTGCTGGCGCCCTTCGCCGGGAACCTCGTCGATCGCGTCGGACGCCGCGCCACGCTGATGGTGCTGGGCTCGCTGCTCATCGTTCCCGCGCACCTGCTACTGGGGCTCAGCTATCTCTGGCCGGTCTTTCCCATGATCGTGTTGGGAGCCGCATTCGTGCTGGTGCCCGCCTGCCTCTGGCCGTCGGTGCCGCTTATTGTGGACGAGCGCGTGGTGGGGACCGCTTTCGGCCTTATGACCGCCATCCAGAACCTGGGCCTCGCGACTTTTCCAGTGGCCAACGGCGCCTTGCGCGACGCCACCCACGGCTATACCGCCAGCCAGATCATGTTCGCCTGTCTCGGCTTCTGCGGCCTCGTGTTCTCGGTCCTGCTGCTGCGCGCCGATCACCACGAAGGCCGCCCCCTCGAGCGCGCCAGGTAGCGCCGCCCTTCAGCGCGGCACGTCCCCGGCTGAAGCCCGGCTCTGCCTCAGCCGCCGCGATTGGTGCGCTGCCAGTCGATCCTCCAGCGACCGTTGGAGATTTCAATCCAGACCAGCCGCTTGGCCGGCGTGCCGCGCGCGTGGTGGTAAAGTGCTGCGGCGCGTTCATAAAATCCGCGCGTGTGCCAGGTGTCGCCGTAGCCGAACAGCTTGTAATCGAGGTGGTGACAGAATTCGTGACACAGTGTGCTCAAGAACGTCCCGTAGGAAGTAACCTGCTTCCGCACGGCGGTCCTCATCCAGACGCGGATCAGTGCAGTTGCAGGATCATAGTCGCCAAAGAGTTCATAACCCCAGCCGCCTTCCCGGCTGCGCACCGGGCGGGCTGCAAGCACCCGGATGGGAGTGCGTTCGACGTTGTAGAAATCAGCCGCGTTGGTCAGGAACTTTTCGCACAGAAGCCCCACCGGCCGGGTCGCTCCCGCCTTGAGCGCCGCTTCCAACGAAGCAGAAAGCGTCTTCAGCCGATCGTCTTGTGGCAGGTCAAGAGTCCGGCTCTCGTCGCTCTTGATAAAATCGGCCAGTAGCGCCCGCTTGCGAGGTTTGCGATCGGTAAGCATGCCAACATTCTTGACCGTGAGAACACCACCGCGCAAGCCCGCCTATGGCGCGAAGCGGGCCAGGGGTTGTATGCTGAAAATGGCAGCCGGGAAAGCCGAATATCGCGAAGGTTCCTCTCCCGTGGCAGCGACAGGCAGAGAGAAGGAGCAGACATGTCTGCAACAATTCTGGCTGTAGTGGACGACATTTTCTTCCTTGCGAAAATTCAACAAGCCGCCCGGCACCTGGGTGACGTTACGGTTGAGCCTGCGGCGCCGGATGCGCTCCAGGAAAAACTGGCAGGCAACGCCGCTCACGCCCTTGTGGTGGACCTGAACCACGGCTCCGGACAAGCGATTGCCGTGTTGGAAAACATCAGGAATCACCCTTCTACGCGCTCCATTCCCGTGGTTGCATTTGTGTCTCATGTCCAAACGGATCTTGTCCAGGCGGCCCGCGCCGCAGGCTGCGAGCGTGTGATGGCAAGGTCAGCCTTCAGCCAGCAGTTGCCGATGCTGCTGCGCGAATTATCAAAAGAAGACAACGACTGAGGCCGTCGCATCCAGAGCGGTGGCCGCCCCGACCGACTCTGCAAAGAACTGTTGGCCTGGCATGGCCGATTCGCGCATCAATATCGCTGCGACTACCGTGCCGTGAGGGGATCAGAATTCAAGGCCAAACCCGTGTAAGTCCTTTTCCAGTTGCCTGGCGTCCCTGAAGTGTATTGTCTGCAGCCGCAGGCGCGCCGCAGATTCAACGTTTAACCCGCGGTCATCGATGAAGAGGCACTCCTCCGGCTCGCGCTGGGTCAGGTCGAGCGCCAGACGGAACATTTCATCCTCAGGCTTCTTGACTCCCAGAAAGCAGGAGCTCATGAAGAGGCTGAAGTACTTTCGCAGTTCGAAATGCGCTATCCGATAATGGTTGAGTTCCCGCGACTCGTTGTTCAACGTTGCCAGCAGGTACCGCCCTGAGCGCGCAATTCGATCCAGCACTCCGAGCGTCCCGTCAATTGGTTTCGATTGATCAAATATGTAGGCCTTAAAGTCTTCCTTATCGAAATCTCGCGGGCGGTAAAAGACCGTTCGATCCAGGTAACGGTCGAGCGTCAGCTTCCCGGTTTCAAACCGGCCCACAATCAATTCGTGGCGGTCTTCAAAATCCTCCCAGTCCAGGCCGAATTTCTGTGCCGCGCGCTCGCGGCAGCGCCGGTCCCAGCCGTTGGTCAGCACTACTCCCCCGACATCCCAGAACAACGTCGTAATTTCCGCCATGTTAAGGCCTCCATTGCATTGAATTGTGGCAATGTTTTATTTCCTGGTCAACCGTCGAGGAAACATCCAAGCCGGCTTATGCCCTGTGTGTGCGACGCATGTGGGCAGAGTGCAATTAAAATTCGCCGATTTCCCGCAGGCATCCTGCTTTCCCCTGTCCAGTCGACAGTCGCCGGGTGGAAAATACCAGCCCACATCTCCTCCAATTTCGTTCCACGTTTTGTGTTTTCGTGCTTCAAAGTTCACGAGACATTTGTACAATAGCAGGAAGGCTCCATAAGGCTGGGAGCCCAGACGCGGGAATAAGGAGCAAAAGCAAAGTGAAAAAAAGAGCAATCCTTCTGTCACAGATTCTGGTTCTGGCGGCATTTGCCGGCGCGGTCCCATATTGGGCCGCAACACTGCAGACCTCCGCGAGTCCAAGTGCTCAGACGGCTGCGCCCGCCAAGCCGGTGACCGGATCCGATCTTGATGATCTCAGGAACCCCAGCCCCAAAATCAGGGCAAAAGCCGCACAGGAAATCGGCCAGACCGGAGATCCCTCGGCGGTTCCTGCACTGATCGCTGCGCTCAACGATTCCAGTCCCAGGGTGCGAAAGCAGGTTGTGGTGGCGTTGGCGTCCATCCGCGTGACGCGGTCGCTCCAGGGATTGATCCAGGCCACCAGTGACGACGACTCGGAAGTTCGCTGGCTTGCCGTCAAGGGCATTGAAGGCTACTACACGGGCGAAACTCCCAGGACAGGCATCCTCGGCTATATGGAACGCCAGTATCGTGTTGCCAAAAAAACTTTCCTGGGCAGCCCCATCCGGATCACTCCCGGCACTACGGTAGATCCCAGAGCTGTTTCGGCTCTCGATCGGGTGATGATGGATAGTCATCAGCCCCGCGCTGCGCAGGAGGCTACGGCGGCGCTCGGAATTCTACTGGCCCGCCAGGCTGTCCCTGACCTGGTGATCACGGCGCACGGCCCCTCTGAAGACCTTGCCCGCGAAGCTTTGAACTCGCTGGCGAAAATTAAGGATGTCTCTGCCGGCCCCAAGCTCGTTGACCTGCTGAATTCATCCAACCAAAATATCCGGGGCGATGCCGCCGTGACGGTGGGAATCCTGCGCACGCACGCGGCGGTCCCAAGGCTTCAGGCCCTCTACCAAAATGGCGAGGACAAGCAGACGCGGGAGAAGGCGCTGGAGGGACTGTCTTACATCGGCGACCCAGTCTCGGTGCCTATTTTCCTGAAAGCTCTGTATGACAAGGACGCTTCTATCCGGGTTAATGCCGCGACGGGGCTGGCCCGCGCCAAAGACCCCAAGGCCCTCTCGGACCTGATGCGCGCCGCACCCGCAGAGAAAAATGCGGAGGCCAGGCTGGCCATGGAGTTTGCCATCACGAACCTGGGAAGAAACGACTACCTCAGCTCGATCGTCGAATCCCTGGACTCCGGTGAAGCAGGCTCGGCACGCGCTTACCTGGTGGAACTGGCTCAAGATCCCGGTTTCCTGAAAAAGCTTTACCCTTACATGAACAGCCGCAACCCGCAGGTCCGCCAACAGCTCTGCAACGTGCTGATGTACTCGGGTGACGATACCAGCATCCCTCAGCTCCAACAGCTTTCGCGCGACAGCAACTCCGACGTGGCTGCTGCGGCCTTGCGCGCCTTGAGCGCTGTCCGCTCGCGCGCCGGGACTCCCACCGCGGCCACCGCAAAGTGAAAGCCTTCAATCCGGAGCTCACGCAGCGCACGGCTGTCGCCATGGACCGGCGCCGCCCTTGTGCGCTTCGGGCGCGCCAGGGCGCTGCCTGCGGGTACCCGCGCCAACCTGGGGTATACTGGCAACTGGGGAATGGGAGCAGTTGCACACCGCGCGCGAACGAGACCGAGTTCTTCTGCTGGCAGGACTGCTGCTCCTGGTTCCGGCTCTATTGCGTCCCCAGCAGCCTCCTCCCAACGACCCCGTCACCCAGCAAAGTCTGAAGTTCGCGCAGGTCTACAGCCTGTTGGAAGAGCATTACGCCGATTCCATTGATCCCGACCACGCCATTTTCGACGGCGCCATCCGCAGAATGCTCGACACGCTGGACCCGTTTTCGGCTTTTTTCGACCGGCAGCAATTCAAACAACTGCAGGAACAGACGAGCGGCGAGGCAAAAGGGTTCGGATCGATTCTGTACGTCAGGCCAGGCAAGGTTCTGGTGCTGCAGGCGGCCGAGGGCTCACCCTCCTGGAGAGCAGGGCTCGGGCCGGGCGATGAGGTCGTTGCGGTCAACGGAGAGAAGGTACTGCAGCTCGACTTCCAATCTCTCATCCAACTATTGCAACGCTCCCGCTCACATCCGGTAACCCTGGGAATTTTGCACCCAGGGAAAGATCAGCCTCAGGAGGTCCGCCTGGTGCCGAAGGAAGTCCAGATGCCAACGGTGGACAACAGTTTCGAATTCCAGGATCGTCAGATCGGGTACATCCACGTTTCGGGTTTCGATGCCAAGACCACTAAAGAAGTCCAGGACGCAGTCGAAAAGCTGGGCGGAGCAAAGCTGAAAGGGCTTCTTCTCGATCTTCGGAATAATCACGGAGGTGTGGTTGCAACTGCTGCTGGCGTGGCCAGCCTTTTCCTAAGGCCTGGCATGCCCATTCTCACCATGCGCGGCCGCGGCGTGCCCGAAAAGTCGTACAGCACAAAGCCGATGGGGGTCCATTACAACATGCCGATGGTGGTGCTGATAAACGGCGAGACGGCCAGTGCGGCAGAACTGTTGACCGCGGCGCTTGAAGAACACGACCGGGCTGTAGTGGCGGGAGAGGATTCTTATGGCAAGGGCGTGGTTGAAAATGTGATGCCGCTTTCTGACGACACAGGACTGGCGCTCACGGTTGCGCAATACTTCACGCCCAGCGGACGCTCCATCCAGCGTCGACTGCCCGGAACCATGCTGGCCGAAGCAGAATCGGGCATTGGCAAGAGCACGGACTTCCACACGGATGACGGAAGGCCGGTTTCCGCCGGCGGAGGAATAGCTCCCGACGTTGTCATTCCCGCTCGCACGCTCGACCCTTGGGTTGTTTTTCTCGACCAGCACGGCCTGTTTACTGACTTCGCCTCTCAGTACATCACCTACCACACCGACCTGAAAAAAACCTTCGAGCCGGATTCTGACGTGATGATGGAATTCCAGAGCTTCCTCTCAAGTCGCCGCGTCCGGACGCCGCCCGAGTACTGGGAAAAGGACCAGGAATACCTGAAGCTCAAGATCAAGCAGGAAGTTTTCAGTCTGGTTTTCGGGCTGCAAACAGCAAACCAGGTGGAAATCAGGGGCGAGCCGCAGGTGCAGAAGGCGTTGGAACTTTTCCCCAGGATCGCTGAAATCCTCAAGGGGCCTCTGCCGGCGGGAACACGGCACGTCAAGCAGGTGGCAGAAACAGTAAACAGTAAGCGGTAGGCTGTAGGCAGGAAGCACGCCTGATCCAGCAGTCGCTGGTACCTTGGCGCCGGCCTTTCATCCTTCATCCCTCACGCTTCATCCTTCTGGGCAAGACGGGGCTGGCTCAGGAGTGGTCGGCACTATGCGACGGCCAGAGCTTCAATCTCCACCAGCATTTCCGGGTCAACCAGTCGATTGACTCCGACAAAGCTTGTGGCCGGATGGATTTCCCCAAAGCATTCCGCATGTCCCTTTGCTACCTCTTCCCAGCGGTCCATGTCGGTCAGGTAAACCCGGGTTCTCACCACGTGTTCCAGGCTCAGCCCAAGGCGCTTCAAGGCATTTTCGATGTTTCGCGAAGCTTGCACGGTCTGCGCATAAGCATCACCGGGAGCAAGGATTTTTCCGGAAGGGTCCGTCGCCGTCGTTCCCGAAACGTAAACCGCATCTCCCACCTGCACGGCGCGGGCATATCCCACCTTGGGTTCCCAGGGGGTTCCGGAGAATATTTTAGTGCGCTTGTTCTTCATTAATCCCTCCTTGAGGCTCCCGGATGGCCAGTCCCCGGGACGGTTATCAATGGGCTTTGATTGCGGCCCGGTTGAACCACTTTTATTTACGTTTTTCAAAATAGCGGCGATGCGCGCGAGCTGCAGCTTCCAGGCGATGACGGCGCCTGATTGATGCTTCGCGGTACTCTTGCTTCTCTTCCCGCGTAACCGGAATCACCGCAGGAACCGTGACCGCCCGACCGCTCTCGTCAAGAGCGACATAGGTGACAAAGGCAGAGCTCGTCTGGCGATGCTCGCCGGTTAGAGAATCTTCAAGATAAACCCTGACCGCCACCTCAACCGACGTCCGGAAAGCCCGCGTGACCTGCGCTCGCAGAATGATGAGCTGTCCAATCCGGATGGGGTGCAGAAAATCCAGGTTGTCCACCGAAACGGTCACCACCACCCTCCGCGTATGCCGTTCAGCGGCAATCGCCCCCGCAATATCTATCAGGTGCATGACCTTGCCGCCCAGGATGTTGCCCAGCGGGTTGGCGTCGTTCGGCAGTACAACTTCGATCATTTCCACCCGGGACTCGCTGATCGTCTTGCCGTTTCGTCTCCGCTTCCGCTTCTGTTTCTGCAAGGGCCACCGGGTGCCGCAAATTTTTGCTTCTGCTGAAGGTCATCAGCCAAGCGCCGAAGGACACGCCTTTCATCACCGGAAGACCGGCGCCTGCAGCTCTCTCCACCACCCGCGTGCAATCGGTGACACGCCCGCCCTGTCTGCCGGCGGCGGAGCATTGTTAACCTCATTCTTGACTATGTGCTTATAGTACGTCACTCGCCATCTCAATACAACCCGATTTGAAGGGCCACTTCAGCGGCCGTACGGAATCTAGAGCACGATATGGAATTGGAAGGCCCCGCAACCAACCGTCCGCCTCGGCAGAAGACATGTCAGTAAGCACAGAATGAGCGCGCCCGGAGAGCCAGGCGCGCTCGCTGGCCAAAGGCGCCGGTTGGAGTTCGATCGAGCGGTCGCAATCAGTGGATTCAATCAAGTGTGGAGATGCAAGCTCGGGTTTAAACGATGGCGGTCCGATATTCCGTGGAACACGAGTCGCTCAGGCAGCGATGCGACGGGCCTTCTAAATTCCCTGCCGGGAGAACAAAACCAAAAACCCTGCCGACATCCTTTGCACGCCTGAAGCCGGATGCAGGCAGGGTTTTATGCTTGTGTTCGTCGGCCTCGCCGGGTGATGAGAGATACTCAGGACCGCGAACCTACTCCCGTTCACCTTCCCCGATTCACTTGGCCGGAGGCTTTGTCGCCGCCGCGGAACCGGAAGCGCCTGGGGACGCCGCGCCAGCCTGCCCAGGATGCGAGGAGTCATAGAGCTTGACGATCTCGGGTGTGATATCTACGCCCTTTGCGGCATAATACACAGGAACCTGGCTGCCGTCGATCACCAGGGCGTACCCGTGCGCTGAAGCGTACTGGTCGATCACTTTCACCATCTTCTGCCCCAGCTCCCGCATCAGCGTGTCACGATCGTACTGGAAAGAGGATTGCGCATCCTGCTCCAGACGCTGCAGCACCGTCTGCTTCTCCTGAAGGTCGTGCTGCATCCGGCGCTGTTCATCGGCACTGAGGGTTGTCATCTGCTTCTGCAGTTGTTGCTGCAAGTTCTGCACATCGTCCTGCCGCTGGTTGATTTCCGTTTCCCGCGGCTGGTATTTCTTCTGAAGGTCCTGTAGAGCCTGTTTCCCTTCAGCAGTGCCGATAATGGCCTGCTGGATGTCAACCACGGCAACCTTGTCACTCGTCGCCGGTGCGGTTTGCGCCCTCAGATTTGGATAAACCGTAAGGGTCATCGCAACCATCAATAGCCATACGCGATTTCTCATTCTTGCTTACTCCTTTACCATCAATAAAGCTCGGATTTATCTTGCCATTGCCCCCTGAACGGCTGTCAAGCTAAAAAGTTCTCGCCACCGTAAATCCAAGCCGTGTCTTGCGCTCTTCATACCGGAAACTCTGGAAAAACGGCAAGGCGCCCAGGTAGGTCGGTGTATTGGGGAAGAGCGCCTGAATGTCCGTTGAACTTTGCGGCGGCGTAATCACATCATTCAAACGCAGCAGATTGTATCCGTAGTATAGCCGGAACGGAATATTAAAATGCGGCACAATCACCTGCAGCTCGATTCCCGCCGAACTGCGCGGCTGATAATTGGTTCCCGCGGCCAGTTGCAATCGACTTGGAGAATTAAAGAACGGGAACTCCTGAGTCAGGGATGTCAAGGCGTTTGGCCGCAGATTCAGCTCGCTCTTATGCCAGATGAAGTCCATGCCCGCATCGAAGAAGGGAGCAACGGCCACGGGGCCGATGATCGGAATCCTGTATTCAAAATTCGTATACCACTGCGTGTCGCCCCCGGGAAAGATAACCGTGTTCACAGGGAATCTGGTAAACGAACCGCAGGCCCCGGTTGGGTTGCCGTCTGCTCCCAAGGCCTGTATCGCGTTGCCGGCGGCGTCGCGGTTGCACACTGACGCCACGGTGGGGAAGAAAGCGACCGGGCTGATCGAGTAGATGTCGAAGCCCCGAATGTCGTTTTCGCCTCCCATGTAGAATCGCGCGAAAGGCGGTGGAACCTTGCCGCCGTATCCGCTGATGGAAGAGGCCGTCAGGTGGAGAGCCAGCGTATTGCGGCCGTGGTTTATAGGATGGTAATACTTCAAGTCAATCGTCGGGGTGATCGTGTTGACATTGCCGCCCAGCGCGCTGCCCGCAAACTGCAATGAGGCATAGATCGACTTCCCGTAATGCGGCTCAAGATAATTTGGTCCCACCGTGTTATAGGTAAACGTCGGCATGATGGAACTCGTCCGAATGCCGGAAAGCGAATTCGGCCCCTGGGTTATATTCTGGAAGTTGAGGGCCTTAAAGTACTGCTGTGAAGCCAGGCTGAAAGTCTCCAGGCTGCTGGTTGAAAATTGATAGGTCAGGCCCACCCGCGCAAAATGGCGCCGAAGCGGATTGCTGACAAACGCAGTAAAGCCCGTGGAATTCTGCGCGAAATTCTGAAACGAGGTGGCTCCAAACGCCGAGGCCAGCGCCGTCTGGCTGACGCCGGAAAAAATGCTGGTCTGCTGAAGCTGATTGAAATTAATGTCGCTCTTGAAGACCGTAAATCCGGTGGTGATTGGGCGGTCCATCAAATAGGGCTCCGTGAACCCGAAGGTATAGAGCTTTTCGTATTGCCCCGTCTGGACTCCCACGCTCAGCGTCTCGCCCAGGCCCATAAAATTGTTGGTCGAGTAATTAAACCCGAAGAAGTTGCCCGCAAATCCGCTGACGCCTCCCGAGAAGCCGATGGAATTGCGCCCTTTCTCATGCACCTTCAGGTCAATGTCAACCGTATGATCTTTGGCGTTCTGGGTGACCGTATAATCTTCTTTCTTGACCTCCTGGAAGAATCCAAGCTGGTTCACTTTCAGGACGCTCAGGTCCCAGTACCGCGTATTGAACATCTCCCCTTCGTTCACCAGCAGTTCCCGACGGATCACTTTGTCGCGGGTCTTGGTGTTGCCCGAAAACTCGATGCGGTGGACGTAAAACTGATGTCCTTCATCAAAATCGAACGTCAGGTTCACCTCATGACGGCTCCGGTTGGGCTCCGGATCGGGAGTGGCGACAAAGTTGATGTAACCGAACTCGCCGTATAGCTTGGTCAGGTTGTCGATCGCTTTGGTCATCTTCGAGACGTCAAAGATGTCGCCGGATTTCATCCCAAGGATCGGCAGCAGTTGCTGCGTCTTGAAAAGCTTGTTGCCCCGGATGTTGAACTTGCCCAGCCTGTACTGCTGTCCTTCCTCCACTGGGATGGTCACGTCGACGGCTTTGCCGTGACCCCAACTCCAGAAGAAAAATGGCCAGTGGTGCGCCGTATCCTTCATCTTGACGACGGGCTCTCCCGGCAGCGCGTAGAAATACCCGTGGTTCCGATACAATTCGCGCACTTTTTCAAGATCGTACAGCACCTTGTCATGATCGTAGGTTTTGTGGAACCAGTAGAACCACGGCGGGAATCCGCCCGGGCGTGTCAACTTCATCTGGCGCACCAGTTCGCGATTGGGGAAAACGGTGTTGCCCGTGAAATGGATGCTGCCGATCTTTACTTTGGGTCCTTCATTCACGATAAAAGTGAGCGCCACGGAATTTGGAGGAATATTGCGCGTTCGGTGCCGAACGGTCGCAAACTGCCGCCCATGCGCGCCCAGCATTTCCTGCAGAACCACTTCCGCCCGCTTGATCACAACGGGGTCGTACTGCGAATCCATGGTTAAACCGACTTTCTGCTTCTGGAAGGCATCCAGGACGTCCGACTGCTGGACGGAATGAAGTCCTTTGTAGGTGATGGCGCGGATCAATTTCTTTTCGCGGACATAGAAGATGACAATTTTGCCGGTCTTTCCGTCCTGAACCTCCAGCCGGATGTCATCAAAATAGCCGGTGTTCCACAGAGCCATATAGTCGCGTTCGAGCGAATTCTCGTTATAGACGTCGCCTGGGCGCGTAAAAATCTGAGACTGCAACCGCGAGGAAGGAATCCGCCGGTTACCTCGGAATTCAACGCCTTCAACCAGCACCTGCTGGGGCCTGGCCGGTTGGCCCTGCTCTTTGGGCCCGGGTTTTCCGGGCGTCGGCGCCGGCGGGGTTGTCAGTTGAGGATTGGTCAACTGGGGAGTTGTAAGTTCAGGAGTGGTGAGTTGCGGCTGCTGAGGTTGCGCGGGAGCCTGTTTGGGGGGCTGCTGTTTTTCCTGGCCCTGCTGTTGCCCCTGGGTTCGCTCGGTGTCGCTCTGGGCAGGGGGAGCTGCCTGGCGCTCCTGGCCCTGGGATGGAGAACCCTGGGCCCTGAGCCCACCCCCCGCCAAAATGAGAACCAGAACTGCGGCTGCCAGCGTCGCACCGGCGCACTGATCCTGCCTTTTACGCCTACCTTTCAACAGCCTCAAGAAACAGCCTTTCCCCCGCGCTCTGATGTGAGAGCTTAAGCATTTCCGATGCGGCGAACTCCCCTAAAGTTGGCTGGCGTTCCCCTACGCCGGGGGAAGCCGGTCGACAAGCTATTGTATATGAGGATGCCGTTGGATAGTCAGGCTACTCGCGGATTTCCCCTGCCCCCGAAGGAGTCGCTCTAGTGAGAAAGTGGTGTGGCCGAAACCAGCTTATCATTCACAGGGCGATAATACAGAGATTCGTTCTCGACAACAACCTCCAGCACTGCCGGAGGCTGTATTTCGCCCTGAATTAAGGCTTCTGAGAGCGGGTCCTCGATGTATTTCTGTAATGCCCGCCGCAATGGCCGGGCCCCGTATGACCGGTCTGAACAGGTCTTCTCCAGGATCCACTTCCCGGCTTCGGGGGATAGCGTCAGGGAGATGTTCCTCTGCGCCAGATGCTGGTTCATGTTGCCGACGAGCAAGTCGAGGATCTGGAGCATGTCACTGTCGCTCAGAGCGTTAAAGATAATGATTTCGTCGAGCCGGTTCAGGAACTCCGGATTGAACAGCCGTTTGACCTCGCCCATAACAAGGTCGCCCAGCTTCTTGTCCGTTGCCCCTTCCGTCGCTGACTGGAAGCCCAGATTCGAGCGCCGCTCCAGATACCTGGCCCCGATGTTCGAGGTCATGATAATAATCGTGTTCTTGAAGTCGACGGTGTTTCCCAGCCCGTCCGTCAACTGCCCGTCTTCAAAAACCTGGAGAAGAATATTGAAGATGTCCGGGTGGGCTTTCTCAATTTCGTCCAGCAGGATCAGCGAATACGGTGAGCGCCGCACCCGCTCTGTCAACTGCCCGCCTTCCTCATACCCCACGTAACCGGGAGGCGAACCGATCAGCTTGGACACGGAGTGCTTTTCCATAAATTCCGACATATCGAAGCGGATCAGCACCCGCTCGCTGTTAAACAGGATGGCCGCCAATGACCGCGCCATTTCCGTTTTCCCGACGCCCGTAGGTCCCAGAAAGAGGAATGAGCCCACCGGCCTGCCGGGCGGCTTTAGCCCTGCCCGTGAACGCCGGATGGCCCGCGCCAGCGCCGCAACCGCGGAATCCTGGCTGATGATGCGCTTGTGCAGCTCATCCTCAAGCCGCAGAAGCTTGGCCATCTCCTCTTCTTTGATCGAGCTGACGGGAATGCCCGTCCAGCGTGCGACAACGTCTTCAATATCCGCCTTGGACACCGAACCGGTCGCCGTCTCATCAATGTTGTACTTTTCGCGCAACAGCCGCAGGTTCTCGCGCTCCTTGCGCTCCTCGTCGGAGTAGAAGCGCGCCTTCTCAAATTCGTGGTTCGCGATGGCGTTTTCCATCCGGTGTACCACAAACTTGATCCGCTTCTGCACGTCGGTCATCTCTTCCGGCAGGGTGCTCTGGCGCAGCTTCACGCGCGCGCCCGCCTCGTCGATCAGATCAACCGCCTTATCGGGCAGGAAGCGATCGGGGATGTATCGGCTGGAGAGATAAACGGAATTCGTGATGGCTTCATCCCCGTACGTCACCGCGTGGAACTTCTCGTACCGTTCCTTGATGCCGAACAGGATCTTGATGGTCTGCCCCTCGTCCGGCGGCGGCACCTTGACCGCCTGGAACCGCCTTTCCAGTGAGCGGTCCCTCTCAATCGATTTCCGGAACTCGGCCGGGGTGGTCGCGCCGATGCATTGGATTTCACCGCGCGAGAGCGCCGGCTTCAGAATGTTGGCTGCGTCGAGAGAACCTTCGGCCGAGCCTGCGCCTACCAGCGTATGGAGTTCATCAATAAAGATGATGGCATTCTGCGTCTCCATCAACTCTTTCATGATGGTCTTCAGGCGCTCCTCAAACTGCCCGCGGTACTTGGTGCCCGCCACAATCAGCGACAGGTCCAGCGCCAGAATCCGCTTATCGGAAAGGAACGACGGAACGTCGCCCTCGGCAATGCGTTCCGCCAGCCCTTCAACGATCGCCGTTTTGCCAACCCCCGGCTCTCCAATCAGGACGGGATTGTTTTTCGTCCGGCGGCAGAGAATCTGGATGACGCGCTCCACCTCATTTTCCCTGCCGACCAAAGGGTCAAGCTGATTTTCAAGCGCTGCCTGGGTCAGGTCGCGGCTGAATTCGGAAAGCAACGATGTCTCTTTGGCTCGATTCGCGGATACCTTTTCGCTCTGGGAACGGCTCAATTCTTCCCGCAGCGTAGATAGCCGGAGCCCGCGCTCGTGCAGAATTTCCGCCGCAAAAGATTTGTCCTCCCGCAGAAGGCCCAGCAGAAGATGTTCCGTTCCGATGTGCTTGTGCGCCAGCCGCTCGGCTTCTTCGGCGGCGTAGGCCAGCACGCGCTTGCATTCCTGGCTGAGAGGAAGCTCGACCGAAGTGGACACTTTTTCCCGGATGGGAATATGTCCCTCGACCTGCTTGCGAATGGATTCAATGGACGCGTGGGAACGCAGGAAGCGGTTGGTGAGCGCCTTATCTTCGCGCAAAAGACCGAGCAACAGGTGTTCGGTCTCGATATAAGGGCTTCCAAACTGGCTGGCCTCATATCGGGCGAAGAAAATAACACGCCGGGCTTTTTCTGTGTATCTCTCGAACATAGCTCCTCAGTTTTTCTATAGGCCCTGCCTCCTGACTCCTATTATGCCAAAAAGCAGGTTTTCAGTTAAACCTTGGAACTACCACCTCGGTCAGTTGACCGTCTTCAAGACGCAACGTCCGAGCTGCGCGCTGCGCGAGTTCCAAATTGTGCGTGGCCAGCACCGAAGTCAACCCATGGACCCGGTGCAACCGTTCGAGCAGATCCATCACGTGCTCTGCGGTCCGGTGATCCAGGTTTCCAGTCGGCTCGTCCGCCAGCAGCAATGCCGGCCTGTTCACTAACGCTCTCGCAAGAGCCACGCGTTGCTGCTCCCCACCTGAAAGCTCACCAGTCCGGCGTCCCAGGGCATTTTCCAGGCCCACCTCCGCCAGAAGTTCCCTGGCGTGACCCCGTGCCTTATCAAAGTCGGTTCCTGCGATGAGCTGGGGCAGCATTACGTTTTCGAGCGCGCTGAATTCTGGCAGCAAATGATGCATTTGCCAGACGAAACCGATGCGTCGATTCCGATATTCTGCCTGCTCTTCAAAACTGAGCTCGCCCAGCCTCTGCCCTCCAAAGTATATCTCACCTCTCGTCGGAGTGTCCAGCGCGGCGAGTAGATGCAGCAGCGTCGTCTTGCCCGAGCCCGATCTTCCAACCAGCGCCAGCAACTCTCCCTGCTCTACTTTCAAACTGAGGCCGTTAAAGACAACCACTTCCTGCTCGCCGGAACGAAATACCTTGGTGAGATTTTCAACGCGCAGCATCAGCCCTCAATTTCCGGTCTCTGAGCTAACATTAACACAAAACCGTCCCCAGACCCTCACCGTTCGCTTGGATTTTCACGGTAGCGGCGGCTTTACGCCGCCAGTTGCAGCTGTCGCGCGGTAAACGCGCCGCTACTCATATCGTAAGGCCACGATCGGATCGACCTTGGCGGCGCGGCGGTCGTTCAATTTCCTGGGGCATCTGCGGAGGCCGTGGTGGTTTTCTCGGGCGCGTATTTATCAATTGCCTCGGTCATGCCTATTTCCCATTTGCCTGTGGCGTCGTAACCGATGCCTTTCAAGCGCACGACGCCGTTCGCGTCCACAATCCAGTTCTGCGGGATGCCGTTGACATTGAGCGAACCCTCTGAGTAGGCATAGGCAGGAAGGACCGTGAAAGTGTATTTATATTCCTGCATGAACGGCCCGATCAGGCCGGGATTTTCGTCAATACTTAGCATCAGGAATTGAACGTCGGGGCGACTCTTGTACTGCTCCATCACTTTCTGCAAGCGAGGCAACTCCTCGCGGCAGAACCCTCACCAGGTCGCCCAGAAATTAAGAAAGGTCACTTTGCCTTTTAGATCGGCCAGCGTCCAGGTCTTGCCGTTGAGATCGGTAAGCTTGAAGGAGGGCAGAGGCTCGTTAGCATTTTCCCAGGTCAGCGTGTTGAGCGAAGCCAGGGCTTTCTCGCGCACGCCGTACCAGGCGTTCCAACCGTCTTCGGTGCCGCCCAGGTTGGTCCAGAGCTTGTGCGCGTTATCGGCCAGTTCGTCGGGCACGCCCGTTTCCGGCTTCTGCTGGGCGTTCAACCGATCGACCAATGCGCTCTCGTAATAGGCCATTGCGTCCTGCTTATGACCCTCAAACTCCGCCAGCCGCGCCATCAAGCCCCAGTAAGCCGATTCGCGGCCGAGACACTCTTTGCGCCTGTCTTCTTTGTCGCCGGCGAGCGCCTTCAAGCCCTGCAAGCGGTCATCGAATTGTTGGAGCGTCTGCCGCGCTTTCGACGGCTGCTTGAGTTCCAGATATCCCTGGACTTCAAACTCCAGCGCCTGAGTTCGCGAGGACGCGACGTTAAAATTAACCCGGGCCACCTCATCCCGGGTGTAGGTGTCGTCCACCAGAAATTTCGATTCCTGGTCCATCTTTTTCAGGGCTTTCTGGGCGTATTCAACGGTGCGCTCTGGCTCCAGGTGCTTCCTGGCCAGTATCCTGGCCGCGGTTGAATAATCGCCAAACCCTGGCCCGGGAGGCCCCGCGTTGGCACGGGCGACCTGAATGTATTTGTCTACCGCCGCTTCCAATTCCGCCGCCGGAATGTTATCGAGATGCTCCATCGCGTGCAGGCGCTCTGCCCAGATATAGCTCGTGTTGGGGCGCTCTCTCACCCACTCGGCGGACTGTCGTAGCAGTTCGGTGTAGTATGCCTGTTTCTTATCCGGCGGATCGTCCTGCTGAGGACTGGGATTGGCCTTCCCCCATCTCTCCATGGCTGGCAGACCATACAAATCTGGCAGCCGCCGTTCGCGCTTATCATTCGCCCATTCGGACTGCTTATTGTCGCCCACCAGCATGTAACCTTGCCGAAGGGCCTCATACCATTGCCAGGTTTTTGTGAGACTCAGAGCGCGGATGCGCGCTATATCCTCCGCCACTTGCTTGCGCAGGGGTCCGTACTCGGCTGGCGGGTGGGCCTTGAATTCGAGCGCCCATAAGGTGGGGTACGCGCCAAGGGCCTCTGGGTCTGTACGCGGAGTGAGGACTCCACGCAGCCTGGCCGCCGCATCCCGCGCGAAGGCCGGGTCGTCCACGCTTCCCACTTGGCTGTAGCCTTCGAGCGCTGCCGGACAGGCGGCGAGGAAAGTTTTGAAATTCTCCTTCGACCTTTGCTTATCCAGAAAAACCGGCGACACGTAAATGTTGCCCAACTCAAGGTGCGGCCAGGGGAATGCGGGCGCCTTGCCGAGGGCGCTGTCGAAAAGCTTGATCGCCTGCTTTGTATCACGACCGATGAGCGCGACGCCGTACAAATAGGATATTTCCGGATCGTCTGGATGCTGCTCGTGCAGCGCCTTATATTCGGAGATGAGTTTCGTCTTCTCCTCTGGAAAGCCCCAGAGACCCACATATTTTTTCCGCACAAAAAAATCCTGAGGATATTGCTTCAGGAGCGAATCCAGGGTGGATAGCTGCCGCTGGTGAAACTGCCAATCAGTTTCTGTGGGCGTTTGCCAGATGGGAAAATTGGCGAGAGCGGACCTGACCTCGGGAGGAGGCTGACACGAGTTATATTCCTGCCCCCGAAGCGCGCACGGAGCCAGACTCAGATAGAGCGCCACGGCGAGTGCAGCGTTCAACCATGGCCAGCTCCCAAATTCCGCTTTTGGCCCCATCGGAGTTACCTCCTGGAGAGAACTACTTCACTTGCGCCGCATTATACACCCTAAGTCTCCCGAAGACTCTCGAATATCCCCAGTCCGGACATTTACTCGTACCTCAAGGCCACCATGGGATCGACCTTGGCGGCGCGGCGGGCAGGAATGTAGCAGGCCACGAGTGCGTCAGCAATCAGAATCAACGAGACGGCGATGAACGTGAGCGGGTCCGTAGGATTCACCCCATAAAGCAGGCTCGCAAGAAATCGCGTGAGCGCGAGCGCCCCGGCAATGCCGATGGCGACACCGATCAATGCCAGCTTCAGCCCCTGGCCGACAACCATCTTTAGCACGTCGCTCTTCTCCGCCCCCAGCGCCATGCGGATTCCGATTTCTCTTTGTCGCTGGGCTACCGAATATGCCAGCAGCCCGTAGATTCCGAGGCAAACCAGCAGCGCGGCGGCGATGCCAAACAGCGAAGCCAGCACCGCCGTAATCTTGAAGCAGCGTGCTCGTCATTCGCCCTTCCCAAATTACACGTTGCAAATTACCAATTACTGGCACAACGGAAATTATGAATTCTGAATTATGAAGGATGAAAGGAAGGAACTGATGCGCGCACATCTACTTCCATATACGGCCCAGGCTGTGGTTATTTCATACTTCGTAATCTATAGATAATAATCACTCTTCATATGTTCAATCACAAGATAAGAAATGGTTCGCTAAGCGCGCCTCTGGTAACTCGTAATTTCTAATTCGTAATTTTTCTTTCCACTGCACGGCAAGCAAAAGGCCGCAGACAGCAAGAACGACAGTCTGCGCTACCACTGGACTTGCTTATCACTAATCCCTAACCACTCATCACTGACCACTGAATTATTCGTATCGCAGAATTTCCGCCGAGTCGAGCCGCGCGGCGGAAAAAGAAGGATAAAACGCTGCAAGAAAGCTGATGCCGACCACCGCCAACGCGATCCACACGCCGTCCCACGGCCGCGGGATAAACGGGACGAATGACAGCCCGTAAACGTCGGCCTGCAAGGGAATCAACTGGTATGCCTCTCCCAGCCAGGAGCCGCCGTACCCAAGTATCAGCCCAAGAATCGTGCCCAGGCAGGCAATCAGGATTCCGTGGAGTGTGAAGACCGTCCAGATTTGGCGGTTCCTCGCCCCCATCGACTTCAGCACTGCGATGTCGCGGTTCTTGTCCATCACCATCATGGCCAGCGTAATAAAAATGTTGAGAGCCGCCACCAGCACGATCAGGCCGATGGTTAGGATGGTCACCAGCCGTTCCAATTTGAGCGCGCTGAAGAGCGTGTGATTCTGGTCCATCCAGGTGGTGGTGTCAAATCCCGGACCGGCGGCTTTCTCGATGGTCGGGGCCACCGAGTCAGCCTTGTACACGTCGTCGAGCTTGAACTCAATCACCGAAACAACATTCTTGAGATCAAAAAGGCGCTGGGCAGCATCAAGATTGGTAAAGGCCCATTGAGCATCAAAGTCGTAAAAGCCCGAATCAAATATGCCCACCACCCGAAAATGCCGGTATTTTGGGACAACTTCGAAAGGCGTAAGCGTACCCTGAGGACTGGTCACCATCACCGTGTCGCCAACCGTTGCTCCCAGCGTCTTGGCCAGTTCCGTTCCGATAACGATCGGGTCGGCGTCGGGAAATGTCTCAGAGAGTCCCTTGAGCGATCCTGAAGAGAGATGATGGAGCAGGTCACCCACCTTCAGTTCGCGTTGAACGTCAACTCCCTTAATCATCACGCCGCCCGACCGTTGCCGGTTGGAAATCAGCGCCTGTTCATAAAGGGCCGGCGCCGCAGCCACTACGTGCGGCAGCTTGGAGAGGCGCTGGGTCAGCGCTTCATAATGCTGGATGCCGTCATTTTGCGAACGAATCAGGTTCACGTTGGCAGTCGCGCCCAGAAGCTTGCTCTGCAGTTCCTGGCGGAAACCATTGTTGACCGCCAGAGCAATCACCAGCGCCGCCACACCCGCCGTCACTCCGACCACGGATATGGCGGTCACCACCGAAAGGGCAGCCTGGCGCCGCTTCGCCTTCAGGTACCGCAACGCAACAAATAATTCAAACTTCATGGTGAGAGATATTATGGGACCATATCGGCCGGAAGTGAAACCTCAATTGCGGTAGACGCGCGCTGCCGCTCGTTCGCACGA
>DASUJZ010000055.1:0-4223 GCA_036278995.1 Terriglobia bacterium | reverse complement strand
CCGCACCTTCGAAGTTGACGCGCATTGGGATTCCGAGGCTGGTCTTTGGGTGGCGGAAAGCGAAGATGTCCCGGGGCTTGTGGCGGAAGCTGAATCCATCAGCGCTTTGGTTGACAAGATTTGTGTCCTGGCGCCAGAGCTTCTTGAGCTGAACGGCTGCCTGGAGCCGGGCCAGAAGGCGGTCAGCGTTCTGGTCCGTGCTCACCATGAAGAGACTGCTTTGGTGCCTGTGGCCTCCTGATGGCGAGCTAAACGCCGAAGCTGAAGGAAATTCTTCGCACGCACGGCTGCCACTTTGAGCGCGCCGGCCGTGGCGACCACGAAATCTGGTACAGTGCAATCACGCAGCGGCGTTTTCCAGTAGACCACGACATTAAATCCCGCCACACAGCGAACGCCGTCCTGAAGCAGGCGGGCATTGCCAAGCAATTCTGAGCGTGGGAGTTCGATCCTCCCCCCGCTATCAGTTCTCCTCTTCCTGCGTATTCCTTGATCATCCGAATCGATATAACAGGTGTTCTAACTTGACAACACCTTTCTCGTATCATACGATGCGTGCGTAACACATCTGGTGATTTCGCAAGGCTGCGGGGTTTTGCGCAAAAGGGGAGCTTGCCACCCGCCGCGCCGATCTTCTGATCGAGAAGATCGGAAGGTAAACAGCGAGGACACGCAGATGGGCCTTCCAAAGCACACCCTCGACATCGGGATCCGGTTGAAAAAGCGGAGTTGCAGAAGTGCAGGCGCATTGCGGCCTCGCATCAGCCTAGTGGCTGCTTCCAGGAGCGTTCGGCCACTGGTTTTGAAAACCATCTTTTGCAGCAAGGGAGGTTTTTATGCCGGAAGGAATTTCGAAAGTCGCGTCAAGATTGTGTCTGCTTCTTATCATTGGCCTTTTGATGGGTGTCACTCTGGGCTGGGCACAAGGCGAGCGCGGAACCATTAACGGCGTGGTGACGGACTCTTCCGGCGCCGTGGTTCCCGGGGCGGCGGTACAGGCGGCCGAGGCCGAGACAGGCATTCAGACGAAAACCGTAACGACGAGCGCGGGCGTGTATCGTCTTGTCTCCCTGCCGCCCGGAACCTACACCCTGACCGTCCAGAAACAGGGATTCCGGACGGCGGTACACGCCAACATCAATTTGCACGTCGCGGAAATGCTTGCCGCTAATTTCACTTTGCAGCTTGGTGAGGCCGTTCAGACTGTTACGGTGAGCGGCCAGGCGGTCGATATTTCTCCCGGCGCAGGGAATTACGTCACCAACACCGAGATGAAGTCCTGGCCCATTCTGGTGGATGGTGACGGCAACCGTGAGATCCAATCGTTCATATTCCAGAGCCTCCCTGGGACGGAAGGCGGCGTGTTCGCAGGTTCGATCAATGGCGGACAAGCGTATTCCCACGAAATTCTTATCGATGGAATCAGCCTGGGCCGCTATGACCTTACCGGCGGAAGCAACAATGAGGATACGCCCACGTTTGATTCCATCAGCCAGTTCAAGCTGCAGACGGGCAGTATGGATGCTCGATACGACGGAGGCCAGACCGCGGTGGCCAATTTCGATGTGAAGTCTGGAACCAATGGGCTGCACGGCCAGGCCTACTCGTTTGTGCAGAACGAAGCGCTGAACGCGAACGGGTACAACAACAACGCCATTGGTGCGAAAAAGCCCGCCAACCGGATCATAAACTATGGAGGTGACATCGGCGGTCCCATCGTGATTCCGCACGTGATCAACGGCAGAAACAAGGCATTCTGGTTCCTCAGCGCCGAGCACACGACCATCAACAATCTCGGTTATAACGGCTTCACGACGCTGCCTGCGGGGCCCTTTCTGCAGGGCGATTTTTCATCGCTCCTTAATCCCGCTTATACCGGCAATCCTCTTTCCGGGACTCAGGTGGGAACGGACGCGCTGGGCCGGCCGGTGATCTTCGGCCAGATTTACGATCCGGCCACCACGCGCTACGTGAACACCAGCGGCGGTCCGGTTGAGGTGCGCGATCCTTTTGCGGGCAACCTGGTTCCTTCGGGCCGATGGTCTACGGTTGCGAAGAACTATGTGAATCTGCTTCCGAATCCGTCGTTCGACCGGCTCGTTAACAACATGCCGATTTCCGCCTCGGGCCAGCCGCACTTCCACAAAAACATCTGGACGACCAAAGAGGAGTACAACTTCAGCCCCAAGAATCGCATGGCGGTTCTGTTCAACTGGGAACGGCGGCTGCGCAACAACACCGCGTACCGGGGCTGGTCGAACCCGCCGGGAAGCCCGCTGGACCACTGGGATCTGCAAGACACTCCCTCGCGCATCGTGCGCCTGACCGACGACTGGACCATTACACCCTCTCTCCTGAATCATTTCGGATACGGCTACAACCGTTTCGGCAACATTAACCAGAGCGTTTTCGCCGGCCAGGGTTGGGCCGCGAAACTCGGCGTCCAGAACGTAAGCGATGCGACGGTGCCGGTAGTGAATTTTAGCGGACCGGCCGTCCTGGGCGGCACCCTCGAACCATTCGGTTCGAACTTCTTCGGCCTGTATTACGTCGGCAGCAGCGTTATTCAAGATCAGGTGACGGCCATCCACAACACCCATCAGATTGAGTTCGGCTTCGATGCCAAGCTCTACTACTGGAACAACCGGAACGGAACGGGATCCGGAAATTTCACCTTCAGCCCCATTCAAACGCAACTCACCAGCTTTAACGGCGAGACCGGAAACGCTTTCGCAAGCTTCCTGCTGGGCCAGGTGGCCAGCGCAAGCAACGGCATCGTGGTCGCGAACACGGGGTACCGCCAGCGGGAGTATTCCTTCTATGGCGGAGATAACTGGAAGGTAACCCATAAGCTGGCTTTGGACCTGGGCCTTCGCTGGACGATTGTTCCCGGCCAGTACGAAGCTTTCGGCCGCATGACGAATATGGACCCGGCCAAACCCAATCCCGAAGCCGGGGGGCGGCTGGGCGCTCTCGTATTTGGCGGCCCGGGAATGAAGACGTTTGAAAGCACATACTACGGTCAGGTTGAGCCGCGGGTGGGGTTTTCCTACCTGATCACGCAAAAATTGCTGTTCCGCGGCGGATACGGCATCAATCACATGGCGCAGGTTGCCAATTTCACGACGCCTTGGGATTTTGGCTATAACGGCAGCATTCAGGTGAACCGCCAGAACACGCCTTTGCCGTTTCCAGACGCTCAGGTGCTTTTTCTGGATAACCCCTTTCCGAATTTTACCGGAACGCTGCCTGAAACGAATCCCTCCGGCGCCAACGGGCTCAGCGCCAACTATATGGCTCCGCAAAGCGGCAGGCCCGACTTTATCCAAAACTTCAATCTGGGATTTGAGTATCTGCTGGGGAATGGCTCCTCGTTGGATGTGGGGTATGTGGGCAACATTGGCCAGAGGTTGCTCTCCTACGGACTGGGAAATTTGAACCAGCAAGACTTAAGCGCTTTGCAATATGGGGACGCTTTATTCGATCCGCTCTCGATGCATCCGGGGCTTGTTCCTTTGCCCTATGCGGGGTTCGATGGTATGGTGGCGCAAGCGCTGACTCCCTTTCCTCAATATTCCGGCACCAGCTATTACAATCCGTTTTGGGGCAGGTCCGGTTACAATGCGCTTCAAATCCAATTCCGAAAGCATTTTTCGGGTGGCTTCTCCATTCTGGCGTCCTACACCTGGTCCAAGGCGTTGTCGAATGTGACGGACGTGCTCGATTCGATCTCTCCGCAAAATGTTAATGACCGGCAGGCGGAGCGGTCGGTCAGCGATTTCAACGACCCTCAGAACCTGAAGTTAAGCTGGTACTATGCCCTTCCGGTGGGTCCCGGCAAGCGCTTTAATGTAACCGGATGGGCTGGCAAAATTGTGGGAGGGTGGAACATTTCCGGCATCCAGAATTATCATTCCGGCGATGTGCTCGGGATCTTTTGGTCGAATTACAATGACCCGCTCAATAACAACTTTTATCCGGATCGTATCTCCAGCCAGGGCGTCATTCTGAATGGGAACGCTCCTGTGAATTTTGGCGGCGCCAGCGCGAGCCTGCCGCGATATCTGAATCCCGCCGGTTTTGCGGACGTGCCCACGACGCCTGGCGGGGTGCCCTTGCACGTTGGGTCAGCCTCGCGGCACGAACCCAACTCCCGTGGCCCGGCCTGGGCCACCGAGGACTTTTCCATCTACAAGGATATTCACTTTTCGAAAGCCGAAGGG
>DASUJZ010000054.1:0-12659 GCA_036278995.1 Terriglobia bacterium | reverse complement strand
AGGCATTTGGGAGTCGTGTCCGTCAGGGGACGCAGCCGGGTCCCGAGACCCGCGGCCAGTAGAAAAGCTTTCATCGTGGTTTATTGCTGGCTCGTGTAGCGGCGAGTTTACCTCGCCATTGGCGATTGGTGATTGGCGATTTGTGATTGAGCGGTAGCGCAGATTGCCGCCTTTTGCAGTCTGCGGCCTTTCGACTGTGTAGACCGATGGCAAGCCGGCCTCAGGCGTCCCCGGTCACGCCCACATCCCCGTCCCTTTTGCCGCTGAGTATGGAATGAATTGCCAGCTCCCGCCGGCCGACTCATCGCCATCGATGAACGGGTCGTTCACGATCACCTGCGCCCCTTTGGAATCAAACCGAAAGGTCATCGCGCGCGCGCCCGCCGCCGAAAGGGCCCGGCCTACCGCCTCCTGGTGCGGCTGCTCGCAGTAGAGCAGCAGAAAACCGCCGCCTCCGGCCCCGGTGATCTTTCCGCCCAATGCTCCGTTTTCTTTGGCGGTGCGGTAGAGGGAGTCAATCTGCCGGCTTGAAATCTTTCCGGAAATCCGCTTCTTGGCCTGCCAGCCCTCATCGAGCAGAGCGCCAAAAGTGTGGAGGTCGCCGTCCTCCAGCGCCCCTCTCATCCGGTCGGACAACGCGGCGATGGCGTGCAGAGATTCGAGCGCCCGGCTGCGATCGTCACGCGTTGCCTTTTCCTGCTCCTCCAGGATAACCTGCGACTCGTGAGTAGCCCCCGTAAAAAAGAGCATCAGGTTTTCTTCCAGTTCCCGCAGCAGCACCGCATCCAGTTCCACTGGTTCCACCATCACCGAGCCGTCCCTTCCAAAGCGCATGTAATTCAGCCCGCCAAAAACGGCGGCATATTCGTCCTGCTTGCCCACCGGATTTCCCAGAACGTTGCGCGCAATATGGAACGCCCGCTCAGCCAGATCATACTTTGAGAAATCAAGGTGCAGGTGCGTGGACAAGGCTTTCAGAACGTTCACACACACGCTCGCGGATGAGCCCAGGCCGGTGCCGGGTGGGATTTCCGACGCCAGAAACAGGTCCACCGATACGCTGCGTCCCACGTCCTTCATCACCGCCAGGGGTATTTCCAGTTCACTCCGCTCAAAACTCATCCCGGCTATGTTTTCCCACGTCTCAAGCGTGCGCAGGTCGGACGAGATCACCTGGACCTTGCCGTCATCCCTTTTCCGCAGCACGGTGTAGAAATATTTGTTGATGGTCGTGCTCAGCACCGCGCCGCCGAACTGCTCGTAATACGCCGGCAGGTCCGTTCCCCCGCCGCCAAAGCTGATGCGGACGGGGCTACGTGTGATCAACATAGATAACCTCCTCAGTGGGTGGTTCGGTCTGAACTGGCCACCGCGGCTGTCCCGCCAATGGCTCCGGCCAGACGCTCTTTCCCTTCCACAGCCGCGCCATCAGCGTCCAAGCAGTCTGCAGAATGAGCGAAAGGTCCAGAAACGGCGACCAGCGCACGATGTATTGCAGGTCATAATGCGTTTTCTGTTCCGCCGAGTGCTGTTCGCGCAGCCCATGGATCTGCGCCAGACCGGTAATCCCCGGCTTGATTTTCAAACGCTGCCGCTGCCAGTCCGAGTAGTGCTTCACGCGTTCCGGCGCCTCCGGCCGTGGACCCACAAGGTCCATTTCTCCGCGCAGCACGTTCCACAACTGCGGCAACTCCGTGAGCCCCAGATCGACAAACAGCTTTTCAGACGCGGGCAGGGCTGCCATTTCACGGTCAACATTCAAGCGGTACATCCAGAACGTCTTGCCGTTTTGGCCGCAACGAAGCTCTTTGCGGAAAGCGCTGCCTTTACGTAGAATCAGCGACACGGCCGCCACCAGCATGGTGGGCAGCGCAGCCGCCAGCATCGGCGGCGCCAGCACCAGGTCGGTCAGGCGTCGGATCGCCTGCCCGCCTGCCGGCAGGTTGTACTGGTCGATCGCGATGAGCGGCAGCCCGTCGAGCTCCGCCAGCTTCGGGCGCGAGATGTAAAGCTCATACGCCTGCGGAACCACCAGCACCCTGATGCCAAGGCGCTCGCACTGTGCCACCACGTCGAGCGTCTGGCGGGTTGGATTCGAGATGGCCACAATAATCTCGTCAACCTTGCGGTCGGCCAGAAAGCCTGCCACGTCCAGCGTGCGAACTCGCTGGGTTTCTTTCTCCGCCCCTCCTGCCACGCCATTCTCGATGTCGGGGCACATATAGCCTACAATCTGCCAGCCCAGCTCCGGGTGGCGGCTGATCTTCGTCGAGAGTTCCCGCGCGATCCGGCCCCCGCCCAGAATCACAATGCGACGCAATGAGCCGCGATGGTGTCTTGAGCGGAGCACCCGCCACGCCAGGCATCGGATGGCAAGGAACCCTCCAAGCGCCAAAAGCGCAAAATAAATAAGCACCAGCCGCGAATGGAAAACACGAGACAGATAGCCGTTCGCCAGAAGCAGCGCCATCAGCAGCACCACTCCGACAAACAGGTCGGAGAAGACCGACTGGAACGTCCAGCCTCCCTGGAATCCGTCCAGCTTCATCACCAGCCCCAGAAAACTCCAGATCAGCACCGCGGCAACCGTCAATTCTCCAAATATCGAGAAGCAGGCCCGCGCGTCCTCGACGCTGAAAGTGAAGCCGTAACGGCACTCGTAGGCAAGGTAAAACCCGAGCACAATCCATACAATGTCCGCCGCCAGAATCAGCACAGATATTCTGCGGCTTCTTATGATTCCAAATTCACGAGTTGACCTTGACATGGTTTCTCCCGGAGGGGCAGGACCTCATCACAGTTCTGGTGCAAGGGCACAAGTCATCAGGCCGGGGCCGCAGGCGGGATTACAACGCCTTCCGGGGCCGCGCGCTCGATTGCACCAGCAGCGACTCCATCCACTGGCTGGCGCTCAAAATGATATTTCAACCGTCCAACTGGAACTTCCCCAGTATTTCCTTTGTGATTTCGGGCGACGGCGGGCGACTCCGCGGCGCCGCAAGGCCACAGAACTCGCCCCACTACGTCCTGGTATCTGCCGATTCTCAAGGAACCTGCTCCGCCGCTCGCACCACTCCCGCCAATTCCATTTCATGGTCCGCGCGCTGGTAGAACTCCTCCAGCAGCCCTGAACCCTCGAGCCACTCCACATAGTCGGTCATGACGCGCTCTAGATCTCTCCCCGGAGCCCAGCCGAGCGCCTTGAGCTTTTCGATGCTCGACACCGAATTCCGGTTATCCCCCACGCGATATTTCCCTGGAATCACGGGCTTGATTTCACTGCCCAGGGTCCTGGCAAGTAGCGAAGCGTATTCCAACACGGTAATTCCCTTCCCGCTGCCCACGTTGAAAGACTCAAAATTGGCCCTCGCTTCGCGCGCCACCAGCATGTTCGCAGCCACCACGTCTGAGACATGAATGTAATCGCGCAACTGCCGGCCGTCCTCGTAAATGATTGGCGCCTGACCGTTCAGATAGCGCAGCGTAAAGATCCGGCAGATTCCCGAATAAGTGTTGTGGGGCGACTGGCGCGCGCCCTGGGTGATCGAATAACGAAGGGCGACGGTAGGGATATCGAAAAGCTTGCCCAACCTCAGCGCGGCAAGCTCCTCCGAATATTTTGACAGCGCATATTGGTTGAACGGGTTCGTGTATTCTTCCCTCAGTTGCAGCACCTCGACAGGCGATCCGCAAGCAGGGCACTTCAATTCCCAATCGCCTCGTTCCATTTGCGCATGCGGACGGGCCGGCGGCATCACCAGCCCATGCTCGCTGCACTGGTACTGCCCCTCTCCATAGACAGCTTGGGAAGAAGCAACAATCACCTTCTCCACCTTCAATTTCTGTTCGCGAATCACCTCATAGAGCAGCACCGTTCCAACCACGTTCGTGTGGAAGAATTTGCTATAGTCGGGCATATAATCCTGGTAGGCGGCTTCGTGGAACACCATATCGATCCCTTCCAGCGCCTTCTCCCACGCAGATTTCTCGCGCGTGTCGCCCTGCACAAATCGGACGCCCGCCGGCATGTGGTTCGGCTTCCCGCTCCCATGAACGCGAGGCTCAAGATTATCAAGCACCACGACCTCGTGGCCCAAGCTCAAAAGTTCATCAACCAGGTGCGAGCCGATGAAGCCCGCTCCTCCGGTAACCAGTGCCCGCATTTTGTTATTTCCCCTTTCCCAGGACCACCGCCGGGATGGTCTTCAGCAGAATTTTAAAATCCAGCGCCAGCGACCACTCCTGGATGTATTGAAGGTCAAGCCGCACCCAGTCATCAAAATCGCTGATCTGGTTGCGCCCGCTCACCTGCCACAAGCACGTCAGCCCGGGCTTCACCTCCAGTTTTCGCTTTTGCTCTTCGGTGAATCGGTCCCACTCCGTCACCAGCGGAGGACGCGGCCCCACCAGGCTCATATCGCCCTTAAACACGCTCCACAATTGCGGCAACTCATCCAGGCTGTATTTCCTCAGCACCCGACCCACCGGAGTAATCCTCGGATCGTTTGTCATCTTGAATACGGGGCCGCTCATTTCATTCTGCGCCAGCAACTCCTGTTTCCTGCGGTCGGCGTCCTTATACATCGACCGAAATTTGTATCCGACAAACGGTATGCCATGCTTCCCCACAACCTTCCAGTGGTAAAATATCGGCCCTTCAGACGAAAGCTTCACTAGCGCCGCCAGCAGCGTCAGCAGCGGCATCAGGACCACCAGCGCCGTCCCTGATATCAGAAGGTCCAACCCGCGTTTTAGAACGAGCTGGCCTTTCAGTTCCCTCGGGACGATCTGTGAGGTACACTCTGCGGCGAGGCCGTTGCGACTGCGTGCGCTATTGCTCGGCATCACCTTCACCGCCCTCTGAATTCGCCCAGGCTGCTCAGCGTAAAATTCGCGAATTCCTGTTTAAATCGCTCCGTGCTGAATCGCTGCGAGTGATCGCGGATGGACTTCGGACTGAAACGAGTTTCAATTGTTTCAAACGCCAAGATCGCCTCGCCCAGCGATTCCGCGGACTGCTCGTCGCAGAAGATTCCGCTGGCCGTCTCCGGTTCTCCACATCCCCTGGCGTCGATCACCGTTTCCAGCGCGCCGCCGCGGCCATAGGCAATCACCGGCCGCCCGAACGACTGCGCCTCCACCGGCACAATTCCAAAGTCTTCTTCCGCCGGAAACAGAAACGCTCGGCACCGCGCATAGCACTCCTGCAGCGGCTTCTCATCCAGCTTCCCCATAAATTCAATCGTTGGTCCCGCCAGCTTCTTCAGCCGTTTGTATTCCGGCCCGGTGCCCACAATCCGCAGTCGGCGCCCCAGCCGATTGCAGGCCTCGACTGCCAGATCGATTTGTTTATACGGCACCAGCCTGCCGACAGCCAGGTAGTAATCGTCCGTCGCGTCCGCAACGTATCCCGCTGCCACGTCCACCGGCGGATAGATCACCGAGCTCTCGCGCCGGTAATACTTCCGAATGCGCGCGGCAACGTAATTCGAGATGGCGGCAAAGTAATCCACCCGCGCCGCCGTCGTCACGTCCCACTGCCTGGCGTAGTGGGCCGTCAGCGAGAACGCCATGCGCGTCAGCGGATTCATTGTCCTCCGGTACTCGTGGTACATGTCCCAGATGTACCGCATGGGGCTCAGGCAGTAGCAGATGTGGCAGGTTCGCGGCGAGGTGATCACGCCCTTCGCCGGCCCTGATTCCGAGCTGATCACCAGATCGTAATCTCCCAGGTCGAACTGCTCCAGCGCAAACGGGTAGAGCGGCAGAAAGTGCCGGTGCCAGCGCCGCACCCCCGGAATCCGCTGCATGAATGACGTGGTCAGGCGCCGCTTGCGAACGCTCGGCGGAATGCTGTCATCTTCCGCCACCAGAGCAAAAAAATCCGCCTGGGGAAAGATCTCCGCAATCGCCTCCTCCACCTTTTCCGCTCCGCCCAGCGCCGCATACCAGTAGTGCACCACGGCCACCCGCAGTCCGCTCATCGTTTCCGCAGGCGCGCCGGCGCCCGCCATCGCATCCGTCACCGTCCCCGTTTCCCCGATTCGGTTCATCGCGCTCCAAGCTTTAAGAAAACAGCACCCGCCGATAAACTTCCACATGCTTCCGCGCGCATTCTTCCCACGTAAATTTCCCCGCCTGCCTCAGCCCTCTCTCGCGCATCTCGGCTTGTCGCGTCGGTGAGTCAAGCGCGCGTTCGATGGCGGCCGCGAGATCCTCCACGCTGTAGGGATCGAAATATTCCACCGCGTCGCCGCCCACTTCCGGCAGCGACGTGGCGTTCGAGCAGACCACCGGCGTCCCGCACGCCATCGCCTCCAGCACAGGCAGGCCGAAGCCCTCGTATACAGACGGGAACACAAAAAGGTCGGCAGAGCGGTACATCCTCGCCAAGCCGTCGTCTCTCAGATACCCGGGCAAGTCGATGTCGTTCTGAACTCCTTCCTTTTCGATGGCTGCCAGAATGCTTCCCCAGCCGTGCCCCGGCCTGCCGCAGAGTACCAGCCGGTGCGGAATTCGCCTCCGGTCGCGCAGTAACCTGAATGCCTTCACCAGCCGGACCAGGTTCTTGCGGTGTTCCAGATTCCCAACAAAAAGCAGGTAGGGAGCGTCTGATTTCGATCGCGCTGCGCCGTTTCCGTTCGTGATGACACCATGCGCAATGGCGAATACCCTCTCCTCATCTACACAAAAGCGTTCGATGATCTGTCGCCGGCTGAATTCCGACACCGTGATGACGGCCAGACCTCTGCGCGCAGCGTTGGACATCAGCGTCCTCACGTATGCTCTCCTCGCCCACGGGATATACTGGCCGTCGGCAAAAGGTGAGAGATCGTGAATCGTATTGACCATTCGTCCGCGATAAGCCAGAGGTCGGCTGAAATCCACGCCGTGCAGCAAATCAAGTTTCTCGCGCCGCGCCTCCAGCAGCAGCCCTGCCTGCTCCCACAGGATGCGCGCCAGGCCTGTTCGCTGGGCCGTCATCGGCCGCGCGTTCACGCGGTTAAGAAGCGGGGCAAGGTGCGCATCCGTGCCGAAAAAAATCCATTCATCCTCAGGGGCAACAGAAATCACGGCTCGTGCGAGCTGGAACGCGTAATTCCCGACCCCCGTAAACGCTCCTGACGCTGCGGAGATGTTCAGGCCTACCTTCATCCTCAGCTCCCGCAGATGTGTTCGTAAAATCGAGCAGTGTCCCGAGCGACCTTCGCATGGGTGTAGTGTTCAAGCACTCGCTTTCGACCCCGCCGCCCAATGGACTCCCGCAGTGAACGATCTTCCGCGAGCTTCCGCAATTGTTCTGCCAGCGCCCGCTCGTCTCCTTCGCGAAAAACCAGCCCCGTGTCTCCGATCACGTTCGGAATTTCGCCCGAATCCGAGCCCACCGCGCAGGTCTCGCACGCCATCGCCTCCACCAGCGCCCTGCCGAATTGCTCCTTCCACGCGCGGGTCGTCCGGGAAGGCAGCACCAGCGCGTCGAACGCGTTAAGGTACTCCGGAACTTCCGCAGAATTCACCCAGGGCGCCCACCGGACTCTTTTCTCCAGCCCAAGCTCCCGCACCCGGCTCTCCAGTTCAGCCCGATACGGGCCGCTCCCTACCGGCACAAAAGTATAATCCGGCGGGAGCAGGCTCAGGGCCTTGATCATCGTGTCCAGGCCCTTCTCCGGGACAATCCTGCCGATAAAACCCACAGCAAATGAGCCGTTCAATCCCAGCTTCCGGCGCAACTCTCCCGCTTCCTGCCGGCGAAAAACCGCTGGATCGATTCCAAACTGCGGGATCATTTCGATGGGCTTTCGAAATCCTCTTCGCTGCAGGATATCAGTTGCCTCAGCGTTGCCGCTGACGGCGCCTGAAGCGGACTGAAAGGTGCTCCGCTCAAACAAGCCGAACGGCGGAGGATATGCTTTCATCAGGTTCTGCCATGTAAAGAAGAGCGACCGCCGTTTGGCGCTTGCACATACTCTGGCTGCATGGAAGGTGACAAAATTGAAAGGCTCTTCATCGATGTGAACAACGTCCCAGTTCCCCTCCCGGATGACGCTTGCAATCGCGGGATAGTAATGAAAGTGGTGCGCGCCTGTAAACCGGCAGTGTAGAAGTCGCAATTCGTATCCGTCCGGCTCGACTCTCTCAGGCCTTTGATTGCCCCAGCGCTCGGGCACAACGACCGACAGTTCGACTCCCAGCCTGGAAAGCTCGCGAAGTTTCCCGTGATAAGCCCCCACTACCAGCGCCTTCGAAATCATCAGCACTTTCACGCCGCACCCGCCCTTTCGGCAGCGCGGTTCCACAACACCGATCCCGCCAGACGCCAGCCGCGATTAAAATCCCGCAGCTTGATAACCCTGAGCAGCAGCAGCGCAATGCCGTACCCGAAAACGACGCAGATGCTCAGCAACCATCCTGGAACCTCACCGAAGGCCAGAGAGAGGCCGTAGACCGCCAGAGCGCTGCATAAAGATTTGAGCCCGACGGACCAATGCGTTGATCCCGTTACATTCCTGAAGCGGTAAACCATCCCAATGGCGAACAGCGAATTCGCCACCAGAGAAATCACCGCCATGGCCTGGTATCCGAGCCTGGGTACCAAAATCACCGCAGCCGCGAGCCCCAGCACCGCTGTTGCCGCCCCGAGTTCCGCCGCCTCCCTCTGACGGCGCACGGCAACGGAGAGCGTGGCAAGAAAAGCATGGACGCTGACGGGCACCAGCCCCCAGACAAGAACCGCCAATAGAGCAGGCGTCCCCGAGAAAGCGCCCCCGTAAAACACTCGCGTAATCCATTCCGCCCCGGCGGCCAGCGGCAGAGCGAAAAAGAAGGGCAGCACGTACATCACTTTCAGGTACCCCGGCGCGATCTCCGAAGCGTCCGTATCCGGAAGCGCTCCGCTGATCAGTGGCAGCACAGCCGCTGCCATCAGGGCCGGAACCGTGGTCAGCACGTCTACGATCTTCCACGCTGCGGCGTACCATCCAACTTCCCGCGCCGCCACGTGGAGTACCCCGAGCACCACCACGTCGAGCTTCAAATAAGTAAGCTGCGCAACCTGGGTGAGCCACACGGGAGCCGCCTCTCTTAGAAAGCCTGGAACGAGGTTTGTGGCCATCGGTAGTGCCATCGGAGTCAACTGCGAGCCGATCAGCAATAGAGCGATCAATACCACCAGCACCGTTGCCGCCGCCATAAAAATCAGAACGCCGGCGAGCCCGAGAAAAAAGGCGAGCACCGCCCCGCCGCCATATACAGCCGCCCGGTAAGCGTGGCGCAGCGTAGCCTCATGCCCCAATCGATTCACCCCGTTGGTCAGCGCGGCAAGGAACTCCAGCCACAGCCCGCCGACGGATATCACCGCGACAGAGAAAATTTCCGGCCAGGTCCCGAAATGCACCATAAGCCGCATCGCCGCGATCATCAGCACAAATGACAGAGCAGAAAGGACCACCTTCCAGAACAGGGCCGTCGAGGCGATCCTCTCTCGCTCCGCTCCGGCCGCACCGTTCATCCGGGCGATCAGGGTCGTATTGATGCCCAGGTCTCCAAAGACGAGCACCACAATCGACCCGATCATCAGCAGCACCGTAAGGTCGCCCAGCCCGCCTGGTCCAAAGCGCCGCGCGATCACCACAAAAAACAGCATCTGAAACAGGCGCGACCCCTCCGCCAGGTTCTTCAGAAGAACGTTGCGCCCCACCGCGCGGTGGTGGGCTCCGGCCTGGTTCGGAATTGTGCGGGCTGTTTCCTGCATAGTTGGTCAGTAAAGCGGAGTTGCTGTTTGCGGTGGCCCGTGAAACGTCGGGCCCTGCGGAGCAGGGTGGGCGCGCCTGACCGGAACGGCGGCCGCGGCCGGGTTCGTGACGATAAAGGGCGCTGCAATTCCCAGCCCCAGCGTGAACCACACATACCCCATAGCAAACGGGAAGCCGGTTGCCTCGCTGAGCACGACCATGAGGCAAACGGCCGCCAGGAAAATGATCGACCAGCGGCTTCCCCGCGCAGGGGCCTTCCATAACTGCCAAAGTTCGTCACAGAGAAAGATGGCGAAAACAGAAAATCCAACGATCCCCAGGCTCGCCAGGAATTCCACAGCCAGGTCCCCGGCACTCGCGGCATTCCAGCTCAGCCCGAAGAGCGGGAACTCGAGGAAGTAGTGGAGGGCCAGGATGAACGAGTGCAGCCTCTCCGCCGCCGAGTAGCCCTGCGCCTTGTTCAGAATAACCAGGTCGACCAGATCACTGATCAGCGGGACGGTAAGCGCGATGGCCACCGCCGCGGCTGCAACTCCCGCGGCGAGAAATACATAAAACCATCGTATGGTGCCTGCTCTTGCTAACAGCACGATCGCTACTCCAAACGCAAGGACCATCCCCGCATAAGCCGTCGTCGACGTGCTGATCAACAGCGCCAAGGTGACCAGCAGCAGCGCTACCATGTCCCACTTCCTCGAAAAAATCGGCCTGCGCAGGCCGATAGCAACGATGAGAATCACAAACGGAAGCAGCAAGGAAAACGCAAACTGTGCAGGTTCCACGGCGACCGATGAGATCCGGTGCAGATTCAGAGACCAAAATGTTTCGACGTAGAGCTGCGCGGAAGTCCCCATGCTGTTGTTGAACAGAGATGCCGGATAAGAGTGGCCGGTCAGAAGGCACCCTAACTGAACAAACCCCCAGAACGAAACGAAAAGCGCGGAGGCGACGTAAGTTCGAATGCTCTCCAGGAGCCGCCGCGGATCGCAATTCTCAATGGCGACGAAGATGATAAAGACCACCCCGAAAGCGAAATAGCCCGTTTGCGTAATCCGCCCCGCGTCCAGCTTCAGCGGGAACATCTCGCTGCTATCGATCCGGTAATACTGGATCCACGCAGTCCCGTTCACGATCAGAGGAACCAGCAGGGAAACAAAAGCGCAGCCCAGAAGAACCAGAAGCTCCGTCCGCGCCCGTTGGGTTAACCTCCAACCCCTGTGCCGCCAGAACGGCCGCCTCGAAATCGCCGTTCGCACCATCCAGAGCGATCCCATAAATATCCATGCCGCGAAGCCCTTCTCACCTTCCCCCCAGCCAAAATTTACGACCGCCATGGCCGTGAACGGAATCAGAAACACCGTCGCCAGGTACAGCCATCGCGGAGCGAAGAAAAAGCAATAAGCGCCGAAGAGGGCCAGCAGCGCTCCTGTGAGGGGAAAGTTCATAGATCTGCGTTATCCTGCCGCGGCGTGGGCTGCGGCCGCATGAGTAGTACTCTGCTGGCCCAGGGATCCGGGAACAACTGGCTTTTGCAAAACCAATATCGCGTCGCCGTAAATATCGCCGGGTGTGTTGAGCTCGCCGTACCTGCCCGGCGGCGGAACAAGACCCTCATGGACGGAGTTGCTCAGGGTTGACAGCACCGGGTAGAGAAAACCGAGCAGGCCGGGTATCGGCCCCAATCTGCCGTGGGTGCGCCAGAGCAGTCGTCCGCTCCTCCCGACACTGACGCGCCGCAGCAATCCGAATCCTGGCGCAGCCCCAAGGATGCGGCTCTCCAAAGCCTTATCGGAATAGATCCGTTGGAAGAAGTAGCGCCTGTGGTCATTAGTTTTTTGTGCTCCGCCCCGGAAGCCAACGATTTCCTGCTCCGCGTAAGTCGGGCCGAACGGAACACTCACGCCAAGTGTTCCCCCTGGCTTCAGCACCCGTACCATCTCCCGAATAGCTTGGATGTCGCCTTCGCGTCCCTCAATGTGTTCCACAACGGACATCGAAAACACCACGTCAAAGCAAGCGTCAGGGTACCCCAGCGAACGGGCATCCTGCAGCGACAGATGAACGGCGCCCTTCGCCTTGTGCTTCCCGCCGCCCCACAAGCCTTCCGCCTCTCGCAGCGTCGGCGCGTCGATGTCCGT
Source organism: Terriglobia bacterium (assembly GCA_036278995.1). Lineage (GTDB taxonomy): Bacteria > Acidobacteriota > Terriglobia > UBA7540 > UBA7540 > SCRD01. Next base: position 769 of record DASUJZ010000054.1, on the reverse strand, counting down.
CAGGTGAGCCTCCACCGCGAACTTGTGCGCCAGGTACATGCCGAAGCATTTCGGGCTTCCAACGTCAAGAATTCTGATGGGCTTGGCGCGATCGCATCGCGTGAGGGCATCTTGAATGCCGCTGCCGAGAAAGTGGTACTCCGGGAAACGCCAGTGAGAATTAATCGGCTGAGTCACGAGCCCCACGGTTCTCTTCAGCCCCAGGCTGAAACCATTTCTGAAGAGGTTCGCGATTCCCAACCGCAAACCGAATCCGTAGTAACTTGGCTCGTTATACTGGAAAAACGACCTGCGGCTCATGCCTCGAACACCTGCAAGGGATTTCAACGTATATTCGATGATCTCCGAACCGCCCGTCGGAACTCTGTCCGTGCTTACTCTGCACGCTCAAACGCTGGTCGCGATTGTGGCGGCGGCCTGGCTGCGCACGAGTTGCAAATCTGACTCGACCATCATGCGGATGAGTTCCTCGAAGCCGACGTTCGGTTCCCAGCCCAGCTTTTCGCGCGCCAGGGCTGCGTTGCCGCAGAGATGGTCCACTTCGGCCGGGCGCAGAAACCTGGGATCGATTTCCACATACTCCTGCCAGTCGAGCCCGGCGGTCGAGAAGGCGATTTCCACCAGTTCCTGCACGCTGTGCATTTTTCCGGTCGCGATCACGAAATCCTGGGGTTGCGGTTGCTGCAGCGTCAGCCACATGGCCTGTACGTAGTCGCCGGCAAAGCCCCAGTCGCGCTGCGCGTCCATGTTCCCCATCCGCAGCCGCCGC
>DASUJZ010000053.1:0-83950 GCA_036278995.1 Terriglobia bacterium | reverse complement strand
CGCGACCTTTTTGAGCAAGGCAAGAAAAACGCTCCCTGCATTATCTTCATCGATGAAATTGATGCGGTTGGCCGCCATCGCGGCGCGGGATTAGGCGGCGGCCACGACGAACGCGAACAGACTCTGAATCAGTTGCTGGTTGAAATGGACGGGTTCGAATCGAACGAAGGCGTAATCCTGATCGCGGCCACCAACCGGCCCGATGTTCTGGACCCGGCGCTACTCCGCCCCGGCCGCTTTGACCGGCGTGTGGTTGTTCCGCGGCCTGATGTGAAAGGGCGGGAAGCGATCCTGAAGGTCCATACCAAGAAAATTCCGCTGGCCGAGGACGTTGATCTCCCCGTGCTGTCGCGCGGAACTCCGGGCTTCTCTGGCGCCGATCTCGCCAACCTGGTGAACGAAGGCGCCCTGCTGGCGGCTCGACAGAACCGCAAGCAGGTGAGCATGCTGGATATGGAAACGGCCAAGGACAAGGTGCTGATGGGTCCTGAGCGGCGATCGATGATTCTATCCGACGAAGAAAAACGCAACACCGCCTATCACGAGGCAGGCCACGCTTTGGTAGCCTCAATGCTGCCCAATGCGGATCCTCTGCACAAAGTGACGATCATTCCGCGGGGGATGGCGCTCGGCGTTACCATGCAGTTGCCGCTGGACGACAAGCACACTTACACCCGCGACTTTCTGGAAGCGCAACTGGCGATCATGATGGGAGGGCGCGTGGCGGAAGAGCTCTTCCTTAATCACATCACGACGGGCGCCGGGAATGACATTGAACAGGCCACCGGCATTGCGCGCCGGATGGTGTGCGAGTTTGGAATGTCAGACCTTGGGCCGCTGGCGTTCGGCAAGAACCAGCAGGAAATTTTCCTGGGACGGGACCTGGCCACCCAACGGGACTTCAGCGAAGATACAGCCATCAAAATCGACCAGGAAGTAAAGAAGTTTGTCACTACAGGGTACCAGCGCGCCAAGGATATTCTGAATACCCATCGCGACGTTCTGATCCGCATCGCCGAAGCCCTTCTGGAGCGCGAAATTCTCGATGCCGGCGAGGTGAAGCTGCTGATTTCAGGCAAGGCGCTTCCCGAACTCGTTCGGCACCCGGCTCCCAAGCCCGGTGAAGAGGAGACTACGGAAGTTCTGAAGCCGCAGCCTTCCCAAGGCGTTCCGGGGCGCGAGCGGCCTCAGCCAGCCTGATTTACGTTTTGCGAACACCTGTTGTCTGCCTATCCTCGTCAAAAGGCCTGCGTGTGCGCAGACCCGAATATTCCTCACACGCGGCCGCCAATCACTTTATAATTGCTCTCTGCCAGTTCGTGTTTAGCGCGTAATCTCTCAACAGGAAGCTTCGGTATGTTACCAACAGGCGTTGAACTGGACCCTTTGTGGGAAAATCCAGTGAAGAAATCTCTTGCTGAGGGCAAGCCGGTGTTTGGGCTCACCATCACCGTTCCCAGCGTGGAAGTGGCCGCGCAGGCGGCAAACCTGGGCTTTGATTTTCTCTGGATCGAGATGGAGCACAGCCCAACGACGCTGGAGTCGCTGCGGAATATGGTGCTGGCCACCAGAGGACTGAAGGCCCTCCCGTTTGCCCGCGTTCCGGTGAACGAAGTGTGGATGGCGAAGAGGGTGCTCGACTGCGGAGTGCTCGGTGTCATCTTTCCCTTCACCAGCACCCCCGAACTGGCGCGCCAGTCGGTGGCGGCGTGCAAGTATCCACCTCACGGCGGGCGCGGCTCGGGGGCTGGGCTGGCGACGTTCTGCTGGCCGGCGGCAGAAGGCTACTACGATTTTGCCGACCGAAACGTGATGGTGATTGCCAATATCGAAGAAGCCAAAGCCGTCGAAAACATTGAAGCGATTGCTTCGACGGAGGGGCTGGACGTGCTGTTCGTGGGCACCAGCGATCTGGCCTTCTCACTGGGATTTCGAGGCAAGCAGGACCATCCTCGGGTTGCAGAAGCGCTGCAGGAGATTGTGACTGCGGCGCAGAAACACAAGAAGGTGGTCGGTGTTCCGGTTGGACATCCCGAGCAGGTCAGAACATATGTGCAGCAGGGAATTCAATTTTTTCAGGCAAGCACCGATTTGCGGCTGATGGCAGCCGGCGCACGCCAATTTCTGGAGCCGCTAGGCATAATCTGCGCCAAGGCCACAACCCAACCGCTCTATTGAGCGGTCTCCGCAGTCCAGACCAACTGCCGTACATCTCTCCTAAAATGTCAGCAGGCTTGTTGGCCGTCAATAGAATTGTTGGCGCAGACCGCGAACGCGAGCTGCAATGGCTGGGCCCTCCTGGAACAGCCGGACTCCCGCAATCCCGTTCGCGCCGGCCTGAAGGCAGGCTCTGACTCTCTCAACTGTGATGCCACCCAAGGCCAGCACAGGAATGCTAATGCGGTTTGTAACTTCTGACAATGTGTTCAAGCCGAGCGGAGGCCCATAGAGGCGCTTGGATGGAGTGTCAAAGATCGGTCCCAGCAGGATGTAGTCGGCCTCGGCCCGTTCCGCTCTCAGTGCTTCCTCGAGTGAGTGGCAGGAAACTCCCACAAGAAAATCGCTGTCCACGTGCCTACGCACAGCTTCCGGCGGCGCAGATTGTCCGCCGAGGTGAACACCGTGCGCGTGAGTAGCGATTGCGATGTCCAATCGGTCATTCACCACAACTTTTGTATTTGATTCTCGCGCCATTTCGACGGCTGCATTCGACAGTGAGATCAGACTGGCGGTGTCCAGGTCCTTCTCCCTCAGTTGAATCAGGTCCACGCCGGCATCTATTGCAGCCCGGAGATGGGCAGCCAGCCGTGTAGAGCAAAGCCCGTGCCGGTCGGTAACGTAGCAGAGATTGAACCGAGAAGGCATTTGAAGGCTTGGGTCAAGATGGCGGCATCAAAGAAACCCAACGGCCGGATCAGGCTAAAGAGGTCGGGCCGCGCCGCATCCCCGCTCGGCAGGCAGGCCCTGATTACACCAGTCCAATCGATCGCCGCAGGCGCCAGATTTCATGGAAAGCCAGGAAGACATCAATGATGCCAAGGCCGGAGATGCCGCCCCGCACGTAATAGTTCCGTGCAAGCGCGTAGACCCACTGGTAATGTCCCACAAAAAAATTTTGGCTCCACAGCGGAACCCAGGGAAACAGGAGTAGAGATGCTCCCATTTCAAAACAGATCACGACATAAAGGATAGCCAACCAACGGTTCATGCGCGGTTCTTGCGAGGAGGCGCCAGCGGAACACGTTCCAGCCCTGGGTCTCGTCTGAGCTCTCACAACGATCCCCTCAGGCCGTTCAGCGGGACGTCTGCCGCAGGAGGCGGATCTTTTCTGCGACATCCCGGTAGTCGATGTTCTGGCTGTAGACCTCGGTGAAATTCTCCAGCGCAGCCGTTGTGTTTCCGGCTTTTTCGAAGGCTATGCCCAAGTCGTAGCAGAGAGCGAGTGTTCCTACATAGTCCAGGCCGGGCGCGTCAAGCGCGCGCGAGTACCACTTTGCCGCGATGGCGGGCATCTCTTTGTCCATGAAGCAGGATGCGAGCAGGGTGCATACCTGAAGGAAGCGGGGACCGTAGACCTTTGTGCTGGTCGCGCTCACGACCTTCTGGAATTCACCAATCGCTTCATCGAGCAGACCCATCTCTCGAAATGCCACACCAAGATTATAATGCGTCTGCTCGTCGTCTGCCGCCTGATCTACAGGTTCGCGGGTATCTGCGAATTCGTTCAGCAGCGAAGCCAGTTCCGCTAGTGCGTCATCGGAAGCGGCCGGGCCCCGGTCCCGCCCAGCTTGACTGGCGGGAGACGCGGGGGACTTCGCGGCATCGTAAGGCGCTTCCACAGTTGAATTCGCTGCGGCCCTCGGGTTCTTAGCAGGCTCGTGCTTGCTGCCATCCACCGTGAACGCAGCAGGAGAATGGCTTTCTCGCACGCGATTGGCCGCAGACGCGGAATCGAAAAAACACGTCGGCAGGTCCCATTTCGCTTGGTCCCTGTCCTGGTCGTTCGTTGGGGGGGCAGCCTTAGGTAACGGCATCGCGCTCGATACATGGGCTGCCCGATCGAGCCGCCGGCGGAGTTCTGGTACCTGGCTTTCTGCCGGATAATTCTTCTCAAATTCCGCAACGGCTTTGTGAGCCTCATCGTAAAAGCCGTGACGAAGGTAAAACTCGATTTCTTCGCGACTCTCCTCAAAATTAAAAGTCGGCAGGTTTGACGGCTGCGGCTGCTCCTCGGGACTTTGCTGCGGGGACATTGCGGCCGAACTATCTGCAGGGGGAATACCGGAGCCGGCGGTCGAGCTCTCGTTCCTGTGCAGAGATTGAAAATCCACGGGGATTTCCGATGGGGGAGGAAGCTCCGATTCCTCCGCCGCAGCGTCCTCTACATCTCCCGTTTGCGACAGATTGAATTCGACCGGCTGCGCTGGCAAGTGAGACTCTGCGAATGGTGGTGCGAGATCGGTCTCCCGCAATGCTGGCGAACCTCCGTCGGTTGTCGCCACCTGTGCAGCCTGCGGTGAAGTGCCTTCGCCGCTGCCGAACTGGGAGGAGACTGCATCCGAGTTGATACCTGTATTAGCACTCATCAGCAGGCTCTGGCTGAGCGGCGCGGATCCCCTGCCCTGTTTTTCGAGCACGGTTCGCAGCAGGTCTTTAAAGCGTTCGTTTTCCGGCTCACGCGCCACCAAGCGGGAATAGGCATGCTGCGCGTTTTCGAGGTGCCCCGATTGCAAGAAGGCATCTCCCACCGCCTGGAGGACCTCAGAAATGGCTGCTTCATCGGCCGCCTTTTCCGCTACCTCGTACATGAGCTCAAGAACATCGGTGCGTTCCGGGTTGCTCTTCCAAAATCCGAGCAGGGCCGCCATCAAAGGGGTGGTCTCGCGCCGGGCAAGCAGCACCGGAGTGACCCGCTTCAAAACCTGGGATGCTGCATCATGTTCGCCCTTCTGGGCGCAGCGATCTATAAAGTACGCCACCGGCGCAAAATTCGAGGGATTTGATTCCACCACGTCAATAAGGATTCCACTCGCTGCATCCAGATTGTTGGTGGCCATGTGCGACTCAAACAGCAGTCGCTTCGCCTCAGGGCTGTTCTGGAGCGCGGGAAGGGAACCCAGAATTTCGGCAAGGTCCTGCGGCTTGTCGTCCATCAAAGCCTGGCGGGCTCGGAGGAGGCGGACTTCCGTGTTGTCCGGATCCAGCTTGGCGGCTCTATCCAGGCCAGCCCTGCACGCCGCAAGGTTTCCGTTGTCACGGGCGAGGACTGCGGCGCCCAGATAGGCCTCCACGGCCTCGCGGCCTTTCCCCGCACGCTCAGACACTTGCGCTAGCTCAAGCCGCAAGACATGATTCCCGGGATCCAGCCGGCAAAGCTTGCGAGCGACGTCGAGCGCCTGCTCATGCTGGCCCTTTCTCTCGAAAAGGTCCAAGGCACCCTTAAAGTGTTCCCGAGCCTCTCGAGCGAGTCCCTGGGCGGAGCTAAGTTCGGCCAGCCGTATGAGGGGCTCGACCCTGTCCTGGTCTAACTTGACGATCTTCCGATAGATGGCAATCGCCTTGAGCTTATACCCCTCGCGCATATAGGCGTCGGCCAGATTGTAAAAGTATTTCAGAGCTTCCTGGGCGTTGTTTTCCCTGGCGTAGAGATCGCCAATGACATTGAGCAGAGTCAGGTCGCTGGGTTCATTTTCAACAACCCATTCATATTGCTTGATGGCTTTGGCAATCTTTCCTTGGGTTACGTATTTATTCGCTTCCTGGAGTGCTTTGGCCTTGTCAAAAGCCATTCAGACGGGTCCTCAGAAAAAACGAACTACTTTTGTGAAAGTAGCATACAGGACCCTTGAAGTCAACGAAAGCCAGCAGCGCACCGCGAGCTAAAGCTAAGGAAATCTTTATCTTTGCGACAGCTTTGCTGCCCAAACCGAGACGGACCGGCGCCCAGTTACAGGCGTCTCCTGTATGTTGCGTTTGTTGTTCGGTTTTCTTTATAATGAGCCGTAAGCGACGAAGCGTAGGATGTTAACCACAATGCCGTCATCAATCGTTCAAAAATTGCAGCAAGAGATTGAAGCTCTGGAACATGAGCTGAGCCACGAATTGCCCCAGGAACTGAAAAAGGCTCGCGCGCATGGAGATCTCAGCGAGAACGCCGAATACATCATGGCGAAGCAACGGCAGGACTATGTAGCCGCCCGCCTCGGTCAGCTCAAGAAACGGATGGCGGACCTCTCGCTGGTCAACGTCAATAACATCCCGAAGGACCGGATCGCCTTTGGTTCGCAGGTGGTTCTATATGACCTTGACCGCGATACCGAGATCAATTATCGACTGGTGACGAGCGAGGAATCTGACGTCAGCAAGGGCTGGATTTCTACAACCTCTCCGATCGGCAGCAGCTTGATGGGCAAGAAGGTTGGCGACGAAGTCACTGTCAGCACTCCGAACGGGGTTCGCGAGTTTGAGATCCGTTCTGTCCTGACCATCCACGAGCAAAATTGAAGAGTGCCGCTTCCGGCTTCAACGTTTGAAGGTCAGCGCGCTAGTCGCGACGTTGTAGAACGGGGGGTTTGTCATCCGCCGAGGTCTGGCCACCACTGGAATCCGACGGTTGGCCGGTTTTGGGTTCACGCCTTTTGAGGGTAGGTTGGTTACGGGCCGACGCCGATTCGATTTTCTTCATTCTGCCGAGAACGTCATTCAATCGATCCTGGACGCCCTGGAATTCCGAATCTGAGATAAGGTATTGCGAACGGCCCGGAAGGATGGTCTTGATCTCCTTCTCTGCATTGATGATGCGCTCCTGGGTCGGCGGGTGATCCATGAAGACACCGGCGACGCTGCCGGGAGTTCTTCTTCCCTCCTGAATGATTTTGGCGAACATCGAAAGGTAGGCGTTCGGGTCATAGCCGGCTTTCCACATATACTGAAGCCCCAGGAAATCGGCCTGCTGCTCGTCACTCCTGCTGAATTTAAGAAAGGCCAGCGGGACGCCCAGGTTCAGCCCTTCTGAAACACCAATATAGACAGGATAAGACATCGGCGTAAAGATCAGCGGGAGCATGGCGTACTGGAGCAGAGTCTGCTTGGTGGCGTCCGAGGCCCAATGGCGGCACGCCACGTGGGCCGTCTCGTGCGCCAGCACGCCCGCGAGTTCTGCTTCACTCCCCGCCGCGTGCAGCAGACCGGTATTAACATAAATAATGCCGCCGGGAAGGGTAAACGCGTTGATTTCGGGCGACTCGATCACTCGGACGGCGATGGGAATCTTGGCATCGGAACTCCGGGCGATGTTCTGCGCCACCCGGTTTACGTACTCCGTAATCACAGGATCTTTGACGAGCTTGGCGGTGCGGTTAATTTGCTCAGCATATTTTTGGCCGATCGCAACCTCTTTCCGTTCTGAGATGATGCTGCGATGAGCAACATTTCTCTGGCCTATGCAATAGACGTCGTCGGTCTTATCCTTGGCATCCGAGCAGGGCCGCACAGCAGCGTTGTCCGCTGCGGATACGGAGATGATCCCGCCAAAGAGCAAAGCCGCCAATACGAAGGAAACTAGCCGGGTTCTTCTCATCCTCATCCAGCCTTCTTCTACCCTCTTATTGAGATGAGCGATTGCTCTTCAAGGTTATCTGGCGGGTTTTCAGCCCCTTCCGGAATCCCCGGCCGTTCCCGGGGGCATCCGTTGCGGACGCAGATTGGACCGTCAGGGTTTTGATTAAAGGTCAGAAGGAGCAAGCCCAGGCGGAAGCTTTTCGATGAAGGGTCCGGAATCCGGGACCAAGCAACCCGCAGCTCAAACAGGCCACAAGCCACGCGGTGACATTTGCATGGCGGTGTTCTCAGCGAACCGCGATCTTGTTGGCGATATCATTGAAGATGTCGCCAAGGCTCTGGAACACGGCAGTCACTGATTTGGGCAGGTACTGTGGAATCGAGTTCAAAGTACTTTCAGCCCAGCCGGTATTCCAACCGTAGGACACAACCCAGGCGTCACCATTGCTCCAGACTTCCCTTAGCCTTTCCCAGTAGTGAACCCGGGCTGTGATCATCCCTGACTCCAGGGTGGCAGCCGCCTCGGAGATTTCAAATTGCGGAGGCGGTTCGGCAGGCAAAGGGCTCATCGGCGAGTAGCGTGACTGAATCCGCTGAATGGCCACGTTCCAGTAAGCGCGGGCAAGGAGCCTTTCATGTTGCGCTTCTCGGCGGTCCCACTTGCGGTTGTGGTCGTAAAACGATGGAGGGGGCTCGGCTGACAGTCTCATAACGGGACGGGTTGAGCGGTAAACAAAAAGCCCGGCGAGAAGCAGAACGAGTACCCATTTCCACCACCCCGATGGCTTTGGCTTCTGCCTCTCGGAGAGGAGACGGTCGGCCGCCGTGTCTAGAGAATTCGCATATTTCATTTGTGATGACTTTAAACGGTGTACTGCGGTGCAAACAATAGCCCGTTAGTTCCATTTACGTCGAAGCAACGTTAAAAGCCAGCAAATAACTCAGAGGCAAAGCGGCGGGGTCGGCCGTTCCGTTTTGGTATCATCGCTGGCCTTGCCGATGAGCTAACCAATGTGAACCTGTGTCCTTAGCGGTGGAAGGCAGCAGAACCACGGAACACATCACTTGCAATCCACTTCCCGACGGAGCCGGTCAGTTCAAGATGAAATGCCGCGGATTTCTATAGTAACTCTCTTGCTAAGTCTGCGCCGCCATTCCAGTGATCCAAACACCTGCGCGATCAGGCTTCCGGCGAAAACTCCGTCGAAGGCCTTTCCGGCTTGGTAAGCTTAATTAAGACGCCGATTCTTTGAAGGGAGACGGATTCATCATGAAAGCTATCGCGATTGTTCCGGGAACCCGGCAAGTGAATATCGTTCAGCGACCCGAACCTAAGCTTGGCGCTCCGGATGAAATCAAATTGAGAGTGCTGCGGGTTGGAATATGCGGAACCGACCGCGAGGAAGCATCCGGCGGGCGGGCTGCCCCCCCTCCCGGACAGAAGGACCTGGTGATCGGGCACGAGATGTTTGGACAGGTGGAGGAAGTCGGAGATCAGGTGGAATCCGTCCTGCCAGGCGATTTCGGGTGTTTTACAGTCCGGCGGGGCTGCGGTAACTGCGGCGCCTGCCTGAACGACCGCAGCGACATGTGCTCAACCGGTGATTATAAGGAGCGTGGCATCAAACAGCAGGACGGCTACGAAACCGAGGTCATAGTCGATCAGTTGCGGTATTTCGTCAAAGTTCCCAAGGAGCAGGAGGTGATCGGCGTTTTGTCAGAACCGGCTTCCATCGCCGAGAAGGCGATTGACGAGGCCCTCTGCATGCAGGCAACCCGGATCCCCAACATTCCGGATGCCCAGAAATGGCTGGAAGGTAAGCAGGTTCTGGTGGCGGGATTGGGCCCCGTCGGACTTCTGGCTGCCGTTGCGCTCAGGCTTCGCGGCGCAGAGGTGCTGGGGCTCGACATTGTGGATGCCGACAGCTTGAGGCCCCGGATCCTTCAACAGCTTGGGGGCAGGTATGTTGACGGCCGCGAGACAAAATCCTCGGCCCTGGACGACGTCTACGGACAGATCGATTTGATCTTTGAAGCCACGGGGATTGCCCGGGTAGAGTTCGACCTGCTCGGCGCGCTGGGCATCAACGGAGTTTACGTTCTGACCGGGATTCCGGGCGGAGATCGCCCGCTGCAAATTGACGGAGGAAGCCTGATGCGCCAGCTTGTGCTACGCAATCAGGTGATGCTCGGAAGCGTCAACGCCAGCCGAAAGCATTTTGAAATGGCGGTGGATGACCTCGGGAAGGCTTACAAGATGTGGGGGAAAACGATGGAGCAGATCATTACCCATGTCGTTCCCTATATGGAGTTCGCCGAGGTGCTCGAAAAACATCCTGACAATGAAATCAAGGCCGTGGTGGAGTGGAGCAAGCCGAATTGATTCTATGAGAGTGTGGGTTTTCAAAATCAATACGAAGCGAGGGTGGCGGTTCGATCAGTATTTCCGGTCGAGGGGCCGAGGCACCTACCCCATGGGAGACGCAGGCTGGATCAAGAGCGGCTCCAGCCTGCGCTACCTGCGCGAGGAGGTAAAACGCGGCGATCTGTTCCTCTGCTATGAGACTGATCGCAAGGAATTGCGCGGCGTGGCGCGCGCGGCTTCAAGCGGGCGCGATATCGGGATGGGATCGCTGATCGATTTCTGCCCGCCAGCCCAGGCCGTTCGATTCAAAAACCCTCTCAAACGCTGTCCCGATCTTGACCACGTCCAGGCCTTCACGCCACACCGCGGCCGAGGCACCGTGCAGAAAATCGACCGGGACGAATTCGCCCGCCTGAAGCGCATCATGCTGAGCAAGAATCCCGGCCAGGCCCGCGACCTGCGCCGCATTCTGGCCTGATTTTCGGCGCCGCATGGACCAGCTTAGCTTGTATCACGACTCTGCTTCGCGCCTCGCCATCGCTAAAGCTTACGAATTGGTTGCGGGCTGCGATACCGGCGTTGCGACGGGCGCTGGAGGGCTGACATCTCGCTGCTCGGGTTCTAAAGGCATCACAATCCAGGCAACGATATACGCAATCAGACCTCCGCCTCCGAGGAAGAGCGCCGCCAGCCAGATCAGGCGCACCAGCGTCGGGTCGACATCCAGGTACTCCGCGAAGCCGCCGCAGACGCCCGCAATTTTCTGGTTGGTGCGCGAGCGCATGAGTTTCCTCGCCTTTCTCACAGGCGGATGCATTTCGGTGCCACACTGGGAGCAGAAGTTGACTGCCTGGGAATATTCTTTTCCGCATTTCGGGCAAAACATGGCAACTCCTCCGTTTTTTTCTGTGGGGAAATTACCTACATCTAATTATACGCTGTCGGCACCCCGCAAGTTCCCAGCGGGACGGCCGCCGTCATGGAAGCTCAGGTTCCCAGGGCAAGGGCAAAAGCCGCGACGCTTCCTATCCCGTATTAATTTCAGGTAAGATGCAGATGACTGGCCCACGCGGGGCCTCCTTTCTTGAATGGGCACATAGGCGAATGCCAGTTGGATCGCCAGATCGGATCAGGGAGACTGCAGGATGGATTGGGCACACCAGCGGCTGCCACGGGTTTTTGCCCGGTCCAAGTCGATGCGCCGCAGGGTTGCGTACAGCCTTGGCATCGTCCGTCTGATTCTGGTCCCCGTCCTGTTGCTGGCCGTCTACTACCTGTTCAGAATGGGCTGGATTGTCGATCGTATTGTGAGCGTGGACGCAGCGGTCGCCATGCAGGCGGAGCGCGCCTCGATTGTGATGCTCGACGCGCAGCAGAGCCAGCGGAACTACTTTCTGCTTCACGATCAGGAAGACTTCACCGCCAGCCAGCAAACCGTTGAGAACCTCCGCAAGAATGTCCAAACGCTCCGCAGGATTCAGACCCAGGAAGCACCCTCGATCAAAAAAATGCTGGCTGATCTGGAGAACTACCAGCAGGGAATGGGCAAGGCGGCCGAACGCATCAGCGAAGCTGGCCAGCCACGGGTTGACCGGCTTCGCGGCGCCGTCTCGGCCTACGAGAGTGATTTGAATGAAATCCTCCATGGGGCACGCGGCGAAAGCAGGGCCGCTCTTGTCAGGAAACTGCACGACCGCACCAGCCTGTTTGACTCCGAGATCGCAGTCGCCGGAACCGAGGACCCCGTTCTCCTCTCCATTTCCGGGGAGCTACAGGACTCGGCCGATTCGTTTCTGACGGAGGCGGCAGGGCTGGAGCGGCGCAGTTGGAATCGAGTCGAGCGGGACCACAACGACGCGCGCAACCTGATGCGCCGAGCCGAATGGGTGCTGGGCAGCGTCTCGCTGCTGGTGTTGCTGATCAGCATCTGGGTTAGCTACGTCCTACCCAAGGAAGTGGTGCAGCCGCTGCTGGACCTGAAAGAGGCTGTGGACCACGCCGCGGCCGGCAACTACGAAATTGAATTTGACGTGCAGGGCAAAGGCGAGGTGGTGCAACTCGCCAACAGCGTGCGGAAGCTGATCGGCCACGTCCGCGAAAAAAAGATCGATCAGGATATTTCCTCCTGAAGCCGGCCTGGTCCCGAACGCCGGCAGTCGAAACGCGCTGGATGTGCCCTGTAAAACTTGATAGATTATTCGGTGAAAGGAGAACACTCCACATGAAGGGAAACGCAGCCGTTATCGACGCTCTCCAAAAAGCATTAAGCGAAGAGTTGATGGCCATCAGCCAGTACTTCCTCCACGGTGAGATGCAGAGCAATTGGGGGTACAAGCGCCTCTATGCCGAGATCAAGAAGCAGGCAATCGGCGAAATGAAACACGCCGAAGCCCTCATCGAGCGCATCATCTTCCTCGAAGGGCTCCCCAACCTCAATGACTTCCCGAAACTCCGGGTCGGGAAAACCGTACAACAGCAGCTCCAGAACGACCTGGCGCTCGAAAAAGAAGCTGTTGTGGAGTACAACAAGTACATCGCTCTCGCTCGCAAGGAAGGTGATAACACCTCCGCCGATCTCTTCGAGGCTCTCCTGAAAGACGAGGAAGACCACGTCGACTTCCTCGAAGCCCAGCTCGACTTGATCGAACAAGTGGGCCTGCAAAATTACCTCAGCCAGCAGTTGCATGCGGGATAGCCTGCCGCCGGCCGCGCGCTCCAGAAGACATCCAGCAAATCATTGAACACCGGTCGAAGCCTAAGGGCGGTGTTCTCTGCCTCTGCGCCCACCCTCGATCTCTGCGCCCTTGCCATTAAAGGGCTGAACGCGATAATCTGGACTGCATGGACGAGCTCGTCTTCGAAGTAACCCAGGAAGGTGACGGCGGCTTTGTGGCCGAGTGCCTGACCGAAGGCATTGTCACGCAAGCTAGCGACTGGGACACGCTCCGCCGGAACGTCAGAGGAGCAGTGGCCGCCTTTTATTTCGACCAGCCTCAAAAGCCGACCCGAATTCGCATTCACCATGTTCGGGATGAGTTACTCGCCCAAGCGTGAAAATTCCGCGCGGCCTCAGCGGCGAAGACCTCGTCAAGGTGCTTTGCCGTAGCTGGGGCTGCTACATCATCGATCAGGACGGCAGCCACATCGTTCTGGAAACCGCGGAGCCTCCCGTCAACGCATCGTGGTCCCCGCGCCCACCACCAACTTCGTGTTAACACGCTGAGCGCGATCTTACGGCTGGTGGCGCAGGACAAGGGTATCGAACGGGAAATCATCCTGCGATCACTCTGATGAGCGTTGTCGTGAATTCTCCTACCTCTTAAACTTATTAATTTTTGGGTAAAAGTTTGAGTTCGCGGCCGCGCGGCCAGCTTTTTCCGGACCACCTGCGACAACTGTCACCCCTTGATGACCCCCATCGGTTTCAAGCGGGCGACGCGTTTGGAGAGCCCGGCGTTGTGGACCACATTAATGACGGCGTCCACGTCTTTATACGCCTCAGGAATTTCTTCCGAGATGCCATCGCGCGTTTCGGAGCGCACGATGATGCCCTGCTCTTCCAGGCGATGTTTAGCATTCGCGGCGTAGGAGGACTTTTTGGCGGCGGTGCGGCTCATTACGCGACCGGCGCCGTGGCAGGTGCTCCCAAAAGTTTCTTCCAGTGAGCCTTGCGCGCCCACCAGAACGTACGACGCCGTGCCCATCGAGCCCGGAATCAGCACCGGCTGCCCGATGTCTTTGTAAGCCGCGGGAACTTCCGGCCGGCCCGCCGGAAATGCGCGCGTCGCTCCCTTGCGATGCACCAGCACGCGGCGGTCGCGACCGTTCACAACGTAGCGCTCCAGCTTGGCGATGTTGTGGCAGACGTCGTAAACCACGCGCAAGGTTTCCTTTTGCCCGAAGATGCGCCTGAAGGCTTCACGGGTGAAGTGCGTAATGCCCTGGCGGTTGGCCCAGGCGAAGTTGGCCGAGGCACGCATCGCCCCAAGATACGCCTGGCCTTCGGGCGAGTTGGCCGGCACGCAGGCAAGCTGGCGGTCCGGCAGTTCGAGCTTATAACGGCGCATGGCGGGGTCCATGTCACGCAGATAATCGGTGCAGACCTGGTGCCCAAAACCGCGCGAGCCGGAGTGGATGAGCACCACTAGCTCGTTTTCATAAAGCCCGAAGCGCTGCGCGATTTCCGGTTCAAAGACGCGCTCCACATACTGCACTTCCAGAAAGTGATTGCCGGAACCGAGCGTGCCCACCTGCGCCAGGCCGCGCTGGCGGGGCCGGTCACCCACGGCGGTGGGATCGGCGCCGTCGATCGCCCCATTCTCCTCGCACTGTTCCAGGTCGGCGGACTCGCCGTATCCGTTCCGAACCATCCATCCCGCGCCTTCCACCATCACGCGCTCCAGGTCCTTGTAAGAAAGCGGGACGGAACCTTTGCGGCCCGCGCCCGAGGGAATATCCCGAAAAAGCTGGTTGACCAGTTCGCGGATTTTAGGGCGCACATCGTCCTTCGTGAGCGTGCTGGCCAGCAGCCGCACGCCGCAGTTGATGTCAAAGCCGACGCCGCCCGGCGACACCACGCCGCCTTCGTCGGGATCGGTGGCCGCCACGCCGCCGATGGGAAATCCGTAGCCCTGATGGATGTCCGGCATGGCGAGGGACCGGCCGACAATGCCGGGCAGCATCGCTACGTTCACCGCCTGCTCGAGCGAAAGGTCTTTCAGAAGGTCTTCCAGCAGAGGCTCGTCGGCGTAGACGAGCGCGTCGGTGTGCATGCCCTGTTTAGTTCCGCGCGGGACCAGCCAGCGGTAGCGGTCAAGCTTCTCGAGCTGGCGCTTCTCAAACTGCAACGGTGCTCCTCCACGAGCGAAAAGGCATGTTGGATGATGATTGCTACAGGCATTTTACCAGGAGCAACTGGCCAGTGGCGCCAGGGGCCGTGGGCCTCAACGAGGCACCAAAGGCGTCAGGAAAGACAGCATGTTATGCCATGCGTTTTTCGCCGCTCTCTATTTCCAACGAGGCGGCCCGCTTTGGTTTCCGGTTTGTTTCCGCTTAGTTTTTTCCACAAGCACGTATTTTCAACGACTTCTCCGCTTTGTTTTCCGGTTTGTTCCGGTTTGTTTTTCAGCCCGATCCTTTGTTTTCAGCAGCTTCTCCGGTTTGTTTTTCAAAATAACATCTTTTTTGTCCCACGGCACCGGCACCACAAGATATAGATCCTGCTGACGAAAGCCAGTTACGAGCCGCGAACAGTCCGATAGACTGCTTATAAGCCCCTGCCTGGACGCCGCCGAGTGGATCGTTAAGACTAGCACGGTAGCTTAGCCTCGTCAAGTCTTATCTGCTAACTGCGGCCAGCTAAGCGCGGCGCCGAGTCCGAGATACCACGTGGCGGTGTGAAGCCGCCGCTACGCGTGATTCCAGGCGCGGTGGGACATCTGGCCGGCGGAGGCGCTGGTGCAAGAGTGGTGTGGCCGCGGGAACGATCGAAGGTCTTACATTGCTCCCTCGTGCCTTTTCCCTAAGGAAATTTCACCTGCCGGACAGTAAAAGTTACCTCAAAGATTGTTTTATTCAATCAGTGAACTGACTGCTGTTTCAATAACTTAGGCTTAGTGGGGGCATTGGCGGGCGTCGTGCACACTGAGAGGCAGATATATGATCCGATCCCAAGGAGGAGGACTGTGAAGCTTTCAACAAAACTGGTCAAGGCACTTGTTCCCTGTCTGTTGGTCCTTGGTCCGCTGTTTATGAGCGGGCGCCTTCAGGCTAAGAACGAGATTTTAGGGCAAATCGAACTTCAAGCGGCCAACAAGCCGGCAAAGGAATCCGGCGTATGGGTTGACGGCCAATACGTCGGCTACATGAAGGAGCTGAAAGGATCAAAGAAAATTCTGCTCCTGCCAGGGAAACACCAGATCGAAGTCCGCCAGAACGGCTACCAGAACTTTTCTCAGGAAGTCAATCTGCAACCCGGCCAAAAGCAGATAGTTGCGGTTTCCATGCAGAAAGACCCCGCTGCCCAATACGGAACCCAGTCTGCGGTGGTGAAAATCTCCGGAAAGCCGGAGCGCGCTGCCGTGTTTGTGGACAAGCAGTTTGTGGGACATGTCAACCAGTTTAACGGACCCGGCCAGGGCATGCTGCTGACACCGGGAACCCATGAGATCAAAGTCTCGCTCCCGGGCTACCAGGCGTTTGAAACGCAAGTCACCCTGCAGCCTCGCCAGAAGCTGAAGCTGAAAACCGACCTTACGCAGCAGGGACAATCCCTCGGACAAAACACGGCCAGACGCTGAGCTCTTTCCTGCGGTAAAATTCTCCGGCAATCCGCGCGCGCACGCTGGAATACGACTCCGCCTGCATCCATCCGCGCTAAACTGGAAGCAGCGGAGATGCGATGAAGGCGTGCGTGCTGAACTCGACGGCAAAAATTGAGAGCCGTCCGCTTGTGCTCGCCGATGTTGCCATGCCCGAGCCGGCGGATGACGAACTGCTGGTGCAGGTTTCTGCGTGCGGAGTTTGCCGGACCGACCTGCACGTGATTGAGGCCGAACTGCCGCAGCGGAAGATGCCGGTGATTCCCGGGCACCAAGTGGTGGGCGTGGTCAGGAAGGCCGGCAGCGGCGTGAAGCGGTTCAAGCCGGGAGATCGGGTCGGCATTGCCTGGCTGCACCGGACTGACGGCATCTGCGAGTATTGCCGCGCCGGCAAGGAAAATCTCTGCAACAGCGCTGAATTCACCGGCTACACCGTTGACGGCGGCTACGCGGAATACGCGCTGGCCGCCGAACAGTTCTCCTATTCCATTCCCGAGGGCTTTCCCGATGAGCAGGCGGCGCCGCTGCTGTGCGCAGGCATCATCGGCTTCCGTTCGCTCCGGCTTTCCGGCATCGAGCGCGGAGACAGTTTGGGATTTTACGGGTTCGGCTCGGCGGCGCACGTGGCCATCCAGGTGGCGCGCCACTGGGGCGTGAAGGTATACGCCTCGACGCGCGACGAGCGGCACCAGAAACTGGCCCTGGAGCTGGGCGCTGAATGGGCTGGCGGAACGCTGGCTGAGCCGCCGGTGAAGCTGGATGCCGCGATTATTTTTGCTCCGGCGGGAGAGATTATTCCTGCGGCGCTGAAAGCTCTGAAAAAGGGCGGAACGCTGACATTGGCGGGAATCCACATGAGCCCCACGCCGCCCATTGATTACAACCTGCTGTACGACGAACGCGTGGTGCGCAGCGTGGCCAACAACACGCGGCAGGACGGCGAAGATTTTTTGCGCATCGCCGCCGAAATTCCGATTAGAACTGAGGTGGAGGTTTATCCGCTGAGAGACGCGAACCGCGCGCTCGATCATCTGAAAAATGACGCGATCCGCGGCTCAGCGGTACTGCGGGTAAACCCGGCGCAGGGGTAAATGGTGAATTGGAATATTCGGTTGGAAATCGTGCGGGAAAAAGCGGGCCGATTGCAGGCGCCTCCGCTATTCCAGTTCCTCGATGGAGACGAGGAACCAGCGGAACAGACCTTCACGGTACGGCGTTGCCTGGTAAGTTAATCGGCAGAGAACGTCTCTGTTCCGTTCGCGGCGATAAACCCTCGCTTCAACGATCTCGGTTTTCGGGTTCATGAAAACCTCTAATTGCCGGGTTTCGGGGAGCAGGCTGCTGGTCAGGCATAGGACTTCAGGACCGATCCCAAAGTGCCTGCCCCCCGAATTCAGGGTCCGGTAGACTTAATAGCAATCGGCAGGCCAAAACCGGGCGGTTTGAGACATCTGGCAGAATCCACTAGGGATAATCTAATTATTACGATTACTTAATGGTAACCGGGCCGGCAAAGCGTCGCCAAATGCTGACACTTGCCCCCGGGGAGATGCACAATTTGGAGTCAGTCGGCAGTAGCGGGCTTTCCGGTCGGGCCAGATGGGAGATTACAAGCGGCGAGGGATTTCGTGAGACAGGCCGCTGGCGACGCTGTTAAGAGCCGCGGCGAAGATGCAGACTCCGCGCTGATCTGGTCGCCGCATTCTACTCAAGCTCCTTGATGCCGACCAGGAACCATCGCATCAGGCCATCCCGAAAGGACGTCACTTCATAGGTCAAACGGCAAAGGACGTCTTTATCCCTTGAGCGCCGGTAGATTTTTGTCTCGAAGATTTCGGTTCGCGGGAACATACGACACTCCACTGCTGCGCGAAATCTGGCAATTCCCCAGGCCATGTGGTCGCCCAAAGGGCCGAAGGTAATGCCTTGCACTTCGGATTGCGCAGACGCAATTAACCACAGCAAGCGGCGTGCCAATGCGCGCAGGCGTACGCATCTGCCAGTAAAGGGCTGAAGACAATGCCTCAAGCGAGGATTGCCCGAGGACGCTTTGCGGGCGCTTGGGTCTCGGAAACGAAAGTTGTTACTCGCGTGACGGGTAATTTTGAGCGGGCCGGCTGAATCGGCTTCGAACCCGCGCTTCAGAGTTACAGGGAGGAGGTTGGTAGTTAGCGCTCGACCTTAAATCCGATTTTGACTTTCACCTGAAACTCTTCGATTTTGCCGTCCGCAATCCGGGCGCTCTGGCCCACCACTTCAAGCCAGTCCATGTGGCGGACGGTCTTGGCAGCTTCGGCAACGGCGGCTTTGGTAGCTTCAGCATAACTTACGGGTGAGGTTCCAACCAGCTCGGTGATTTTGTATACGCCTGACATCGTGCAACATCTCCTTTCCGCGATGAAGCGTGGCCGTTTCGGAAATTCAAATTCGGAATTGGTCCCGTAAGAGAAGTATACACCCTGCTAGGATTTGACAGCGCGCGGGTGCGGAGCATGCCGGAGCAGCCCCGGCGGGGCTGTCTCTATACAGGCCGGAGCAGCATTTGAACGGCCAGCGGGTGGCGTCGGCCGCGCATCTCAGTCTATGATGATTCGATTGTAGGTGGAATTTTTTATGAGTCATCGAAAGCCCATTCTGGTGACGGCCGGGATTATCGTACGCGGCGAGGAAGTACTGATTTGCCAGCGGCACCGCATCGATCCCTACGGCCTCCAATGGGAATTCCCGGGTGGCAAGGTGGAGGACAGCGAGAGCATGGAAGCCTCCCTCGAGCGCGAACTGTGCGAGGAGCTGGGGATCGAAGCCAAAATCGGAGAGGAAGTGTACCGCCTGCGCCATCGCTATCCTGATCGCTATGTCGAGGTCGTTTTTTTTCGCGTCGGCTCTTTCCAGGGAGACGTTGCCAACCGCGTTTTCGAATCCATCGAATGGGTGCCGCGCCGGAAGCTGGCCGGTTACAATTTTCTTGAGGCTGACCGCGAACTGATTGCCCGGATTGCGGCAGGAGCCGTCGTTTGAGCGCCGCCCATCACTCAACGATCAGAATCCTGAGTTGCGCCGCCGGCGTTCTGTCCCTGGCGTGCCTCTTCTACGGGAAATCGGCGCTGCACGCCGGGCCACGCGGCAGCCAGGTTGAGACGGTGCCCTCATCCCAGCAGACGTATGTCTGGGTAAATGTCGGGAACGTGGAAGGTCATCTAACCTTGAAGTCCTCTCCTGCTGCGGCCTTTTCGCCTGACGGTTCCGCGCTTGCCCTGGTCAACAATGAAAAGATTGTGGTGGAAAATCTGACGGCAGGTAACATCCGCATCCGCAAGGTCCTGCACCCGGGGATCAAGGACCTGCGCGACCTGGACATTCAGTCGGCCAATTTCCTGGACGCAAACACGCTGTTTCTGCTCGGCACCGGTATTGTCCACGCCAAGAAGGGCCGAGACTACCCGACGCCGCTGATGGGATTCCGGTGGAATGTTGAGCAGGACGCGCTGGACGGGAAGGCATTTTCTTTTGGGTCTAACGGAGGCTTCGGGCGCCCCCGCTACTTTCCTGAGATCCAGTATCTGGGAATGTACAAAGACAGCTCGTTTATTCTCTGGAGCCCGACCGCCAACAAGGCGGTGGAGGTGAAAGTTCCGGAGTTGACGCGAGAGCCGCACCTCTACACCTTTTCCCCCGATGGACACTGGCTGCTGCTGGCGCAGATTGCCGGCGGCGGATCGCCGAATCCAATTGTGGTGAGGTTGAGCGAGAAGAAGTTCGTCGATGTGCTGGCCGGATTCCAGAGCACCGTTCTGAGCATGCGCTTTTCGAGAGACAGCACGCGCCTCGTGACCGCGAGTGAAGACGGAGAAGTCAGAATATGGTCGGTGCCGGATTGGAAACTGCTTGAAACGCTCTCGGGCCACAAGGGACCCGTGCGCTGGGCGGAATTTTCGCCGGACGGTCATTGGGTGGTCTCCGGCGGGGAAGACCAGACTGTGCGAGTCTGGTCCGCCGATGACGGCAAAGCCGTGCAGACCCTCAGCGAGAGCCCATCACCGATTAATACGGTGTGCTTCTCGCCTGACGCAAGCTATATTGCGGCCACAACCGACCAGAATGTTCTAATCTGGAAGAGGACGCCCGCCGGACCTTAGCGCGTGGCCGAGATGTGATAAAATTTTCGAAACGTTGCAGGACGGGGTAACAAACACTTATATGCCCAAAGTAGGAATGGTCAGCCTGGGCTGTCCCAAAAATCTGGTTGACAGCGAGGTGATGCTGGGACTGCTGGCGCGCCAGGGGTACGAATTGACGCCGCGCGCCGAAGATGCCGACATCCTGGTGGTCAACACCTGTAGCTTTATCGAACCCGCCAAGCAGGAATCCATCAACACGATTCTGGACATGGCGGAGCACAAGAAATCGGGCACTGCAAAGAAGCTTGTGGTGGCCGGGTGCCTGGTGGAACGCTATCGGCAGCAGATTTTGACAGAAATCCCCGAAGTCGATTTTGTGATCGGGACGAACGAGCTGGAGCGCGTGCTCGAGGCCTGCCAACTGGATGGGCAGGACCGCCAATCAAACCACGCGATCGAACCTTATCTTTACCACGAATTCACTCCGAGAATTCTTTCCACGCCATCGTACTCCGCCTACATCAAAATTGCCGAGGGCTGCGACCATCCTTGCTCATTCTGCGTGATTCCACAGATGCGGGGCCGGTTCCGCTCGCGGCGGTTTGAATCCGTGGTGCGTGAGGCCGAGCAATTGGCCGCGCAGGGGGTGCGGGAAATTACGCTTGTGGGCCAGGACACCACCAGCTACGGCGAGGACCTGGGAATTCGCGGCGGACTTCCGGCGCTGCTGCGGGAACTCGGCAGGATTCCGGAACTGGTCTGGGTGCGATTTCTCTATTGCTACCCAAACCGCGTGACCGAGGCGCTGGTTGAGTCGGTGGCGGAAACGCCCAAGGTGGCGAAGTATTTTGATATCCCGCTGCAGCACGCCAGCCGCCAAGTGCTGAAGGAGATGCGGCGCGGATCGAGCGGAAAACATTTCCTCAAATTGCTGGAAAAGATTCGCGCGGCGATTCCCCAGGCGGCGCTGCGCACTTCCCTGATCGTTGGGTTTCCGGGAGAGAGCGAGGACGACTTCCAGGAGGTGCTGGACTTCATCACCGAAGCCGAGTTTGACCACCTGGGCGTTTTTCTCTACTCGAATGAGGAGACTTGCGGTTCCTATGGCCATCCGCGGCAGGTGCCGGCAGCGGTGGCGCGGCGGCGGCGGAAAAAACTGATGGCGGCGCAGCGACGAATTTCACGCCGGAAAATGCGCGAAAAAGTTGGCCAGCTTGTGCCCGTGCTGGTGGAAGGGACCTCAGAGGAAACCGATTGGCTCTTTCGCGGCCGGCTGGAAACGCAGGCGCCCGGCATCGACGGCCAGGTTTACATCAATGATTACGCCGGTGTTGAACCCATGGCCGGGCAGTTCCGCTGGGCAACCATTACTCAAAGCGGGGATTACGACCTGGTGGCACGGCTCGAGCAGAACATCTTCTCATCGCCTGGCGGCGCGGCGGCAGGCAAACCGACGCGGCGGGACCTGGTACAGATTGGGCCGCATGCGGGCGGTGCGTCAACGAGGGGTCATGCGGTGCCCCATCTGTAAAAAGGAAGTTCCATACGCAGGAAATCCCTTCCGGCCTTTCTGCAGCGAGCGCTGCAAACTTATTGACCTGGACAACTGGCTGGAGGGGCGGTACCGGGTTCCCGACGCCGCGAGCGAACGGCAGGATCGCCGCGAGCCCGATTCAGAGGACAACAGTGACGAAGGCGATGGCGGTTGAGAAGAGGAGTACGCCGGCAGTATGGGTGGCAACGATTGCGGGCACGGGTTATTTTCCTGTCCTGCCGGGCACCGTGGGTTCTGCGCTGGGCGTCGGCGTCGTGGCTGCGCTGGATGCGATTCCCTTCGGAACCACGGGGCGCGATGCGGCGCTGATCGGGGCAGCGACGCTCATTTTTTTTGTTGGCGTGTGGGCGGCTGGAGAGACCGAGAAATTTTTTGCGCATACAGACCCGTCGCACGTGGTGATAGATGAAGTCGTGGGGCAGATGTTGGCGTTTCTGCTGGTCCCTCATGCCTCATGGAAGGTGCTCCTGGGGGGGCTTGCCCTGTTCAGGCTTTTCGATATTACAAAGCCGTTCCCAGCCGGCCGGGCAGAGCGTTTGCCGGGCGGTTGGGGTATCATGATAGATGATGTTCTGGCAGGCGTCTACGCTCTGGGGGCACTGGCATTCCTGGGTTACATACTTCGATGACCTTGTGGAAAAAAGGCACTAAATCCGGCCGCACGGCGGGCAAGGTTCACAGGCCCGCAAGCAAACCTCTAGTCGAACGCGTAACACCCCAGGCAGCGATTCCCGGGGGTGAAATATCGATCCACGGAAAAGGTTTCATCGTAAACGGCAGCAACCGTCCCACGGTCCGATTCGGCGACCAATCCGGCAGCCTGTTGCTGAGTTCCTCCAGCCGCCTGGTTGTGCGCGTACCCGAGGGCGTGGTGAGCGGTGAATTGACCATTGATACGGGCAGCGGCACAACTGCTCCAGTCACGGTTGCCGTAGGCATTCTTCTCACTGACTCGCTTCATCCTGTCGCCAATCCCGCCATTGATGAAGAGGGAAATATCTTTTCCACATTCAGCGGCAGCCGCGGGCAGAAGGTCCCTGTTTCCGTCTACAAGATAACCAGCCAGCATGTGGTGAAGCCATTTGTGAGCGACATGTTGAACCCGACAGGGCTGGCCTTTGATCGGGACGGCACGCTCTTCATCTCGAGCCGTATGGAAGGCACCATCTATCAGGTTACTCCGGAAGGCGAGGTTAGCAACTACGCCGAGGGGATGGGAGTGGCGACAGGACTGGCGTTTGACGAGCTCGGCCACCTCTACGCAGGTGACCGTACCGGCACGATTTTCAAGATCAGTCCTGACCGCCAGATTTTTGTGTTCGCAACTCTCGAGCCGAGCGTTTCCGCTTACCATCTGGCGATGGGACCGGAAGGCAACCTTTACGTGACGGGTCCAACCACCTCAAGTTTTGACAGCGTATACTCTATTTCACCTGATGGCGCGGTCAAACGCTTCTATCGCGGGCTTGGCCGGCCGCAGGGAATGGCCTTTGACGCATCCGGCAATCTCTACGTTGCTGCATCACTTTCCGGGCAGAGAGGAGTTGCGCGGATCACACCTCAGGGAAAAGCCGAGCTGTGCGTCTCCGGATACAACATCGTGGGGCTGGCGTTTACGTCGCGCCGCAGCATGATTGTGGCAACCAACAACTCTCTGGTGGAGTTGTTCCTGGGAATCGAAGGCCAGCCTTTGCTGAAGCCAAGTGGGAAGTAATAAGGACAACCCGGCGTGGCCCGTGGCATCGCGGCTGGGACAAAACGTCGAACACTGCCGGCTGCTCATCGCTAATCCAGAATGGACGCAGAAATTATCGCCGTCGGCTCGGAACTTCTCACGCCTCACCATCTCGACACAAATTCCCTCTACCTCACCGGCAAGCTGAATTCGCTGGGCGTTGAAGTAAGGTTCAAAGCCGTTGTAGGTGATGACGCCGATCGGCTTGGTTCCGTCTTCCGCACGGCACTCGAACGCAGCGAATTGATCATCCTGATGGGCGGCCTCGGCCCCACCGAGGACGACATCAACCGCCAGGTAGTCGCGAGCATTCTGGGACTTACCCTGCGCGAAATTCCTGAAATCGTCGAGCGCATCGCCGCTCGTTATGCGCGCACGGGCCGCCGGATGCCCGCCAACAATGCGCGCCAGGCTTTGGTGCCGGAAGGCGCCGAATGGCTTCCCAACAGAAAGGGTACGGCGCCGGGAATCTGGATTGAGCATGACAAGAAAACGATCATCATGCTTCCGGGACCGCCGGCAGAACTGGAGGCAATGTTCGATGGACAGTGCGTCCCGCGTCTCAGGAACCGCGTGCCCGGCACTCCGATTCGAACCCGCGTCATCAAAGTAGCCGGGCTGCCTGAGTCGGAAGTGGATGAACGGATCGCACCGATCTATAAGCCCTACAGTAATCCTGCAACCACCATTCTTTCGACCGGCGGCGCTATTGAAATCCATCTCAGCGCCCAAGGGGCCACGCAGCAGGAGGCGGACGCTCTGCTGGACGAGTTGACCGACAAGATCGAGCCTTTATTGGGCGATCACATTTTTTCCACCCGCGGCGAGACACTGGAAGAGGTGGTGGGAATGTACCTGGTGATGAGGCAGAAAACGCTGGCTACCGCCGAAAGCTGCACAGGAGGGCTGCTGGGCGAAAGGATCACGCGTGTTCCCGGAAGCTCCGAATATTACCTGGGCGGGACCGTGTGCTACAGCAATGAGCTGAAGATCAAATTTGCAGGGGTATCGCCGCGGCTGCTGGAGACCTGCGGTGCGGTTTCAAGGCCCGTGGCGCAGGCGCTGGCGGAGGGAATCCGGCGGAAAACCAATGCTTCCATCGGCGTCGGGATCACCGGAATCGCCGGTCCCGGCGGCGGGACTGAAACAAAGCCCGCCGGCATGGTCTTTATCGCCGTCGCCGATGATCGTGGGACGGAGGTCCGTGAATTCCGTTTTCCGGGCGACCGCGAACGCGTCCGGCTGCTCTCGTCGCAATTTGCTCTGGAGATGCTTCGGCGGCGGATCAGAAAATAAATCCAGGGCAACCGGTGTTCTTCAGCGATCCGCCTACCCGCATGCGAGCATTCATCGCAATCGAGTTGCCGGCGTTCATCCGCGAGGCTCTCGCCCGCGAGCAGGCGCGGTTTAGCACGGTGGCCACGGATGCCCGTTGGACGCGGCCTGAGGGGATCCACCTGACGCTGAAATTCCTGGGCGAGATATCTGACCGGCAGCAAGCACAGGTGAAAGACGCATTGGGCCGGATGGAAAGCTTTGAGAAATTTACCGTCCGGGTCCATGGCCTCGGCTTTTTCCCGAACGCAAAAAGTCCGCGGGTATTCTGGGCTGGTGTTGAGGCCCCACCTGATCTTGCCCGGCTGGCAGCACAGGTTGATAGCGCGATGGCGCACCTGGGATTCCCGCCGGGAGACCGTCCCTTTAAGCCGCACCTGACGCTTGCGCGCTTCAAAGCACCCCGCCCGCAACGAGACCTTGAAGCGCAGGTGGCATCAGAGGATATTCCGACACTTGGCAGCTTTGAAGTCTCAGAATTCTTCCTCTGGCAGAGCCGCTTGCGGCCGGGAGGGGCCGAGTATCACAAGGTCGCGCGCTTCCCCCAGGATGCGACGGTTGCAAAATGAAAGGCGACGCGCATCGCTCAAGTTCTCAGAGTTCATGTCCGAGAATTACAGGGGTAGAGTGAGCGCTGCCCGGATGAAACAGGTGTTGCCCAGGCGTTTGAGAATTCAGTACATCCTGCTGCTGATTCTGATCAGCATCAGCGTCCTTCCTCTCTGGTTTTTCGGTTGGCGAATGGTCAGTATGAATAAGGGCCGGCTGGAAACGCAGGAAAAAATCCTCCAGACGACGCTCTCGAAATCGCTCGCCCAGCAGATTCAGCTTTACATGGAAAACGTGCGGCAGCAGGTCAAGGAGCTTTTTGACGCGGTTGCTCCGCTGGCCTTCGAGGTGCGGAATTCAAAATATGAAGATGACCCGCAGATGGAGCGCGCGCTCGAAGCCTCGCTGGCAGATCAGTCGAGCGTGATCTACGTAACCGTCCTCAATGCCGAGGCCCGTGGGCGCGGGGCTCAAGCCACTCAAGCCAGCGGGTTCAATGCCGGCTCGGATACCTTTGTCCGCAAATCCCTGGAGGCGGCATTTCTAGCGGCCCGCCAGGGGCAGCGGTATGAGAGCAATCCGCTGACCGCAGTGGGGCCGCACGGCAGTGAATTGGTAATGGTGATGGCCGAACCCATCCAGCGCCGGAGCGACTTTCTTGGCATGATTGCAGCCGTCGTGACCCTGCGGCCGCTGGGCGACGAACTGGAAGAGTCGAGAAGGCTGGGTCTCGAGGCTTGCATCGTGGACAATTCCGGCCGGACGGTGGCTTCCAACAATCCCGACCAGAATGTCGCCGGCCTTAACATGGTGAGTGATCCTATCGTGCAGAAATTCCTGGCGTGGCGCGGCCGCGCCCATCTTACTGAAACCTCGGAGTACAGCCTGGTCCGTACTGGCAAAACCGTACCCATGCTCGGAACGTACTCGCCCACGCTTAATGGGCGATGGGGTGTGATCCTCCAGAAGAAGAAGAGCGATGCCTTTATGGCCGTAATCGAAATGCGAGACGCTACCATCCGTCTGGGCTTGCTGGTTATCATCATCAGCCTGATCGTCGCCGTTTTCGCCTCGAAATCGATCACGAGGCCCATCGCCCACCTGGCCCGCACGGCCCGCGCCATCGCGGCCAGAGACTTCAGCGTCCGCGCTGACGTTCGCAATCGCACGGAAATTGGCGAGCTGGCCCAGGGCTTCAACATCATGGCCGAGGACATCCAGCAGTACATCGGCGACCTGAAGCGGGCCTCCGAGGAGAACCGGCAACTGTTTATCGACTCCATCGAAATGATTGCCGCCGCGGTTGATGCCAAGGACCCTTACACCAAAGGCCACTCGAGCCGCGTATCGCAGTACTCGATGATTCTGGCCAGGGAAATCGGGCTGGATGACCAGGAGGTTGAGCTGGTACGCGACTCCGCCACCCTGCACGACGTTGGCAAAATCGGCGTGGACGACCAGGTGCTGCGAAAACCCGGAGTGCTGACCGATGAAGAATTCGCGCTTATGAAACGCCATACCATTATGGGATTTGAAATTGTCCGACAGGTGCAGCAACTCGCCGATGCGCTGCCGGCAATCCGCTGGCACCACGAATCGCTTGATGGTTCCGGATACCCCGACGGCATTAAGGGCGATGAGATTCCGCTGCTGGTCCGGATCATCGCCGTTGCGGACACCTTTGACGCCGTCACCACAGACCGGCCCTACCAGTCAGGCCGCGACTTTCCTTCCGCGCTCGAAATCCTGAAGAAACATGCCGGAACCCGCTACGATCCCATCGTCGTCGACGCGCTGCACTCGGCCTACGCCAAGGGAGACCTCCGGAAGTTCGAAATGAGGCGCCGCTCCCAGATTTCCGCTGTTGAGGTCAACTCCTGACCTCGCCCACTTTTGCGCTACAATAAAAGCGCATGGTGCAAACTCTATTCGGCCCACAGGAACAGAAAAGCAATCTCTTCAAGCGGCTTAAGCAGGCGGTGTCCTCAACCAAGAGCCAACTGGTCGAACGGCTAGACCAGGTCACCGAAGGCCGCCAAACCATAGATCCCGCCCTTCTGGACGACCTGGAGGCCACATTGATTATGGCGGACCTGGGCGTGGATACTTCGAGCGACATTATGACCGGCCTGCAGGAACAGACCCGCCGCGGAAGCCTGAAAAATGCGGGTGAAATCCGAGGCGCCGTGGAAGAGGAGATTCTAAGGATTCTGGAGCATCCTCAGGACGGCCCCCGCAACCGCGCAGTCCCTGCGAGACCGCCTGCTGGACAGCCGGAAGTGATCCTGGTGGTGGGTGTAAACGGGGTTGGAAAGACGACAAGCATCGCGAAGCTGGCCGGCTATTACAAGGGCCGGGGTAGCAAGCCCATTCTGGTGGCCGCCGACACGTTTCGCGCGGCTGCCATCGAACAACTTGACATCTGGGCAGCGCGCCTGCAAATGGAAATCGTCAAGCAGAAAGCCGGCGCCGATCCTTCCGCCGTACTGTTTGACGGCCTGAAGGCGGCGCGATCAGGCCACTTCGATCCGGTCATTGTGGACACCGCCGGACGCCTGCACACCAAGCATAATCTAATGGCGGAGCTCAACAAGATGTGCCGCATCGCCTCGAGGGAAGTGCCCGGCGCGCCCCATCAGGTTCTGCTGGTGATTGATGCCACCACCGGACAGAATGGCCTTGCCCAAGCGCGCCAATTCACTGAGCATGCCGGCGCAACGGGCATCATCCTCACAAAACTCGACGGAACAGCCAAAGGCGGGGTGGTCGTGGCCATCGCCCGCGAGCTTGGGCTGCCCATCCAGTTTGTCGGCATCGGCGAAAGAATCGATGACTTGATTCCCTTCGATCCGCGCGAATTCGTTACATCGCTGTTCGGAGCCTAGGCGGGAGGTCAGGGCCAGAGGTGCCGTCGCAAGAGGGCAGGTGATTCCAAGCGCCGCTCACTGGCTTAACGGGCCCCCAAAAGTGCAACCAAACGCCTGCCTAACGAATCAAATTGCTAAGTGAACCTTGCAAAGAAGCTGCCTCGAGAGCATATTATGAGAAACAGGAACGAGCAGGCTTCTCGACAGGTCACTCGAGTCTCCGGCCTGGTCCGGAGGAGGAAGTTTTATGAGGAAAGCAAAGAAAACATTGGTCGCAAGTCTCGCTTTCGCCGTGGCATTGCCCCTGGCAATTGCGGCCCAGGACACTCCTCCCGTTCTCCGCAGGGCTGACGGGACGTCGAATACGGCCCCGAGCCCAACCGCCACGCCCTCGCAGGAAAAGCCTACGGGCGCTGTTCTGCTGCCGGCTGGCAGTTCGCTGCACGTCCGGCTGCAAACCACACTGACCTCCAAGACCAACAAATCAGGCGACAAATTTTCCGGATACGTCGAGCAGCCTGTGGTTGTGAGCGGCCAGGAAATTGTGCCGGTCGGCAGCCTGGTGGACGGCCATGTGGTGATGGTGAAGGGTTCAAAGCGCGTCAAGGGCGTGGGCCAGATGCGCATCGTCCTGGACGACATTACAACAGAGCGCGGTGACGAGTTCCTGCTGAACGGGTCGCTCCAGGAAGCGCAAGGCAGCCCCTGCGCCAAGACGGCAAGCGACTCTGAAGGGACTCTGAAGGGTTGCGGCAAGAGCGCCAAGGACACGATGAAGAGTGCCGCCCTTGCCGGAGCGATGGGAGCCGGCGCGGGAGCCACGGTAGGGATGGGTCACGAAATTGAATGCAACTACTACGGCGCTTGCGGCGGGCCCAGCTTTGGAGCCGATATCGGGTACGGTGCTGCAATCGGCGCCGGCGCGGCCCTCATCTACAACGTCTTCAAGCATGAAAAACCGCTTGTCCTGATTCAGGGTACGCACCTGACCTTTGTTGTCGACCGCAGCGTTTCGGCCAAGCCTATGCCGGCCTCAGCGAGCATTCCGCAAGTCGCGAACTGAGGTTCTGCTCCGCTACCGCTATGTCCGAGGCGGATTACGCAAGACAGCCTATGCGGAGGTCTTTGGCAGCAGGGATACTTCGTCGAACCGGATGAATTCCTGAATGATCTTCTCATGAGACTCGTCAAGCTCGCTCATGGGACCAAAGTAAGCCACGCGGCCGTCCAACAGAAACACGACCCGGTCTGCCAGCTTGCGGGCCAGTTTCATGTCGTGAGTCACCACGACCGAAGTCAGCCCGGTCTGCTTCTTCAGCTTCAGGATCAGATCCCCGATCGTCTGAGCCATCAGCGGGTCCACCATCGTGGTCGGCTCATCGTACAGGATGGCTTCGGGCGCGGCCGCAAGCGAACGCGCGATGGCGACGGCGCGCTTCATGCCGGTGCTCAAATCTGAGGGCATCTGGTCGCTAACCTCATTCAGGTCCACGAGTGAAAGCAGCTCATCGACGCGGGTCTGGATGGCAACTTCATCCAGGCGTTCGCCGCCGGCGGCGCGTTCCCGCAGCGGGTAAGCAACATTCTCGCCGACCGTCAGGGAGTCAAACAGCGCACCGGATTGAAAAACCATGGTGACGCAGCGTCGCACCTCGAAAAGCTCTTCCTCCTTCATGGATGACACTTCCCTGCCCGCAACCAGCACCCGGCCAGCGTCGGGCTGAAGAAATCCCAGGATGTGCTTCAGCGTGACGCTTTTGCCAACCCCGCTGCGCCCCAGCACCACTACCATTTCCCCGCGCTTGACTTCGAAGCTGACGTCAATCAGCACAGGAACTTCGTCGAATGACTTGTACACGTTCAGGAACTGAATGAAAGGATGTCCCGGTATTACTTCGTTTGGTGTGAGTTCGGCCATTGTTCCTCAGTACCTCAAGCCCTCAGCGCCTGTGTCAGTTTAGCGCGAAAAGCGGCGGAGCCAGACTCGACTCCACTAGCAGACGCCGCTCCCGGATCCCTCAACCCTTCTCCTGGCGTCTTCGTAGTCCTCCGGCGTGTTCATGTTGTCAAAAACGGGCGAGCGGGCCCCTGCGCCAGCCAGGTCGCGCCAGGCGATTGTAGCGCAATGGACCATAGGGAAGAACCCGCTAAGCTTGTTTTCTCCCAGATCGAGCCACTTCCGAACAGCGTAAAGGGCCCGGCGGCGATAGATGGCGCAAAGCGGCTGCAGGCGTCCATCACGGGAACGCGGAACGGTGGCGTCACTTTGGTCTGCCATGGCGCGAAGCACCAGCCACGTCAGCAACCTGCGATTAACGAAAGGCAGATCGCACCCCAAAATCAGGTTGTACTCAGTCCGGCTTTCGAGCAGTGCCGTGTAGATTCCGCCCAAGGGTCCGCGGCCGGGGATAGCATCAGGGATGGAGGCGACGCCAAACTCTTCCCGGTAACCGGCAGCCCGTCCAACAACGGCCACCTGTCGCGCTACTGACCTAATCAACCGGATCTGCCGTTCCAGCATGGCTTCTCCATTGATTCGGAGGCTTTCCTTCGCCCTGCCCATGCGGCGGCTGGCTCCGCCCGCCATGACAAAGCCAGTCAAGTGGATAAACCGTCTGGACTGTAAACGATTATCGCGTATCAAGATCAACCAACCTTCCTGCCGGGTTCCGTACTGCCATTCCCTCCACTCACGTATTCTACAGCAAACAAAGGACATGTGGCCACGAAAAATCCTGGAATGCCCTGCCCTCTGGCCGCTGTATCTCCCCGGACACCGATCCAGCAGAATAAAAAGGCTTGAGATTCTAAATACTTGTGGTACATTCGGGGCAGCACTGATTGGGGGACATGGAGACCGAAGATTACTTGGAAGCGTTTAAAGCTTGCAAGCTGGCGCAGGCCGCTGATTATCTTGGCGGCGGTCTTTATCATCGCTGAAATCTCAGCCCTCGCGGTTATTATTCATCGGCGACGCCTTGCCGAGAATGCTCTTACACAGGAAAAAGTTCTTGCGGCCAACGAAGCCAAGCTCATTGCTTCCAAGCGCGAAGTGCGGCTGATTCGAGAGCTCCCCCCGCGCACAACCTTCAGCGATTTCCTTTCTGAGCAGGGACTTGAGCCAGCCACGATCCATCAAGTAGTTCAGGATGTCCGCCCTGTTTACAACCTGTCAAGGGTGCGCGCAGGAAACAGGATTACGCTGATCAGCTCGGAAGAGGACGGGATCAAGCAGATCGGCTATCAGATTGATCCCGAGCATGTGCTGTGGATCCGAAAGCAGTCACCCGGCTTCGACGCCACAGTCGCAGAAATACCCTTCGCCACGAAAGTGGCCCATCTGTCGGGAACGGTACACAGTTCGCTCTTTACCGCGGTTGAAGATCAGGGCGAGCATGACCAGCTTGCCCTCAATTTTGCCGACATCTTTGCGTGGGATTTTGACTTTAACTCGGATACGCAGGATGGCGATCACTTTGAAGTGGTGGTTGAAAAGAAATTCCTGAATGGGCAGTTTGCCACCTACGGAAAAATTCTGGCGGCGGAATATGACAGCGGTAAGCAGAATTACCAGGCTGTGCTGTTCCGCGACCCTTCCGGGGATCCCGCCTATTACGCGCCCGACGGCAAGGCAGTCAAAAAAGCCTTCCTGCGTTCTCCCCTGAGGTTTGCGGCGCCCATCACCTCGCACTTCAGCTATCACCGCTTCCATCCCATCCTGAAGCGCTACCGGCCGCATCTCGGTATCGACTACGGAGTTCCTGTCGGGACCCAGGTGCAGTCGGTGGGCAATGGAACCGTGGTGTTCGCCGGCTGGGACGGCGGCGGGGGCCGCGAAGTTAAGGTCCGGCACGCCATGGGATATGAGACCTTTTATCTTCACCTATCGCGCATCCTGGTGCACGTCGGCGAGCACGTCCATCAGGGCCAAACCATCGCGCTCAGCGGCAAATCCGGTCTCGCTACCGGTCCGCATCTCGATTTCAGGATTGAGCAGCACGGCCAGTTTCGAAACTTTCTCGCGCTGAAGCTTCCGCCCGCTCGCTCCGTTTCAAGCGACGACTGGTCGGACTTTGCCAAGGTGCGCGACCAGTTGCTCGATGAACTTGCAACGCTGCGCGGCCACAAGGAAGGTCTGGAGCAGGCATCGCTCCAGGCACACGCACCCACCAAAAACCCAAGCCGGTAAGAACGCTTGCTCACCCGCTTCACTCTGACAAGGGTCGCAATCAGCAAAGATGCTTGGCCCGTTTACTCATGCCTTTCAGATCGCTCGAGGCCCGTCAGGCGATAGCTTGGGCCGGCCGTGAAGGTAGGCTCGTAGGAGTTTATCCTTCCCTCTCCGAGCCTCAGTATGAAGGCATTCTTTTCAGGGTCCACGCCGTGTCGCGCGGGGACTTCAAAGATCCGATCATCGACGAACTCCGGCCACACTTTTTGAATACGCTGGCGAAAAAGCTCGAGCGTCGGCTGTTTCGTTTTGAGGAATTGTGCGGGATCAATCAAGGAGTAGGCTGTTTTGAAATCGTGCAGGTGCAAGGCGGCAATAAACCTGTAGAGAACATAATCCCGGTTGTGGGTGTACTCGGTTCGATACGGAACATAGGCATCGTTTTTCCAGACGTATGCAGTAACTGCCTGAAAGCCCCGGCCGGTCTGTTCCTGGGAGGCCGGAAACATAAGCAGGCCCGGGTCCGCCTGCCCGGCGGCGACCATGACCGGCACATTGCCTCCTCCCGCTTTTTCAAATTGGATCGATCCAAAGTCGTAAGCGGTGTACGACGCTGCATCAGAGCGCCCGTCCCACACGAGCGAGGCGTGATATTCCTGAAGCCGGAAGATCACCGGGTATGGAACAGCGGTCACTCCGCGGTAGAGGATGACAGCAAACAGCGGCGCTGGGCCTCCACCTTGCCCCGGCAAAGGCTCGAGCGTCAGGGCCTCAGCCGCTTCCATCAGGTAAGATGCCTGCCAGCCCTCCCCAGACCAGCACAGTAAATAGAGTTTCGGCTCACCTTCTGACGATTGGCCCTCTATCGCAGACTGCCATTTAACGGCCACGGCAGGAGTCCCGCCATGCCCAAGCGCGCTGATTGCCTCTAATCCGCCAGCAGAATCCTCAAAAGCCTGCTGGCCCACCTGCGCGGAAGTCAAGCCAAGAGCGCTCACCAGCGCCTGAAGATCCGGCGAACGCACTCCGGCAATGGCTTTTTGAATTTCCGCAACACTGGCCGTGGATGTCGCGGACCCCTGTTCCTGCGCGGCTTCAGCCTGCGCGCCCGACGGCATGGACAGAGCCGAGGCCGGAAACGACCCGGCAATTTCGCGAGCCTGGCCGGCAACCGGAAAAGCCGGGAAGGCCTGGGTTGCCAGCAGGAAGACGGCAGTCCACTTTCCGCGGAGGACTCTCATGAAACCGAAAATCAAGCAATCACAACGCATGCGCTCGCGACGTAACAATGGGTGCTTTACCTGCTCCAGACGGCCATTATAGCCTCGCGCCTCAAGGGCACCAAGCCGGGATCATTCGTGCAGGATGGGCTTGACAGAAAGGGCGCGAAGTTATAAATTAGCACTCTTGGACATAGAGTGCTAATTCATACGTTGCCGGGGCAATCTTTATATAAGTCTTCTTATTTCAATAGCCAACGTACACCGGTGGTTGACTGTCGCCAACTCCGCCCCAAGCAATCCATCCAGGCCGGAGGCTGGCAGACCAGTGCTGCCCTCGGGTAAAAGGCAAATTAAGGAAAGGAGAGAGTACACAATGAAGTTACGGCCGTTGCAAGATCGAATTTTGATCAAGCGTATTGAGGAGAAAGAAACCGTGAAGGGTGGCATCATCATCCCCGACACGGCAAAAGAAAAGCCCCAGGAAGGCGAAGTCGTTGCCATCGGTCACGGAAAGAAGACCGAAGACGGCAAGGTGATTCCGCTGGACGTCAAGGTGGGTGATCGCGTTCTTTTCGGAAAATATTCCGGCAACGATATCAAAATCGACGAGCAGGAATACCTGATCCTGCGCGAGGACGAGATATTGGGCGTTCTTGAAGCCGCGAAAGCCGCAGCAGGCAAGAAGTAAGCAATCCCCATGCGGGTGAACTTTTCAGAAAGGAATCTGTAGACTCCGCCGTCAGGCTGAATCGCCGGGCGGACGCAAAATTTGGAGGAATTTAAAAGATGGCAAATGCAAAGCAGATTGTACATGGAGCGGAGAGCCGCCAGGCAATTCTCCGCGGCGTCAATAAGCTGGCGGACGCAGTAAAGGTCACGCTGGGCCCCAAGGGGCGCAACGTGGTTCTCGATAAGAAATTCGGCTCACCCACGATCACAAAAGATGGCGTGACCGTGGCAAAGGAGATCGAACTGCCGGATTCCATGGAAAACATGGGAGCCCAGATGGTACGCGAAGTCGCATCCAAGACGTCGGACGTGGCCGGCGACGGCACCACCACGGCCACCGTTCTGGCACAGGCCATCTTCCGCGAAGGCGTGAAGAACGTCGCCGCGGGAGCAAACCCGATGGCCATCAAGCGGGGCATCGAAACCGCCGTCCGCACGATTTGCGGCTACGATGAAACCAAGAAGGATGGCTCGAAGAAGCACGTTCAGGGTGAACTCGAAAAGCTGTCGAAGCCGGTCGAAGGCGGCATGATTGCCCAAGTCGGCTCGGTTTCAGCCAACAACGATTACACCGTCGGCAGCATCATTGCCGAGGCCATGAAGAAAGTCGGCAAGGACGGCGTCATCACCGTGGAAGAGTCTCGGACAATGGAGACGGAACTGGAAGTCGTCGAAGGCATGCAGTTCGACCGCGGCTATCTTTCACCCTACTTTGTCACCGACCCCGAGCGCATGGAGTGTACGCTGGAGAATCCGGTGATCCTGATCCATGAAAAGAAAATCAGCTCAATGAAAGACCTGCTTCCCTTACTGGAACAGATTGCCAAGTCGGGCAAGCCGCTGGTGATCGTCGCCGAGGAAGTTGAAGGTGAAGCGTTGGCAACCCTGGTGGTCAACAAGCTGCGCGGAACCCTGCAGTGCTGCGCGGTGAAAGCTCCGGGCTTTGGCGATCGGCGCAAGGCTATGCTGGAAGACATCGCAATCCTGACAGGTGGCAAGGCCATCACGGAAGACCTGGGCATCAAGCTCGAAAACGTCAAGATGGAAGACCTGGGCAAGGCCCGCAAGGTCACCATTGACAAGGACAACACCACCATCGTCGAGGGCGGCGGCAAGAACGAAGCCATCGAGGGGCGCGTGAAGCAGATCCGGGCGCAGACAGAAGAGACCACCTCCGACTACGACCGCGAAAAGCTGCAGGAGCGCCTGGCCAAACTGGTGGGCGGAGTTGCCCAGATCAAGGTGGGCGCGGCGACTGAAACCGAGATGAAAGAGAAGAAAGCTCGCGTTGAAGACGCCATGCACGCCACCAAGGCTGCCGTCGAGGAAGGTATTGTTCCCGGTGGCGGCGTTGCGCTGGCTCGCAGCATCAACCCCCTTGAAAAGCTCAAGGCCGATGAGGACGAGCAGATCGGCATCAACATCGTTAAGCGGGCGCTCGAAGAGCCGCTGCGGATGATCGCTTCCAACGCGGGCTGGGAAGGCGCCGTGGTGGTGGAAAAGGTAAGGGCCAATCCCAACGCCAACTTCGGCTTTAACGCTCAGACCGAAACCTTCGGAGACCTGGTGGAAGCCGGCGTCATCGACCCCACCAAGGTCACCCGCACCGCTCTCCAGAATGCGGCTTCCATCGCCTCACTGCTGCTCACCACCGAGGCGCTGGTCAGCGAAATTCCGGATAAGGAAGACAAGGCGCCTGCCGGACCTCCGGGAGGCGGCGGCATGGGCGGTATGTACTAAAAGCAGTGGTCAGTGACTAGTGGTTACTTGTCAGTTGGCCAAGGAAGAAAATCCAAGGGCGGGGACCAGTTCCCCGCCCTTTTTTTTCGTTTTCAGGTTTGGGGCCAGCCGTTCGGACTGATCTATAATTGGCGTGAGGCCAAACGCGGTAGAAGCGTTCGGCTTCGGAGCGAATTCGAGTGACACGCTCCGACTGTATTTAATAATGGCGAAACACGAGCGAGAACGGGTTGTTGAATTGATTAACCACCCGCCGCCCGGCAGCAAAATCGCCGCAGCAAAAGATTTCGGAATTGACCTCACCCTTCTCGTCCGAAAGCTCGAGCTGACACGTACCGAGCGGCTGGAGGAGCTTCGAGCGGCTGCTCACTCCGTCGCGGAGATGAGACGCTCCAGGACGCGATAGCTTCAGTCGCTCAGGAAACGTCCCAACAGTCCGAGGGAATTTTCCGTCCCGCAATTTTTGCCATCATCTGGAGCAGACCGCAGTAAGCGGGCAGAGCCTCCGGGCAGACGCGCCGTATCTCTGCGAGGTGTTTCCGGGTGGTCGCCCAGTCGCCGCGCGCGGCAGGACCCGTCAAAGATTTTCGGCCGCCAAACTCGACAAAGTTGCGTACGGTTTCTGAGACAAAAATTCCAAGCATGGGGCGAATGAGGTTCTTCGGCACTCCCGCCTCGCGTAGAAGCCTCTCGGAACAATCCATCAGCGTCACCGCCGTCGGGCACACCAGAAACGCGCTGAGGTGGTAGCGCGCCTTGGCATCCGGCGCGATGACGAACGATTTCCCGCCCAGCGCCTTCACCCATCTCCGCGCCACCGCGACGGCCTGGCGGTCACCCTCCACTGCCCAGTAGCAACCCGGAAGATTTCGCGCGCCTGCTGAAGGATTCGGAATAGTCTGATAGGGATGCAGCGAGCCGACGGCTGCGCCGCGCTTCTTGAAAGCCTCGAGAATAGACGCCGGCTGCGAGCCGCAGGTGTGAAGAACCACCTGCCCTGACCAGTCTTTGCGAAAATTGGCAAGCGTCCGTGCCACGGGGCCAACGGCGGCATCTGAAGTCGTAATCAGAATGACGCCGGCATTGGCAAGCTGTCGGTCCTTCAACGTGGTCGCTTTGCCGCCGCCGATGAACCCCGTGGCCATCCCCGCGCGCGAAAGCTGGCGGCCGGCAACAAAGCCGATGGGCACTCCGGCGCCGAGAAGCAGCTTGCCCATCGCCTGCCCGAGTCTTCCCGGCCCCACAATCGTGATCGATAGTTCCCGCCGCGCTCGCATTAATTCGAAGAAAGTCTCTCTTAGATCTCGCGGCCCTGCCCGGCCGATTCATTGCCCACGGCCGGAACAAATCCCGCTTCTTTTTCGCGCAAGGTCTTCACCCGGTCGCGCAATTTCGCGGCCTTCTCAAACTCAAATTCCTTCGCCGCCTCGCGCATCTGGTGTTCCAGGCTGCGGATCATTTCATCGAGCTGGTCGCGCGAAGTAATCTCCTCCGCCTCGCCATCAGTGGGAACCGTCACGTAGTCGGCCTCGACGATTTTCACCAGCGCCATATCGACAGGCTTGATGATGCTTTCCGGAGTGATTCCGTTCTCCTCGTTGTACTCCATCTGCTTGGCGCGGCGGCGGTCGGTTTCAGCAATAGCCTGCCGCATGGAATCCGTCATGCGGTCGGCGTAAAGTATGGCCCGCCCGTGCAGATGCCGCGCGGCGCGGCCCATAGTCTGGATCAGCGCGCCCGCCGAGCGCAGATATCCTTCCTTATCGGCGTCCAGAATGGCCACCAGCGAAACCTCCGGCAGGTCGAGACCCTCCCTCAGCAGATTGATGCCGATCAGCACGTCGAACTCGCCACGCCTCAGGTCGCGGAGGATCTTCACGCGCTCCAGCGTCTCGATTTCGGAATGAAGGTAGCGGCACTTCACGCCAACCTCTGCGTAATATTCCGCCAGGTCTTCCGCCATGCGCTTGGTGAGCGTGGTCACCAGCACGCGCTCGTTGGCTTCGGCGCGCTTCCTGATTTCATCCAGAAGATCGTCCACCTGGTTGCGCGTCGGGCGCACTTCGATTTCCGGGTCCACCAGTCCCGTGGGCCTGATGATCTGCTCCACCACTTCCCCTGCCGTTTTCGTCAGCTCATAGGGTCCCGGCGTAGCGGAAACGTAGACGGTCTGCCGGGCACGGTGCTCGAACTCTTCAAACGTCAGCGGCCGATTGTCTAGCGCCGACGGCATCCGGAAGCCGTATTCCACCAGGGTCTGCTTGCGCGAGCGGTCCCCGCGGAACATGCCGTGTAGCTGCGGGATGGTCTGGTGGCTCTCGTCGATGAACATCAGCGCATCGTGCGGCAGATAATCGAGCAATGTGGGCGGAGGCTCGCCGGGCAGACGGCCTGAAAGATGGCGCGAGTAATTCTCGATGCCGTGGCAGTAGCCCATCTCCTTCATCATCTCCACGTCAAACATCGTCCGCTGGTGGACGCGCTGCGCCTCCACCATCTTCACCTGTTTTTCCAGTTCGCCGCGCCACCACTCTAGCTCGCCCAGGATGCCGTCTATCGCCCGTGCGCGCTGCTCGCGAGGCATCACATAGTGCGTGCGGGGATAGATCGGCAGGCGCACCAGATTCTCTTTCACCTGCCCCAGCAGCGGATCGATCTGCGCAAGAGAATCTACCTCATCTCCCCAAAGCTCGATGCGATAGGCGTTGTCCTCATACGTCGGGTAGACTTCAATCACATCTCCGCGAACCCGAAAAGTTCCGCGGCGGAAGTCGATTTCATTCCTCTCATACTGAATTTCCACCAGCTTCTTCAGGATGTCCTGGCGGGCGATCTTCTGGCCCTTTTCGAGAAGCAGCAGCATGCCGTAGTAGGCTTCCGGCGAGCCGATGCCGTAGATGCAGCTCACGCTGGCCACAATCAGGCAGTCGCGGCGCTCGAATAGCGAACGCGTGGCGCTCATGCGCAGCTTGTCGAGTTCGTCGTTGATCGTGGCTTCCTTCTCGATATAAACATCGCCGGAAGGGATGTAGGCTTCGGGCTGGTAGTAATCGTAGTAGCTCACAAAATATTCGATGGCGTTCCGCGGGAAAAATCCCTTGAATTCATGATAGAGCTGCGCCGCCAGCGTCTTGTTGTGCGCCAGCATCAGCGTGGGCCGGTTGATCGCCTCAATCACCTTGGCAACGGTATAAGTCTTGCCGGAGCCGGTCACGCCCAGCAGCACCTGGTGCTGCTCACCGTCTTCAATTCCGCGCACCAGTTGCTCGATAGCGGCAACCTGATCGCCGCGCGGGCTGTAATCGGAAACAAGCTTGAAGTCCATAGGCTCTCTGGATTCCGAAGGCGTAAAGGCCGAAGCCTTCATTATATCCCGCAAGCTGGGGAGAGGCCTCCCTGAGGCGTGTCATCGCGGGTGGCGCACACGTCGCGTCTATGCGATGTGTGCGGCCTCTGATGTGAGGTGCAATCTAACATCCGGTGCTCATCCCCAAGGTTCTACCACCCAAAGCGGAATTTTCTACTTTGCTAATACCGGAACTTCGCGCTTTTCAGGGACCATTAGCCGATTTTGCTTGACAGATGGTGGCCTAGCGTGGTAGTCTAGTTTCCAGTGCTGCCGGCGGCGATTTTGGGGAACAAGCGAGAAGCTAAAAACAAAAAAGAATACTTTTTTAAAAAACAAACCGGAGAGGTTATTGAAAACAAAGGATCGGGCTGAAAAACAAACCGGAACAAACCTAAAAACAAAGCGGAGAAGTTGTTGAAAACACGTACAGGCCGAGAAAACAAACCGAAACAAACCCAAAAACAAAGCTACCGATCTTATTGAAAAGACTGGATGCGCCAAAAAGCGACACGGAGCGAATCCCGGAGATTTGCCGCAGGCCGGCTAGCCGTTCTGCCACACTATTGTGATCTTCTCCGCCCCGCACATGAGGCACTCCGGCGGAACCACTTAACAAACCTCACGCGACGCGCGGATTGATGGGTAAGCGGTTCAGAGATAGGAAGCCGATGGCCGATTGATTGCCGAAGTTCCCAATCTCCCTGGCGTGATGGCTTACGGCAAGACCAGGAGTGAAGCTGTGACTAAAGCGCAAGCTCTGGCCCTGCGCGTTCTGGCTGACCGGCTGGAGAAGTCAGAAACCTCCCAAAGAAGTGGCTGTCTGCGCGTGAGCCAAGGGCCCAGTACCAAAGCCCGCAAAGTTTATAGAGCACTGCTAAAGCTTGGCTGGAAACCAAAGCCGGGCAAACGCTCGTCGCATATCCAACTGACCCCTGAAAGCCGGACTTCGCGTGGGCATTTCACGATTCAGAAGAAATCGGCCCGGTCATGTTGGCGCGAATCGCGAAACACCCTGGGCTGCAACCGAACGACCTGTAGGTGAAGCCCGATCACAAGCAAACTTTTCAGCAAGCAGTCGCTTGACATTCATTCCCGCGGGTCAATACACTTCACGATTCAAATTTTGCGCGTTGTCACAACTGGTCTCCATTCTGCTCCGGGAGACTGGCGAGCGGCGGCGTACGGAGTTATCGATCCCCGAGGAGGTCTTCATGCATAGTTCTAACACAGCCGGTCGGCGGCAGGTCTGGCCGGTCCGATGTATTCTGTTATTGGCATTTGCAATCTGCATTTCCGCCTTTCCTTCCCACCTCTCAGCGCAACAGCCGATGCTGATTCCGCAGCCGCGCGAACTCCACACCCGCGCGCAAAGTTTTCAGGTGAACTCAAACCTGCAAATCGTTCTGTTGACGTCCGTAACGAGCGAAGATCATTTTGCCGCAGAGAGCGTTCAGAAAGAACTGAAGCTCGTAACCGGCCAGGAGTTTCCCATTGTGGGCCTGCCCGAGCCGCCGCAGGGCGCGCCCGCCATCGTCATGGGACGCTTCGATCAACCCGCGATGCGCCAGCTTCTTTCGGCGCGTCACCTCAGCCCTGAAGGCGTGGGCGCTGAGGGCTACGTTCTCGATGTCCAGTCTGGCGCCGTCATCATTGCAGGCAAAGCCGGCGCTGGCCTCTATTACGGCGCGCAGACCTTGCGCCAGCTTATCGTTCCAGTTGGTCAGGAAGCCAGAATTCTCGGCGTCCAGGTTCGCGACTGGCCGGCGATGCAATACCGCGCCACGCAGGTTGACCTGAGCCGCGGTCCCGTTGCCAAGCTGAGCTTCCTCAAGAATGTTGTGCGCAACATCGCCCAGTTCAAGATGAACCAGCTCTTCGTCTACATGGAGGATTCTTTCCGCCTCGAGGGGCAGCCGCTGTGGGGCATCCTGAGTGACACGCTTTCGCGCTCCGACTGGAACGAGCTGGTGGCCTACGCCGCTCCCTACCACGTGACCATCGTGCCCAGGACAGAGGATTGCGGGCACCTGCACAAGGTCTTGCGGTTTGAGCAATACAGCGGCATGGGCGAGCGGCCGCACGGGCATGTGCTGGCTCCGGAAGATCCGCATCAAATGGACTTGCTGAAGACAATGTACCAGCAGATGCTGCCGGTGTTTACCTCGCCGATTTATTTCGTCGGCTGCGATGAAACCTTCGCGCTGGGCACGGGCCGCAGCAAGGACCTGGTGGCGAAAGAAGGCTACGGCAAAGTTTATGTGGACCACCTGAACCAGGTTGCCCAAATGGTGGAGAGCTACAACAAGCAGGTGATGTTCTCGGGCGACATTGCGACTTCACATCCGGAAATCATTCCCAACCTGCCCAAGGGCCAGATTATAGACAGTTGGGTTTATAGTGCGCATGACAGCTACGACAAGTGGCTGAAGCCGTTCGAGGGCAGTGGCCTCAAAATCTTCACCTGCCCGTGGGTGGGCAACACCAGCGTCATGGTGCCCGATTATGAGGAGGCTGCTTACAACATCGGTCACTTCCTGGCCGAGGGAAAGAAAGCCGGCGCCATCGGCACCATCGTCAAGGCCTGGAACGATGACGGCGAGACCATGTTTGCGCCCGCCTGGTGGTCCGTCATCTACGGCGCGGCATGTGCGTGGGAAGAAGGTCTGCCGGACGTGAAGGACTTCAATCGCAAATTCGACTGGGACTTCTTCCGGGACGCGGACCCCGGACTTGTGGAAGCCATCATGAATCTGGGCCACATCAATGAGATCATGCGGGCTGGCAAACCTGTCGAGACTTTTGACATGCGTTATGGCGGCGCCAGCGACGGTCTCTTCTGGCAGAATCCTTTTTCGCCCGCCGGCCGCGAGCAGGTGGAGCGGATGCTGCCCGTGGCGTCACTGATCCGCCAGACGGCTGAAAACTCCTACACTACTTTCGTCAACAGCGCCAGCCGCGCCAAACGCAATGCCGACAGTCTCGAGAGCCTTGAGTTCGCCGCGCTGCGGCTGGATGCGCTCGGAATGCGTTATCAATTCGCTCAGGAAATTTCTGAGCGTTACGCAGAGGCCGTGGCCAGCCAGGGCGGGCAGAATCGCCGAAGGGGCGGCAGAGGTTTTTCAGATATCAGCTCGACCAACGGGCGCTTGCAGGATCTGCGCGACTACACCACCCGCTTGACGGAGTTGTACCGCCAGCTTTGGCTGAGTGAAAACCTGCCCAACTGGATGCCCAACATACTCCAGCTCTACAGGCGCAACAGCGACTTGTGGCAGGACCTGATCGCCAAATTCTCAGATATTCGGTATGGGCTGCGCAACGGACAGCCACTCCCTTCACCGGAATCGCTAGGCCTGCTGCCCGCGCAGCCAGGCGCTAAACAATGACCGTGCTGGAGAGCACCAACCGCGCTTTCTGAATGTGGCACGGGCGTCTCGCCCGTGCTTCGGCCACAGCATCACCAGGATGTCCGTGCCACAAACGGGAAGCAAACTGAGTCACCGCCCGGCGTTGAAGTGGAGGCGGCGGCAACTCCCAACGTGGTAAGATGGGGTGATTTGGCCTATAGCCGATTTAAGCAAGGAGTATGCACGATGAGAATTCGTCGCCATCAAACAGCAATCATGATTCCGGGCGCTATTTTGGCAGGAGCTTTGGGAGCGCTGGTCTGCGTCGCGCAAACGTCGCCTGCGCCAAACCCCGCAGCCAAGCCCTCAGCGCAAAGCGCAACTCCCCCTGAGGCAGCGTCCCCGGACAAGGTTGTGCTTAAAGTAGGAGAGACCAAGGTTACCAAGGCGGATGTGGATTTTCTGATTGGCAACCTCAACCCACAGGTTCAGCAGGCAGTCACCACCCAGGGTCGAAAGCCCGTGGGCGATGAATATGCCATGATGGTCCTGCTTTCTCAGAAAGCGCAGGATCAGCACCTGGATGCGGCGCCTGATATTCAGCGGAAAATCGCGTTCCAAAAACTCCAAATCCTCGCCCAGGAGGAATACCAGAAGATTGCTCGGGCCATCCAGATCAACCCGGATGAAATCAACACCTATTACACTGCGCACAAGGGGGATTTCCCCGAAGAGGCGGAAATACACGAGTTCGTAGTTACGAAGAAGCCGGCGGACGCGAAACCGGGCGATCCCGGACTTTCTGCCGAGGAGGCCAAAACACGCCTCACGGAAATCCAGAAAGCCGTTGAGGCAGGGACAAACATGGAGGATATCGCAAAGAAATATGATGTCCCGAATACGGTCCTGGTGGATCCCAAGCCGGTAACCGTCCGCAAAGGGCAGATGATTCCCGCCCTGGACAAGGCGGCATTTGACCTTCAGCCAAACCAGTTCTCAGCACCGTTGGAAACCCCTCGGGCGATGGTTATGTTGCAGATGCTTTCCCGTCATCAACCTGACTTGAAAACCGTGACGCCTCAGATTGAGGACAACCTGCGGCAGGAGAAGGTGCGCGCAACAATGGACGACTTGAAGGCCAAGGCAAACATCTGGATGGACCCGGACTACTTCAAAGAAGCGCCACCTTCGAGCAGCACACCCGAACAACCGAAGGCTCCCCCGCAGCCCT
Source organism: Terriglobia bacterium (assembly GCA_036278995.1). Classification (GTDB taxonomy): domain Bacteria; phylum Acidobacteriota; class Terriglobia; order UBA7540; family UBA7540; genus SCRD01. The sequence continues at coordinate 39,756 of DASUJZ010000053.1, read as the reverse complement.
GAGCAACGCCCAAGTCGGGTGCCAGAAGATTGTTCGATTGGGCAAGCCCACGACTTCGGCGGTAGCTTCAACGGCAGACAAAATCCCGGCTGAGCCGGGCGCGAAAAATCAGCTTCTTTTATCACGCCCGGAAGACCTTCAACAGCTTTGTTGAAAAGCTTGTGGAAAACGCCCTTTTGGCTAGCCTAACGCGCGCTAAATGAATGGTTTTCTGCTCTTTGCCCTATTCTTGAGCATTTCTTGAAACTGGCTCCTCAGCCTGCCCGGAAAGGCTCCTGAACCAGCGCGTACACTGGCCGTTTCTCCTGGAATTCCCGAATTCTTCTCAGGTAGTTGCCTGACCCATTCCGGCAGGGCGCGGAGGAAAAGTTTGCGGCCATCGGCCAGCTTGAAAATCTTCCGGGGTGGTGAATCAGCAGGCTCGTTACGATAAACCCAGGCTCGTTACAAAACCTCGTGAGGTCTCTGAAGTTTCACTTCGATCAGTTGGTCGTCTTTGGTGATTTCGAATTCTTTACCAAAAGTATTGTGGTCAGGCGCGGTGACCATCAGCGTGATGCTTCCCCTGGGCACGACGGGAAACAGACTCTTCCCGTTCTTGTCCGTCTTTGCAGTGTAGGAGACAATTTTGCCGCGCCGCATGAATCCACCCTGCACCTGGTAGCGCAATGTTAAGTGCGCCTGAAAAATGGGGTCGCCTGTCTTGGCGTCGTTCACCTGCACGTGAACGGTGGTCATCTGTTTTGCAGCCATGAGGCCGACCGGCGAGAGCATGACCGCGGCTGCAAAAATCGTCCCCAACCCAACCCATGCGCTTCGCTTCCAAAGTGTGTTCAGCATCCCTCCCCCACTCCTTCCTGGATTGCCTTTCGGCCCTCCCGATGCTTCTTCAAGTTCTATCATGAATCGCCCTCTCGTTGCTATTCCCGAAGCGCACAGCGGCGGCCGGCATTGACACGCTCATGAGAGTCCGATAGTTTCAGTGCTGATAACAATTTTTCATCGGCGCAATGGGCCGCGCAGCCCGGAAAGGCACTATGGGATTTTCAACGGATGCAATTCACGTTGGCCAGGAGCCCGACCCTGCCACCGGAGCTATCATCGTTCCTATCTACCAGACCTCCACATACGTCCAGGAGGAATTGGGCAGGCACAAAGGCTACGAATATTCGCGCACGTCCAATCCCACTCGCGCCGCCCTTGAACGTAACCTGGCCGGCCTGGAACGAGGGCAGTTCGGGTTCGCGTTTGCTTCGGGTATGGCGGCCATCAACACCGTCCTGACGCTTTTCAAGAGTGGCGATCACGTGGTCACGAGTCGCAATCTTTACGGTGGAACGTTCCGCCTGTTTGAGCGCGTGCTGAGGGATTTTGGTTTCCAATTTACCTACGTGGACACCAGAAGCCTGGCAAGCATCGAGGAGGCCATTCGAGACAATACGCGGCTGCTGTTCCTTGAAACACCCACCAACCCCATCATGGAAATTACGGACATCGCGGCGGCCTCGGAACTGGCTCACCGTCACGGACTGCTGGTCGCGGTGGACAATACCTTCATGAGTCCCTATCTGCAGCGGCCCATCGAACTCGGGGCCGACATTGTCATTCACAGCACCACAAAATATCTGAACGGCCACAGCGACGGCGTAGGCGGAGCAGTGGTGATGAGCGATGCTGCCTTGGCAGAGCGGTTAAGGTTCCTCCAGAATGCGGCCGGCGCGGTGCTCGGTCCCATGGACAGTTGGCTGGTGCTGCGCGGCGTCAAAACTCTGGCCGTGCGAATGCGCCAGCACAGCGAGAACGGCATGGTCGTGGCGAAATTCCTCGCCGCGCATCCGAGAGTAGAGATGGTCCACTACCCCGGCCTTTCCTCGCACCCGCAGTATGAGCTGGGCAGCAAGCAAATGAGCGGCCCGGGCGGCATGCTCTCGTTTGAAACCGGCTCGCTGGAAAATGCAAGGTCAGTTCTGAATGCAGTTCGCCTCTGCTCGTTGGCCGAGAGCCTCGGCGGCGTTGAAACGCTGATCTCCCATCCTGCCACGATGACGCACGCCAGCGTGCCGCGCGAGGAGCGACAGCAACTGGGCATCACCGACGGCCTGGTTCGAATCTCCGTCGGCATTGAAGACGTCGAGGACCTGATCGCCGACCTTGATCAGGCGCTGGCCAGGGTTTGATCTTCGCGGCGGGGCCGCAGCGGCGCGAGCAATCCGGCCACCTTTCAGGACCTTCGGAGGTGCGCCGGCTGGCGGACGGTCCAGGCTCTCAGCGCAAGCATTCCAACCCTTCAACACTCCGCGCCCCGCGCCCGTGTTTCTGCGTACGCAGATGATCGAATTGTTCACCCGCTTTGCCGCCTGCTAAGCTTCGTGGAGCTTCGCATCGATGGACGGGCCGGAGCGATCGCATCGCTGCTTCCTTCGCAAGTTGCGACGGCGTGCGCCTGCACCGCCTGCTGAGGTTGCCCATATGCTGAAACTTAGCCGGAAGGAAGCGCAGGTTCTGAGTTCCGAATTGAGGAACACACATTCAGGCGTGATGCGCCGCCGTCGCGCAGCAGTGGGCTTTCCATGCTGGGCGCGGCGGCGCTTGGGGTCGGGGCGCTCTGTCGATGGGAGTACTCAAGCATTTGCCGGAACCAAAGCCGCTCCGTCTCGACGCCGATCAAGTGGATGCATCACCCTGAATCTGGTGCATAGCTGCGCTGTGGATCACGCTGAAACCTTTTGTCGAACGCGGCATCGCACTAGCTGTGAGGCCGGTGAAGTTGCCGGTCGATTTCGTTAACGGAGGTAGGCATCATGGCGCTAGAAGAACGCTGCGTATTCAAAGGAGTGGTTGCGGGACTGGTGGGGGGACTGATCGGCACCATTGTCATGAACGAATTCCAAGGCCTGTGGAATAAGGTTGCACAAAACCTGCAAAATGGCCAGGGCAGGCAGCCGCAACAGAGCCAGCAGGAAAGCGAGAGCCCAACCATGAAAGCAGCGGCCAAGATCGCCAAGCTGGGAGGCCGCGAGCTCACGTACGAGGAAAGGAAAAAGCTGGGGCCCGTCGTGCACTACTCGTTCGGCACTCTGCAAGGCGCCGTCTATGGCGGCACATCGGAACTGGCTGGAACGCGCGGAGGGTTCATTCCTGGGATGATTTTTGGCGCGGCGCTGTTCGCAGCGGCTGATGAGCTGGCGGTGCCGCAACTTGGACTGACCGGCAAGCCGAGCGAGATGCCGGCCTCCAGCCATCTTTACGGCCTGGCCTCCCACTTGGTGTATGGCCTCAGCGCGGAGATTGCGCGGCGGGGACTCCGGGCCGCGCTGTAACGCTTTGCGCTGGCAACAAAGATCCCCCCTCATGGTGACGTGAGGGAAGCCAGTGGCGCGGACCTTCGGTTCTGAGACCCGCGGTTCTTCAGTCTCGAGAAGGAGATGCAACATTTGGTTGCGTCCGTTGGAATGATGCCGCCTTCGACACAAACGTCGGAAGCGCTCGTCATCTTGAATACAGGGTCGGGAAAGCAGCAGGCGGGCGCACTTGTTGACCGGCTGCGTGCCGTGGCCCGAGCGGCGGGAAAACCATGCTCGTTCTGGGTGGCCAAAGGTGCGAAGGGAATTGCGAGGGCGGCGGCTACTGCAAATGAGGGCCGTTATCAGCGGGTTATCGCGGCAGGTGGCGATGGCACTCTGAGCGCGATTGCGTCCGCTCTGGTTGGCACCGGCAAGGAATTTGCCGCGGTTCCCCTGGGCACGTTTAACTACTTTGCCCGCGAAACCGGTTTGCCTCTGGAACCCGATGCTGCATTCGAATACGCGCTTCAGGGCAAAGCGCGCCCGGTTTCGATTGGCGAACTGAATGGCAAGCCGTTTTTAAATAATGCCAGCGTCGGTCTCTATCCCAAGGTCCTCGAGGTCCGCGAGCACACCTATCGAAGGTTCGGACGCAGCCGGCTCGCGGCTTACTGGTCTGTGTTGCAAGTACTCGCGCGATTTAATGTCAATTTTGCGGCAGAGCTGAGCATGGCTGACGCTCCTCCCATGCGGATCCGCACTCCCATGATCTTCGTGGGGCGAAATGCTCACCAGCTTGAGGAGTTCCGACTGCCAGGCGGTGAGTGTGTGGACAATGACACGCTGGCAGCGTACGTGCTGCCGGCCGCAGGACGTGCCGCTTTATTAGCCACGGCGACGCGCCTGTTGATGGGCAAGACTCGTCCTGGTGAGGACGTCCGGATGTTCTGCGCGCAGGAGTTGCAAGTGCGCCTGGCCGGGCATCGGTGGACGGCGGCGATTGACGGAGAACGGGTACGAGTGTCGTCGCCTTTGAATCTCCGAATTCGCCGCAATGCTCTTTTGGCAGTCGTGCCCGAGAATCATTGAAACTTCGGGGGCTGTATCCGTACCGTCGCTCACATTTCCGATCTCCATTTTGGGCGTACGGACTGGGCGGTGCTTCATAGCCTGGCAGCGCGCCTGAAGGACCTGAAAGCCGACCTGCTTGTGGTCTCCGGAGATTTGACCCAGCGGGCGCGACCAGGAGAATTCCGATACGCCCGCGAATTCCTCGACGGAATCCCGTCGCCTCGGCTCATCGTGCCTGGCAATCACGACCTGGCGCCGTGGTTCAAACCCATTCGGCGGTGGCGAGCGCCGCTGGCAAATTTTTGCGAGGCGTTCGGCGCCGATCTTGAACCGGTGTACAAAGACGATGAAATCGTCGTCATCGGCGTCAATACGGCTCGCCGGAACACGGTTGAAGCGGGCCGGCTGAACAAGCGACAAGTGGAACGCACGTGCAACCTGTTGAGAGCCGTCCCGGCAGACCGAATTCGCTTCGTGGTCAGCCATCACCCGTTTGATCTGCCCGCGCACTATCGCGGACACAACGTGGTCGGGAGGGCAGAAATGGCCATGAGCAGGTTCGCCAAGTCCAGCGCGGATGCCTTCCTGTCCGGACACTTGCACGTCAGCCACATCGGCGAGACTACGTTGCGGTATCGAATCGAAGGATACTCTGCATTGGTAATTCAGGCCGGAACGGCTGCCTCCACTCGGGTTCGCGGGGAGTTGAACTCCTGGAACCTGATCAGAGTTGCACGACCCCGTCTTGCGGTAGAGAAGTATTTGTGGGACTCGCAACGCGGCGAGTACGCCGTCGCCGGTCGAGACGAGTTCCATCTCACACCGGAAGGCTGGCACCGCCGCGCCGCATGATCCATGCAGCTCCTGCCCTTAGGCGGCGGTGTCAAGCACGTCGAGCGGCGGCCTGCGCCACTCCACCTCGGTGCAGGCAGGCCCGGCATACGCAATGATGCCTACGCATATGTCCCAAATACTGCTTACGTAGACGAACGAATTGACCGGCCGCTTTGGCGAACGATAGCCTGTTGATAACGGGAGCGCAGCACCGCAAATTCGCCATGAAAACGAGACACCAGCCAGCGGCGTGCCGCTCACGTTCCGTCCGGGCAGGCAGACCGCGGCCACGCGGCCGACGGTATTGTGGGGCGATACCCAGGCTGCCACGCCAGGGCACGTGGGAGGCACACCGCCTTCGACGGAAATCCATCAGGGATGGAGGTTACGACGATGCACTCATCGATTAAATTACTCATTGCCGGCCTGATCGGCCTATGCGTCTTGTTGGTCTATGGGCAGTGGACATCGGGCGCTCAGCAGCCGCGGCCCGACCAGAATCCCCCACCGCAGGGGCAGGCGCCGCCGGCGCAGCCCGGCCCGGGAGCACAGTCGAACTCCAATCTTCCGGCTCCGCCGCCACTGACTCAAATGCAAGCACAACTCCTCTCGACGATCCACCAGACCAACCAACTGGAAATCGAGGCCGGCCGGATGGCCAGGTCCAAGAGCGACAGCTTTGAAGTCCGGGAATACGGCGACCGTCTCGCGCTTGATCACATGGCCGCCGACCGGATCATCAGGCGATATGCCCAGCAGCACGACATCCCGCTGACTGGCGTGCAGGAAATGCAGGAAACGCAGCAGAACGCGCCGGCGATGCAGCAGATGCAGCAGGCGGCGCAGCAGATTCAGCAGAGCGCCCAGCAGGTGCGGCAGAACCTGCCGCAGACGCCCGACGCACAAAACATGCAGCGGAGCCTTCAGCAGATGCAGCAGGATGCCCAGCAGATACAGCAGAATATGCCGAACATTCAGCAGAACGCGCCGCAGATGCAACAGCGTATGCAGCAGATGCAGCAGGCCATGCAACAGATGCAGCAGAACCTGCCGCAGATCCACAACCTTCAAAACAGGCCCCAGGTGCAGCAGAGCTTGAACCAGATGCAGCAGAGCGTTCAGCAGTTGCAGCAGGATGTGCCGCAGATGTCAAACACGCCGGCAATGCAGGCGCGGCAGACAATGCAGAAGGCCACGACTGCCGTGCAGCAGTTGCAGTCATTGCAGGGAAAAGAGTTCGACCAACAATTTTTGCAACTCATGCAGCAGGGACATCAGGAAGCGATCAGCATGCTGGCAAAAGCCCACGATCAGATGCCCAAATCGCAGCTCCAATCCGCGCTCAACAAGTTGATTCCCATTCTGGTCCAACACTATCAAATTGCTAGCACCCTGAACATTCGTCAGGCTGCTAAGGGACTTGGAGGTCTTTAATCATGGTGGAAACACGTTTTGAATACCGAAGAGCAGGACGCGGCGCGGGGGTGCTGGTCGGCGGCGCCATGGCCGGGATTCTGGGAGGCATCATCATGGGCGGCGGTCTGACGCTGTGGGCCTGGTTCACCGGGATGGGTGCATCGCTGCCCTGGCAGCTCATCGCGGGGACGTATTACGGCCCAATGGCCATGGTAGGCGCCGCCGGAGTTACAGCCATTGGCGTGCTCACACACCTGACAATCGCCGCTGCTTTCGGAGTGCTATTTGCAGCCATCACGGTGAGGCACGAGTCAGCAGGCCACCTGTTTTTGTGGGGCATCGTCTTCGGAGTCGCCGTATGGGCGTTTATGACCTACGCCATTGTGCCCGTTTTTGACACTACCATCAATGTTCGAATCCCCATGTTCGCGCTGTTCTTCTTCTTCATGCACCTGGTCTTCGGCGCCTTCACCGGCCTCTTCACTCCCCCGCTTCGCCGCAGCATGACGTTTACGAGCGCGGGCCGGGAGGTGGTCACGGTCGAGCGCGCCGCGTAGAGGTCTTCTGTAGGGGAGGGCCCCTGCCCTCCCGCCGGAGCAAAGGCTGAGAGTTCGGTGCGGGCGTAGAGTGCGTCAGCCGTTTCGATAGCCCATCGAGACCCTTTGGTAGGGGGATGGTCTCTGCCCTTCCCCGGACCGCGCTCCCCAGGTTTAACAATCGCCCGATCTGCAGCGACGGAAGCGCAGAACTTCAGGTATGAACTCTTTGGCGAATCGCGGCCGAACAGCGTGGCATCTGAATGCGCAAAGCTTCCCGCCGCCGCTGCCTCAGAAAAGATCCTGAAATCCGTAAAGAGCTTTGTAGGACCCGCGCCGCCCTCCGATGACCTGACGCTGGTCGTGCTGCACTTTGGGCCAGTGTAGAGCCCGGCTCGCACCTTACAAACGTTGTCACTGTTGCGGCCTGGCCGTTGGCGGCTCCTTGGGCGGAGCTGCGGTGTCCAACGGCCTGCTGTCGGCTAACTGGCGGCTGCTGATTTTCAACCACTCTCCGGTGGCCGAAAATCACCACCAGCAGTCATGGCCGAAGCCAAAGTTCGGATCAGGGATTCAGCACCTTGCGGGCCGTCTCCGCTCCGAATGCGGGCAGGCTCGGGTCCGTCAACAGCCCAATTTGCTTTAGCACCGAAGCCTGGTCCCAGTAGATGTGCTCATGCGCCAGCTTCCCCTCCCGGAAATGAACGATAACTACCAGCGGCACTTCAACATGGCGGTTGGTTGGCGGAACGCCGGGAAGCATCCAGGGCATTTCCTGTGTGTGTGTGAACGAAAAGATCATCTCATCCACAAGCTGGTCCTCGCCGACGGTTCGCGACACGGGCGTCAAGGCCGTGTCGGGCGGCATGCTGGGGATGAAGTCGCGTGAATAGAAATCGCGCAAGGCGGGCTTGCCGTGTCCGCCGGTCATCACGGGCACGTGGTTGACGTAAGCGTCTTCCACCATAGTCGCCAGCGTGGCTTCCGTGTCTCGGGTCACAAATTCATGCTTTGTATGTTCTTCCCATAAATAGGGCAGGTTTGGAGTTTTCATGTCGCAATTCTACCACGGCCCGTAAAGCCGTTCTGGCCTCGCAAGTGCCTCTTTCGCAACCGGTTCCGGTCATTTCCCGGCCACGACGTTCTGGCGTCAGCCGGGCTGATACAACCTGGAAGCATCCGCCGCGCATGCGGTGTAATCAAAAGAGTACGGAGGCAGGGGCAGGGGCGGGACCGGCGAGGGCTGTTGAGCCCATAGCGGAAGCGAGTTCAGATCGGAAATCGAACCGGCGTAGCGGCGTTTTCAATAAGCTTAAGCAGTTCTGTTGCTTACCTATACTTCGGCCCTCTTGAGCTCAGCCGCTGCTCCTGACTTGCTCCTTCGAGGGCGCCAGCGTTTACGTAAAGTTTCACGACATTGGAAACCCACGTGCTCCTCCCCAATTTGGGTTAGAGTCGGAGGACGGTTATTTTGAACGAAAGGCAGCCAGCGCAAGTGATAGTCGAGGCAGAAAGCAGCACATGCCGGTTCGGATGTTCCGGCTGCCGAAGGGGGCTTAAGATGCGCAAACATGGATTGCAGTGGGTGGCTATCCTTCTCAGCGGGCTGTTTCTCATGACCTCGAGTGTGTTGCTGGCCAGCCCGCAGCAGGAGAGCGAAGGCAGGGACGACATTGCCATTACCACGTCCATCCAGGCCAAGCTTTTCCAGGACCCGTCGCTGAAGATGCAAGATGTCCAGGTGTCAACCCAGGACGGCGTTGTCACGCTGACGGGCACTGTCCAGACGCAGGACCAGCAGGCCGCAGTGGACCGCATCGCCAGCCTGGAGCCCGGCGTAGTAAAGGTGATCGACAGCCTGAGCGTGAGCGAATCGGCTTCAGCGCCTCCGGCAGACGTGGAATCTTCGCAATCTGCGCCTTCGGAGCAGGAAGGAGCGCCACCGCAAGCCGCAGATGAACCTCCTCAGCCGCCGCAAACATCTTCGCAGACGGCAGAAGTACCTCCGCAGCCGGCGCCGCAGTCGCACTCTTTCAGTGGTGATGCCCAGCAGCAGACTCTTCCTGCCACCCTGCACTTGTCTTCCGGAACCATGATCTCGGTGCGGCTGAACCAGGGGCTCTCGACCGATCACAACAGGTCGGGCGATGCCTTCACCGCCACGCTTGAACAGCCTGTGGTCGTGAACGGCTGGGTAGTGGCGCGGCGCGGCCAGACCATCGGAGGCACGGTTTTAAGCGCGCTGAAAGGCGGGCGCATTAAAGGAACATCGAAATTGCAGATCGCTCTGACGAGGTTGACGCTGGTGAACGGCCAGCAATTGCCCGTCCAGACGCAGCTTGTCCAGGCTTCCGGCGGAACCACCAAGGGACGCGATGCTTCAGCGATCGGCACCACAACCGGCACCGGAGCCCTGATCGGCGCCATCGCGGGAGCGGGAGAGGGCGCAGCCATCGGAGCAGGGATCGGCGCAGCGGCAGGCGTTGCGGGAGTATTGCTGAGCCGGGGACGGCCTACGGTGATTCCGCCCGAGGCGCTGCTGACCTTCCGGCTGGAGACTTCAGCAGAGATCTCGACCGCCCAGGCGCAGGCGGCTTTTCGCCCGGTCACCCAGCAGGACTACCCTCAGAATGCTCTGCAGCAGCGGCGGCCTGACCGCGCCTATCCGCCTCGTCCGCCCTACGGCTACCCGCCCAGGGGCTACTACGTCGGGCCAGGCTACTACTCACCGTACTGGGGTTGGGGACGGCCCTACTGGGGACCCGGCTTCGTGTTCAACTTCCGCGGCGGTCACCGACGCTGGTAGGAGCAAGCGGCGCTTGGCGGGCGAGCCGCCGACAGTGAAAGGCATCACCGCCCCCGCACCTACAGAGAGAGCAAGTACGCAAGTCAGGACTGGGAAGGAGCTGCCGGCAGAGCCCCCGCGGTGTCATCCACGAGGGCTTGCCGGAATGCAGGGACAAAAGAACCGGTAGTACGTTTGCCTATGTTGGCTCCTTATTGGGGAGGTGGAGTTGTCGTCGAGCTCGTACCCTTGTGATGCTTTTTGGAACTCTTCTTCTTCTTGGCCTTCTTGTGTTTCTTCGGGGTTGTTTGGCCCTGGGTAGTGGGGGTTTCGCCCTGTGTCTGCTGGCCTGCAGCGAACGCGGGCATGGTCATCGCGACAGCCACAATCAAAGTGAAAAGCATTGCGGTGATTTTTTTCACAGCCTTGGCTCCTTTCTAAAAGGGATAATGTTTTCTCCGCATTTAAACTGCCGAAGTATCATCCAACTCGGAACCCCTTTCGCTGCAACGAATCGTCAATTGCAATGATTGGCGAGCCGGCTAAACACCGAGGTTCTCGTGTCGTCTCTACACTGCCATTGAGCAAATTTTCTCTTCCACGCCGGGCCACCGCAGAAGCCATGCAGGCGTCAGCCCTCTAGCGGCGCGCTCTCACCGGCTCCTATTGCGCGCGGGCAAACTCGCCTCTATACTGGAGCGGCTTTTTCATAGCTGATCGTAAGGAGGATTTATGGCGCCAATTTCAAGGCGTGAGGCTGGGAAGATTCTGATTGCGGGAGCGGCGGGCGTACTGCTGGCAAACCATTCGAGCTTTGCCGTGCCAAAGGTAAATTCGGTTGTGCGCGGGGTGACGATTGGAGCGCAGAGTTATTCTTTTCGCGACCGGCCGCTGGATGCTGCCATCCAGGGTTACCTGACCGCGGGGCTGAGCGAATGCGAGCTTTACCAGGGCCACGTTGAGCCCGCCCATCTTGGTCGCGCGGCGCTGCGCAAGTGGCGTCTGGCCGCCGCAATGAGCCACTTCCACGAAGTGCGCCGGAAATTCGACGCAGTCGGCATCGAGCTTTACGCTTACAACTACAGCTTCCGCAAAGATTTTACCCACGAGGAGATGGATCGCGGGTTCCAGATGGCTCGCGCGCTGGGAGTGAAATACATCACCGCCTCCTCTAACGTAAGCCTGGCGCACCAGGTTGACCTGCTGGCGCAGAAATACAAAATCATGGTGGGCTTCCACGGCCATGACGACACCCGCGACCCCGACGAGTTCTCCACTGCCGACAGCTTCGAGCGCGCGCTTAAGGGAGCGTCGCCCTATCTCGGCATCAATCTCGACATCGGACATTTCACCGCCGCCAACCAGGACGCCGTCGGCTTCCTGCGCAAATATCACCAGAAGATGGTGACGCTCCACATCAAAGACCGCAAAAGAAATCATGGAGACAACCTGCCCTTCGGCGAAGGCGATACGCCCATCACCGCAGTGCTCCACCTGCTGCGCGACAACCATTGGAAGATTCCCGCCAACATCGAATACGAGTATGGCAAGAAGGGAATGGACACCATCGCCGAAATGAAAAAGAGCTACGCCTACTGCCGCAAGGCGCTGGAGAGCTAGGCGCTGGAGAGCTAGGCGCTGAATAATTGGTTTCACCGTGGTGCCGGCCCCGCCGGGGCGGGGTCGGCACATTCCCACCTGAAGTTGAGCGCTACAGGTCCAAAATTTCTGGCGTACTACACTAGCGATTCCTCTTCCACCGTATTAAACTGAATACAGGGGACAATACCAAAAAAGGGATCCGGGGTTGGTTCGTCCTGATCGTGTCGTGGGGACCAGGCTTCGGTTTACACGCAAGGCCGGACTGACTTCTCAATGAATGGAGGGCCTGCTATGCGTCGATTTCTTGTTGTACCCTTTGTTGCTGCCATCCTCGCAACTCCTCTCACGCTGTTTGCCCAACAGGGTGTTTCCGCTCGCGGGGAGCAACGCATCATCGATGAAGTCCGCCACCAGATTCTGATGCTTCCCTACTACAACGTTTTTGACAACATCTCCTACAAAGTGGAAGGCTACAACGTCACCCTGATGGGACAGGTCACACGGCCCGTTCTGAAGAGCAGTGCAGGAAACGTCGTAAAGCGGATTGAAGGCGTGGAGCGAGTCGATAACCAGATTGAGGTGCTGCCGACCTCCAGCATGGATGACCAGTTGCGGCTCAGGCTTTTCCGCGCAATTTATGGATATACTGCATTGCAGAAGTATGCTTTGTCTGTCCAGAAGCCCATTCGCATCATCGTCAAGAACGGCCACGTCACTCTCGAAGGCGTGGTGGACAATCAAGCCGACAAGAACATGGCGAATATCCGCGCCAAGGGCGTCTCCGGCGTATTCTCAGTCCAAAACAACCTTAGAGTTGTCAAGTCCTGAAGGCATCGCGAGTTGCGCACAGACGACTCCAGTCGTGCCATAAGCAGCCTGCCTCAATTTCCCGACCGGACTTCAGCCCCTGAATCAGCGGAAGGGTACATCCCCTTTTGCTTTTTGACACGCGCATTGTATAAGATGGCCCCAGGAGTATACCCATGAAACTCAAGGTTGTGGTTCATGAAGCGGAAGAAGGCGGCTACTGGGCCGAAGTTCCGGCCATTCCGGGATGCGCCACCCAGGGTGAACCACTCGAAGACTTGATGAAGAACGTCCACGAGGCTGTTGAAGGCTGCCTTTCGGTCGAAATCGAACTACCCAAGCATTCAACCAGCGACAAGGTTCTGGAAATCGTCGTATCAAATCGGTTTCCGGTAAGGAACTGGCCCGCGCCTTGGAACGACACGGCTGGGAGCTCCTTCGGATCCACGGCAGCCACCGCATTTACGGCAAGCTGGGGAGCACGGCAAGGCTTAGTATCCGGTTCATGGAAATAGACCATTGAAAATCGATCTACTCCGTCACCTGCTCAAAACGGCCGGAATCGAAGAAGCGGATCTCGGATCAACATAAGCCTTTCCCTAAACCACACGACAGCAGTCTTGCTGCAAAATTTTTTTGCTAGAAAACTCTACTCCCGCGAGTGCAAGGGATCGGTCGCGGGCACCCGCTCCGGACTGGGGATCACGCCAGCATGAGGTGGTCCGCTTTGGGTTCGGGAACAGGATGGCCAAATTCTTGGCGGTGTCGATCCACAATTCAATGGCTTGGTTGGTGTGGGCGAGTGCAAGTTCCTGCTGTCACCGTGGGCCATGCATCCCGGCAATTCGGGCACCTCGGAGATGAAGACCTGATCCTCGTTGCTCCAGTAAATCATGACCTCGTACTTGTGCATGGCTAAGCCCTTTCTTTATTCAAACCGTAGAGGAGGACGACTTCCCGAACCTGCCTCACTTGATGAACGGATTGAGGTCGGCCATTACCTCCGAAATCATCAATCGGAAGCCTCTCCGAGCGTTTTTTCGCCCGGCGGATGCGGCAATACCGTGGCCAATACTGTCAGTTCCTTATTTCCTCGTCGCACCGTCAGACGCTTTACTTCCCTAGGTGAGCCCGATAGATATTCAAGAACTTCGGCAAGCGAAGTTCCGGTCAATTCGTGATCATCCACCTGCAGCAGGATGTCGCCAGCTTCAACGCCCGGTACTTCGGGCCGTCCTTCCCGTTTAGCGACTCCGCTTACCAGGACTGTATTATTTCCCTTAACCTGCACGACGAGACCGAGGCAATTCAGGTCGGTCGCATCATCCGACCCGCTGGATTCGAAATAGGCAATTCCGGCAGGATAATCCACTTCCACTCGGAAGTGGCGCAGCACGTTACCCGCGATCGCCCCAATCACGGGCGATCCCATTTCCCCGGACACAAGCCGTTCGTACACCCCTGGTGGGCGTGAAACCATACCAACGTTCCGAAGCAGAAATGATCCCAGGCTCATCTTCGGTATCCGCATCAGCGCGTTTTCGACATCAAATTGACCACCAGCCATATTTGCAGCTCCAACCGCTCCGATGGAGTGCGGCCATTGCGGATGCTGAGCGGCCCACTCGTCCATGAGTGTCCGCGAAACTCCTGTATAGGCAGCGCCCGTATCCAGCATGAACCCGTAAGGCCGCCCCGCAACTGTGGCTGTGAGTCGGACGAAGCCTGTCGATGGACTTACAAGAACCGGAAGGGGTTTACCTTGATGGACAATCTTGCCCGGTTTCGAGATCGTGAATCGATGCGCAGGGTAATCAAAAACCACGTCATAGTGCCGGAGAACGGTGGCGGGAAGAAAACCCTCAGATGCCACGCCAGGGAACGCAGTCCGCTGCGATTCTGGTAGCGAGAGGTCAACCCGAACACCTGTCAAGTCAATCTTCATTCCCCGGATCGAGATCTGCGGCTGCAAGTCCAGGTGTGCAAGGGTCGCCCCCATTCCTTCAACTGGCTTCCCTACTTGCCTCAACCCGAGCTCATGGGCAAGCCGACCACTTATAACAAGCGTGTCTCCGCCTGTGTCCACCCAGAACACTGCCTTGCGATCTCTTCCCTGCGGCCCGCTTATACTTAAGCGCACAAAAACCCGGTTGTTGCGCACATCCATCGGCACAGATGCCGAATCCGCCTGAGCCGAGCGCGTTGTTGCTTCCGAAGGCCGCAAAGATCCCACCGAAACGATACACACCACGAGTGCAACCCACACCGTCGTTATGGTCACTCTGCGCATGTGGCTACCCTGTAGAAGCTCCCCGAATTGGGGGAAAAGCTTCGCTTGATGCGAAACGTCGCAAGTTGACAAAACCTGCGCTGTCTCACCAGCAGTGGAGCTAACTCTTCGAATGGAAGGGATCGGTCGCGGCGTCAGTCGTGCCCGGTTCCGGGCTGGGGATATCGAGGTTCACCACGATGGGTTCCTGGCCGCTGCGGACCACCACTCCTTCCACCGGCTCGTCCGAGCGCGCATTCATCTCCTGGTGCGGAACGAACGGCGGCACGTAGACAAAATCGCCGGGGCCGGCATCGGCGACATATTCCAAACGCTCGCCCCAGCGAAACCGAGCGTGGCCGCGCACGATGTAGATGACGGTTTCGAGTTCGCCGTGGTGATGAGCGCCCGAACGCACCGCCGGCCCCACCACCACCGTTCCCGCCCACAGCTTGCTGGCTCCGGTGCGAGCGTGAGTGATGGCCGCCTCGCGTGTCATGCCGGGAGTCTGCGGCGTGTTGGAGTCGAGCTCGTTCCCACGCACGACCCGGATGCCGTGCTCTCTCCATTCGGTCACGGCTAGTCCTCTTTATCGCCGGGCCGGTGAATGGCCAGCACAAAATACTGGGCGTGGCCTTCGCCCGCGTTGCGGATTCCATGCACGTCGTTGGAAGAGATGTAGGCCACGGAGCCCGGCCCCGCCTTGGCCGTCTTCCCGCTGATAGTAACCTCCAGCGTGCCCTGGCGGACGAAGAACATCTCCTCGTGCGAGTGGTGGTGGGGCGGGTGCGGCATGGCGCCGGGAGCAAGCTCAGACTCGTGAATTTCGAGGCGACAATTTTCATGCGTCAGGCCATCGAGCACCGGGCGGGAGGTGTTCGTTTTGCCGTGGTGCGCCGGCAGTTGCGAAAACTCATATACCTTCGAGGGCAGATAATTCTTTTCGGCCGCCAGCGCGCCGCTGGCCATGAGGGCAGGAAGCGCGGCCAGGAAAGCTCGTCGTGGATTGTGCATGGAGCAGCTCCTTTGTGAACTTTATGGATTTGGTGTTCTAGCGGATGACGAAGCCTCATTTTCCTTCCTGGCCAGCATGCGGAAGACTCCCGCGACGGCCTCGGACTCCAGTTCGCGCGCGTGCCAGTGCAGGTTGGGGAACGGCACCAGTTCGGCCTGGAGTTGCACCAGGCTCTTGCCGCTATTCATTCCGGAGCGCACTCGCCCATAAAGCCATTCGAGAAAGCCGCGGAATTGCTGCACCCTCAGCTTCCCGGCAGGCGGGCCGTGCCCCGGCACATAGACGTCAACTTTCCACGACTCCACCTTGCGCAGCGTTTCAAGCCATTGATCCATGTCAGCGGAGCCGATGTGAGGAATATATTCGTTTTCAAAAATGTTGCCGAGAAAAAGCACTCTCGAGCCCGGCAGATAAACCGCGGCATCGCCCGGCGAGGCGTTGTCGCCCAAGTTCACCAGCCTGATCTCCTGGCCGCCTACCTTGATGGTGTCTTCCTTCTCAAAAGTCCCGGTGGGCGGAAGCGGATGGACGCCGCGCATGCTAGCCGCAACCTTCCAGTTGCTTTCCGTGCGGGCGGTAAATCCGCTCTTGTAGTCGCGCATAGCCTGGGCGGCCTGGGGAGTGGAAAGGATGGAAGGCTGGAAATCCTCAAACGATTCGTTGCCCAGCATCACGTCAGGCGAAGCGCCCGTGTTGATAACGTAGCGGACCGGCTGATCGGTGCGCTTGCGAATTTCATACAGCAGGGCGCGCGCATTGAAGGGACTGTTGGTGGTATTGATCACCACTACGCCCTCGGGCGTGATGACAAAGCCCGCATTGCCGGCGCGGTTAAACTGCGGATCACCTTCCTGGTTCAGGATGTCCTTGGCGATCCAGACAAAAACGTTTGGCTTGACTTCCTCGACGTCATAGTAGCTGTCGTCCGCCCCGAGGGCCACCCGCGGCATAGCGAAAAGAGCGAGCGCCGCCGTTGCAAACAGCAACGCGGGCACCAGCTTGAGAACTCCGGAAAAGGAGATACCCCCGCCCGTGGGGCTACAGGATGACGAGTATCCTCTGGATCGCTTTTGAGAAGGCGGCGAGTCTGCCGGACCCTGGCATTGCATCTCAAATATCCACATACACCTGCGCACGCCACCCGCCTGCCATTTGCTGCAGGCCCAGTTGATGATAGGTAACTGCTTTAACCATCAGGTTGGTCTGGTGCCGTGCCGGGTCTATTTTTTCGCCCCAGGCTACGCCTGTGACGGCATGATCGTCAAGACTCGCAACTCTGAAATCGTGGAATAACCAGCGCTCGGCGTCATGCTGGAAAAGGATTTCACTAAGCCAGTTTACCAGAAGATCGGGCGGGTTTGCGCCCTGAACTTCCATGCGAAATTCTTCACGGGCCTCAACCGTGGCGGGGTCGCCAATCAGGTTTGCCAGTGCTCGGGCGGCGTTCTCAAACACCTCGGGAAGCGTCGAGCCAAAGGCTTCGAACCCAACATCGGCCGTGTGCTCCAGAATGCGAAAGCTGGACATGACTCGTTTTTGCGGAAGCGGCAGACATCAGGATTTTCGGTGCGACAGCCAACCAGGCATGCCCGGCGGCATCAGCTTCCACCGAACATTTATCATACCTGAGAACCTGCCGGTCGAGGGTGGAAGCTGTGCTTCCTTTTACTTAACAGCCTGTCACTCCAATCTCTGGCCCAACCTTCCTTTTTTTTCGAGAACAGTTCCAGGTGGTCGCCGAAAGCTTCCGAATTCGGGGCGGCTTTCTCAAATCCGATAGCGACCGAAAGAAATCATTGACAAACCAGTAATTGGTATGTACTAATCATCGCAGTAAGTTGGAGAAGTCGAGTTTCATTGCAATACTACGTGGGGGTCGGCTCGTCCCGTTGCCGCCCTTAACGCTTCGTCAGTCCGGGGTTTATCTCCAAAATCAGGAAGGTGGAGGTAGTGCAGTATGAGGTTTCAGTGTGTTCTTAAACTCACCTTGTGGCTCCTTGTGGCTGCCACCGTTGGGTTCATCTCAACGGAACGGGTGAATGCTCAAGTTCTATATGGATCAGTCGCTGGAACTGTTACCGACCAGACTGGCGCGGTCGTGCCAGGGGCGGCCATTACGATAGTCAATGACAACACGGGTTTCACCCGTAATACGACGTCTGCATCTGCGGGTGATTACCACATCACGGACCTCCCTGCAGGGACCTATTCGCTCACCGTCAACGCGCAGGGTTTCAAACCCGTTAAGCATACCGGCATCACTGTCAGCGTGGGTTCAACCAACCAGCAGGATCTGCAACTATCTGTTGGCGCTGTCACTCAGGAAGTTACGGTCGCCGGTTCCGCCGTCTCGCTTCAAACGCAGACCACCGACGTGCATACAACCATCAGCAGCTACGCGGTCGAGAATCTGCCGCTCAACGTTTATCACAATTTCCAGAGCGTCGAACTTCTCGCTCCCGGCGTGGTTTCGCTTTCAGCCATTCAAAACAATTATCCCAATTCGCTTGCTGACGCTCCGGATCGTTCTCTCGCCATCAACTCGAATGGCCTGCCGCAGCACATCAATACTTCCCGCGTGGATGGCGCCACCAACGTGTTTCTCTGGCTGCCTGACCACATGGTAGTGGTGCCGCCGGCGGCCACCGTGCAGGAAGTCAACGTGCAGACTTCCAATTTCAACGTCCAAAAAGGACTGACGGCCGGTGCTGCCACCGACGTGATCACCAAGTCCGGCACAAACCAGTTCCACGGGAACCTCTACGGGTACCACACCGACCAGGCACTGAACGCACAGAATGCCCTGGTACACACCTCCGGCGCCAAGCCCAAAGACATTCGGAACAACGACGGCGTGTCTGTCGGAGGTCCGATTATGAAGAACAAGATGTTCTTCTTCGCCAACTGGGATGGCTACTATCAGCGCCAGAACGCCGCGGATACCGGCCTGATTCCTCCTGAGGACATGCGGAACGGAGATTACTCTGCGTATCTCGGCGATAACGTTTATTCATGCGCCGCCGTCGATGCCAACGGCAACTGCTCCGCACCTGTCCCGGTGATGGTGCAAACCACGGAAGGCGCAATGGTTCAGTTGCGGCAAGGAATGGTCTTTGATCCGACAACCGGAGACCGCAGGACTGGCGAGGGGCGTCAGGTATTTTCTTCCGGCGGCGCCTTGAATGTGATTCCCGCCAGCCGCATTTATGCGGGAGCCACAAACTTCTGGCAACTGATGGCGCCCTATACTCCGAACAATACGCTCGGCCAGCCCTTCACTGAAGACACAGCCGAGAATGACATCCGGCTGAGAAATTCAAGCTGGGACCGCAACATCTATACTGGCAAAGTTGACTACAACATCAGCGACCGCCAGTCCATCTGGGCCAAGTACACTTTGCAGAAAGCCATCCTCAATGACGGCAGTGATTATGGTGTCGCGGGTCAGGGTGAAGGCACCGGGCTTACTCATGATACGGCTCAGACGGTGACCCTTGGGCACACCTGGACTGCAAAGCCTGACCTCGTGCTAACGGGACACGTCGGCTTCACTCGCATGGGCGAGCACAATCAATTGCCGGATTTCGGCAAAGAGTTTGGCCAGACCGTTCTCGGCCTGACCAACAGCAACACCCCGCTCGATGATCCGCGCTATAGTGGCATGCCTGGGGTCACCCTCGGCGGCGGCTTTACGGCGCTCGGAACCAACCAGTCATGGGAGCCCATGTGGCGAAACGATTGGCAGTTGACTCTGGATGAAAACGCCACTTGGATCAAGGGCAAGCATTCCATTGTGTTTGGCTTCGATGCCGCGCACAATCACATGAACCACTGGCAGCCGGAGATCCTCTGCTGCGTTCGGGGGAACATCTTCACGTCAAGCGATAACACGTTCCTCAACCTGGCAACGGACGCGGCCGGCGTCAATGATCAACCCCAGATGTTTGACAGCGGTGGCAACCCCGTTGGCTTCAATTCCGCCCCCTGGAACGCTATCGCTGAATTCAATCTCGGCCTGGCGAACGAGGTCCAGAACGGCCAGCAGTTCATCAAACTCACTAACAAGGATTGGCAGGAGGCCCTCTACATCGGAGACACCTTCCGGCTAACTCAAAAGCTCACCGTAACCGCCGGGGTTCGCTGGGAGTATTTCCCGCTGATCACCCGCGACGGCGCCAGCAAGTTCGAAGTCTACGATCCAACCAAAAACCAACTGGTCCTTGGCGGGCTCGGAGGCAACGATACTCATCTCGGGAACACGCCTCTGGCGGTAAGCAGCAGTAAAAAGCTGTTCGCTCCGCGCCTTGGGCTGGCCTATCAGCTTGACAGCAAGACGGTGGTCCGCAGCGCTTTCGGAATCACCTACGACACGTTGCCTCTCGAGAGGCCCTTGCGCGGGTTTTTCCCCTATACCATCGCAGCGGATAACTTTGTCGCGGGCGACAGCAACGTCACAAGGTTCCTGCCGGTTTCGAGCTTCAGTCTTACCTCGAACGCCAATTCGTTTCCCGGCCTGCAAGACGGCGTGCCGCTCATTCAGGGCCCGTCCGGGTTCGAGTCGGGCGTGCTCACTCCACCTGGCAACGTGGTTATCGGAAGCCTGGGCCCCGGCGAGTACCATCGCGGGTATGTCGAGTCGTGGAATTTCACGGTCGAGAGAAAGCTTCCCGGCTCTATTCTGCTGAACGCCGGATACGTGGGCAACCACCTCGTGCATGAATTCAATTTCCGGGACATCAACGCGGCGCCGCTTGGCACGGGAGGCGACGGACAGCCCCTTTCCATCCCCTTCGGCCGGAACATCAAGACGCTGCAAGGCCAGGGCTATCTGGATTCTCACTACAACTCGCTGCAGGTCTCGGTCTATCGCAGGGTTTCGACTGGCCTGTTCCTGCAAGGGTCCTACACCTACTCGCACGCGATCGCCTATGAAGACGATGAGGCAGCTTCGTCGTCCAACAGCGGGCTTCGGTTCAACTGCCCTCCCTCCGACGCTCTGCCACAGGGATGCCAGCCTTTCAACCGTGGGGCGCCGTCCTTTGACCACACCCACATTTTGAAGATGGCGTTCGTCTATCATCTGCCGTTTGGAACCGGCCAGAGGTGGATCACCAGCGGGCCGGCCAAGTACATCCTGGGAGGGTGGCAGACCAACGGGATATTGACCGGAATTTCAGGTGCCCCGTTGACCGTCACTCAATCCAGCTCCTTCCTCAACACGCCGGCCACCAGCCAGGTTCCCGACAACGCTGGCGGGCTCAACATGCTCAAGGAAACCGGACCGGGCCGACTGTGGTTTAACACGGATGCTTTCGTGCCCACCAAGCAAGTGCGGCTTGGCACGGCAGGGCGCGGCCTTTCCTGGCTGCGCGGCCCGGGCCTCACACAACTCGACTTCAGCGTCTTCCGCAATTTCAAGTTGGCGGAGCGGTATAATCTGGCGCTGCGGTTTGAAATGCTGAACCTTTCCAACACTCCTCACTGGGATAATCCGAGTACGAGCTGTTCCATAAAAGCCGGACCGGGCGATGGTGTTTGCGGTGGCGGCTTTGGGCAAATAACCGACGCGTTCGGAGAGCGGATCTTCCAGATCGGAGCGCAGATCGATTTCTAACAATTCAGGCCGGCCCACATTCGGTGTACCGGCCTGACCTGCACCTGCCGCGATGAGGTTGGTCGCGGTGTGAACTGGTCGATAGGCAGCGCGGGCAGGGACTGCGGTCTCTGCCCGCCTGAATTTTTACTTTGCCGCTACCTGCAGGACATGCCTCAAGGCACGATATTCCCGGCTTTTAATCAATATACACATCACTTGCGGTACACGAACTCAGCAGAAAGAGTGCGCGCCGACCGCGATGATCATGGGGAGGTAACACATGAAGCGAGGATTGCTGATTCTGCTGGGTCTTGCGGTGTGCGCAGGGGTTGCGGTTCCGCTCCTGCGGTCTGAAAAAATAATGACATGGTCGCAGGGACGTTCCATGATCACAACACAACTCGGCATCTCTGCCGCGGAACAGCCCCTGGCCGCGCAAGCAGGCGCTGCAATCCTGGCCGAAGGCGGTTCGGCGGCCGACGCGGCGATTGCGACCAACGCCGCGATGGGACTGATGGAACCCATGATGAACGGCATGGGCGGCGACCTCTTCGCTATCGAGTATGACGCAAAAAGCGGCAAGGTCAGTGGGCTCAATGCAAGCGGATGGGCTCCCGAGCAGCTCACGCTCTCATACCTCCAATCCAAAGGCCTTAAGCGCGTTCCAGGCACCGGTATTCTGTCGGTGACCGTCCCGGGTTGTGTAATGGGTTGGTGGGAACTGCACCAGAAATTCGGCAAGCTTCCCTGGAAAGAGCTCTTTAAGCCGGCCATCTATTATGCCTCGCACGGTTTCCCCATTGCGCAGTGGAACAGCATGTACTGGCCCGCCTACGCCGACACGCTGCGCAAGGATCCGGAAGCGGTGCGCGTTTTCCTTCCCGGCGGACAACCGCCCAAACTCGGCGAAATCTTCCGTAATCCCGACTATGCCAAGGCGCTCGAACTGGTCGCCAACGAGGGCGAACGCGGATTCTACGACGGCGCCATCGCACAGGCAATTTTAAAAACATCACAGGAACTCGGCGGCGTTATCAGCGCGCAGGACCTGAGCGGGTACAAAGCAGAATGGGTCGACCCGCTTCAAATCGATTACCACGGCTGGAAAGTTTTTGAAATCCCTCCCAATTCGCAGGGCATCGCCGCGCTGATGATGCTGAACATCATGGGACAATTTCCACTTTCGACTTACGGCCCGGAAAGCACCCAGAGATATCACATCGAGATGCAGGCTCAGCAATTGGCTTACCTTGACTTGCATCGCTACGTGGGAGACCCCCGTTTCGCCAAGGTGCCCGTCGAAGGAATGCTCTCGCTGGATTACGCCAAAGCGCGGGCCGGCCTGATCGATCCCAATCAGGCGAAATGCGATTTTCAGGTTGGCACGCCGCCCGGCGCTGACCCGAATACTCCCGTCGCCACCCTTCACCCCGGGAGAGACACCAACTATCTCACCGCTGTCGATCGCGAGGGGAATATCGTTTCCCTGATCCAGAGCCTGGCCGGCGCGTTCGGGTCGGGAGTTGCGGTGCGCGGCTACGGCTTCATCCTGCAGAATCGCGCCACCGGATTCACACTACAGCCCGGCAGTCCTGACGTCCTCGCTCCCCACAAACGGCCCTTCCACACCATCATCCCGGCATTCATGGAGCGTGGCGACGTTCATATCGGGTTCGGCATCATGCGCGGAGGAAACCAGCCGTTGGCCCACGCCCAGTTTGTTTCAGACATCGTCGATTACGGCATGAACATTCAGCAAGCGCTCGAAGCGCCGCGGTTTAATACATTCGGCCGGGCCGGCTGCAGCTATCTGATTGAAAGCCGCGTTCCGAAAGAAACATTAACGGGGCTTTCCGTGCTGGGATACGACCTGCGCGTCGCGGGGCCGTTTGCCGAGTGGGTCGGCGGTGGACAGGCCGTCCTTCACAATTCTGCCGAGGGAGTAAACTACGGCGCGTCAGACCCGCGCAAGGACGGCGAAGCAATTCCCCAGCCGCCACCCCAGAACTGATCGCAGCGTTTCAATTCGACTCTTCAGGAAGCCGCCGCCGTGATCGGCGGTCGAACACCTTCCGTTCAGCCTGCCGCCAGGGGATGCGACCGCAAGCTTCCGCGCTTCCCGGGCCGTAAATTTCCCGCCGGCGTTCTTCCGCAAAAATTGTGGTAACTTTAATTTAGCGTTCCTGCCCAACGGAATAAACCTGTTCCCGTGTGTTCGCGCACCAGGAGCGTGGCGGGCGCACTTGTGCGGCTGGCTTGCAGATAAGCGGGTACGCCCTTTAGGATCGTTGATGCCGGCGCACGGGCGCATGGTGGGGCCCGGCGCCTGTCGATATCATGAAGCGGAATTACTGGAGGAGCTTTCCTTGATGCACGGCGCCTGGTTGTGGATTGCAGTCGCGGTAGTTGTTCTGATATTTGTGGCAATTCAAGTCTATTTTATCAAAGTGCGGCGCACTCTTTTGCGGTTAAGGATCGACCTCGACAAAACCTGGGCGGGCATCGACCTGCTGTTGAAACAGCGGCATGACGAAATACCCAAGCTCCTGGGAACTTGCCGCGGATATATGCCGCACGACCATGACGCCTTTGAACCCATCGCACAAGCGCGGAGAAATTACCTGAAGGCGCGGACCATGCAGGAAAAATCGCTGGCCGATGCCGCCATCGCGGGCGCGCTGGAAACGGTTTTCAAAACCGCCGCGGCATATCCGGAACTGAAGTCAAACAACAACTTCATCAAATTCAGAAAGCAGAATGCCGATTTGGAACGAGGCATCGAGGAGCAGAAGGAATTCTTCAACGAACAGGTCAGCGCATACAACTATCGCCTCCGCAGCTTTCCGGGATCCATTATTGCGCGGCGGTCGCACCTGGAACCGCGAGAACCGGTCCCCAATCGGGAGGTGGAAGAGGAAGCCTAACCCAACCGGATCGTCTCCCATAGCAAGATCGCTACTGCTCCCACTGAACAACCAGCCGGAGACAAAGGATTTCCGTCGTGTGCGGACCAGCCCTCGCAATGAAAAAAGCCCTGAAAACACCAAGCCCGCCTCGGAGAAAGGCGGGCCTGGAGGACCAAACTGCTGGTGATTTTTGAACCCTACTTCTTTTTCTTTGTCTTGGCTTTTGCCTTCTTCTTAGCCGCCATAGACCTCCTTCCTCCGACTGTCAAAATCCACGCACAGGGTTCAAGATGTTGTGTCCCTGCGTCTTCCTCACCACGATATATAGGGCTGAATGCTACCCTTGTCAAGAGAAAAATTTTACCGCTGAACCACATCATGAATTTTTTCGCTGCATTTACAGGAGCAGCGGGGGCAGCTTTCGTCCTTTCGGATCAGTTTCACGTGCGGTGAGGGGGCGTTGACGGGACTTCTCGCGCTGGCCAGCCGCGTAGGGCCTCTCTTTTCGCGTGATGGAATTTCCGCTGTTGTGATATCGTGTGGCTACTATGAAAAAACCTGATGGCTGTTCACGTCGCTTTTTTCTGACGCTTTTTGCGGCGGCTCCGCTGGGAGCGGCTGCTGTGGCGGCCGGGGCCACGAAGAAGATCCCGATTGGGCTGGAACTCTATTCGGTCCGCAACGACCTGCAAAAAGATCTGGCCGGCACGGTCAGGCAAGTTGCCAAAATGGGATACCAGTGCGTGGAATTCTACTCGCCTTATTATGATTGGACCGCGAGCGAGGCGAAAAAGATTCGCCGCCAAATGGACAGCCTGGGCATACGCTGCTACTCGACGCACAATGATCCGAAGTCCTTCACGCCGGCGGGAATCGGCAAGGCGATGGAACTGAATGGCATTCTGGGTACGCGCTACATCGTCATGGCGTCGGCCGGCGACGTTTCCACCATTGACGGCTGGAAGCGGGTTGCGGAGACGCTGAACAAAGCGAACCACACGATGGCAGCCCACGGCTTGCACGCGGGCTACCACAACCACGATCTCGAATGGAAACCTGTGGACGGCCAGAAGCCGATCGAGGTCCTTGCCGCGAACACAGACAAGAGCATTATGCTGCAACTGGACGTGGGTACGTGCCTTGAGACCGGAAACGATCCGGTGGCGTGGATCAAAAAAAATCCCGGACGTATCCGTTCTCTCCATCTCAAGAATTGGTCTCCCAAAGGAGGCTATAAGGTGCTCTTCAGCGAAGGAGTTGCCCCATGGAAAAAGATCTTCGCAGCCGCAGAGAGCGTGGGCGGCGTTGAGTACTACCTGATTGAGCAGGAAGGCAGTCGTTACTCCGAAATCAAAACCGTGGAATTGTGCCTTCAGGAGTATCGTAAACTGCGGGCCTGAAGCGTTACTCCCAACCCAATTCATCGAGGCATACGAAGAAATTAAACCCGCAGACGCTGGAGTGCTTGCGACGCTGCGGAGCTAAAACACAAACATGACTTCTGCCGCGAACAACCGCCCACCACTGTTTTCCCCTGGAAACACGCTGCCTTTTGTCCTGGTCACCGCGCTGTTTTTTCTCTGGGGAATCCCCAACAATTTGAATGACATTCTCATCAAGCAGTTCATGACATCGTTCCAAATCACGCGCCTCCAGGCCGGGCTGGTGCAATCGGCATTCTATTTCGGCTACTTCTGCCTCGCCATCCCGGCTGCTCTTCTCATGCGGAGGTTCGGATACAAGGCGGGCCTGGTAACGGGCCTTTTCTTGTTCGGCTCTGGCGCGTTTCTATTTTGGCCCGCTGCCATCGTGGGGAGCTATGGGTTTTTCCTGTTTGCGCTGTTCGTCATCGCCAGCGGGCTTTCCTTTCTCGAAACCGGCTCGAACACTTTTATCGCCGTGCTGGGCGACCAGCGGAGTTCTGAGCAGCGCCTGAACCTCTCGCAGTCATTCAATCCTCTGGGTTCAATTACAGGAGCACTGATCGGCACAGTTTTCATCTTTTCGGGAATTGAATTGAGCACGCAGCAGATCGGCGCGCTCAAGGCACAGGGCACGCTCGCGGAGTACTTGAGAAGTGAAAGGCTGAGAGTCGTTCATCCTTATGTCGTCCTCGGAGTCGTCGTCTGGGTGATGGCCATTCTGATTCTGCGGACGAAGTTCCCACAGATCACAGAAGAAGCAGAGAAAAAGGATGCGCGCGACAAGGGAAAGCTTAGCGATCTGCTGCATTACCCGCATTTTCTTCAGGGCGTGTCAGCGCAGTTCTTCTACGTTGGCGCGCAGGTGGGAACCTGGAGCTTCCTGATTCAGTACATCCAGGACTACACGCATCAGCCCGAAAAAGTTGCCGGCTATCTGCTGACCGGAAGCCTGGTTGCGTTCGGCATCGGCAGATTTGTGGCAACCTACCTGATGAAGTTTTTCCGCCCGAACAGGCTGATGGGGGTTTATGGGATCATCAACATAGCGCTCGTGGCAATTGGGGTTTTATTTCCGGGCTGGGTGGGAGTGGGCGCCATGTTTCTGACCAGCTTCTTTATGTCTTTGATGTTCCCCACCATCTATGCGCTCGGCATCAAGGGCCTCGGTGCGAACACCAAGCTCGGGGGATCGTTCATCGTTATGGCGATTGTAGGTGGCGCCGCAGCGCCGCCCGCCATGGGACTCCTGTACGAACTCTGGCGCAGCATGGCCATCGCCATGATCGTTCCATTGGTCTGCTATCTCGTCGTCACGCACTACGCCTGTTACGGCTCCAGGATGCGGCTGTCTAACGTTGCGCCTGCCGCAGTTTCCGAGACGGCAACACCCTGAAAGAAGCGGCAACTATGGCTGGATTTCCGAAATTTGATCTGAATGGCCAGGTGGCCCTGGTAACCGGAGCAGCGCGTGGTCTGGGGCGGGCGATCTCGCTTGCTCTGGCGAATGCGGGAGTGGACGTGGCGCTTGGCTTGCGTGACCGGAACACAGGCACTGATCTCGCTCGGGAAATCGAAGCCATGGGACGCCGGGCGTTCCCGTTGCAAATGGATATGGCACAACTTGACCAGATTTCCAGCGCCGTCGAAGAGGCCGCGGCGCACTTCGGCCGGCTGGATATTCTGATCAACAACGCGGGAGTGGCGCCGGGAAATCCGGCCGAGGACTTCACGGAAAAAGATTTTGATGACATCATGGCGGTCAATGTAAAGGGCACATTCTTCGCCAGCCAGGCGGCGGGGCGCGTGATGATCCGCCAAAAGCACGGCCGCATCATCAATATGAGCTCGCAGGCCGGGTTTGTGGCCCTGCCCACGGAATCGATCTACTGCACCAGCAAGGCTGCCATCGCCCACCTCACCAAATGCCTGGCCGTCGAGTGGGGGAAACACAACATCACGGTGAACGCCATTGCTCCTACGTTCATTTTTACGCCCGGCACTGAAGAGGCGCTGGCAGACCCGGCGTTCCGCGCTGATACCATCGAACGGATCGCAGCGCTGCACCGGATCGGCGACCCGATGGAAGTCACAGGAGCGGTGGTTTTTCTGGCATCGCCGGCGGCCTCATTGATCACTGGCCACACCATTCTCATTGACGGAGGCTGGACGGCGCGATAGCACGGGCGCCTGAGATAGCTCACCCCTGCTGCAGAGGTGATTCTCCACCATGCGCCAGCGACGTTTTTTACGCTTCCACAATATCGTGTCGATACTGCTCGATTAGCGCGATGAATTGTTGTTTATCGTTGGCGGTAACCCTGAAGTGTTCGAGAGCAGCGTCGGCGTGGCGGATGCTTGCGTCCCAGTCGGCGGTGGTAATGCCAAGTCCGCCGTGCGACGTCTTCATGTCGCGGCCGGTATAAAGGCACGGGCCTCCAGAGAGAGCACACATCTGGCCGACCAGCAACTCCCGACCGCGCCGGACGGAATCGAGGCTGCGGCCGCCCGCAAAACGGGCAAACATGGGATCTGCCCGCATGCGTCGAAGAAATTCATCGACGATAGCCGCTATGGCATCGTAGCCGCCCAGCCGTTCGTAGAGTGTGCTCCCTGGTTCTTGTGCAGCGGATTCCATACGGTCACGCTCTCTCTCGTCTTGAAAATGATTGCCCAGGTAGAGGAGCGTGTCAAGCAAGCCATAGCATTGGTTCCCTGATAGGGTAGTCCATCGCCGCAAGTGACGTAGCTTTGCCGCCGTTTTTCCTGCTTTTCCTGGAAGCACAAGGAGTGATACTCTAGCCTCGGTCACTTGGATTATTGGAGGGAATCATGCGTCGACGAGCATTTATGAAGGCTTCTCTGGCCGGCATCGGCGGGGCCCTACTGCTGGACAACATTTCCTGCACGTCGACCAAACATCCAGCCACGCCGGACGCGCGCCTGAAGGGAGCGTTCCGCAGTCCGGAGAGGAATGGATGGACCTTTGTACATCTCGAGGGAACGCCCGCCGAGATAGGATACCAGCACGGCTATCTCCTGGCAGACAAGATCGAAGACACCACCAAAGTCACCGTTCTCCAGCAGACCCACAACCGAAAATACGGTTGGGATTTTTATCGCAGCGCCGCGAAAAGCATGCTGTGGCCAAAGATTGAGGCAGAGTATCGCGAGGAGCTTCGGGGCTTAGCCGAGGGGTTGCGGGCCCGGGGCAGCAAGCTCGATCTCTGGGATGTGGTTGCGCTGAACGCTTCCATGGAGTGGGACTACTACGTCAAGGAGTATGACAGGACGCATAAGGACCAGACATCAGCTGAGCTCGCCGTGCCCGAACACTGCAGCGCCTTTGCTGCGACCGGCAGCTATACGAAGGACGGAAAGATCGTCATTGCCCACAATTGCTGGACCGGGTATCTCGACGGCGAGCGTTGGACGATCATCTACGACATTGCGCCCTCGCACGGCTACCGATTGCTGATGGATGGATTCCCCGGATTCATTCACAGTGGCGACGATTTCGGCATTAATTCCGCCGGCATCGCTATCACCGAAACCACCATCTCCGGCTTCTCCGGGTATGACCCGTCGGGTATTCCGGAATTCGTGCGCGCCCGCAAGGGCATGCAGTATTCGAACTCGATCGACGACTATGTGCGCATCATGAAGGCGGGCAACAACGGAGGTTATGCCAACAACTGGCTGATCGCAGACCACAAAACCAATGAAGTAGCCGACCTGGAACTGGGATTGAAAAACGTGAACCTGTGGCGCACCCGGGACGGCTATTTTGTGGGCTCGAACTTCCCGGTCAGCCCCAAGCTCGCCAGCCAGGAAACCAACTTCGACCTGAGCGACATGAGCAACAGCGCCAACGCTCGGCACGTGCGCTGGAAGCAGTTGATGGCCGAAAACAAAGGGAAAATCGATATGGCGATGGCACAGAAATTCATGGGCGACCACTACGATTCATTCGCGAAGAAAGAGGATGCCCCCAGCGAGCGCACGCTGTGCGGCCACATCGACCTGTCCCCGCGCGGGTCGGGCACCTGGCAGCGGCCGTACGGCCCTGCAGGCGCCGTGCAAAACAAAGGCGCAGACGCGGCCATGATCGAAAAGATGGCCCTTTCCGCATCGGCAGGCCATTGCTGCGGGCTCGACTTCAATGCCGCCGAGCACCTGAAGAAACATCCGGAGTTCGACTGGCAGGCACCGCTGCTTCGAGACATGCCTTCAAAACCCTGGACAATGTTCTCAACTTCAACGTAGCCATTCAACCAGGTTGCGTCAGTGTGGCGGTCCAAGAAAGTGCGCCAGCCATTCCATAGCTCGCCAGACGGCTTCCGGCGTGGGCATGTGGCCTTTGTGGTGGTTGAAGTAGCCGATGTTTTCAGGTTTGCCGTAGAGCTTGTAAACTTCTCGCGCGGCATTGATGTAATACCAGCTCTTCGCTGTATCGTAAGTGTCGCCGCCAATTAGTAGAAAAGGGCGAGGCGCAATCAGGCCGATAAGTTCGTGCTGGTCGGTCCCTGCCTCTACCTTGTCAATAAAGTCGCCGAAATACCAGTAATCGTCGTAGTTCGAAAACGACAGGCCCACGCCCGGCTCGTTGGAGACGACGGCGGTAATCCGCGGCTCAACGGCCGCCGCATAAAGCGCCATTTTGCCGCCGAGCGAATGCCCGATGATGCCGATGTGGTCACGGTCGACCTCCGGCAGCGAGTACAGGTAGTCCAGCAGCCGTTGGGCATCCCACACCCACTTGCCGAGACCGGTGCAATGTGGATGCCGCAGTTTGAGGTTGGCGACGGCTTCTGAATACCACTCACCGTAGCTCTCGCCAAACCATCGAATGGCCACAGCAATGTAACCTTTCTGCACGGCCGTGTAAGCATAGGAGTCAACCCCCATACCCAGGAAGTGACGTCCCGACAGGTTTCGGCCCGCCGGAGTGTCCACGTCGTAGAAAGGCACGATAACCACCGGACGCGGGCGTTTGAGATCGCTTACCGGCTTCATCACCAGGATCTTTTCCCACCAATCCGGTTCAACTTGAAGATGCATGAGGCGCGCGGTGTAGTTCTGGTCGATGACATCCTCTACCAAGCGCGTCTCGGGCGGTGGAGCATTCGTTTGCATCGAGCCAAGCAGCTTGAGCCATTTGGTAAGGACACCCTTTCGCCGGGATTTCCATTCCGCAACTGAGCTGACTCCGGCAACCAGTGATGACAGATTGCCAATCGACGATTCATAACCGGCCGGTGGGCTATTGTAACGTTTGAACCAGTCGGGCGATTGCTGCGGCAAACGGGGCCGGGGTTCGACCGAGCGGCAGACACGAAAGCCTGTGAAGCGGCTCTTGTACCCGGGTTCGATGGAGGACCGATATCCGCGCGCCCATTCGGAAGTCGTGCTGATGAATGATCCACCCCGAACAATCCGGGCCAGCCCTCGCAACGGGCCGGCGGGATCGGATGAAGCCTGGGGGCTGGTTTCCGAATTGAAGTAATCACTGGTCCATTCCCAGACGTTGCCGAACATGTCAAACAGCCCGAACTGATTGGGGGAGTAGCTTCCCACCGGCTTTGTACCCGAATTCTGCAATTGTTCCCTCAGGCGCGCCACATTCTTCGTGTCTGAGGTGCCAAGATTGGCTACCTCGGCGTTGCTCTTGAAATCGGGAACCGGGCCTGCGGCGTGGGTCCACTCAGCGTCGGTGGGAAGGCGATAGCCTGTTCGTGCGAACTCACAACAGCCGGTCTCCAGGTTGTAGCAGGGCTCGAGCTGGTCGCGCAGGCTCCGCAGGTTGCAGTAACGAATAGCCTCCCACCAGCTCACCGTCTCAACGGGAAGCTCAGCGCCTTGATGAAATGACGGGTTGTAGCCCATAACGGTTTCAAATTCGCGCTGCGTCACTTCCTTTGGAGCGATGAGGAACCTGCCGAGCGTGATCGTGACAGGCACTTTGGTCAGGGTGTCAGTTACTTCATAAATCGTGCCGGAAACTTCGATCAAACCATCGGATGAAGCATCTGGCCGCGCGCGCGTTCGGAGCCCATCCGCGGCGGCTGAGGTCCCACTCACGCGACGCAGGCCGGTCATGAGAGCCCCTGCGCCGGCGAAGGAACCCGTCAGAAAATTTCGTCGTTCCATCAACCCTCCTCGCGTTTCATCTCCTGTCGCGAGAAACCATACCTTTGGCCCGCCGCGTGAATCATACCCCAGGCATGGCCATCTGGAAAATACTCGTATACGAGGAACGAGCAGGCGAAGCGTGGATTGCCAATCACAACCACGATGTTTCTTATGAAGATGCTGGAATTTTGCGGAACGTCGTGGGAGAGGTATGGAAGCTGGCGAGCGCGGACTCCTCATCTGGGAAAATCTCAAAGACCTGGTCGAGATTGTTTCTGCGAATGATGGAGAGCAATTCCGCCGAATCGAGCACGTAATTGATCCGGCCGCGCCTGTCTCGCACGGTGTTGAACGCCGCCGCAAGACTTCCAACCCCTCGGGCGTCTATGAAGTCAGTTTTAGTAAGATCAATCACAAAATTCCTGATCCCGCGGGCGATCAGCAGTCGAATCTGCTCAAGGAAGAAACACACACACGGTCCCTCTGCCAGGGCGCCGTTCACGTGCAAGACGGCCATGGCCTCCGCGGTTTTCCCCGATTTCGAGGAGCGGAGCAAGGTAGCGTTGGGTTTGGGATTGACTAGAGCCACATCAACATCAATCCGTATCAATGGGCCTCCTCACCGTCATTCGAATCATCTCCTCCTCGGGTGCTAATGTGCCCGCCATTGTACTCTAAAAGTAATGACTGATCAATAAAGGATTGGAGATGTGGAACGTGAGGAGTGATGCGCGCTGTGCCAGCAGAGGTGCGAGTGGCGATTGCTGCCGGCCTTTCTCAATTCTTCGCAGCTTGTATGCTCGCAGGAGATTTGCCGAGGGCTTGGTAGCTGCAACCCGGCGCGGTGCTCTCATCTGCCAGAACTGCAGACGGCGCATTCAGCGTTGTGTCGAAAAAGCTCAACACGCAGGATGAGGTCTCGGCAAGTCCCTTGGTTCCATCGACGGGTCCGAGATAGCCCATCATCCTCATTCCCGGGCTGTATAGAACTGCCAGGTCGGTAAAGTTAAAATCGCGTGTTCCAGGGATATGCGCTTTCCAGCAGTGAGGGGAGTCCTTGCAGGTTTGATGGGTTTCCAGGTCCAACTCAGACTGCTGCCGCTGAAATCTCCTGACCGAGACGCTCGAAAGCGTGCGCTGCATCCAGGGCGGATGCAGAGTCCAATCGCTCAAGACAAACAAGAAGGGCTCCTTGATTTGTTCTCTCCGGACATTCCCAAACAGATTTCCGTCAATATCCACTGCGCCCTTGCAGCGCGAGTCCGCCGAGCACGCCTCCGCGGCCGCTGCGCCGCCGAACGACTGTCCAAATAATCCGAGTCTCGCAAGGTCCAACCGCTCGTGGAACCGGTTCTTCGGATCTGAATTCATCTGCGCCAGGCTGTCGACGGCAAACCGCATGTCCGCCGCCCACACGCTCACCATGCGATCGCCCGCGGACCGGATAGCTTGCTCAGGTCCACGCGGGAATGACGCTTCAGCAAGATGGTTGGCCATACGGCCGT
This sequence comes from Terriglobia bacterium, assembly GCA_036278995.1. Taxonomy (GTDB): domain Bacteria; phylum Acidobacteriota; class Terriglobia; order UBA7540; family UBA7540; genus SCRD01. The sequence goes on along the minus strand of DASUJZ010000053.1, from coordinate 6,577 downwards.
CGGGAAACCGTACAACGGGCGCGCTATAAGTGTTTGTAATTCCTAGAACGACGTAGCCATGGCTTACGATGTCCTCGATCATCGTGGTGTAGTCGCTGGGCAGATTGCCATGGCCGGTGGAAAACACCAGGACCGGGTAGGCCTGGCGCGTTGACGCGACCGGGGCGTCCGCGGTCGCATGCACCCGGACACGGCTCGGAATCGTCACCGGCCGCCACGGCAATTGAGAGGCCCAGGCAGAGGGAATGTAGTCAGCGGATTTCGATTGCTGTGAAGCGGAGGCAGGATACCAGAGCCACACCATCAACTCCCGATGTTTTCCAATAGCGGTCGAGTATGGATCGATGCGCTTCAGGTCGGTCCAATCAAAAAGCGTTCGGCCAACAGCGTACGGGCCCGAAGGTTTGGGCAGCACCACCTCCCGGTGATCACCAAAATGTACCATGGCCCCAAAGACTCCGATGAACGACAGGATGAGGAGAATGATAACCAGCACGGCGATCGACGCCGTTCTGACAGCCCGGATTCCTGCTGCTACGGGTTTATTGCCAAGGAATTCAGGTTGAGAAGGCAAAACTTCTTCCAGTCCGGTTGGAGTTTTCTCTTGTCGCGAGGATGGGCGGCGAGGCCATCAATCCCCTGCGCCGTTCGAGCCTGCAAGCGTCAGTGCCGCTGATATCCATAAAACCAGCGGGCAGTGGTCGATCCGCGGTTCCAAACGCTGTGGCGGCTACCTGCGGGAATCAGAACCTGGTCACCGGGCCCGAGCATAGCCCGCGCCCCTTCAACTTCAAACTCTAAGCTTCCCTCTTGCACCACCACGCGCTCGTCCGTCGCATGCACAAAACCAATCCACTCTTGTCCGGGAGGGTCCACCCAAAGATCACAACCGAATCCATCGCGCGCCCAAGCCGTGGCGACGCTTTCGCGTTCGAGAGGCTGGCTCTGTGGCCAACGGTGAACCCGAAGCTCAGGCATGCACAAATTTCTCCCAGACCGTCTATTATAGCGGAAGGTTATCCTGACGGGGGAACACCGGGATCAAAGTTGGCGCGGCAACTCAGGAGGACCGGCGTGAATCTGAAAATAAGGCGCCTGATGACCCAGGGCGACTCTCGAGCGAGGTTCCAACGATGCCGTTCAACTCAATCAAATGTAGTCGACTGGTGCGATACACCATCCTGGCGCTGCCACTCAGCCTGCTGCTTGCTTCAGGGATATACGCCTCGCAGCAGTCGGTTCCTGTACCGCAGGTTAATGCGAACCTGGGCCCCTGCACCGTAGATTTCACCGTCAACCAGAGCAGCAATAAGCCGCTCTACAACGCCGAAATCTCTGTGAAGATCGCCTATGGCTTTATGGGAATGAAGAAAATGGACCTGAAAGTCGGCACCAATAGCGAGGGCAAAGCCCGTTTTGCGGGCCTGCCTGACAAAGTCCACAACCCTCCGCTGGTGTTCGTCGTCAACGCTAAAGGCTCGAGCAAGACCGTCAACTACTGGCCGAGCGTCAAGTGCCAGGCCCGTTACGATGTGGACATGGAAGTGCGCTGAATACACCTGCTCGGGCCGCAAAAAATGATGGCAGGCGATCGCTGCCGGGCTTTGGAACGCGCGCAGCGTGTCAGTCATGAGCCGGCTGCGACGATGGGTTAGGGCAAGTTTCAGGATGAAGAAATACGTGTTCGTCTTCTTAGCAGGAATCGTTCTGGTTCCGGCAGCATTTTATCTGTATCTGCGTTCCGGTTACGCGCCGGTCTCGACATCGTCCTCGCCTCTTCCCTTTGAGCGCTTTTTCGCAGCGCTTGCCATGCGCGCAACCGTGTCGCACCAAGCCCCCAAAGTCGACGCCATACTGCCTACCGAGGCCGATCTGAAAAGCGGCGCAAATCTGTATCGTGAAAACTGCGCATTATGCCACGGCCTCCCGAATGCGAAGCAAACAGCCATTTCAAAAGGAATGTACCCTCATCCGCCGCAATTTTTCCGGCTTGACCAGCCCACCACATTCGACGTGAGCCAGCCGTACCGCCTCGCCAGTCCTAAGGCTTACTGGAAAGTGAAGAACGGTGTCCGCCTGACAGGAATGCCCGGTTTCAAGGATTCCCTCACTGAACAGCAGATCCTGCAACTGAGCCAATTTCTGGGGAACGCCAAAAACTTGCCGCCTGCCGTGATATCCGTACTCGATGGCAAGCCCGGCGCAGAATCCGGTCCCGGCACGCCGGCTCCGGCACCCCAGCCGCACTCCGCCTCTCGCCGCCAGTAAGTACATGCGCCGTTCCATTCTGCTGATATAATCGAATTCCGACATCGGAATTCATTACTATATTCTGTGACTGCGGGCATCTCTTTCAAGCAAGTTCCCAACGAACCAACGGAGACTTAAGATGGAAATCTCTGGCCGTGCCCTCGCAAGTGAACTCCACGGAATGCTCATCGGCGGCTTTTTCTTGATGGCAGTCTTTGGCGTCGTCGTGGAGCTGTTCCGGTCGCGCTATGTGACGCAGCCTTCCGAACTCACCGCCCGAGGAGACTCGCTGAAGCAGCTTTACCTGATTAGCACCGCCGCTCTGGGCTGGGCCGCCGTGCTGCTGGGCGCTTACATCGTCTATCCGTGGTATCGGGCCATTCCGCCTGGCGGCGTCGTTGGTCTGTCTGGATTCCCCCAGCGACTCTTGCTGTCGAGCTCCGGCACCTCCGGCTGGCACAGGATCGGCATGGAGTGGAAAGAACACGTCGGCTGGTTTGCGCCCATCGCTATGACAATGGTCGCATACGTTATGGCCAAACATCGACTGGCCATAAAAAAGCATCCACAAATTCGCGCGGCTGTGCTGGTGTTTGCGTTGGTCGCGCTGGGATCGGCCAGCATCGCAGGTGTCTTTGGGGCGATTATTGACAACCATGCGCCCGTCAAAGGCGGAGCTACTATTCACTTCCTGAGAGAGAGCAAATGAACACTGTCCAAACGGAAGCAGCGGAACACAGCGACGCGAACTTGACAGATAATCCTCCAAACGGTCCCGTAGGTGCAGCCATCCTGTCGGCCGCCGTAGGCTGCTGCGCCCTTGCCCTCCTTGCAATGCTCGGAGATGGCTCCGCGGCAGCAGCCCGTTGGCTTACTTTTTACGTTCCCACCGGCCCGCTGTCCGGCGTCACCACGACAGCCGTTGTCGTGTGGCTGATATCGTGGTCCGGCCTGGCAAGGCGGTGGCGATCCAGGACCGTTGCAATCGGAAAGGTCAATACGCTGGCTTTCGTTCTTCTGGGGCTTTCTCTGTTACTGACTTTTCCGCCCCTTGTGGATCTTTTGCTCGGTAAATAGCCCGTGGTCTCAGGCCGCGGGTTGCGATCCCATGAACAATCACCATCGAAGAGCTATTCTCCGGGCTCATCCGGTTGCACGTTCATTATAATGCCTGCCAAGGGCGGATTTTTGGCCTGGGGTGATTGAGGAGTTGGCCCGCCAATGTTCGAGGAGGAGTCGTGAGAATTTTCCTGGCTATATTATTCCTCCTGTCCTTCTGCCCGAACGAGGTGTTCGCCGGGCCTCCTTTTCAGCTCGACGATCCGGACGTTATTCCCTATCACTGGCATGAATTCTACGCCTGGACCGGAGCAACCTCGTCGCCTGGGGTTGTGGGCACAAGCGGTCCAGCCATCGAATTTAACTGGAGCCTCATTCGCAACTCGATGTTTCACTTCATCCTGCCGCTCGGGGCGTCGATTCCAAATGACGGGCCAACCAACTTTGGCCTGGCAGACGGGGAGTTCGGCTTTCAGGACCAGTTCCTTCCAGAGACCAAACACCGGCCGATGATCGGAACCTTCGTAATGATGGAATTGCCATGGGGAGATTCTTCGCGGGGATTGGGAGCGGGAGCACCGTCGTGGAAATTTCCGCTGTATGCAAAGAAGACAATCGGGGGCTGGTCGATCGACGGTGGAGGCGGGATAAATATCAGCAGCCGTGTTCCCGGAGGGAGAAACTATCCATTTGGCGGAACGCTCATCACGTACAGCGTGTCGAAAAAGCTGACCCTCGGATCTGAAGTGTTCTCGCACGGACGGCCAACGGCCGATCCAACGGACTCTCGATATGCCGTCGACGTCGATTTCGGCGGCTACTATACTTTTGACCTCCAATACCCTGGGTTCCAGTTGATGTTTGCGTATGGCCACAGCGTCGCTGGTCAAACTGAGAACTACGCTTACCTGGCTCTCTACTGGACGTGGGGACCCAAGCCCAAATGAGAGAGCCGGCCCTGCAAGAACCATCTGGAAACCGAAGGCCAACACGACGCGCCAACCCGCTTCTGTCCGCATGGCCGGCGAAAAGCGGACAGGACTGCCGTCGCTAAGCTAAACTGCTTGACTGCTGGCGCAGGCTTTCGAGAGACAAGCTGAAGCCGCCTCGCTAGTTCGAGGGACGCTGGCGCAAACGAGAATCTATGAATGGCCCAACTCCATTTCGCGACCCGCGCTGGATGGCGCGCGTGGTCGCGCTTGCCGTAGTCGTTTCGAGTCTCGCCGCGTTCAGCAGAGCACGCGCTGCAACGCCCAGCCTGAAGTTTGAGATTTCTTTTCCCGCCTCGGCCCACAACAAGCCCATCACCGGGCGCGTCTACGTGATGCTGGCGGATGAGAAGGAACCCGAGCCGCGGCTGCAGGTTGGGTCGTGGGGCAGCCACCCGCCTTTTTTTGGCGTTGATGTCAGCCGCCTCAAACCGGGGCAGCAGACCGTAATCGATGGAAGCACGCTCGGCTTCCCGACACGCAGCCTAAGAGACGTTCCGGCAGGTGACTACTACGTGCAGGCACTGGTCAACGTCTATTCAGAGTTCCATCGCTCCGACGGCCACACCATTCGGGCACACATGGACCAGTGGGAGGGACAGCAGTTCAATAGCTCGCCCGGCAATCTTTATAGCAAGGTGGAGCGCATCCGTCTGGATCCCGCCACGGGTTTTGACATCAAGCTGAGCCTGGCGCAGGTAATCCCGCCGGTGGAAGTTCCGAACGATACGGCATGGGTGAAGCACATCAAAATCCAGAGCGATTTGCTCAGCAGGTTCTGGGGCTGTCCGATCTATCTCGGCGCGGTGGTGTTGCTGCCCAGGGGCTACGACTCTCACCCGGAAAGCTACTATCCGGTGATCTACCAGCAGGGACACTTCGACATGGAGCCGGCGTTCGGATTCTCTACCGACGACGAAGATATATCCGGGCATGTGCAGAACGCCCTCCATTCCTACAACATCGAGACCGGCTATCAATTTTACAAAGCCTGGAACTCCGAGGATTTTCCGCGGATGATCGCCGTCACTTTCCAGCATCCCACGCCCTTTTTCGATGACTCTTACGCGGTGAACTCTGCCAATAACGGGCCGTACGGCGACGCCCTCATGACGGAGCTGATACCCTACGTCGAGACGCATTTCCGCGTAATCCGAAAGCCTTACGCCCGCATGCTGACGGGCGGCTCGACGGGCGGATGGGAGTCGCTGGCACTGCAGGTGTTTCACCCGGATTTCTTCGGTGGCACCTGGACGCTTTATCCTGATCCAGTGGACTTCACGCACGATCAGCTCATCGACATCTACAATGATGACAGTGCCTTTTTCGCGCCAGGGCGACGCTGGCTGCGGGCGGTCAGGCCGCTCAGCCGCGATACGGACGGGCAGGTAACCACCACAGTCCGGCAGGAAAGCCAGCTCGAGGACGTGCTGGGCAGTCATGGCCGCTCCGGTCAACAGTTCGAGGCCTGGGAAGCGGTGTACGGACCGGTCGGCGCGGACGGCTATCCCAAGCCGCTTTGGGACAAGCGCACAGGCAAAATTGACCATAGCGTGGCCAACTACATGCGGGATCATGGCTATGACCTCACGGAATATTTGCGGCGGAACTGGTCAAAAATCGGCGCCAGCCTCGTGGACAAAATCCACATCGATGTGGGCGATATGGATACCTACTACCTGAACATGGCATGTTATGACCTGGAGAAGTTCCTGGAGGGCACGACCAATCCCTATTACGATGGAGAGTTTAAGTACGGCCGGCCCGAAAAGGGTCATGGATGGCAGTCAACCACGCAGGAAAATATGGTCCGCATCATGGCCCACCACATCGCTGACGATGCGCCCGCGGGCGCCCACCTCAAACAGTGGCACTACAACTAGGCGGAAGCCTCGCGAAACCACTGCAGCCAGCAGGCGGCACTCTGAGGTCAGTCTTCAAGGGTGGGGTGCAGTCGGCAGAGCCTCGTCCAGCTTCTCAAGAAGCTTCTTGCCGTTGAGCACTTTGCTACCGTTGCCCGAAATGAAGACAATCCTGCGCTGAGGATCTATCAGAATGATGGCGGGATACCATTTGACGCCCAATTCGCGGTCAACGATCTGCTTTGTGCTTTCCGGGTTGGACTGCGGCCAGGAAATCTGACTCTTCTCCAAAAACTTCCGGGCCTTCTCGACCTTTTGGTCGCTGTTCATGCCCAGAATTTCCAGCCCCCGTTTTCTATAAAGCTCCGCTGCCTTCCTGAGGACTGGCACCTCCTTCAGGCAGGGACCGCACCATGT
>DASUJZ010000052.1:0-50157 GCA_036278995.1 Terriglobia bacterium | reverse complement strand
CGGAAATCCCCGGGTCAATGGGTGCTTCCCCCTCACCGAGGCTTATCGCAGGTAGCCACGTCCTTCTTCGCCGTCTGGCGCCAAGGCATCCACCGTACGCCCTTAGTAGCTTGACCATAAAATCTGCTCAACACACAGAACCAGCGGTCAGTGAATAGCGGTCAGTGACCAGCAAAACCTCTTGCCGTCACCTGTCACTCATCACTTGCCGCTGCTTTTGAACAGATTCGCCTTCGCTATACTCTGTCCGGATATCCGCCGGACAGTTGAGCACATGTTAGACGTCGCACTATTCAGTTTTCAAAGATCGCTGAGTGTCAGGCAATAGCTTATGCGCTTCACCTGACCTCCTGTTCCAGAACTGAGTGCCGGACTGTCATCCGGCTTTCTCAGGTGCTGGGTTTCGCTCTTCAATGCGAAAAGCCGAACTCAGCACCCGTGATTCCACATAAAAGCCCTGCCATCCAACAAGAGAAGAGACGGCATCGCTTGCCTTACTCCAAAGCCGACTTTTGATTAATTAAGGAATTTGAAACAGGCGGGAAACTTCTCGTTGCGCGGACCCGACATGCCTCAAATCCTTAGCCGAAAGTCTTCTTCGTATTGACCTCCGTTTGTGTGACCCGCAATGATGAGGAAGCTTGTCGTCTCCCCCACCTTCATCCTGGCAATTGATAATCCTACCGAAAACTACGTACGAGCGCAAGCGGTTTTTTTAAACACGATCAGATTTTGTTCTTGCACAGTTCCGGCCCTCAGCTCGATCCTCAACACATTATACCACCGCGCGGGAATTGCAACAGTTGGAATTCGGCATGCGCGCGGTGATCAAATACGCTGCCCGACGCTCGTGGATTTAGTAATGCGCCGGTCGATCTATCGGAAAAAAAGGCTTGACATACCTAAGCTACTCTGCTAGTCTTTATTGTGTCGGCGGGCAGCATCAGGCAAGGAGCCTGTCAGCAGTCTGGATTGCCTGCTATTCGGCTTGTGAGTGCTGCTAATCAACACAATCTATATATTGTGGTAACGGTGCCGTAGGATAAAAAAGATGTTATTTTAAAAAACAAACCGGAGAAGTTGCTGAAAACAAAGGATCGGACGTCAAAACAAACCGGAACAAACCGGAGAAGTTGTTGAAAACAGGTACCCGTGGAAAAAACTAAGCGAAAACGAACCGGAGAAACAGCCTGCCGATCTCATTGAAAATAAAGCATTGCCGAAAAAAGCGGTCCAAAACGAGTTTCAGACGAAGACATGGCGGGTGCTGAAAAGGCCGCCCCCATATTAATCCCTTCGCCTGTCATCCCGACCCCGGAAAGCGGGAGAAGTATCACGGCAGTCCACCCAGGGTAAGCTCCGCAGAACCGCTGGCAGATGGAACTTGAAACCACTGGAGGCAAGTCATCATGCCGCAGGAAATCGAGCACGTCATCGTTCTCATGATGGAAAACCGCTCGTTTGACCACATGCTGGGCTGGTTGCAGGAGCCGGGCTACGACATTGATGGGCTGACGGGCGGGGAGTGGAACCCGATTGATCCAAGCGAGCCGTCGGAGCCCAACAACAAGATTGGTGTGACTCGCAAAGCCCAGGACGTTATGCCGCACGATCCCGGCCACGGCTTTCATGATGTCAACGTGCAGCTTTTCAGCAATCCGGGCGGACCTCCACTTCCTGACGGCATCGACGCGAACAGGGGATTCGTCTTCAGCTACGCGCAGCAGGATGATGTCACCCGGTCCCTGGCTCCCACAATCATGGACTGCTTCGATCCCGGCAACCTGCCGGTCCTCACCACGCTTGCCAAAGAATTTGCCGTCTGCAAGCGCTGGTTTTCCTCGGTGCCCGGCCCCACCTGGCCCAATCGTTTTTTCGCCCACGCGGCAACGTCCAAGGGTTACCTGGACAACAGCCAGTTTCACAACTATGACATGCGTTCCATCTTCGAAAACCTGTCTGCGGCAGGCCGCACATGGTCGAACTATTACCACGAAATTTCGCAGACCTGGGAACTCCAGCGCCTGGATACTGACGCGCTGCGAAACAATTTCAAAGGCTATGGCGACTTCAGGAAAGATGCGAAGGCAGGAAAGCTGCCGAACTATTCCTTTATTGAGCCGAAATACTTCTGGTGGTTTGGCGGCGCCACTGACCAGCACCCGCCGCACAGCATCAAAGCCGGCGAAGCGCTGATTGCGGACGTTTACCATTACGTGCGGACTTCACCGCTGTGGGAGAAGTGCCTGCTGCTGATTGTCTACGACGAGCACGGCGGGTTTTATGATCACGTCGCGCCCGCGGCTGCGACACCGCCCGACCAGTACCAATCCCAATTCAAGTTCGATCGATACGGCGTGCGCGTTCCGGCCGTCCTGATCTCGCCGTATATCCAGAAGGGAACGATCGTCAGCGAGACTTTTGATCACGCTTCAATTCCCGCTACACTGAAGGAGCTTTTCAAGCTCGATTCATTTTTGACCAGGCGTGACCAAACAGCCAAAACATTCTCCGGCGTGCCTGACCTCGCAACCGCCAGGACCGACACGCCGGAAGACATTTCCACCTCGGTTCACAGCAGGATCATCGAAGAAAACATGCGGGAGCCGAGCGTCGAGCAGATTTCGATGGCGAGCAGGACGGGCGACGCCTCCTCCGCGCCGCTCACCAGCCTGCAGCGGAGCCTGATTGGCCTGGCGAACAACCTTCCGACCGGCGAAGACCCCAAACTTCGCGTGCACCGGACGGGCCGTCCCTTGCGCACCGAGTATGACGGCGCGCTGCACGTGCGGGAGAGCGTGGCAAGGTTCCTCCACCACTTGAGCCAAACCTAGGCACTGGTTGTCACGGAGGCTTTGGCCTGGGTCTGCCGCCGCGTGATGGCCACGTACAGTCCGCCGACGAACGCTCCAAGGGTCATAGTATAGACGACCCACATGATGAGCTGCGGAGCTACAGCAAGGTACAAAAACTTCGTGCCAAAGGGAAGCTGGTCATAGGGCGGCGGCACGGCATCGTAATGGGTGCCCCAATGGCCCAGCATAGCGAAAAACATCACGATGACGACGGGGACGCGTGCCAGATAGGCGTATGCAATCAGCGTCTGGGCCAGCTCGCGCCAGGGGAGATACTGAAGCGCGGCAGCCGCCACCATAATCAGCAGTCCCACCAGGATACGGCCGGTAAAATGGACCACCGGCGAAAATGCCACCGTGGCGCCGCAGGCAAGGACAACAAAGCCCGCGAGCGCAAACAGGATTGTCTTGGTGAGACTGGAGGGCCTCAGATCCCGGTCAAAGAGCTTGACTGCAAAATACGGGCCGAAGATGATGGGCAGCCAACTGATGCCGATGATGGCGGCGCCACCGCCTTCCGCCCGGCTGAACAGGATGCCTGGCCAGTGCAACAGCTCTCCGACCAGCCTCAGCAAGGTGATCGCCAAGGTGATCAGCGCTGGATACATAATCAGCCGGTTGATGGCTTTTTTGGTTGAGGAATCCGTCTTGGGCATAGAGTGCCTCCTTTGGTCAACTCGAGACTACCGTGACATGCGGGCCCGATTTATGAGCGTGACCGGCCCAGGTACCGATAGCGGGATTCTACCCGCCTTCTCGGCGCGCCGCCAGTGGAATCTGGTGGATAAGTGAATTGTAATCTCAGGTGCTGCACAACCACAAACGGTGCGCTATGGCTGGTGCTCCCGGCCTAATGGGCGGCTGAAAGTGAGCGCGGCGCGACCTTAGAAGTAGCGCCAAAGGAAATAAAAGGACATGGCCAGGCCGACACAAACAATAAAAGTACGGACATGTGCGGGATTGACCTTCTGGGCAAAATGCGCCCCGCCATAACCACCCAGCGCGGCTCCGGCCAGCATCACGACTGCCTGTGGCCAGTAGACGATTCGCGCCACGATAAAAGTGACGACGGCGACAAGATTGATCATGGCGGCAAGCACCGTCTTCACTGCATTGGTCGAGTGAATGTCCCCAAGCGGTAGAAAGGTCAAAAACGCGAGCATGAGAATGCCAATCCCTCCGCCGAAAAAGCCTCCATAAACTGCGATGGCAAATTGGATCAGGCTCACCCCGGCCATGGCTTTCCACGAGACCAGGCTCGTTCGGTCGGCATGCTTTGAACCCCTCTTACCCTTTTTCCCGAAGGCGAAGAGCAGGGTTGCCCCAAGGAATAAAAAAGGGATCAGGCGCATGAAGGTGCGTTGCGGAGTGTGGAGCAGCAGATGGGCTCCAAAGTATCCGCCGAGGACACTGACCAGACACAGAGGCCCCAGGATTCGGGCGTTACGAGGCATCTTCTTTCGATAAGCGCCGGCGCTGGCGAGGATCCCAGGCCATAAAGCGATTGTAGATGTTGCGTTGGCCTGGATGGGCGGAACGCCGGCAAAGATCAGGGCGGGAAATGAGAAGAACGTCCCACCCCCGGCTATCGCGTTTTGAACACCCGCGGCAAGCGCAGCGAAGAACAGAAGAATACCGTCCGATATGGTCATCAGTTTATTCGGGTGTTATGGAAATGCAAGCTACAGAAGAAAGACTATCATCGCATAGATTCAGTAATCGTGCTGATGCGGGATTGGGGCACGGCTGCATCTGCCCTGGTTCGCCCGGTGGCAACCGTAGCTCCAGTTAGATTGCCTGTGTTGAACGGCATGTAGATCTCGCCCGGATGGCGCAGCAAGATTTTTGCAGCGTAACGTGATCTGCCTTTGTCATTTTGGCGGCGGCGTTGATTTCTTCTTCTGGAGCATGTTCATGAGGTTCTGGATGGTATTGCCGGCTGGGGAGCCTTTCGCACCGCCCAAACCTGGGGCGGCAAGTCCGCCCAGGGCGCCCTTCCCGCCCTTGAGAGAAAACCTGGGGCTGTCCAGCGTCCCATTCAACTCAAAGGGAAAGGAGAGCTTGCCGTTGGCAAAGCTGGCGCCCGAAATGTTGGCGACAAGGTTTGTCAATCCGCCTTGCCGCGCCGGCACCTGGGCCGTGCCAGTATATTTCATCAGGTTGGATTTCGCGATGTCCAGCACCCCAGAGGCGTCCACGTTCAGGTCGTTGCTCACGATAGTGACGCGGCGGCTGGCGAGCTGCTGGTTGGCCAGATTGAGGTCCGCCGAGATTGACGAGAATGACGCGGGATCGCCAGAGGTCGCTCCCACACCAGCCATCCGGACCATGAACAAAAGATTCTTGTTCAGTTGCAGGGTGGGAAGCCTTCCCTCCCGAATGCTCACCTTGCCTGTGCCCGCGAGTCCGCTCAGCGGGTCACTGGAATGGGTAGCTTCGCCATGCAGATCAAGATTTCCTTGCATGGTCCCCGACATCTTACCGCGCGCCTCCGGAATGGCGTTGAGCAGTTGCGCCACATCGATTTTCTGGAAAGACGTCCGGGCGCTGAACAGTGGGCTCTCCTGTGAGAAGTCTGATGCTGCTTCTCCCTTCACTGTTCCGCCTGCCAGCTTGAGAGCGAGATTGTCAAGATAAGCCTGCTTGGGGAAAACCTGTATGCCGGAATCAACCGATGTGGCCTGGATGTTCCCGAATCGCAAGGAGTCCGCATGGAATGAGCCGCGAGCGACCGAAGGCGCCCGGTTGCTGCTGGCGGGAATGATGCGCCCGCCGCTGGAGCGGCCTGAGGAAGGATCTGGCATGCTGAGGGCGTTGATGTTCACGTCATGGAAGCGGCATGAGATTCCGCGCCCATCAAAATAAGTTGGTCCCATAGCGCCCGATGGCAGCAGGTTGGCGATCGTCACCTGGCCGCCGTCGATGTTGACCTGGGAGATTGTCCCCAATGAAAAGCTGGGTCCTCCATCAGGCGGCGCGCCGGCGGTTTTGCTGGCTGGAGTTGGAGGATTTTCATAGTTCCATCTGCCGGCCGAGTTGCTGAGCAAGTGGATCACGGGATTTTTCACGATCAGGGATTGAATGACGATCTGCCTATCCCACAGCGGACCTGTCTCGAGCAGCGCGTCGATCTGTTGCGCCTTGAAGAAGTCGCCGCGCGGGAAACCTTTGGGATTTTCCAAGGCAAAGTCGTCAACCTGGATGGCGACATGAGGAAACAAAGTGAGATGGAGTCGACCGATGCGGGCCGGCTTTCCGGTACTGCTTTCAAGCATCGCCGCGACCTGAGGACGATAGCGGTTGACGTCGACGAGCATTGGAACGACCAGCACGCACAATATCGCCAGTATGACTAATACTACCGCGGCAACAATCAAATATTTTCGGGTGTTGGTTGGCATCCCAGCCTCCTGTTGCGGCCTTCGAAAGGAAGGCCCATTCAGGGATTTTGTGGCAGCCGGGCATTGGAATCTCTGCGGCCGCCCACCACTGCCGCTTAAGGTTTCTTCTGCTCCTCGGGGCTGGCTGTTCCGGGTTGTTGAGGCGCCGACTCGCGCGTAAAAGCGGCCGAATAGTAGTCGAAAAAGGGCTTCTGAGGTGGCGCCATTTGAACGGTTTCGGTGAACCCATCCACGTCGCCGCGCTGGATAATACGGCGTGAAAGCCAGCCGGGAGGTGTCTGCGATCCTCCGTCCGGAGTAAAGTCGATCTCAGAACCCGCGACGATTACCCGATACCTGCTAATGAAGCCCGTGCTGGCGTAAATATCGAGCAGGAAGGAATCGCCCGCCGGCGCTCGGGACAAAATCCCGATGGAACTTTCGTCGTTCGCCGGAATTTCTCCGGTTGCGGCAAGCGAGACTTGCTCCTTGAAAACCATCACGCGATGGTCCAGATCATAGGCGACCGAAAGATGAATTTCGCCCTCGGGGCTGCGTTTGTCCATACGCCCCGACCAGTTGCCGATCATCCACTCGATGGACGTAAAGTCCGGTTTGGGAGGCAGAGGAATTCGATAGGTGGGAGGCTGCTTGTCCCCCGCAGCCAGCAATGTCGAGGCCATGAAAACAAGACCGACGACCGTTGTCAGCGTCCTTGAACTACCACCCGATATGAATCTCATGAATCGTGCCCCCTGTAAACGAAGCCCATATGGCTTCTTTCATGAAAGAAAATCTGCGCCTCTGCAATCCCGGAGCTCCCCAGCAAATCAATCAGTTCTTCCGGAGTGTAAGCGGCACGAACCGAATCCTCAAACAGCCTCTTCATGATGCCAGAATAATGGCGTCCGTACCAGCGGACATGCCATGGGTACGACAAACGAGAAGGACGACGCAGGTCGCGGAGCAGGATGGCCCCGTGCGGTTTCGTCACCCGCAACATCTCTCTCAGCACAGTTGCAGGGTCGGACAGGTGGTGCAACACGGAATTCGAGAGAACAAAATCGAACGCGCCGCCGGCGAATGGAAGGTGGCCGGCATTGGCCTGCTGAAAGGAGGCTCGGGCTTCCAGTTTCAGTTCGGCGGACCCTCTGCGGGCAGTCTCCACCATGTTGCGCGAACGGTCGAGACCCACAACCAGCAGCTTGGGGCAGCGCCGTGCTATTTTCAGCACGATGTTACCGGGTCCGCAACCCACGTCGAGCAGCAAGCCGGCGGGTTCGCTGTCGCGTGGCGCGAGTGAAAGCACATGGTCTACAAGCGTGTCGTCCAGCGCGCTAAGATGCCTCTGGCCCGCCGCCGAAGCGTAGGCGCAAACATCATCCAAAGCCTCCATCACGTCCGGTTCCGGTTTACGAGTCATTTCGAGCCAGCGCATATCGGGAATCATTCTAGCGCAAAGCGGACTCCTCCGAATCAGGTTCGAGCTTCTCTTGTCGCGAGCCGCGGGCTAGGGTGCGATCTGCAGAAGCGCGAAAGTCATGCCGGGTTTTGGCCGATAAGTAGTGAGTAACCAGCTCTCGCAGCCTGCAGGGTGGCGTCCAGGACGTGCCGAACGAGAGTCACTGAGGAATTCATCATGAGTTCTTCTGTAAATCGGCGCTGAAACCCGGGGTAAGGATCGCTGAAGGTGAGTTTTATTAATTTTGCTTGCCGCGAAATCAATTGCAAAATCGTGTATTACGGGGCCGGCTTGGGCGGCAAAACGACGAACTTGCAGTGGATCTTCGAACGGACTGCAGCTAAATCCGGCGGCAAAATGCTTTCGCTGGCGACGGAAACCGACCGCACCTTGTTCTTTGACTTTTTGCCCCTGGAGCTTGGGACTCTGCGCAGTTTCAAAACCAGATTTCATCTTTATACAGTTCCCGGCCAAGTCTTCTACGACGCAAGCCGCAAGCTGATCCTGCGCGGCGTGGACGGCGTGGTTTTTGTGGCTGACTCGCAGGAAGAACGCATGCCGGCCAACCAGGAAGCACTGAACAATTTGCAGAAGAACCTGCAAGATCACGGCTACGACTTCGCCACCATTCCCTACGTGCTTCAACTTAACAAGCGTGACCTGCCAAACGCGCTCCCGGTTGAAACACTCAAAAAAGCGCTTCAGCTAAAGGGCGAGCCGGTGCTGGATGCGGTAGCCGTTCAGGGCGTAGGGGTGTTCGAAACGCTGAAAGAGATCGGTCGCCTCGTTCTGGCAGAACTCAAAAACGGCTGAGGCCGCCTGCGTGATGAATAGGTAATCGATCAACTTAAAAATTTTGCGGGATTACACCTGATTTTCTGACTGCACCGTTCCGGTCAATTCGAAGAAGTGATGTCCCATAATGGCCAGCGTTAGAGCTTTGTCCAGGTGCTGGCGGTGTCTGCGGACAGTCCGGGCCAGAAACTTCCAGTATTCTTTTCGATAATTGCTGAGCAACCCCTGCTTCCACATAGATCGCGCAACAGCAAGGAAATCTGAGAAAACGATCGGAGTGCGAGTCGGAGTGCCCAGTTGGGCAAGAAAGGCTTGCACGCGGTTGAAGTACTCACGGGGATAGTAAATAGTTTCCAGAATTCTGCGATAGCCGTCAATCAGTTCCTGGGTATCCATGCGAGGAATGAAATTCATGTCCAGCAGCGTGTTGCTTCCCAGGCTTTCCTTGAGAAGCCGGCCTTCCGCTTTCAGCCGGCGCCAAAGCTGAGTGTTCGGCAAAGCGCTCAGCAGCCCCACCATCGAGATCGGAATTGCAGCATCTCGAATAAATTGGATCTGGCGCTCGAAAACATCCGGAGGATCATTGTCAAACCCAACGATGAAACCCGCCATTACTTCCATGCCGTAAGACTGCACCAGCTTGACGCTCTCCAGCAGATCTTTGCGCAGATTCTGGAACTTTGTGGTTTCCTTAAGGCTTTCTGTCACGGGTGTTTCAATACCCATGAAAACGCTGTTGAAGTGCGCGTCCCGCATGTACTCCAGCAGTTCCTTGTCCTCAGCCAGGTTCAGCGAGGCTTCCGTGAGGAATGAAAATGGATAACCTCGGTCGCGGTTCCACCGGACCAGTTCCGGCAGCAGTTTCCTCACGTTCTTCTTGTTGCCGATAAAATTGTCATCCACCAGGAAGACGCGGCCGCGCCAGCCCATGCCGTGAATTTGGTCCAGCTCCGCGAGCACCTGTTCGGGGGTCTTGGTGCGCGGCCTCCTTCCGTAAATCTCGATGATGTCGCAGAACTCGCAGGTGAAAGGGCAGCCGCGCGAGTACTGGACAGCCATCGCGCTGTACTTCCGAAGGCTCAGGAGTCCGAGTTCCGGCTTGGGGACCAGCGTCAGATCGGGCAGCACGGCAGCTTTGTAGTGTGCCCGGGCGCCGCCGGACTCGAGGTCCTGCACCAGGACTGAGATCAACTCTTCGGCTTCACCTTCTACTATGTGATCGGCATCGGCAATGTTGGGATCTTTGGTGCTGGCAATCGGGCCGCCCACCACCGTGCGCAGGCCGCGTTCCTTTGCCCGCGCGATGACCTTTTGCATCGAGGGACCCTGCACCATCATGCCGCTCAGGAAAACCACGTCTGCCCACGCCAGTTCAGAGTCTTTGAGCGGGCGCACATTCAAGTCCACCGCACGCTTCTGCCATGAAGCCGGCAGCATAGCGGCCACGGTCAGCAACCCCAGCGGCGGATAAGCCGAGCGTTTGCCCTGGAATGGAAGAGCGTGCTTGAAGCTCCAGAATGTATCGGGGAACTCAGGGTAAATCAGCAAAACTTTCATTCGACGGGTACCAGTCTCTGTGAGGTAGGGTTCTTGATGCCGCTACTAAGTTCCAGTCTATCACAGCATCTCGCCATCCCAAACAAGGAAATTTCGATCAATCCGCTGACCATCTGATAGTCGCTTCGATTTGGCCAGATTGTTCTAGCCCCGCGATGGCTTTTCGATCACAATAGACCAGTCGGGCAGCAGGCCACAATCCGTATTGCATTTTAAGGCGCACGCTTGCCCGCCTTTTCCTACATCTATGCCTCATCTTCCTGCCCCTGTTCTCCCACAGATCAAAGTTTTTGCGGCCTATGCGATTTTTCTGGGCAGCTATCTGGTGTTCGCCCTCGGCAAATTTCCGGGCATGAAGATTGACCGCCCTGGAGCGGCCATCATCGGCGCAGTCCTGATGGTGGGTTTTCGTGTCGTGCTGCCGCAGAATGCGCTGCAGTTTATCGACTTCAGTGCCATCGTGCTGCTCTTTTCGATGATGCTCATCGTCGGATATCTTCGCCTGGCGGGTTTTTTTGAGTGGACGACCGAGATGGTGCTGGTGCGACTGAAACCACATCACCTTCTGCCAACGGTCATCTTTACCTGTGGGCTGCTTTCTGCATTTTTTGTGAATGACATCATCTGCCTTGTCATGGTCCCGTTTGTACTTTCCGCCACCCGGAAACTCAGTGTCAGGCCCCTTCCCTATTTACTGGCGGTGGCGACGGCCTCGAACATCGGCAGTGTGGCCACCATTACAGGGAATCCCCAGAACATGCTGATCGGGTCTCTTTCGGGCATTGGGTACACCTCCTTCCTGTTCTATCTTGCGCCGATAGCCGTTGTTGGACTGCTGGTGGATTGGCTGGTTCTCCATGTTGCCTTCTCACGGATTGGGATGGCGGACCCCTCTCCAGCGCCCGCCGTAGCTGTACTGCCGGGCGATCGATCCTCCCTGATCAAACCAGGCGTCGTGGTTCTGATCGTCCTTGCCGGATTTCTCGCAGGCGTGTCGCCGGCAGTGATGGCGGCACTGGGCGCCGCGATGATGCTGGTGACGCGCTCCCGTGATCCGCAGCAAGCCTACCGGCAGATCGACTGGGGGATTTTGGTGTTTTTTGTGGGACTCTTCATCATCGTGGGCGGAGCGGAAAAGGCCGGGCTGGCGGACCTGCTGCTGAAATTTGCTCGGAGGTGGAACTTCCAGAGCCCTGGCGTCTTTACCGTGCTTGTGGCCGCTCTCTCGAATATTGTGAGCAACGTGCCTGCTGTGATGCTTTTGAAATCGATTGTTCCGGGTTTTACGAATTCACACACGGGATGGCTGCTCCTGGCAATGGCCAGCACGCTGGCAGGCAATCTGACCATCACCGGTTCGGTAGCGAACATCATCGTAGTTGAGCGCGCCAAGCCGGAAGTCGACATAGGCTTTCGCGATTACTTCCGCGTGGGATTCCCGATTACGCTCCTGACGCTTGTTTTTGGTTTGCTATGGCTTTGGTGGCTCAGATAGGCGGGAGGCTGCAGAGCGAAGTCCTACTTTCTGGATGGTTCGTCGCCCGGCTCAAAGCCCGCGCAGTGGATCACCGGCAGGCGCGGATAGCGGGCAAATCGAGGATCGCTTTCAGACCTGCGGCAGAGGTAAAAACTGGATCCGTGGCCGGTGCGGACTAGCCGCATCCATAGGCATGTGCTGCACAGTCCCACCCTCTCATCGCCCCATTCGGGTGTCGCAGCTTGAGGATTTGTCACGGAATTGAGCAGTGCGACAGCCCGCGCTTTTCGAGATATTGCTGGTGATACTCTTCGGCGCGCCAGAACTCCCGCGCCGCAACAATTTGGGTCACGATAGGGCGCTTGAAGACTCCGGATTTTTCCAGGTCGTTCTTCGAGGTGCGGGCCAAGGTTTCCTGTTCCGGGCTGTGGAAGAAGATCGCCGAGCGGTATTGCGTGCCGACGTCTGGCCCCTGCCGGTTCAGCGTGGTGGGATCGTGGTTCTCCCAGAACACCTTTAGAAGCTCGTCATACGAAACTGCTGCCGGATCATATTCCACCTGCACGACTTCCGCATGGCCGGTCCTGTCCGTGCAGACGTCCTTGTAAGACGGATTTTGCAGCGTTCCTCCCATGTATCCAACCGCCGTGGAAGTCACGCCCTCGATTTGTCGAAAAGTAGCTTCCACACCCCAGAAGCACCCTGCCCCAAACGTTGCTTTTTCCATAAACCACCTTAGCTCCCGATGATCTGCCCCGGCCGTCGCAAGGCCTCGTTTGTCAGTATTTACTTTTCGCCAACGAAAAGCAAGGAGCGTCGGCAGTCCGAATTCCGGGTTTGCCGGTGGGGGGAGATTCGGAATTGAATGTTTCGGTCCCGGACGCTATAATCGAGGTTTTCAAAGAAGTTTCCAAGGAGTTCCATGAAAACAGAAATACATCCGGACTACCACGAAGTTCAGATTGTGTGCGCGTGCGGACATTCATTCCAGACGCGTTCAACCTATAAGGACACCGTGCTGCACGTGGAAATCTGTTCGAATTGCCACCCCTTCTTCACCGGCAAGCAGAAACTGGTGGACAGTGCAGGAAGGGTGGAGCGTTTCCAAAAGAAATACGCGAATTTTCGTAAAGCCAAAGCAGAGGCCGCTTCGAGCAAGAGTGGGAAATAGCACCAGGTCCGCTGGGCAGCCCTTATCCTCCTGGGCGTCAAGCAATCCAAAACTTAGAACCGGCAGGGCAGAGAACGCTTTTGGCCACCAACCCATCGCTTGACCCATACATCACGCGACCCAAGGTCTACGTCCTGGGGCGGCAGTCCGTAGTGCCTGAAGAGTTCGAACGCTTTCTCTCAGACGAAGGTATCCGGTTCACGACAGACACGCAAGCGGCGGCTGAAGTGCTGACGGAAATTGCCGGGCGCACCTGCTATATGTCCTTTGGCAAGGGGCGCAAGACCAACGAGGAATATCTAGGCAATATACTGACCTCTAAGCACGGAAGCGTACTGGAGCACGCCGTTTGGAATTTGCTGATCACCGGAGTCAGCCGGTCGCTGACCCACGAACTGGTGCGCCACCGGGCGGGCTTTGGTTATTCACAGCTTTCGCAACGGTATGTGGACGAAGGCGACGCCCGCTATGTGGTCCCGCCGCTTTACCAGGAAGACGAGGCATTGCGCACTAAGTGGCAGCAGACGATAGATCTGATTCGTAAAGCGTACTCTGAACTGGCCGAAGCCACCGGTGAGTACGTTCAGCAAAAGCAGCCGGATATGTCCCCGCGCGACCGCCGCAAGTGGGCCAGGCAGGCCGCCCGCTCCGTTCTGCCCAACGCTACTGAGACCAAAATCTTTGTCACCGGCAATGGCCGCGCCTGGAGGCATTTCCTCGAATTGCGCGGCAGCCCGCACGCCGACACTGAAATCCGATTGCTGGCCGTCGAAGTCTGCCACGCCCTTAAAAAAGAGAGCCCCAACATCTTCCACGACATCGACGTCTACGACGAAACCGATGGTATGCCTGCCGTTCGAGTTACGCATTCGAAGGTGTGATCGACTGACCTTATTTGGTTCCTACCACCATCGAAGCCGGGCCTACAAGATGCTCGACGCGGGTTTCGCTGAAGCCGGTTTTCTTCATCCAGCCGCAACAGTCGGCGCCAGTGTAGTCAAAGCCTCCGAGGGTCTCAATCAGCATGTTCAGGCTAGCCAGCAGCCCGAAAGCGCTCTGGCTGCGGTCGTCATCAATCATCGACTCGTAGACGATCAGCGAACCGCCTTTGGGAAGAGCTTTGAAGGCTTTCTCGAGCAGCATCATCTTTTCTTCCATGTTCCAGTCGTGCAGAATGTGTCCCATCACCAGGACCTCGGTTTCCGGAAGCGGATCTTCAAAGAAATTGCCAGCTTGAAAGCTCAGGCGGTTTTGCAAGCCAAAGGATTGCACATAGTCTTCGAAAATTGGCCGCACGATAGGCAAGTCAAACCCTTTTCCGGTGACGTGCTCATGCGCCAGGGCAATCTGTGTCGGCAGAGTCCCCTGGGCCGTGCCGACATCTACGAATGTCCTGTAATTCTTCCACGGGAATTTCCTTGCAATGGCCATCGCGGGCGGCATGCTGATTCCGGTCATTGCGCTGAGAAACGTCCGCAGGCGGTCGGGATGGGAATAGAGCGCATCAAAAGTATTTTCACCCCCGCCCTTGATTTCGTTTTGCGGTTGACCCGTCCGCAAAGCTTCCGTCAGCGATCCCCAACTGGGGTAGAGCCGCGTATTGGCCATCTCCAACATTCCGCCGATATAGCTGGGTTTGTTCCTGTCAAGGAAGAGATCTGACTCGGGTGTGTTGGAATATCGCCCTTCGTGCCGGTTCAGCATTCCCAAGGCCACCAGCGCGTCGAAAAAGTCCCGCCAGCCGCGGGCGTGAAGTCCGGCCGCCCTGGCAAGCTCCTCTCCGGTCAGAGGACCGAGGCCGAGATGGGTAAACACTCCTAGTTCGACTGCACTCAGGAGTGCTTTTGAATTCCAGAACGCCAAGCCGATTTGCATGATTTTGTCCGGTGTGACAGCCGTATGCGCTTCTGCCCCCGGAGTGTTTTGACCTAGAGAGGTGCCCATGATTTGCCTCCAAAAGAATGATTGCCTGCTCTCAGATAGCGATGATGGAAAGATCATAGCCGAGCCAGGTGGAATAGTCTACGGACTTACTGGCCCAGCTTGCTTCTAGCGCGAAAATGGGGTTTTGGGCGTACTGACACAAGCCCGCTGCGTCAATTTTCAAGGGGATTGATGCGGGCGCATTCAGGGGCCGGCGGCTTTCTGGTACCTGGCCATGTGCTCCTGCATTGTTTTGTCGTCGGGATCGATCGCCAGAGCTTTTTTCTGGGTCTCCACGGCCTCTTCATACTTGCCGTTCAGGTAGAGCGCCTCGGCCAGGGTATCGATGAAAGCAGCTTCTTTCCACTGGCTCAATTTGACTGCCCGCTGAGCTTGTGCGAGCGCTTCCGAGGGGTTGCGGTAGCGGGCGTCGTCGGCGGTTGCCAGCAGCCAGGCAAGGTTGTTGCGGGGTTCGGCGAGTTCGGGTTTAAGGCGGATGGCTGCCTGATAGTGCTGGATGGCTTCCGGGTAAAGCTTCTGCTCGGCGCACAGGCCGGCGAGCGCTTCCTGCGCCTCGATCGTCTGTGGGTTCTTGCCGACAATCTCAGCCAGCAACTTATGAGCTTTGCCGGCCCGACCCTGGCGCGCATAAGCCGCGGCCAGTCCAAGTTGGGCCGCGGGCGAACCGGGACTCAAACGCAGGGCTTGATCGTAGTGGTGAATGGCGTCCGTAAACTGGTTGCGGCTCAAGTAAAAGGCGGCCATAGCTTCGTAGGGGCGCTCATCGCGAGGGTATTCGCGCATTGCTTGCTGGAAGCGGTCCTCCGCCCGCGCATCCTGCTGCCGTGCCCAGTACTGCTGGCCTTCCGCAATCAGCCGGGTGACCTGCTGCGTCGCACGATATTGGCGGGCTGTCGCGAGCATGGCGAGACCCACAACGGCGATTGGGACGAGCACGGCCTGCCGCGGAATCGCGGAGAGCGTCCACCGGTAGGATCTCAAAGCGAGTGGAGGAGGGATGAACAGAGCCAGCACGATGCCGCCAGCCAGGCCACCTGTGTGACCCCAGTTATCGATCACATTGGGCATGCTCAGTCCGATGCCATAGTTGAGGGCAATGAGCAACACCATGCCCCAGCCAAAGGCCCTTCTCCAGCGCCGCGGAACGACTTCTGGATACAACTGCCCGATCACCAACATGGCCCCGGCGATGCCGAATATGGCCCCTGAGGCTCCTGCGGCGATGTTGTGAGTTCGCGCCATCGAGAGCCAGGAACTCGCGATGCCCGCTCCCACATAAATCAGCGAAAAGCGCGCGCAGCCGTAAATGCGTTCGAGGATCGGCCCCAGCAGGTAAAGCGCATACATGTTGACGGCCAGGTGAAACCACCCAATGTGCAGAAACATCGGCATCACTAGCCGCCAGTCGTCTCCGCGATGGAAATAAGGCGCATAAGACGCGCCAAAATTCAGCAGAACTTCGGTGTCTTTTGAACCGCCTGCCAGTGTCATCAGGATGAACACCACCACGGACAGCCCGATCAGGCTGAGCGTGGCCACGGGCCAGTAACGCTCCTGCTTCAGGAACACGGGCGGCAGAGGGTCCATCGGTCGAGGCCTGATAGGTTGTAGGCGACTTTCCATACCTGGCAAATACCGGCAAGGCTCGTCCAACGATTAGCAGCCGTCGAGTACTTCGTAATAGCTTTTACCGGCGCAGTTCCGGCAGAGCACGCGGTCATCCACCCGGCTCTCGCGTGCATCGTTAATGCCCTCGCCGCACTGATCGCAGGTCACCCGGCTACGCGGCCGACCGGGCAGGTCTTCGGGGCAGAGTTTTACGCGGACTCGCTGCACCCTGAACAGTTCGGCTCCGTCCATCACCTTGTATGCCTCAAGCTGCTGGCTATACCGATCAGCGAGATTTCCGCCGAATGCCTTGGCTTTTTCGCGGGCATCTTCGCGTGCCGCAATGCGCACCGCCCGTTCCGCGTCAATATCGACAAACGTTGCGGCAACTTTTCCGTAGTCGAGATATTTCAGCGACCGTTTCCCAAGGCGGCATCCCGTCACCAGGCTCACGGCGTCCGTTGCGCAACGATCGATTTCAACAAAGGTCAGCAGGCGTTTGCGGTACTTGGCGGGATCCTCGATCCCCAGTTCCTGAAGACCCAACATGGCCATTCGAACTCCCAGCACCTGCCCGGGGCACATGTGGCCGTGGTTGCGGGCCGCCAGATCGAGATATTCCTCAAGCGACTTCATAATCGTGGCGCTATGCTACCGGCGCTCACCCTGGAAAATTATACCACCGTGGTTCCGATAGGATTTTTGGCCCTGCGCGTGGAATCCTGGTACGGCCTGATTCCGCAGCGGCGGGTTTACGCCGCCACCTCATGCCGTGCCCGGGCACATTGTCCCGTGGGATTTCTGGATTGTCCAGTGATCAGACAAGCCTGCAATAGCAGTAAAGAAACTGCTGCGTGGTACCGAAGGGGGTTTGGTGCAGTTCCTTGGAACTGTGGATGAGAGTGAACCGCGGGCCGAACTCTCCGTGCAGGGACTCGGCGTCATATCGCGCCACGTTGAGGCCGCTACATTTCATGGGTCCTTCGGGGCCGAACGTGCTCACGATGACGTGACCGCCGGGCTTCACCGCCCGTGCGGCGAGGTGCACGTAGGCGTTCCGTTGATCCTGCTCAATCAGGAAGTGGAATACAGCGCGGTCGTGCCACACGTCGTAGGCCTGGGCTGACAAATCCGCCCGGGTAACGTCAGCGCAGATCCACTCAAGCCCTTTTCCATTTTCTCCGAGCCTTGCTCGCGTTACATCCAGGGCGGTCTGCGAAATGTCCAGGATGGCCATGTTCCGATATCCACGGGCCAGGAGATCATCTATCAGAGTTGATTCGCCCCCGCCAATGTCGATGATACGTGTTGCGCGGTCAGGCGAGGCCGATTCGATCAATTCGAGCGAACGGTCTAGATGCGAGCGGTACCAACTCACCGCATCAGGGGCCTTCGTCCGGTAAATCTTGTCCCAGTGGGAGCCTGCGTCCATGTTGCTGCTCATTTTATCATTTCCGGAGCAGATTCTCCCATCAGCACGTATACCTCGCTCAGCGCAAATCGGCTGCTTCATGCCGCCACCCGATGACGTACCTGGCGAGGTAAACTCGCGCATAGTCCATTGCTGGTGGGGTTTGCTGCGCGGCGCAGTCGCCGCATGTTAGTATTTTATTCATGACGAAAGCGTTCTTTCACCGTAAGCTGTATTCTATTCTGGGCGCCGTTGCGGCCATCTGCCTGGCTCTCTGCGCATCCGCGTTTTCCGCCACGAATCCCTGGAGCCAAAAACAGGAGGTTCAACCGGCCGCTCTGGCCAAACAGCTTCAGAACTCAAGTGAAAGGCCGCTGTTGTTCCAGGTTGGCTTCGAGACACTTTATGCCCAGGGACATATTCCGGGTTCGAAATACTGCGGTCCGGGTCGCAGTGCGGAGGGTCTCGCACGGCTGAAGAGCTGCCTTGAGGATGTTTCGCGCATGCAGGCGATTATTCTTTACTGCGGGTGCTGCCCGTGGGAGCAGTGTCCGAATATTCGCCCGGCATTCGAGGTTGTGAAGGAAATGGGTTTCACCAACGTCAGAGTCGTACACATTCCCAACAACTTTGGCAAAGATTGGGCCGCCAAGGGTTACCCTGTTAGCAGGGGCGAATAGCGCTGAAACAGCCATGCCAGTGGAACGGCATGGCCGCCACGGGCATCTAAGGAGAAGTAGGGGGAGGGCCTCAGAGCCCGTCTCAACGAGTATGTGGAACAATATTAAGACAACGGCATTGCTGGGACTTCTGACCGGTGTTCTACTGGTGATCGGGGAGATCTGGGGCGGCCGGAGCGGCTTGATCATTGCGCTGGTCCTGGCCGCGGTCATGAATTTCGGCAGCTACTTCTTTTCCGACAAGATCGCGCTGTCCATGTCGGGAGCGCAGCCCATTTCGCGCGACGAAAGCCCGCGCATTTACCAGATTGTTGAGCGGCTGGCTGGCAAGGCGAATATACCCGTTCCGAAGATTTACATGATTCCCACAGATTCACCCAATGCGTTTGCGACGGGGCGTAACCCGAATCACGCTTCCGTGGCTGTGACGCGCGGCATCCTGGGGTTGTGCGATGATGAAGAGATTGAGGGAGTCCTGGCGCACGAACTGGGCCACGTCCGCAACCGCGACATTCTCACCAGCGCTGTTGTCGCCACATTGGCCGGCGCCATCACGTTTGTCGCCAGGATGGTGTTCTGGGGAGAGATGTTCGGCTTCGGCGGTGGTGGCAACGACCGCGAAGGCGGCGCACTTTCGGCGCTCGCAATGATGATCCTGGCTCCCATTGCGGCGATCCTCATCCAATTGGCGATCTCGCGCTCCCGCGAGTACCAGGCGGATGCCACCGGCGCGCACATCACAGGCAATCCTCAGGGGCTAGCGCGTGCGCTGAGAAAGATTGACGAGTGGTCAAAGCGCGTACCCATGCGAGTTTCGCCTTCCATGGCACACATGTTTATCTGCGCGCCGCTGACCGGACGCGAAATGCTATCCAATCTTTTCTCCACTCACCCGCCCATCAAGAAGCGCATCGAGCGACTGGTGGGCCCGGGATATTACTGAAAACGATGCGGTGAGGCTGAAGGGATGAAAGCGGGGGTGAGGATCACTTCAGCTGGGTACTTGCGGTGTGATGCGCCTACTTCTTACCTAATTCTTGCCTAAAAAACTGATTCAAGGTAATACTACCCTTAACGGCCGTATTGCCCCGAGTTCCCAATGCAACCGGGCGGGTACGGCTGACGTCTAAAACCGCAGAGGGGCAAGCGATTGCCCGTTGATAACTTGTATGCGGAGATACAGTCCCCAGCGAACCTTTCGACGTTAAGAGGAGACTCGAATATGCCGGACAAGGAAGATAAACGCGATATAGGGCACGCCATGTTTGGGTTTAATGAACCACGTGCCTCCAGGAGCGACCCCAATCAGCAACCGGCCGCGCCGCAGGCCGGGCCCGGGCCGGGAGCCCCGCAGGGCATGCCGGGTCCAGGCCAGCCTCCGCCAACCGGACAGCCGCAATACATTTACGTCCAGGCTCCTCCGCCTGGGACGCCTTTGCCGGCCCCCCGAGAGGCCGCGGGAACGAGCAAGTTGGTGATCGGGTTGCTTGCGCTTCTGCTGGTTCTTGCCGGGGTGAACCTCTATCTGGCGCTGAGCCAGCGATCACGGTTTGGCAAAGCTCTGGACAACGACGGAGCCCAGCTGACCGTGCTGACGCGGCGGATGGACTCGAGCGACGATCGATATGCGCAGTTGAAGGGGCAGTTTGACGTTACCAGCGAAAAA
This sequence comes from Terriglobia bacterium, assembly GCA_036278995.1. Taxonomy (GTDB): domain Bacteria; phylum Acidobacteriota; class Terriglobia; order UBA7540; family UBA7540; genus SCRD01. The sequence goes on along the minus strand of DASUJZ010000052.1, from coordinate 30,151 downwards.
CTGGGCATGACCCAGCAGGAACTGGCGCGAGCCCGCCGGCTGACTGCGACTATTCAGAAACAGCAGCGCGCGGCTGTCGATCAACTGAACACCGCTATTGAACAGAAGGCCAGTGCACAGGACCTGAGCCAGTTCCAGACAGATGCCAATTCTAAGTTCGGCAACATGTCGGGGGATATTGCGGGCAATAAGAAAGACCTTCAGGCCACCAAAGACGCCCTGACGGGCGCCAAAGGAGAACTCTCCGGCGCGATTGCACGGACGCATGATGAACTGGTGGCGCTGGCCCACCGGACGGATCGTGACTACTTTGAGTTCAACCTCCAGCGGCGGCACGATCGCAAGAAGCTTGGAGGCGTCATGATCGAACTGCTGAAGACGAACCGTAAGCAGAACCTGTACACAATCGACCTATTTTTCGACGACAAACGCACCCAACGGAAGGACCAGGCGCTGGATGAGCCTGTTTATTTCTACGTTCAGGGCGCTTCCACCGCACTGGAACTGGTGGTGAACAAACTGGACAAGGACAGAATCAGCGGATATATCAGCGCGCCAAAGGGCTTCCTACAGAACACTCCGAACGTGCTAACCGCACGGCCAACCTAGTTGGCCGATTGGCTGATTCCATGCGAAGCACCAGGCGGTGCGCTGAGCGGCCCAAAGGCCACCGCATATCCTCCTGGGGCGACGGACTGTCTCATTTGGCTACAACCGTGGTGTTGGCATCGAGAACTTTGGCCAGATCCCCATAGGGCCGGGCGCCAATTAACTGTTCAACAATCTTCCCATCCTTCACTAGAATTAGTGTGGGAATGGAACGGATCCCGAACTTAGCAGCGAGCTCAGGAACCTCGTCTACGTTCACCTTCACAAAGTTGAACTGGCTGGAATAGTTTTCCGCCAGCTTTTCGAAGGCGGGTTCCATTGCACGGCAAGGCGCGCACCACGTGGCCCAGAAGTCTACGAACGTCGGCTTAGGGTCTTTCTCAAGTGCCTTCCATTGCTCGTTATCCACATGCGTAATGTTTCCCATGTCTCCTCCAAAGTAAGCTAGTTAATGGATGCTGGCCGTGGGAAAAAGTTTCAAGTTGAAGCGAGAATGGTGAAACCAGATATGGCTACGAAGCCCCGCAATTTCATGCTTTTGCGGTAAATGTCAGAGCCTGTGGTGAAGGGGGAAAAATGACAAGCAAATGGCTCTTTAAATCCGACCCCAAACATTACTCATATCAGGATCTCGCGCGTGACAAACGAACTGTATGGGACGGGATCTCCAACAATCTAGCCTTAAAAAACCTGCGCAATGTTCGCCGGGGCGACGAGGTGATGATCTACCACACGGGTGCGGAGCGCGCGGTAAAAGGTCTGGCCAAAGTACTGAGCGATCCCTATCCCGACCCGCAAACCAAGGATGCGCGGCTAGCAGTCGTCGACATTGCCCCGCTTGGAACCGTCCCGCGGCCTATCGGATTGGACGAGATCAAGAAGCGGCCTGAACTGGAAGATTTTGATCTCGTCCGGCTACCGCGCCTTTCGGTAATGCCGGTCTCGGAGAAGCAGTGGGAGGCGATTCTTGCTTTAGCCAAAGGCTGATGGAATACTACAGCAGGCCGCTGCGATGTGCCTCCACAGAAAGATGAACGAGGTGACCACTTGATTCGTTTACGGGTGAATGGAACGGAACGCTCGTTCGATGGTGATTTGGAGATGCCCGTGCTCTGGTACCTTCGCGACGTCCTGGGGCTTACGGGTACAAAGTTCGGGTGCGGAATGGCGCTTTGCGGCGCCTGTACGGTCCACCAGGATGGCCGGGCGATCCGGTCCTGCGTCGTTCCGGTCCGAGCCGCAGCCGGCGCGGAGATTACGACGATAGAAGGCATCAGCTCGAAGGGCCTCGATCCCGTCCAACGCGCCTGGATGGACCACAATGTCCCGCAATGCGGTTACTGTCAGGCTGGGCAGATCATGCAAGCGATTGCGCTGCTGAAGAGCAAACCCCGGCCAAGCGATCAGGATATAGACGATCTGATGAACGGCAACATCTGCCGCTGCGGCACTTATCAGCGCATTCGCGCCGCCATCAAGGCTGCCTCGAAGGCGATGGAGAGGACATGACTGGCATGACTCACATCCAGAACGTCAGCCGGAGAGGATTTCTGAAGGACGCCTTGTCAGGATGCGCTTTCGTCCTGGGTGTCTGTTATCTTCCTTCCGTTGCGCATGCGGGCACTACTGCGGGTACGCCCGCTGATCGCGCCACTTTCCATCCCAACGCATTCCTTGGGCTGGAAACCGATGGAACGGTTTATATCATTGCCCACCGGTCGGAGATGGGAAACGGGAGCCGCACGACGTTGCCTCGTGTGGTGGCGGACGAAATGGATGCTGACTGGAGCCGCGTGCAGATCGTGCAGGCGATCGGAGATGCTCGATATGGATCGCAGGAGACCGACGGTTCGCAATCCATTCGCAAGTTCTTCACCGTTATGCGCGAAATGGGGGCAATGGCGCGGCTGATGCTGATCCGTGCTGCCGCCATCGAATGGTCGGTGCCAGTGTCACAATGTGAGTCAGGTCTCCATGTTGTCGAGCACATCCCTACGCACCGCAAATTACCATATGGTGAGCTTGCGATCTCCGCTTCGAAGCTTCCCGTCCCGAAGAAGGCAGAGTTGAAACTCAAGCCTCGAACCGCATGGCGCTATATTGGGAGGGGCGCGGGCCTGTATGATCTCAAGGACATTTGCACGGGCAAAGCTGTGTATGGAATTGATGCGCGCATTGACGGCATGGTCTATGCTTCGATTGAGCACCCTCCCGTTCTCGGCGGGAAAGTCAAGTCCTACGAGGATCGGGAGGCTTTGCGGGTGCCGGGCGTCCGGCGCACAGTTCTCGTGGAACCTTTCAATCTGCCCTATGGCGTGCAGCCGCTAGGTGGAGTAGCGGTGATTGCGGACAACACCTGGGCTGCATTTCAGGGCCGTAAAAAGGTGAACGTCACCTGGGACCTCGGGCCAAATGCCAGCTACAACTCAGATCAGTTCAAAAAGGAACTGCAGCAAACCGCGCACCAGCCGGGCAAGGTGGTGCGTAACCAAGGTGATGTCGATACAGACTTTGCCCGTGGCGGTAAGACATTTGAGGCGGAATATTACGTTCCGCACCTGGCCCACGCCACCATGGAGCCTCCGGTCGCAGTAGCAGATTTCCGCGACGATAAGGTGACGGTGTGGGCCCCGACGCAAGATCCCCAAGGCGTGCAGCAATCGATTGCCCGGGAGCTTGGTATTCGGCAGGAGGCCGTGACGTGCCACGTCACCTTACTGGGGGGAGGGTTCGGACGCAAGTCCTTCGGAGACTTCGCGGTCGAAGCTGCCGTATTGTCGAAAAAAGTGGGCAAGCCGGTCAAGGTGGTTTGGAGTAGGGAAGACGATATTAAATTTGATTACTACCTGCCTGTCGCGGCGGTGTACCTGAAGGCTGCGCTTGACTCCAATGGCGGACCGACCTCCTGGCTTGCGCGCTCGGCGTTTCCTCCCATCAATTCGACTTTTGACAGCTCGGCACGTTACGGCGGCTGGGAACTGGAGGGCAGTTGGATTGAGGTGCCGTTTGATATTCCAAACATTCGGGTCGAGGTTGGTCCAGCGCGGGCGCACGTCCGTGTCGGGTGGCTGCGGTCGGTCGCGAGCAACTACCATACGTTTGCTGTGCAGTCCTTCATAGACGATTTAGCACACAAGGCTGGGCGCGATCCTCTGGAATATCTTTTGGAATTGTTCGGCCCGCCGCGAATCCTCGATCTTAACATTCCCGGCTACCCACAGGAACCCGGTTTTGCTCTTGACATAGGGCGTCTGCGCAGGGTTACGGAGATGGCGGCTGAAAAGGCGGGATGGGGCAGACGTAAACTTGGGAACGGGAGAGGCATGGGCATTGCGGTACACCGCTACTCGTTGACATACGTCGCCTCAGTCGTAGAAGTCGAAGTTGACGAGAAAGGTGGTGTTCATATTCCGCGTATCGATACGGCGGTGGATGCGGGTACGGCGGTCAATCCCGCCAACATAAAGGCACAACTCGAAGGCGCCGCCGTTTTCGGAACCAGCATCGCCCGAAGCTGCGAAATTACTGCGACCAACGGCATTATCGACCAGTCGAACTTCAATGACTACCCTGTGGCCCGTATTGATGAGGCCCCTTATCAAACCAACGTTTATGTGGTTGAGAGTACGGCTCCGCCGTCGGGAGTGGGCGAGCCCGGGGTTCCCGTCATTGCGCCGGCGCTCTGCAACGCTATTTTCGCCGCCACCGGCAAGAGGATCAGGGAGCTACCGCTTTCGAACATCCGGCTCGGCTGAGAATCGATTTTATGAGCAGCTAACAATGGATCAGTTCTCGTCGTGCAATCTTAAGTTGGAAACGTTACGGCGCCAGATAGTCCGATGCACGCGCTGCCCGCGGCTCGTGGAGTACCGCGAAAAAGTGGCGCGGGACAAACGCCGGATGTTTCGCGACTGGGATTACTGGGGAAAGCCTGTACCTGGGTTCGGTGATCCGAACCCGGAGTTGCTGATTGTGGGGCTCGCGCCTGCCGCGCACGGCGCCAACCGCACCGGTCGGATGTTCACCGGCGACCGCTCAGGGGAGTTCCTCTTCCGCGCACTTTATGAGGCTGATTTTGCAAGTCAGCCAACTTCCCACCACCGCGAAGACGGGCTTCGGCTCCGTCGCTGTTACATCACGGCGGCATTGCGGTGCGCCCCACCGGCGAACAAGCCGCTGCAGCAGGAACTGAGGAATTGCCGTGCCTACCTCGAAAGCGAGCTTAGACTGCTGCGCCAGGTGCGCGCCGTTCTGGCGCTTGGCCGGATCGCCTTCGATCGATATTTGAGCGTGGTTGGTGAGCGGGTGTTTATGTCTCCGCGTTCGGCGATGCCATTCGCACACGGAGCCACCTATCAGTTACCGGGCGGCCTTCCGCGGCTCTTTGCTTCTTATCATCCCAGCCAGCAGAATACACAGACCGGCAGACTCACACCCGAGATGATGCACGCAGTGTTGGTAGGAATTGACCGTTACCTCCGAGCGCTATCTTGACCTTTGCTCAGTCCATCAGCATGCCGCCGTTCACTTCAATGGTTTCTCCCACGATGTAGCTGGCGGCAGGTGAGGCCAGAAACACAATCACGCTGGCGACTTCTTCTGATGTTCCAGCGCGGCCAAGCGGGATGGTGGCGACGAACTTTTGGAATATCTCGGGAGGGCTGTAACGTTCATGATAAGGCGTGGCGATGACACCCGGCGCAACGCCGTTGACCCGGACGCCATGCGGAGCCAATTCCTTGGCGAGGCTCTTGATGTAAGTGATCATGCCGCCTTTTGCCGTAGCATACGCTCCTGACCCGGGCCCTCCGCCACTGCGCCCGGCGATGGAGGTGATGTTGATGATTGACCCGCTCTTGCGGGCAGCCATTTCGTCCCACACCTCCTTGACGCAGAGGAAGACGCTCTTCAGATTCAGGTCCATGATCTCGTCCCAGTAATCCTCTGTCATATCGGAGAGCATGTGCCGACCCAGGAGGTCGCCGGCATTATTCACCAGAATGTCTACGCGTCCCCAGCGATTGCGAACACTTCCCACCATCGCTTCCACCTCGTCGGCTGACGTCACGTCGGCGAGAATCGCGTGAGCCTCGCCGCCTGCTTTGCTGATTTCAGCCACTGCCTGATCGGCGCCGGCCTTGTTCTTGTGATAGTTCACTCCAACGCGAGCGCCCTCGCGCGCCATCGCGATGGCCGTGGCATAGCCGATGCCGCTTGATGCACCGGTGATGAGGGCAACTTGATCTTTAAGAACCATGGTTTCCTCCGCTGGGCTGTTTACCCCTTGATTCGATGATGAAAATCGGCTAAAAAAACAACTTTTCAGCAAAACACAAAATAAAGTGGTTGGCAACCTTTGTTGTTTTTTGGTAATCCTTATTAGTTGAACCTGCGTTCGCGGGTTTGTCTGTGAGAGGCAAATTTCAAGATCAATGCAGGCTACTTCACTCAGGAATTGAGGATGCATTCGTATGATTGAAGTTGAGAATCTGACAAAACGGTATGGTCCGACGCTGGCGGTTTCAGAGGTCAGCTTCCAGGTGCAGAAGGGCGAGATACTTGGGTTTCTCGGTCCGAACGGTGCAGGGAAGACAACTACAATGCGCATCATCACGGGTTTCCTTTCTCCAAGCGCCGGTCGTGTGCGAGTGGCGGGTGTTGACGTGGTCGAGTCGCCGCTCGAGGCCAAGAGGCACATCGGCTATCTGCCGGAGAATCCTCCTGTGTATACCGATATGACGGTAAATGAATACCTCGCATTCGTAGGCCGCATCAAAGGTCTCCCGCGCGCAGAACTGAAGAAGAGAGTTGGCGAGGTCAGTGACAAGTGTTCTATAACAGATGTGCAGGACCGCCAGATCGGGAAACTCTCTAAAGGTTATCGCCAGCGCGTCGGGCTGGCTCAGGCGCTGATTCATAATCCTGACATTCTGATTCTTGACGAGCCGACGGCAGGTCTGGACCCCAAGCAGATTATCGAGACCCGCGAACTGATCAAGGGCTTGGCCGGGCAGCATACGGTGATTCTGAGCACGCACATCCTGCCGGAAGTCTCAAAGACTTGCCAGCGCGTCGTCGTGATCAGCAAGGGAACGGTGGTGGCGATGGGCGCTCCGGATGAACTTACCGCCCGGCTGCAAGGGTACGGATCGGTTCTTGTCACCGTGGAAGGACCCGCGCCGGATATCATGAGCAAGCTGGGAAGGGTCCCCGGAGTGAACCTCGTTGAGCAAGTCGAGGCTTCTGGCGCCCGCGTGACCGTGGAGGTCCACACCGAAAAGAATCACGAGGTGCGGTCAGAGTTGGCCCGCGCCATCGTTGAATCGGGATGGGGTCTGTTTGAACTGAAAACCGGCGGAATGAGCTTGGAAGATATCTTCCTGAAACTCACCCGGCGCGACCTGGGAGAGGAAGTGCCGGAGGCAGAAACGCACCCTGCCGAAGTTCAGGAGCAGGGAAAAGAGACCGGCGAAAGTGAACTGACCAACTGACGCTTGTTCTTGGTTCGAAAAAAACCGGCTGTAGCTCGATACAACCAAAGACCCTGAGGGGGAAATTGAAATGCGCAATATTCTGGCAGTGGCGGGCAAGGAACTGCGCGCCTATTTTCATTCGCCGATTGCCTATCTCGTGATGGCCGTCTACGCGGTGCTCTGCGGTTTCTTTTTTTACAGTTTTGCCGCAACCTACGTGGTGCAGACGTTCCGGATGCAGGCGATGGGCGGCATGGGCGCTCCGAACATGACCATTAATGATTATGTCATTCGGCCCTTGTTCCAGGGCGTCTTGACGATCGTTCTGCTTCTGGTGATTCCGCTGATTACCATGAGGCTTTACGCGGAGGAAAAGCGTTCCGGGACTATCGAACTTCTTCTGACATCTCCGGTCACCGATTTTCAAATCATCGCAGGGAAGTTCCTGGGTGCGCTTGCGCTGTTTGGTACCATGATTTTGATTACATTCGCATATATCAGCGCGCTCTTCGTATACGGAAATCCATCAGCCAAGCCGCTGATCGCGCAAGCCCTGGGACTTTTCCTGTTTGGCGCCGCGCTGCTTGCACTCGGCATGTGGATTTCAACCTTTACCAAAAACCAGATAATTGCCGCGGTCGTGTCCTTCGCAGCATTTCTGCTCATCTACGTTTTGAACTGGGTGACGGCCTATTCGAGCGGGGCCGTCAGCAAGGTCCTTTCGTACATGGCGATCACTACGCACTTTGATGGCTTCGCGAAGGGCGTGGTGGATTTGAAGGATCTGGTTTACTACGTTTCTGTGATTGCACTGGGCATATTCCTCACGGCACGCTCGGTTGAAGCTTTGAAGGGGAGGGTCTGAAGATGGCGGAAAAAGATCGGCCGAAAGGAGGGGGCAGGCAGCGAGTCCTGCAGGGCGCAAATCTGGCCCTGTATACGCTGATCGGTATCGCGATCATCGTGCTGGTTAACTGGTTTGTGAACCATCACGACAAGAGCTGGGACCTGACTCCGAACAAGGAATATAGCCTTTCGCCTCAAAGCATCAAGCTCCTGAAGGGCCTGAAGCAGGACGTAAATATCTATGCTTTTGATCGAAAGGAAGCCTTTTCGCGGCGCCGCGATCTGCTGGGAGAATACGAGAGCGCATCGAAACACGTTGCCGTGCATTACGTCGATCCGGACCGCCAGCCGGAACTGGCCAAACAGTATGGCGTCCAGAGCTATGGGACGGTTGAAGTGGTGTCAGGCGCCCGACACTTCCAGGCGCAGAACACCGAGGAAGAAGGGGTAACCAATGCCCTGATCCGGGTTTTGATGGGAGAAAAGACCATCTACTTTGTGGACGGGCACGGCGAGCGCAGCATCAATGACACCGGCCGCGAGGGCTTTCAGAACCTGAAGAACGAACTGAGCAATGAGAGCTATTCAGTCAAGACGCTGGTGCTTTTGCAGAAAAATGAGATTCCGCCAAATTGCGAATTGCTGGTGATTGCGGGCCCAAAACACGATTACCTGCCACCGGAAATCACGACCATCAGCAACTACATCAAAGGCGGTGGGCGCGTTCTGTTCATGTTGGATCCGGGCGTCAAACTGCCCAACCTGAACAAAATGCTTGCTGGCTGGGGTGTAACCCTTCGCGACGATTTGGTGGTGGATTTGAATCCGGTGGCTCGGCTGTTCGGGACCACTCCCGTCATGCCGTTAATCATTAAGTACGGGTCTAATCCGATTGTTGAGCCGCTCCAGCGGACGGCGACTCTGTTCCCGCTTTCCCGATCGATTGAAATCAGCAAGGATGCCAAGGGTACGCCGCCCGAGATGCTCTGCCAGACATCCGAGGATAGCTTTGGCGTGGAGGGTTTTAATCCCAGCATGCAACAGATCTCCTCCCGGCCCCGACCTGGGGACGCAAAGGGTCCGCTCACTGTTGCCGTATCGGACACGATCAGCGAGCCGGACGGCAAGAAGGGTGAAGGCCGCGTGGTGGTGACGGGAACGTCTCTCCTGGGGGCCAATGCCTATCTTGGGTTCCAGGGGAACAAAGATCTCGTCATGAACATGGTCAATTGGCTCTCGGCAGAGGAGAGCCTGATTTCCATCCGGCCCAAAAACCAGGAGCAGCAGACGCTGAGCATGAACCAGCGACAGATGGGGCAGTTGCTCTATCTGGGTGTATTTGGCCTGCCACTGGTAATCATATTGGCGGGTGCTGGAGTGTGGTGGCGGCGTCGACGATGAACAAGAAATACTTCCCAACCTTAATCGCACTGGCAGTCCTGGCAGCTCTGTGGGGATTATTTACTTACTACGGGCGCACGAAGTCCGCGCCGAGTACCGAGGCAAAGAAAGCTGAATCAAAAAAAATCCTTCCGGTGAAGAACAATCAGATCGTCTCGTTCACGGTTACACCGGCAGATGGTAAGCCCGTCACCTGCGCTCGCGATGGCAATACGTGGCAGATTACTGAGCCGGAGAAGCTGGCTGCCGATTCTTCAGCCGTCGGCAGCTTCCTCACCAGCCTGACCAGCGCCGTGCCGGGCGAGGTGATCAGTGAACAGCCTGGCAGCCTGAAAGCCTTCGGCCTGGACCCGCCCGCGACCACCATCGAAGTCAAAACAAACGCCACCCCGCAGAACTTCAGCCTGCACCTCGGGAGCTCCACGCCCACGAACAGCGGTACCTATGCGGAGATCGCCGGTCAGGACCGCATCTTCACCCTTGCCAGCTCTTTAAAGGATTCGCTGGAGAAGAAGCTGTTCGACTTCCGGAACAAGAAAGTGGTGAGCTTGGGGCGGGACGGCATCCGTCGCTTGGATGTTTCGTCGAAAAAAGACAACTACCAGCTTGTAAAGAATGCCGACGGCATCTGGGACCTGATGCTGCCGCCTCCCGTGCGCGCAGACCACTTCGCCGTAGAAAGCCTGGTGGATGAACTTAGCAACGCGTCCATGCAGAGCGTCGTCGCGGAAAGTAAGAAAGATCTTGGCCGTTACGGCTTCTCGAATCCCACAATGACGATCCATCTCACGGGCGACTCGGGCGGAGAGACGCTGGTGCTGGGCAAGAAAGATGGCGCCAATTACTACGCAATGAGTTCGGGAGTGGGGCCGGTCTTCACCCTTGGGTCGGACTTCCTCTCGCAGTTCCAGAAGCAGCCCTCGGACCTTCGCTCGAAGGACCTGTTTACCTTCTCGACGTACGACGCGAAGCAGGTTTTGGTGCAGGGCCCCAAGGGACGGCGGGAATTCGTGCAGCATAAGAACGACAAGTGGGAGCAGACGGAGCCGGCCAGCATGGAAATTCCAAGTGACAAGATGCAGACGTTGCTGCAGGACCTGCGTGACCTGAGCGCGCAGTCGTTCCCGAAGAATAATTCCACTGACCTGGCTGCTTATGGGCTGACCAAGCCGGAGTACACCGTTCAGGTCCAGTATGGGGACGATAAGAAGACCCAGACCGTGCAGATTTCCGAGGTGGGTGGCAAAACGTATGCGCGGCGGTCGACTGATCTGGTGCCGGCAGAGCTTTCGAAGGACGCTGTCACGAATCTCCAAAAAGAGCTCGACGCGCTGAAGTAGCATTTCGCCGCATGGCCTGATTTCCTTCCATGTTTCGTGCCAGGACTTTTGCAGGGCACGCCGCAACCGGCGTGGGTGAGTGAAATTGCGGGCGCACCTCTGAAAAATCTGAAAGGTAACTGAATTCTTCTATGCGGATCACGAAGATTGAAACTGCGGTTCTTGAAGCCAACTATGACTGGACCGTTGTGAAAGTCAGCACGGACAAGTCCATCACGGGATGGGGAGAGGCTTTCTTCGCGCCGGGGCTGACGGGCGTGATCCGCGAATTCAACGAATTCCTGCCCGGCGAAGACGCTCGGGACGTGGACCGCCTGACACGCCTGATGCGCACAGCCATGGGAGCCACAGGGACAGCAGGCATGGGTTTCCACGCCATCAGCGGTGTAGAGACGGCCTTGTGGGACATTGTGGGCAAGGCCTCGGGTCTTCCGGTCTACCAGTTTCTGGGCGGCAAATACCGCGACCGCGTCCGCATCTATGCCGATTGCCATGCCGGCAAAGGGCTCGCCAGCCTGTCGCCCGTGCTGCTGCCACGCACGCCTGGTTGGGCGCGGAAACCCGACAGGGCCAAACGCGAACGGACCGAGTTGAGTCCAAAGTACCACGGCGGGCAAAAGTCTGAGGCGTGCCAGATTCGCGCCGAGGATTACGCTCGGCACGCGGTGGCCATGAAGCGGCGCGGCTTTACGGCTTTGAAGTTCGACGTAGACGTTCCAAGTGAATTTTCGCTGGACGATTTCAATCGGTCTCTCACCCGCAAGGAAATCAACCTGATGGCCGGGCTGGTGGGCTCGCTTCGCAAGGCGCTCGGGCCCGAAGTCGATCTCGCTATCGATTGCCACTGGAATTACGGCGTGAACGATGCCATCAAGCTGGCGCGCGCCTGCGAGGAGTTTGACCTGCTGTGGCTCGAGGACCCCGTCCCGCCAGAAAACAACGACGCCATGCGCCGTGTATCGGAAGCCACTTCCACGCCCATCGCTACCGGTGAGAACCATTACCAGCGGCACCATTTCCGCGAACTGCTGGAACGCGGCGCGGTGGACATTCTCGCGCCGGACTACCAGAAAGTAGGCGGACTGCTTGAAGGGCGGCGAATTGCCGACATGGCGGAGGTGCATTACGTTGCCGTAGCTCCTCATAACATCTCGAGCCCCATCGGCACGATGGCTTCGGTACACCTTTGCGCCGCCACCCCGAACTTCCTGGCGCTGGAATGGCATGCTGAATCTGTTCCGTTCTTCGATGAGCTGATCAAGGGGCGCAAAAAACCCCTGATTAAAATGGGCCATATAGAGGTCACAGAGCGGCCGGGCCTCGGCATCGATCTCGACGAGCAGGCCGGGTATAAATACCGCAAAGCCGGCGAGCCTTTTTTCGACCAGCCTGCGTGAAAATCAGCGATTAGGTTTCAGGAATAGGGCACTAAAAGCTGTGCTGGCAAGAGTTCCTTACCAGTTTCTTTCACCGTTGTTCCGCACAGATCACGACAGAACCGTGTGCTCAATCACGGCGGCTGTCGATGGGCTTACCCCAGCGGAATACCTACCATTTGGATAATCTTGAGCGCGTTTCCGTGGTCCAACTTTCCCTTGCGGAGAAGGTAATCAAAGCTCAGCCCTTCTACTGCTGGTGTATCGGACAGATGCACGTTAGCTGCTGCGAGGTCGCGCTTTTCGGCGATTTCTGTCAAGGCCAGGTCGTGTGAGGTCGCCAAGCCAATGGCGCTGCGCTCAAGGAGAAGTCTTATGACGGCTTCCGCGGCGATGCGCCGGTCCACGGAATTCGTGCCAGCGAAAAGCTCATCGATGAGAAACAGTACGGGCGGGCCGGAAGCCGCCTGGTCCAGAATTGCTCTCAGCCGCTGCACTTCAGCGTAGAAGTGTGAGAGGCCATGCAGCAGAGAGTCTTCAATGCGGATAGAGGCGCAAATGTTAAGCTGCGACGTGCGAAGGCTCGTTGCACGCACGGGCGCCCCCATCCAGGCCAGCGTGGCATTCAGCCCCACAGTTCGAAGCAGCGTGCTCTTGCCGGACATATTTGACCCGGTCACCATCAGGAACTGCGTTTCACCGCCGAGCTTAATGTCATTGCGGATACATTTTTTCGGGTCGATAAGCGGGTGCCCCAAACCAGTCGGCGGCGAAGGCCAGACACGCTTTGATGTCGTCAGAAGTCAGTTCCGGGAAGTCGCTGAGGATTTCCTCTTCTGTCATGCCCGAGGCAAGGTAATCGAGCACGTCATAAACGGTAATTCGTAATCCGCGAATATAGGGCTTCCCGCCGCGCTTCCCAGGCTCCAGCGTGATGATCTCGCGGTAATCTATACGCTTAAAACCTAGACGGTGCGTGGCCAAAGTCAAGCGGTTTTGAAGAGCCTGAGGCTTGGGCTCGGAAGCTCGGGCCGGGGCCTCGATCTCCCACCACGCCACGCGGTGGTCCCGATATTCGATGTCCACTCGTCCCTCCGGCCACTCGCACACCACCACACGGCCTCGTGCCGGCGCATAGTGAGGGCTCTTTGGCTCGAGTTGGAAATAACGGCCGCCGTACAGTGTCGGACCGAAGCGCTCGCCCACCGCCCCGCCGTATTTCTCCCGCACCAGCCCCAAGACCTTGCGCCGAAACTTCTCTTCGTACGCTCGGTTCGATCGCCGCCCCGCGCTGCCGTGCTTCAGCCCCGCCGCGCCTTCCGCGCGGTATCGCTTCCACAACCGCTTCGCCTGCCGGTAACTCAGCCTCAGCAACATCCTGGCGTCCACCAGCCGCAACTGGCGACTCTTCACTCTCGCCAGCACTTCGACCCGCCTCAACTCCCTCTCGCTCATCTCGGTTCGCCCCAATCACCTCCTTCCGGAGGTCTTATAAGGGGACATTTCTATCGAGGACAAAAGGGGACATTATCATCGAGGTACAGCACTCCCCGCTTCGCTGATTGCGTTGGCCGGTCGTGCTGCCAACTGGCAAGGGGTCCGATCGGAAGAGGGAAAGCCTTGGCTAGTCGGTTGCGAGGCCTGGAGAAAGGCTCGCGAAGCGCGCCGCGATAAAACGGTCCAGTTGTTCCTTTGAACTGTTTCCTTCCATCGGCCCCCGCCGGAGCACGGCCATGGCCCCGGCGGCATTAGCACGCACGAGCGCCTGCCGAACGGCCAGCCCGCCTACGAGAGAAGCCAGGAACGTGCCACAGAAACAGTCGCCCGCGCCTGTCGGATCGACTTCGGTGACCCCAAAGGCGCGCGCTTCGATGCGCTGGTCGCGGCTGACATACAGGCTTCCCGCGGCCCCGCGCTTGAGGACCACCGCTTCCAGCGATGGCCGTTCGAGCAGCTTGCGGATGAGATCATCGCTGGCGAGGTCGGGATGAAAGAATCGCAAATCGGCTTCACTCGGCAGAAAGAGGTCGCAGACTTCCAGCGTCTCCCGCAGCGCCTGCTGAACATCGGGCGGGCCTGCCAGCTCGGGCCGGATGTTTGGATCAAAGCTGATCTTGCATCCGTGCCGCTGCGCCTCCCCAGTGGCTGATCGTGCCGCGCGTATGGCGCCCGTATTGTAGAGAGACGACCCCATAATGTGCAGCCAGCGGCAATCCTGGAACAAAGCAGGATGGATGGCGGCCTCGTCCAGCAGCCCAGCCGCACTCTGTGCGATGTTGAAAACAAACTGCCGCTCGCCGTCAGCGCGATAGGCGACGAAGGCGCTGCCGGTGGGCCGGTCCGCGCTGCGCACAACGCCAGTGATGGAAACTCCATCGTCCGCGAGGCGGCGCAGGATGGCCTCGCCGAAAGCGTCCTGGCCTACACAGCCGGCGATAGCGACCGACGCGCCCTGCCGCGCGGCCTGGTCGGCAAAGATGGCCGGAGCGCCGCTCGCAAAGGGGCCCTCAAACGTACCAGGTGAATCGAAGGTCTGCCCCGTTTGCGTGGCGACGAACTCGACCAGCAATTCTCCGAAGGTTACGATTTCCGCCATGCGGCTTGCCCCTGAATGGTGCCGACTGCCGGACCAAGGCGCCAGGTCTGTCGGGCGCCGGATAAATGCCAACGCGCAGATGTGTTGCAACCCCACGGTGAGGCGCGCGTCCGGAGTCTTGAATACTGCGGGCCAACCTTAGAAGTCAAGCATCTGCTGAGCGGGCGGGCCGCCGGCCGGGCGTTTGGCAGCGTTGGCCGGCGAAGCGATCTTCTGTTGTGGCCAGAGACGCGCGATCTATTAGCGTGCGGTTCCACACTTTCGTATGTTCCTCGATTCCCTTGCGGTCGCCAAGCCAGCGGACGAATATGAAATTGGCAGTGACGGGGTCTCCGGTTTCAAACCATTCGGCCGGCCTCGGCATCCAGGCATGGTCCACCAGCGCCAGCGCAGCGCCATATTTACGCAGCAAGGCGTAGAGTTTGTCACAGAGCCAGCTTCGGTTTCGCACCTCGACCACCCACCGGTAGCCTTTGGGAATCTGCGCGAGAAAGCATTCCAGCCTTTCGAGGAAGAACCCCAGGCCGGGGAATTTCTGTCTGTTGAAGTAAGGAAACTGCAATAGCAATGGGCCGAGCTTATCGCCCAGCAAGTCCATTACTTCGAGGAAGGCGGCAAGGTCCTCTTCAATGCCCGCCAGCATCTTTTCATGGGTGATTACTTGTGGGACTTTCGCCGCGAAGGTGAACCCCGCGGGCGTGCGTTCGCGCCACTGGCGAACGGTGCCGGCAGCGAGGATGCGATAAAACGTGCTGTCAATCTCGACCGTGTCAAACCGCTCGGCATAGAGGGAAAGGAATTCCAGCGGCTTGCTCCCAGCAGGATAGAAACTGCCCAGCCATCCATCGCCGGTCCAGCTTGAGGTTCCAAGGCGGATTGGGGCCAACGCCATAGCTATTAGTTTATCACCGCAAGGAGCGATCTTATGGCGGCGCCGTGAAGCTCGTGACGCGGGGCATTGATTCCCTGCGACTTCCACGGCTATCGCTATCCCCGCGACCGATGGTGCGGCGGAATTCACACCTGAGGTCCGGCGCACCACTCAGGTGATAACCTCACCGAATTCAGGCATTGGAGGGTGCATCTATCCCTTACCCGCTGGATTGCATTCCGAGGGGCAAGGATTAGTATTGAGATACCGGGGGAAGAACATTGCTCCACCAGGAGACCATCTCAAGGCCTCCTGGAGGCGAGGCGTGCGCTGTTCGTAGCCGTATCACTCCTGCTAACTTGGGTCCCAGGGGCGATAGCTCAGCTCAGGGCAATGCTTAGGGAGCGCAAGAACGCGCGACGAAACGGCTTAAATGCAGAAAGCAAGGCCTTCCCGGGTGTTTTCTGATGGTGGACTGTTTCGTCCTGGCACCAGGAGGGGAAAATGGCGATTCGGCTGGAAAGATCAGGTGGATTGATTCTTATTCATGGGGCTCCCGACCCGCCGGCTAAGAAGAAATGGTGGGAGAAGAAGCCGGGCGGCCTCGGTGTCTGGATCGTGTTCACCTTGTGCATCGCAGGTGTGCTATTCGCCGCCTCGGCTGCGCCCGAATGGCCCGCGATTGCAGAGACGGTCAAACGTCTCGTGGCCTCAGTAAGGTGAGCCCGCGCTTGCTGGGCGGGCATTCGCGCTGAGTTTCTCTTCCGCCGATCCTTTTCACGGTGACATTCTAACCTGCCGGCGGGCTGGGGGAGCGGCGGAGCACGGTCCCGCTGCTGATCGCAAGTGATTCCCCGACGCTTAGCGCAGGCGAGTCGGGAGCCATCATCCTGGCGTGAGGCCACAGGCCTAATTTTGCCGCAGCGGAGAGAGGTCGATGCTGGCCCAGCGCTCCACCAACTTGCCATCGGCGACCCGCCAGAAGACCATGCCGTTGATGGTGACGGGCTTACCCGAAGGTGGAGAGCCCATAAAGGGTCCCTTGTGCGTGCCCCGCCAGGTGGCGCGAACAGCTACCAGGTCGCCTTCCGCAATCACCTCGTCGAGCGTGATGCGCGCGTCGGGAATCACTGCGTGCAAGGCTGCCATCGCCTGGCGAGCGGCTTCGGGCCCCCGCGAGGCTATGCCCGGCCGCGCCGCATGGTCGATAAAGTCTTCAGCCATCTGGTCCTCAGCTGCGTCAAGATTGTTCAGATTGACGATGTCTTCGTAGTGCCTGCGCACCAGTTCCTTGTTAGCTTCTTCGGACAACTCATCCCCCTCTGCAGCAGTGCCGCGATTGATTAGCGATTTATAGATCATTGGCCGCCCTCTGGCGCTTCCTGAACTAGTGCAGGTCAGGTTTGGGCTGCGGGTCGGCGTCCGGGCTACCGAGGAAAAAAGTTACGACCTCCTCGAAGACCTTCTTCCCGGTATTGACGGCGCGGTGAACGCGGCTGCTCGGCTCCGACCAATCAACTTCACCGGCGTTACCTTACACGAAAGTGCCTCAGTGCCGTCGCGGTACTCAATGCTGAGCAGATCATCGCTCAACACAACCGTCACGCGATGGCAGGAATCTGTGTGCGAAGGAGTTGCCTCTCCGGGCTGAAGCATCTGCCGCCGAACGAGGTAATTGCCGCAATGAAACAACACCTGCTGCTGTCCTGAGTTTTGCATCGTGGTCTCCGCGTTCGGGCCGCATTGTGCGGATTTCCGCTCACATTTGGCAGCCACGCAATCGATTTTAGGCCATACCCGCGGGTACGGCCTGAGAATCTTGTCCCGGAATCCTGAGACTTTACTTTTCAGGCTTGCGAAAGATGACACAGTAATTGTCATTGGGCCAATCAGCGGGCTGAGACACCACCTCGAACCCTGCGGCGGTCAGCTCCTGGATGAGGATCTTTTTGGGTATGCCGTGGCCGCCCCGGTTGGCGGGGACGCCTTCTACCGATGGCAGCCCGGATCGCGGAGGAAAGTCGATCACGGCCAGCATTCCACCGGGCTTGAGTGACCGGAATAGGCTGGCGTCCATCTTTTGCGGTTCGGTCAAGTGGTGATAGACGCGCCGCATGTAAATCGAATCGCAGCATTCGGGCGGCAGATTGGTTCCCGACTGCGAGCCCTCGAGCACCGTGATGTTGTGGTTCTTATCCGCGGCCGCCAGTTCCTTGAGGTGCGCGAGCTTGTCCTGGCTCAACTCGTTCGAGTAAACGTGGCCGGTAGGGCCCACACGGGCCGCCGCGTCGAGGGTCATCTCGCCCGCTCCGGCGCCGATTTCCGCCACCACAGCGCCCATATGCCAGCGGAGCAGTTTGGCCAGCCGCGCAGACTCTGCGGCGTAGTCCTGCCCGCAAACGGGAAGGGCAATGGTTGAAAGCAATAGGGCGATCAACAGCAGGCGCCGTTTGGTTTTCATGAGAGCCTCAGCGGGTGCGATTATACCTGTTTGATCTTTTGGCAACCACAGAAAATTGAAATTCACTGGACCACGCCAGGTCGCCCGGAAGCTTTTCGTAAATCGGGGCAGGAGGTTGCAGGTTGAGGTAAGCCGCAGCCAGGTTTACCTAAGATAGGTTCACGTGTGTCGATCATCACGAGCGACCCTGCCTTCGGTCGCTTGCGTTGCTGTGGTCGAGGGTCTATACTTTATTGGAGAGCGGTTGCGGTGGGCGCAAGCCCACTTTTTTGTTGGGGCAGGGTTACCCGTTGGCGGGGCTACCGGCCGCTCGACGGACGGCGAATCCACCCGCATCTTACGAATGATCGTTGATCTGGAAAAGATCGAAGCCATCGCCGAGCGCGTGGCCGCCAGCGAAGGTTTGACGCTCATTGATGTGGAGCTTAAAGGGGGGATGTCGAACCCGCTGCTCCGGGTCTATATTGATAAGCCTGGCGGAGTTACGCACGCGGATTGTGCGCTCGTCAGCGAGCAGTTGAGTGCTATTCTTGATGTTGAGGATCCGTTTCCGGGTAGTTACCTGCTGGAGGTGTCATCCCCCGGGCTGGACCGGAAGCTGGTGAAGCCGCGAGAGTATCGCTACTTCACGGGACGCCGGGCACGGATTGTGCTGCGCGAAGCGATCGAGGAGAAAAAAGTTTTTGAAGGCAGGCTGGTGGGATTCAACGAAGGCCGAGTTCAGTTGGGCCTGGATAACCAAAAGATTGCAGAATTTGAGCTTTCAAATATTTCGAAAGCCAGGCTGCTACCTGAACTTTAGCCGGAGGATGAGCTGCCGGGCGGCTCAGTTGTGCGCAGGCGAGGCTTTGAGCCGGTGAGGGCAGGCAAGCTGGAGGAAAATTGTGACGACCAGTCTTCTCTTTCAAACCATTGACCAGTTGAGCCGGGAAAAAGGCATCGATCCCGACATCGTAGTTGCCGCGGTTGAAGACGCCATCTTGGTGGCGACCCGCAAGTACTACAAGACCGTGGAAGACCTGGAGTCGCACTTTAACAAGGAGACCGGACACGTGGAAGTGTGCGCGGTCAAGAAGGTGGTAGAGCAGGTTGCCGATCCGGACCACGAAATATCACTTGTCGAAGCTCTGAAACTGAATCCAGAGATTACTGTTGAATCCGAGGTGCGAATTCCAAAAGCCACCGACGTGCTGGGCCGCATTGCAGCTCAGACCGCCAAGCAAGTTATATTCCAGAAGGTGCGTGAGGCTGAGCGGGACACGGTCTATGCGGAATACAGCCAGCGGATTGGCGAGCTCATCAACTGTACGGTGAAACGCATGGAAGGTCCTGACGTCATCCTGGATCTCGGGCGGACCGAAGCCCGCATGCCGCGTCGCGAGCAGTCAAAGCTGGAGACTTATCAGATCGGCGACCGCGTGCGCGCTGTGATCACGCTGGTGGACAGGGCCGCGCGCGGGCCGCAGGTAATCGCTTCCCGGGCCGATCCCAATCTGGTGCGGAAGCTGTTTGAAATGGAAGTGCCGGAAATTTACGACAGCACGGTGGTGATCAAAGCCATTGCCCGCGAGGCCGGTGAGCGAACCAAGGTGGCCGTGTACTCGCGCGATCCAGATGTGGACTGCGTGGGCGCCTGCGTTGGAATGAAAGGTATGCGAGTGCAGTCGGTGATTCGCGAGCTGCGCGGAGAGAAGATCGATATCATCGAATACAACGAAGATCCGGTAGCGTTTGCGGCCAACGCGCTGAGCCCTGCCAAGATCAATCATGTTTCGATTATCGATATCGAACAGAAGCATCTGGAAGTGATCGTGGACGATTCGCAGCTGTCGCTGGCCATCGGCAAGAAGGGGCAAAACGTTCGCCTGGCCGCCAAGCTGCTCGGCTGGCAGATCGACATCAAGAGCGAAGAAGAAAAGCGGCAGGAGATTGAGTCGCAGATGGCCGCGATGGCCTTACGCGGGGCGCCCATTGCAAACCTGGAAGGCTTGGGCGATAAGACCCTCGAAAGACTTCGTACGGCCGACATTGAGACGGTTGAACAACTTGCTCAGATGACTCCAGAGGACTTGATGCAGATTCAGGGCATCGGCGATAAGACCATTGAACGAATACGGCGCGTCGTCACGGATTATTTCGAAAAGGGTCAGCAAGAGATTGAGCAGGCCGCCATGGAGGAAGAAGCTGAGACCGTGGAGCCATCGACAGCTACCGAAACCGAAGAGACGGCTGCGGAAACCGCTGAGCAAGCCACTGCCAACGCGGCATCGGTGGAAGAGACGGCCGAATCAACTGAAGCGGCGGAAACCGGAGAGTTGCCTGTTGACGAGGCAGGTGAGGAAACGGGCGAGCCTGCAGCCAGCGCCGAAGCGGCTGAAGAAGAAGAGCCTGAAGAGCACGCCGAGTCCGGCGAGGGAGGAAAAGTCGAGGAAGGGACGGAAGAAGAAAGAGGCTAACATTGCGGCTGGTTACGCAGCAAGTCGGGGCCGTAAGGCGCGTGTGACGGCGAAGAGTTTTCTGAAAGAGGTGAAATGGGCAGTATCCGAATCAACGAGCTGGCAAGGGAACTGGAAGTAAAGAGCCGGGCAATCCTTGACTCTCTCCCGAAGGTCGGTATTACGGAAAAGAAGTCGCACTCCAGTTCGCTGGAAGATGATGCGGCGGACAAGGTGCGTGCTTACTTCCGGGGCGGTAAAGTGCCCGCTGCTGTGGCGGCTGCCCCGAAAGAGATAGAGCCCACCCCCGCCGAGGAAGTGCCGGCTCCTGCGGAGACCAAAGCCGATGCGCCCGGCGCTCCTGAAGAGCCTGTGAAGACCGCTGAATCTCTCGTTTCCCGCCAGTCATTTACGAAGTCGATTGCAGAAATCAAGGCTGCCGCCCGGAAAACAGTGGCGCCCCATCCGCCTGCGCGCCCCGCGGCTGAACATGCGGCGCCGGCTGCGCCGACTTCGCCACCCGAGCGCGCCACACAGCTTCCTGCCGCGCCCGCCTCTCCTGGTCCAGTTGTGCCCGCCCGGACGGGAATTGCTCGACCGACCGCGAAAAACGTTGAGCCTCTCCCGCAAAAGTCCAAACCTTTAACTCCGGTGGTAGCCAAAGTTTCTGCTAAACCAACGGAAGCGGCTCCGCCCGCCCCGGAAGGCAGATCTGCCAAACCTGTCCAGCCTTCCAGACTGCCGGCTTCCAAGCAGCCCATCTATCCCACTGCGGGACTCCCAAAGGCTGTGCCTACCCGAACGCACGGATTCCGCCGGCCTGGCGAGCCTCGCCCGATGCACCCGACCGCTCGGCCTGCAACCGGCACGGCGGCGACGGTAAGACCTGCCGGACGGAAGAAGATCGTGGTGCCGAAAATGGAACGGCACTCTGCGGCCCCGCCCCAGCCTGCAGTGCCCGAAGAGGTCCAGATTACCCGCACCATCACTATCACTGAAGGCGTAAGCATTAAGGAGCTGTCTGAGAAGCTGGAAGTTCGCGCCAGGGACGTGTTGAAGAGGCTGCTGGAAAAAGGAATCTTCGCCACGATCAACCAGACGCTCGACGGCGAAACTGCCAGCGAGATCGCGCGGAATTTTGGCGCGGAAGTCAAGGTCATCAGCTTTGAAGAAGAAGTCTTTCGCGAGAACGAGGTAGAAGACAGGAAGGAAGACCTTGAGCCTCGGGCGCCGGTGGTGACGGTGATGGGTCATGTCGACCACGGCAAGACCTCGCTGCTGGACGCCATCCGGGAGACGAAAGTGGCTTCCGGCGAAGCAGGCGGCATCACGCAGCACATTGGCGCTTATCAAGTTGAGACGCAGGGCCGCAAGGTGGTTTTTCTCGATACACCGGGTCATGAAGCGTTCACGCTGATGCGCGCACGCGGAGCCAAGGTTACCGATATTGTGGTGCTGGTGGTTGCCGCCGATGACGGCGTAATGCCCCAGACGCTGGAAGCCATCAACCACGCACGCGCGGCTCAAGTGCCTATTGTCGTGGCCATCAATAAGATTGATAAACCGGACGCGATGCCGGATCGGGTCAAGAAACAACTGGCCGACCGCGGCCTCAGCCCCGAGGACTGGGGCGGAGACACGGTAACGGTGGAAGTTTCCGCCAAGCAGCGGAAGAACCTGGACCTTCTGCTCGAGATGATTCTGCTGGTGGCCGATCTGCAGGCGCTGAAGGCCAACCCCGATCGTCTGGCTTCCGGCACAGTTCTTGAAGCCAAGCTGGACAAGGGCCGGGGGCCGGTGGCAACCGTGATTGTGCAGAACGGAACGCTGCGCGTTGCCGATTCGTTTATTATCGGCGCCATTTACGGCAAGATTCGCGCCATGTTTAATGACCGCGGTCAGCCGGTTATAGATGCGCCACCGAGCACGCCAGTGGAAATTCTGGGCCTGGAAGATGTTCCCCAAGCCGGTGACCGTCTGCAGGCCATCGAGGATACTGGCAAAGCGCGCCAGATTGCCACGCACCGGCAGACGAAACTTCGCGAAGCTGCGCTGGCGAAGAGCGCGCGGCTTACGCTTGAGCAGTTGCACGAGCAGATGGCGGCGGGCGAAGTGAAGGAACTGGCGCTGATCATCAAGGCCGACGTTCAGGGTTCAGTCGAAGTTCTCGCTGATACGCTGGGCAAGCTGGGCAACGAAAGAGTCAAGACCAAGGTTATCCATGCCGGTGTGGGAGCCATTACAGAAACCGACGTGCTGCTGGCCTCGGCCTCCAACGCCGTGATTGTCGGGTTCAATGTAAGGCCCGAGCGCAAGGCCAATGACCTGGCGCAGCTTGAGAATGTCGATATCCGCCTGCACACGGTTATTTACGAAGTCGTGGAAGAAATCAAGAAGGCGATGTCCGGACTTCTCTCGGCGGTGTTCAAAGAAACCACGCAAGGCCGGGCCGAGGTGCGCGACACTTTCCGCATTTCCAAAGTTGGGACGATTGCCGGTTGTTACGTTCAGGAAGGCAAGGTAACGCGGGAGTCTCGCATCCGGGTGCTGCGGGATAACGTCGTTGTCCATGAAGGCCGTGTGCGGTCTGTCCGGCGCTATAAGGAAGATGTGCCTGAAGTGAAGTTCGGCACGGAATGCGGTATCTCGGTTGAGAACTTTAACGACATCAAAGTCGGGGACGTGCTTGAAGCCTATACGGTCGAGCGCGTGATGGAGCCCGCCATAGCCTGACGAGGTGATGGGCCAGAATGCCAGTCGGCCTTCTTACCCTCGAAATTCATCTGCCGTATTCACACTCACTCAAGGAGAAACGTGCGGTCCTGCGCAAAGTCCGCGACCGCCTTCGGTCCAGGTTTAATGTTGCCGTGGCCGAACTGGACCACCGTGATGTTTGGCAGGTTGCGACGCTCGGCATTGCGTCCGTTTCCGAAAGCCAGCAACTCTTGGATGCGGTGTTTCAGGACGTCCTCCACGAATCCGAGAGAATTCTGGGAGATGACGTTGCGCGACACGACATCGAGTTCTTTTAGCAGTGACCGCCAGCAAGCTGATTTGTGCCAGGTTTTGCCATGACAGTTCCAGGCCGACGCCAGGCGAGACTGCGGGGCCAGATTCGCGAAGAATTGACGGAAATGATTGAGCTGGAACTCAAGGATCCCCGGATCAGCTTCGCTGCCGTTACTCATGTTGACCTGCGGCCGGATTTACGCTCGGCCCAAATCTGGGTTTCGGTGAAGGGTGAAGCGGAAGTTTGCAAAGGGACGCTTGAGGGGCTACGGTCGGCCAGCGGCTACCTCCGGCATGAACTCAGCCTGAGGTTGAGACTGCGACGTGTTCCGGAACTCAGTTTCGTGCTTGACCACAGCGCCGAGGACCTGCACAGGATTGAATCTTTGCTCGCCCAGGCCAACAACAAACTATAAGGCACCGAAAGGCTCTTTATAGCGCCGGGGCATCCCGCGCCGGATTGGAAGTGTCCAGGCGCGTGCCGTTTTGATTTTCCATGGATCAGCAAATCGCAGGCGTTCTGGTCATCGACAAGCCTTCAGGCATGACGTCGCACGACGTTGTCGCACGCGCGCGCCGGCTGCTGGGGATTCGACAAATCGGGCACTTTGGAACGCTGGACCCGTTCGCGACCGGTGTTCTGCCTCTTTCCGTCGGCAAGGCGACACGTTTTGCGCAGTTCTACCTTAAATCCCGAAAGGCCTATGAGGGCACGATACTGCTCGGCGTTTCCACAGATACTTACGACGGCACAGGAGCTCCGACGTCCCCAAAAGTGCCAGTGGTTGTAGACGCCGAGGCGCTTGAGAAGCTGTTCCGAGAATTCACAGGAAGACTGATGCAGACGCCGCCTCCGTATTCCGCCAAGCGGGTTGGAGGAGCACGGGCATACGAGTTGGCACGCCAGAACAAGCCGGTGCAACTCGAGCCGGTGGAAGTGGAAATTTACGCGCTGGAATTGCTCTCATTCGATGGAACACGCGCTCGCGTAGCGGTGGAATGTTCCGGCGGCACATACGTGCGCTCGCTGGCCCACGATATCGGGCAAAGGCTCGGGTGCGGCGCCCATCTGAAAAGCTTGCGGCGCACGGCTGTGGCGGAGTTTACGCTGGAGCGAGCACTGACGCTGGAAGCCCTGGAGGCAGCCGTCCGCGAGCAGAAAGCGGAAAGTTGCCTGGTGTCTCTGGAAGCGCTTCTGCCGGATTGCCCGGAACTGATCGTGCGGGGGAGGGAGGAGACTAGCGTCCGCCATGGCCACAAGTTTGAATTGGCGCAGACTGACCGCTTTGGACGGGGCGGGGGAAGGGTCCAGGCGATGTCTCTGCTGAAGATTATGAACCCAGACCACCGCCTGATCGCAGTGGCGAGACATGTTTCAGGCAGCATCTATCATCCCGACCTTGTCCTGGTATAGTCCGACTATCCTTTAACTGCCTTGTGGGAAGCAAAGGTGGCCTTGCCGCCAGTCGGTCCGCCCCTGGCGGGTAAACGGCTGGCCGCTGTCATCTTGGTGTTATTTCTGCTTTCTCATGACAGGATTCAGCGAGAGTGACATGCAATTGTTCCTGCTGGGGCTGGGGATGGGAGTAGTGGGGGGACTTATTCCCACTCCCCTGCACCTCATCGCGTTGACCCAGATGACGCTCAAGCGCTGGGGCCGGGCAGCATGGGTTTTGGTTGGTCCTACTACACTGATCGATTCGGTTTTCTTCCTGATCACCTTTTTCTTCTATCAAATCATCCCGCGAGGTATCGCCCATTACACTGGGTACGCGGGCGGGGCAGCATTGGCAGGGTTTGGAGCCTATTTGTTGTGGGGAGATGGCGGGACGGGCGCCGAAAAGACAGGGTACTCGTGGAATTTGAGCTACAGGAACCTGACACTCGCCACATTGGTGGAAGCCAGCTACCCGGGAACATGGGTCTACTGGCTGGCAGTTGCGGGTCCCATTATTGCCGAAGGCCGGGTAGATGGTAACTGGCATATTCTGCCCTTTTTCCTGGGCAGTTTAGTCGGCTATTACGGCGCTTCCTTCTTTTCTGTATGGCTAATGGCCTGGGGAGCAGGAGCTCACAGGAGATTTGGAAAGCTGCTGTTTGTTGCAGCGAATACGCTCCTGGTCGTTGTGGGACTACTGTTTATAGCGCGGGAATACTTTGTGCGTTAGCCCGGATCAATTCATCTGCCAGCTTATTCTGCGCGATGGCGAACAGTGACGACGGATGCATTTGACCGCAACATTGTTTTCCTGATAGATTCGAATGTTTCAGTCTCAGGCTCTGCATTCAGCGGGGAAGCGGGCAGTACGATCGCACACATGGTCTGCTGCTGCCCAGCATCTAATAATCTTAATCAGGAGACAACGCACAGATGGCTACAGATGGTCAGGGAAGAATCGGGATATTAACCGGAGGCGGGGATTGCCCCGGATTGAACGCTGTAATTCGCGCAGTCGTCCGCCGCGCCCTCATGCTGGGTTACGAAGTACAGGGAATCAAGAACGGATGGCTGGGCCTTGTGAAAGGAACGATCGAGCCTCTCGACCTGATGAAGGTTTCGGGCATTCTGCCCCGCGGCGGAACCATTCTGGGAACCTCCAGGACGAATCCTCTGAAGAAAGAGGAAGACAAGAAGGCATTGCAGGCCAACATGGAAAAGTTCAGCCTCGAGTACCTGATTGCGATCGGCGGCGAGGATACGCTCGGTGTGGCGCGACAGCTTGCTGCCGATGGGTTGAAAGTCGTCGGGGTGCCCAAGACGATTGATAATGACGTGGAAGGTACAGATCAGACGTTTGGATTTGACACCGCTGTTTCGATTGTGACGGAAGCCGTTGACCGCCTCCACACTACTGCCGAGTCGCACCAGCGTGTGATGGTTGTGGAGGTGATGGGCCGGCACACCGGCTGGATCGCAGTGACAGGAGGCCTGGCCGGCGGCGCGGATTGCATTCTGATTCCGGAGCAACCGATGACCATCGGCGAAATTTGCGAGATCATCGAAAAGCGGCACGTGCGGGGCCGGCTGTTTTCCATTGTGGTGGTGGCTGAAGGCTTCAAGCTGGAAGGTGTTGAAGAAGTCGTGACGAAAAATCAGAAGCTCGACCAGTTTGGCCACGTGCACCTGGGCGGAGTCGGAGAAGTTATTGCCAATCAAATTGAAAAGCGGACAGGGTATGAGACCCGTGTGACCGTCCTGGGCCATGTTCAAAGGGGAGGGTCTCCCACGGCTTTTGACCGCGTGCTTGGCACCAGATACGGCGTCAAGGCCGTTGACCTTATCCATGAAGGTAAATATGGAACCATGGTCTGCCTACGGGGGAATAAGATCGAGGACATTCCCCTGAAGGACGCGATGACTAAGCTGAAGTTTGTTGACAAGGAACTGATCGAGACAGCAGAAATTTTTTACGGATAGCGGTGGCGCAAACGGCTTTCCCGGGAACCCCGCGGTCTGCTCTTCTTGGGCTCGCCCGCGGATTAACGGCCCAAGGGACGAGGTGGGACGTTAAGAATAGCCGGCGCGAATGCCTGTTTTGAAAAGGAATTTCCCGCTCACCGCTGGATGGCGGAGGCGAGGGGGCTGAAAACGCTATTGCGGTTAACCAAGACGGAGATTTCAGCGCTCATCTCTTTCAGCACATCTTCGGGAAGGCTGGCCAATTCCGCGCTGAAGCCCAGAAGGGTTTCCTTGCTCAACAGATCGAGATCGTGGAAATAGAGGTCAAGCTGAGTCAGTATCGCGTCGAGGGCGGAAATCCCGCTCGCTGGATTGCCGATCAACTCTTCGATGCTCTCATTGAGCAGCGCCGTTGCACGCCGCAGCAATCGCAGTTGCAACTGGAACCGCAGCTTTGAGCGAAAGACGAACTGCTCCAGAGCGGTGTGGCGTTTGAGGAATTCGCGAACCGTCTCTGACCGGAAAGACTGAGGATCAAGGGTTCGCGCTTCTATGGGATCCTGGACCGTTGGGAGGTACTTCAGGGAGAGGTTTTGCAGTTCGATAACCAACTCAACCAGCCGCTCCCGCTCGCTGCTGAAGACTCCGACCATGCAGCGGGCAATCTCCGCTTTTCCGGAAGCCAGTTCGTCGATGGCATCGTTCAGCGCCACACCCAGGATCGCGGTATGGCCTTCGATTTCTGAAACCAGGGGCGAACATAAGGGATTGTTGGCAGGGCGCCGAAATCTCGGAGCAGCCTGTTTGGGAGCCGAAATTCTCCCCATATGCAGGGCTCGTCGAAGTACGACGGCGACCACTGCTAAAGTCCCGAATTCGATGATCCACATCATAAGCGTCCCTAACTATAGGTGAACGTTTGGGATTTTTCAAGAGCAAAGTAGCCTATCTTTTGAATTTCGTTCAATATCAATAGGCTTTTTATGGATAACTATTAATCCTTAAGTTAACTGGAGCGGGGCAAACGGTATTTCGCCGCGGCCGGCTGTCCTTGACACCTTTTTGGACGGGTACCTATAATGCCTGCTTTCAGATGCTCAGGCGGTAGCGGTGAAAGCGTGGCGGCGGTTCAGTAGCTGGCGTTCGCCTGACTTTAACTCATTCCGGTCAGGATGCCTCCGAAATAACTGATGGAGCGGGTCCTGACCGCACCGATAGATGGCCGAGAGGCTGGAGTTAACGACCTTGACAATTTCAAGCAACGAGGGCCAGGACCTGGTTCTGCAACGAGAAAAAAAACTGAAGGCTATTGTCGGACTGGGTTTCGAGGCCTATCCGAGGAAATTCGATGCCAGTCATACCATTCCGCAGATTCTGGACCAGTACTCTGCACTAGGGCCCGAGCAACTGGCGGCGGACAAGGTCCCGGTGAAAGTTGCGGGCCGCGTTATGACCGTGCGGCCTCACGGCAAGGCCGGCTTTGCGCACCTGCAGGGAGAAGGATCACGATTGCAGATCTATGTTCGCCTGGATGCGGTCGGCGAACGCGATTTTGAGCTTTACAAGCTGCTTGACTTGGGTGACGTGGTTGGCGTGGAGGGCTATCTGTTCCGCACCCGCACCGGCGAGCTGACGGTACACGCAGAGCACCTCCATTTTCTTGCTAAAGCGCTTCTCCCTTTGCCTGAAAAATGGCACGGCCTTACCGATGTTGAAATCCGCTACCGCCAGCGATACCTGGACCTGATGGTGAACGAAGACGCCAGACGCGTTTTTGAGAAGCGTTCTCGGCTCATCAAGGCGCTGCGGGAGTTTCTGGAGTCGCGCGGCTACGTTGAGGTTGAGACGCCGATGATGCAGCCGATGGCTGGCGGCGCCATGGCTCGTCCGTTTGTGACCCATCACAACACGCTGGATATGAACCTCTATTTGCGCATCGCGCCGGAGCTCTACCTGAAGCGCTTGATAGTTGGTGGGATCGATCGCGTTTACGAAGTCAACCGGAACTTCCGTAACGAAGGCATTTCAACCCAGCACAATCCGGAATTCACGATGCTGGAGTTCTATCAGGCTTACGCCGATTACCGGGACATGATGGAAATGACCGAGCGCTTGATGCAGCACGTGGCCAAGGCTGTCGCGGGCTCGCTCGAGTTTGATTATGGGGAACACCATATCTCGTTTGAAAAATTCCAGCGCTTTACCATGAAGGAAGCCGTTGTCCTCTACTGGCCCAAGGAGGCGGGCGCCGGGCCTGCCGTCGAAGACCTCGCGCAGCCGAAAGCGATCCTCGAATGGGCAAAGTCGTACAACAGTTTTGCGGAAAAATCCGCCGGGCAGTATGCGAACCTGGCGATGCCTGAAGGGACATCTCCGGGGACCGCCCTTCAGGAACTCTTTGAAGCTGTGGCGGAGCACCAGTTGATTCAGCCGACTTTTATTATCGATTTCCCGCTTGAAGTCTCGCCGCTTTCAAAACAGAAGCCCGACGATCCCAATTTTGTCGAGCGGTTCGAGCTTTTCGTGGCCGGCATGGAAATTGCCAATGCCTTCAGCGAACTCAATGATCCCGCCGAGCAGCGCGACCGTTTTGAATACCAGCAGCTTTTGCGAGAGCGCGGAGACCTGACGGCACACGCCATCGATGAAGATTATATCCGCGCGCTCAGCTACGGAATGCCTCCGACGGGCGGGGAAGGGATCGGCATTGATCGCCTCACGATGCTCCTGACCAATTCGCATTCCATCCGCGACGTCATCCTTTTTCCTCTGCTGCGCCCCGAAAAATCCTCTGCCTGAGCGGTCCTTTTTTTTAAAACAAAAGCCGCAGAGTTGAAGAGCAAATCCGCTTCGCTTGTTGGGCGCCGCGGCTGTAATTATCCCCCCGCAAAATGCCAGGCGGAAAAGCGCCAGAATGGGCCGATTTTGTTCGTCTCGGTCTGGTTGTTCAGTCGTATGTAGGCTGACCAGCCGGTCAGGCGCGATTCGAGGCTGCCACACCGCCGGGCTTCGTCCCCTGCCATTGCCCGGACGCCGGTCGTTCGGCGGAGAATGATCCTTCGCTTCACGGAACCGGAACGCCCAAACTACGATTCCTGTCCATCGCCCATAACTGGCTGGCGCTCGGAAGTGGTCTGCCAGATGAAACGACGACGGGCTTATGCTTCGGGCTGGCTGCATGCTCGCCTTGGCGTCGTGCGAACGAGCGGCAGCGCGCGTCTACCGCAATTGAGGTTTCACTTCCGGCCGATATGGTCCCATAATATCTCTCACCATGAAGTTTGAATTATTTGTTGCGTTGCGGTACCTGAAGGCGAAGCGGCGCCAGGCTGCC
>DASUJZ010000051.1:0-10091 GCA_036278995.1 Terriglobia bacterium | reverse complement strand
CGCGACGCCGACGGCGCCGTTCGCCACTTCTACACCGCGCATCCCTGGATGGCTCCCGACATCCGCGAGCGCGGCATCGACCTGCTCGCTCCCATCTGGCATTTCATGGACCTTACCCCGCAAGGCCGCGGCGACTGGTACACCAGCCTCGACTACGGCACCAAGGTGCACGCCGCCTCCACCTAGCCGGTAGTGAGGTAGCGCGAACCTCCGATGGTGAGGTCCACGGTTTTGCTGGGAACCACGGCAAAAAGCCGCAGACTGCAGCGGGTAGCGCAGAGTTGTTCTTTAACTCTGCGGCTTTGATCCGATTCGCGTTCGCGGCTGGCGCAGATGTTGATTTGTAATCTCTGCGACCAGCATAGCTCGGTTGCGTAGCGCAGACCGCCGGCGTTGCGGTCTGCGGCTCTTATCCTAATCAGCGGGAAAATCACCTCCGATGTCATTCCGAGGGCCGATGCTCCTTATCGGGCCGAGGAATCTGCTTCGTCTTCCGTCGGGTTGGTCATAAGCGGATTCCTTGCACAGCGGCACGGACTGGCACAGCCCGCTGACGTTGCGATCTGAGGCAGCTTGCTCATTGATGGCAGACATGCCACACGACGGCACGTCTGCGGCACCCGCCTTTTGCGACATTGTGTTGCACACAAGTAGATTCCCTGTAAGATATCCATTGGCTTTTTATCGCTCGGCTCTAAGATAAGGGAAGTCGATGAGCATCGAAGAGAATTTTGACGTCTCTTTCGTTGCAGCCATGGCGCTGCGCGAAAAGCAAATCCAGCAAAACTATCGACCCATAATCGCTGTCCACAAGTGGTTTGCCCGCCGGCCAGGAACGCTTTTCCGCGCTCTGACCCTCGCTGAGTTCCTGGACAACCCGGTAAGGGAAACTTATTTTTGCAGCCACGATCTCGTCGGCAAATCCATTGCTGAT
The DNA here is from genome assembly GCA_036278995.1 of Terriglobia bacterium. GTDB lineage: Bacteria > Acidobacteriota > Terriglobia > UBA7540 > UBA7540 > SCRD01. Next base: position 9,157 of record DASUJZ010000051.1, on the reverse strand, counting down.
CCTTTCATGGGTGGAGGAACTCCGCTCATCGAGGCTAACCGTCTGGGTTGCGACGTTCACGGATGTGACATCAATCCGATGTCGGCGTGGATAGTTGGTGAGGAACTGCGCCATATTGACATTCGTGCGTATAGGCGCGCCGCCAGTCAGCTTGTAGCTGACCTGAAGAAGGAGCTCGATCCGTTATACCGGACGGACTGCCCTCTTTACGGTGAAAGTGATGTGCCGGTGAAATATTTCATCTGGGTTAAAGAACTTACTTGCGAAGCATGCGGGAAGGCTGTTGCCCTTTTCCCTGGCTATTTACTTTCTCAGAATGTTCGGCACCCGCTCAATGTGATTGTCTGTGCTTTCTGCGGAAATCTCAATGAAGTAGAGAGTACCGACCGCCCCGGCCACTGTGCCACCTGCGCGGAGCCCTTGACCGTCGAAGGCCCAGCAAGGCGAGGTCGCTGCCAATGCCCGTACTGCCATCGCGAGAACGTTTTCCCTCGCCCCAAGGAAGGCCCGCTAGGCCACCGGCTGATCGCGCTTGAGTACTACAGTCCGACGCGGAGGAAATGCCATAAAGGACGTTTTTTCAAGAAGCCCGACGCGAAGGATTTTGCGCGGTTCAGCCGTGCGGAAAGCCTGTGGCAGCAGATGTCCCCTGAGTTTGTCCCTGACCAACCTATACCGGCGGGCGATGAAACCGGCAGGTTGCATCGCTGGGGCTACCAGCATTACAAAGAACTATTTAATCCCCGTCAGCTTCTTGGCCTTGAAATTAGTGGGCGCCTCATCGCCCGGATTCGGGACGAGCGTATCCGCCACGCTCTTGCCACAAACCTTTCCGATCTGTTGCGCTACCAAAATATGCTCTGTCGGTACGACAGCATGGCATTAAAATCGCTTGATATCTTTTCGGTGCACGGTTACCCAGTAGGTCTTGTCCAGTGCGAGTCAAACCTGCTCGGCGTCGTAAACGAAAGTGGTGTCAATGTTGGTTCGGGAGGCTGGACCAACATCATCGACAAATACACTAAGGCTAAGACTTATTGCGATGAACCGTTCGAAGTGCAGAGGAAAGGTCGAACCAAAATATCTGTGCCGATCAAGGGAGAGTGGATTGGTGAATGCCACAATGGAGAGAGACGTCGCGTTGTGGATATCCAGTGCGCCAGTTCCGCGCAAATAGGTCTTCCTGCCAAAGGCCTGGACGCCGTTTTCACTGACCCCCCTTACTATGGCAACGTCCAGTACAGCGAACTGATGGACTTCTGTTATGTCTGGCTTCGCCGCCTTGTAGGCGCTGACGCACCATTGTTTCACCGCAATTCGACGCGCGACACCGACGAACTCACTGGCAACACAACACAAGGCCGCGACCTCCAGCATTTCACCGAAGGACTTTCTAGGGTATACCGCAATATCGCGAGCGCCCTCCGACCCGGAGCCCCTCTCGTGTTTACGTATCACCACAACAGGGCCGAGGCATATCACGCAATCGGCGTGGCTATACTGGACGCGGGACTAACCTGTTCGGCCTCCATTCCGTGCCCCGCCGAGATGGGAGGGTCGATTCACATCCATGGGACTCGCTCCTCCATCATTGATACTGTCTTTGTCTGCCGCGTAAGCGGCAAGGTGCGGCGGCATAGCCTGTTCGACACCCCTGATGATCTGGTTCGTCTCGTCCGGATCGATCTCGATCACCTGCGCGTCGGAGGCGTGAAACCTACAGACGGGGATACGCGCTGCATTGCCTTCGGGCACCTCACCCGTATGGCTGTCTGGAACCTGCGCAAAGGTTGGGACTATTCGCGGCCCGTGAACGAGAAGCTCGCGATTTTTGCAAAAGAATTCTCCGAATTATCGGACCTTAAGTCCGTCATAGAGCAGACGCGTGCTCCACATGCTGATCACGCCTCAGACTCTCGGAGAATGGTGTCACCTTCGGCGATGAGGAGGTAACTCGCAACCGTGCCCTTTCCGTTTGAGGTTCCATTCAAGGAGGTTCAGGCAAACATCGAGGCATATACGGACGCTGTGTTTTCCTCGCTCCAGTCCGGCTTTATGACGATGCCAAAAGGCCCAGGGTTCGTCGAATACCCTGTCTTCGAAACTTCGTATGAATTCCTCAAACGAGCCAGCGGTGATTTCCACTCCCTTGATCCAAGCGGCGTCCTGAAACTCGTCATGTCCAAACCCCTCGTTATCATTGTCCTGCGCGCCATGCTGGGTTTCACGCCTTCCGAATGGGCCGAGGCAACTACGGCGCGGACAGGGGTTAATGTCACGCAAGGCTCAGCCCGCGCAATTGACCGGAAAGTCCGAATGGCACCTGACTCTCCACTTTCAATGAACGGCGTCACTGTCGAACGGATAGCTGCAATGATTACCACTGCTTGCGAGCTTCTTTCCAGAGGACCCGCCGCAGTTGAGGAAGGCTTCATCCATCGTCTCCAAAAAGCAGACACCGCTTCCGGTCTTGCAAGCATTACGCCCCTAGCGGATATCGGCGTTCCTTATCCGATGGTTCTGTATGAGCGATTCCTCGGAAGGCCTTTTGCGGGCCACCGCGATTCAGTCAGCGAGCTCGTAGGGGACATCGTGGAGAGCGCTATCGAGGAAACCCTACACCACCATGGCGTCGCCTACCGCAAGACCAAAAGGGCTGAGCGTGTGCAGGGTTTCGAGCAGGCTCCCGATTTCATTATCCCGGATGAATTCAACCCGCAGGTCGTCATCGAGGCCAAACTCGCCGAGGACGATGGCACAGCCAGGGACAAGGTGACTCGTGTCCAGCATCTCTACACTTTGAGCATGCGCGACCGCACGCCCAAAGAGGGGCCCCGATACGAAGTCATTGCCTGCATCGCTGGACGCGGTTTCAAGCAACGGCGAGAAGACATGAAAAAGCTTCTCGTTGCCACCCGGGGGAAGGTCTTCACCTTGGGAAACATCTCTCGATTAGTGCAGTGCTCGCGTCTCAGGGAATTCCAAACAAGAAATCGGATCTGATTCATGCTTCCTTCTGTCGGGGGTTATCGACGCCAAAGCTATCGAGGAATACCCGACGTACCACAAGGGGCCTTGCGTGCTGGTCTTGCAGCAAGACTCAGAGGGAAAACCTATTCACGTACTGTGGGGCATCCCAAGTAGGGTGGCGACTCCGGCGGTCGTCGTCACCGCCTACAGGCCAAACCCCAGCCGATGGACAGCAGATTTCTTGAGGAGGAAATCATGACGGGAAGACGGAGCGTAAAGTTCGTGCATGAAGGACAGTACGCTGCCGATGTCGAGGTTGAGTGGCTCGAATCGGAAACAGGATGGCCCCCGTATTTGTCCTTGCAGGATGCGCAGAAGCTCGATGAAGTGCGCGACGCCCTGCGCCGTGGCGACCTCCAAAAGGCCGGGCAACTCGCCCGCATTTACCAGCTTACTCCCCTCCGAATCTGAGCCCGTCTGACTTGGCTGGCGGCGACCGGCCAAGGGGGCTCGGCTTCCATTCCTTCTTGATCCCAAGCGATCCCCAGCGAAGTAGCGCGGACCTCCCAGGAGGTCCGCGGCTTTTAGGCGAATCACAGCAAAAGGCCGCAGACTGCAACATCGGCAGTCTGCGCTACTCCTTTGCCAAAAAGCGCCAGGTGTGGGGAGCGAGGCGGCGGGCGGCGGGATTTTTGCGTAGCAACTTTTTGAGCGCGGCCAGGTCCTTCGGGCGGTCGATGTCGGGGCAAGCTTCGAGCACCGAGCAGGAGAGTCCATGCGCCAGCAGGCTTGCGAGCGTGTCGGCAAAAGCGAATTCCGTTCCCAGGCGCAGGCCATTGAAAAGGCCCGGGGCGCTGCGCCGCAATCCAATGAGGTAATAGCCGCCGTCGGGGCACGGACCGAGCACCGCGTCCGTGGCGCGCAATTCGTCGAGCGCGAGGCGCAGCATGGCGGCGGCAAGCGTTGGCGAGTCGGTGCCGACAATCACCGCGCGTGAATGCCGCTGGAGAAGCTCCGCAAATGCCCGGCCGAGCCGCCGCGCGAGATCGCGGCCCCGCTGCCGCCGGCGCTCGAAGACGCGGGGAACCATCCTCAGATTGCCGCCTGCCGTAAAAACGTAGCACTCTGCCCTGCCCGCGAGCCTCGCCACCTTGCAGAGGGCATCGGAGATGAGCGCCTGGTGAAGCTGCGCCGCTCCGCGCGGCCCGAGAGCGGGGATCAGCCTGGTCTTGGTTTTTCCGGGCTCGACGGCGCGGGCAAAGATGGCCACGGCCGTGGCCCGGCCATGCTGGTTCCGCCCAGGCGGGAGCGAAACGCCCGTGCCACCCGTGCGCGCTGTGCGGGACTCTTCAGCTCCGCTTTTATGCGTGCCGGCCGTGCGTGGCGGCCGCTGAGGGCGGGATGAGGATTTCTGTTTTGTCGCGGTTGCCTTGTGTGAGGAATGGGATGCGTGTCTGGGCAAGATACGTAGCGCGGACCTCCGATTGTGAGGTCCGCGGTTTTTCCACGGTTCAGGATAAGGGCCGCAGACTGCAACTTCGGCAGTCTGCGCTACTCCTCTGGCGTCTGCGCCAGCCGCGAGCTGTGGCGTAGCATTGTCCCGCCGTGCGGTTCGCTCTCTAAAACAAAGCCACAGAGTTACAGACGAACTCTGCGCTACCCACTACAATCAAAACCCGCAGAGTTACAGACCAACTCTGCGCTACCCACCTGTTAGATGAACATCTGCTCATCTTGAGGTACATCGCTGGTATAGTTCTCGCGGCGCCGCGAGAAGAAGAAATCGAGCCCTGCCTGGACGCCCTTCACAAGCGCGGATGCTTCCGAGACGGGAGCGATGATATTGCGCTGGACGGCGGTGGTGGTCCTGTCCACCTTTTCCAGCACGTCGGTGATGGTCTGGTCAACGCGGATGACCTGCAGCCGGAAGCGGTCCAGCAGGTCGTCCATGACTTCGTCCATGCTGCCGGTGCGCTCGCGCAGGACGCGGGCCACTTCCGCCAGGTCGGCCGTGATGGAGCGAAGCGGATCGCGCGAGTCCCGCACGATCTCGACAAGAGAGTCGGCCAGCGGATCGACGCGGCTCGAGACCTCCGCCCGCAGCGACAAGACCTCGCCCTGCATGCGTGTTGCAACCTTATAGAGGCCCAGCATGGCAAGGCCCTGCAGAACAAGGCCTGCAGCGGCAATGATGATGAAAATGATCAACAGGGTCTGCATACGCTGCTCTCGGCCGCCCGTACCACTGGCCGGTGGCGGCCTACTGAGTCACCTTGCCCTTTTCTTCCCGGTACGCTTGCTTGCCGGCCTCCAGCGCAGCGGACAACTGTTCCTTCTGTTTGGCGACCGTGCCCCGCGCCCGGTCTACGTAGCCTTCCGCCCGCTGCCGGTATTCCTTGCTCTTCTCCGCCACGCGTTCCTTGCTTTCGCCGGCCCGCTGCACGATTAAATCGCGCGTCTCCTGGCCCGATTTGGGAGCAAAAAGGAGCGCCAGTATCGCGCCTATCCCCGCTCCAGCTAAGAAGAATGCCACCTTTGACCCTCCGTTACTTTCACTCATACGAACCTCCTGCTCTCTTTTGCAGCTAGTTTATGCAACCAGCCGGCTCGCCAGATCCTTGCCGCGCTCGAAGGCTTCCTCAGCCTGTCGGCGAATTTCACGGCTGCGCTCGGCTACAAAATCCGCGCCGTCTTCCGCCGCCCTTGAAAGCCGCTTCCGAGTTCGACGGCCGCTCTGCGGCGCATAAAGGAACCCGATCGCCGCACCAATGCCCGCACCCGCGGACAGCATGCCCAAGCCGCGAAACACGTTTTTCGTCTTCATGGTTTTCCTCCTTCAAGGAGAAGATATCAAAGTCCGGCTGGATTTTCAACTATAAATGAGATTACAATTAAAGCGATTATTTATATTCCGTCCAGACTGTCTAACTATATCTCATCAGTCCCTCGCACGAGGTGCTCCATTATTCTCACCGCTTGATTTTGTGTCACAATTTGGCACAGTTCCTCTTCGCTCACCAACTTGAGTCTGGCAAGGCTTCCAAAATGCTCCAGAAGCTTTCTGGCCGTGCGTTCGCCCACCCCCGGGATTTCCAGCAGTTCTGAGGTCAGTTCTCGGCGAGTGCGGCGCTTCCGATGGAAGGTGACGGCGAATCGATGGGCCTCGTCCCTGATGCGCTGGATCAGGTGAAGCGCAGGTGAGTGATGATCGAGGACCACCGGCTCATCTTCGCGACCGTAGACGTACAGGACCTCCTCTGCCTTTGCGATGCTGGCCAGCGGCTGGTTGATGATCTCGAGCGCGGCCAGCGCCTCTGCTGCCGCGTGGAGTTGGCCCACACCACCGTCGATCAAGACCAGGTCCGGGAGCTTCGTATTTTCCTGCTGCACCCGGTAGTAGCGCCGACCAACGACCTCGCGCATACTGGCAAAATCGTCATTCTGTGGGACCGTTTTGATAATGAACTTACGGTAATCGGACTTCTTCATCTGGCCGTCTTCGCAAACGACCATGGATGCGACGATGTCGGTGCCCTGGATATGCGAAACGTCAAATGCCTCGATGCGCCGGGGCGGCTTATCGAGGTCGAGAGCGTCAGCCAGTTCGCCGAGCATCTCCTCCGTTGGAGGTTTGAGGACTCGGAATCTGCGTTCGAAAGAGTGGCGAGCATTGCGGGCGACCAGTTCCAGCAAGCCGCGGCGCCTGCCGGCTTCCGGAGTATAGATGTGTACGGGACGTCCTCGCTTTTCCGATAATATTTCTGCAAGCAGCCCCTGATCTTCAAATCCGACCGGCACGTAGATTTCTCCCGGCACATACAGCTGATCGAGGTAGACCTGCTTCAGCAGCGCTGCAAAGACATCGCCGAGGTCAGCCTCGACAAGGTCTTCCCAGAAGAATTCCCGGCGGTCCAAGGTACGACCGTTGCGGAAGTGGAACAGGTCCACGGCCATTTGCGCGCCTTCACGATGGAACCCGAAGATGTCGAAATCTTCACCGGCCGACGCCGCCAGCTTTTGCCGTTCGCGCAACTCTTCGACGGTGAGCAACTGATCGCGATAGCGTCCGGCCTCTTCGTATCGCTGGTCTTCTGAAGCGCGCTGTATGCGACTGTGCAAATCCCTGATAAGTTCGCTTTCGCGGCCTTCCAGAAACATGCGAACATCGCGCACGGCTTCGGCGTAGCGTTCAGGCGTGGTCAGTCCTTCGACGCACGGACCCAGGCAGCGCTTGATGTAGTACTGAAGGCAGGGACGCGGATGGTAACGTGTCAGGTCCGCTTTGCACGACGGCACAAAAAACCGGCGATGGATCAGGTCCACAATCCTGTAGGCAAGTCCGCCGGGAAAATATGGACCGTAATATCGCGACCCGTCTTTCCTCAGGCGGCGGGTGACGTACACGCGCGGAAATCGCTCGTGCGAAGTAAACTTGATGTACGGATAGGTCTTGTCATCGCGCAGCAGCACGTTGTAGCGCGGCTTGAACTGCTTGATGAGGTTGTTTTCAAGCGCAAGGGCTTCCTTCTCATTGTCAACCAGAATGGTCTCCAGGTCAGCGGCCACGTCGAGCAGGCGGTCGCGCTTTTCATCGCTGGGGCGCGAGTCCTGGAAGTATGACCGCACGCGGTGACGCAATGACTTGGCCTTGCCCACGTAGATCGGCCGCCCGGCGGCGTCCTTAAAAAGGTACACGCCCGGCCGCGCCGGAAGCTCTTCCGCTCTTTGCTTGAGATGTTCGTTCATGACCCTTTGTCAGATTGTTCTATTATCGCCGATCTTAGCGCATTGCGGGAAGGCCGCAGAACCACTGGCTTCGCACTCCAGCGCAGTGCGGCGGATTTCCCGCTCAGTCGCTCCCTGCGATGATAGCTGGTCAGGCCGAGGTGTCCTGCCGCGGATGCTTGAAGCGTCAGCTATATTTTCGAAAAAACTTGTGCTTGACGTATAACCTTATCAGGTGCTATCAAGCTTCTCAACATTTCTTCGAACGTATTGCGCACTGAGGAAAGGTCGCAAGAGAAGTTGCGCGCCGGGGTGGTCGAATTGAACGCCGCTTGGGGAAGGTTCTACGGACCGTAACCATCGTGCTGTGGTTCGCCGCTGATTTGGTACACCCTGCTTTGGGTCCATCATTATAATACCTTTGCCGCGTTCGCCGCAACCCGGCGGTCGCGAGGATATACCCAATGAACATGCGCAATACAACTGCCAGGGTGTTGCATGTACAATTCATTGTCTCGTCTCGCCAACACGCGCAAGCATGGAATGTCATGTGCGCCCGGGGCCGCCGAAGGGAGGTGGTAGTTAGAAAATGAAAGACTCGAGCCGATTTGTTAAGGAGTGTGTGATCAGGGCGGTTTCGGATGACTATGAGGAGTTCGAGCGGGTCTTCGCGGATGTTACTGGCTGGGCGGCGGAGCGTGGCATTGTTATCGACCGTCAAGGAGTCCTAAGCGCGCTGGAAGGCGCTATCGCCGAGGGCTACGCAAGCGCCTATGTGTTGTCCGGAACCCCCCCTTACTCAACACCAGTTGAGTACTCAGCCGCGTTGTTGGACGATCTGTGGTTCTACGTGACACCGAAAGGTAAGCATTTAGCCCGCGACCTGTCGTGCTGACTCTGTAGCGGGCGGGGCAACGCTGGGGGGCGGCAGTGCTGGGTTCGACCACCATGGAGACGGACCCGGCCGGAGGAGTGCAGTGGGACACCACGCATTATCTCTGGGGGCAGGTGTGGCAGGAACAGGGTACCCGCCAGTCGGAACTGGCATTGGGGCTCGATTGGCAGGTCAATGACCCCTTGATCCCTTCGGCCAGCCGCGAACTCAGTTCAGCGCTTGGCCGGTGGACGACCCCTGACCCGATGGGCGGGGACGTGAGTAACCCGCAGTCGCTCAACCGCTACGGCTATGTCACCAACAATCCGGCGACCCTCACCGACCCGCTGGGGCTGGGACCCTGCGATTTTTTCGATCCGTTGGATTGCGGGCCGCCTCGCGACGCATTCAATTTTGGGCGGGTGGCGCAGATTTTGATTTTTAAAGTCTGCGATCAGCGAAGCTGAGTGGGGTTACAATGGCGCGGTGTCACAACCGCAGCGTTATTACCGCGAGTGGCTGTAGCCCGGTCGGCGGTATTATTTTTTGATCGCAATGGACTGGATGCCATGAAGCGAAACAAGAGCC
>DASUJZ010000050.1:0-13730 GCA_036278995.1 Terriglobia bacterium | reverse complement strand
CTCCGGAGCAACAGGTCGGGGGTTCGAATCCCTCCAGGCGTACCATCGTTCCAGACTATTTACAAGTTTTTGCGGATTATCCAAAAGAATCACAAAGTAGCACTTACCTACTCAGAACGGTCCAACTATTTCTTGCTGCATTCTGCCTGTCGCATTCCCTGCCTAATCGTACTATATTCCTCATCGATTTCCGGCCGGCTAAATTTCCCGCGAACTTTCCGAATGGGTTCGTCGCGCGCCATCGTCGAGCCGCTCGGTCAGCTCGAGACGTTCGCTGTCAGGACCTTTTCACCCTCGGGCGCAACGGGTTGGGGCGAATTTTCCGCAGTCACGAAGACGACAAAGTTCTCGTAGGGCGTGACGGTCTCAAATGTGCCGCTTCGATCGGTGCCAACCTTCAGCACTCCCTGGTTTTTGGCCGGATGGCCGCTGGCTTCTATCCAGACGACATAGGCGGCTTTCGTGGGTGTCAGGGAGCTGGGCTGGGCAAGGTGCTTGACCTGTATCTGCAGTTTCGTATTGCCGTTGGAGTCTTTGCTGACATGAATAACTCCGGTAGCAGCAGGAACGGCATGCGAGTTCGTCATTTGAACCTTTCGGCCCCCGCCGAAAGGCCAAGTCAAGGCCAGGACCATCAAGATCGAAGCCACGTTGAACAGAGAAGCCTTGGACCGGCAAACGGCAAACGGGGAGTGCGGTCCATGTGATTTTGCGAGTTGCATTGTTACCTCCTTACAGAGTTCCGGGCAGTGATGCCATCCGGCACCAAAGCGATGACTGGTCCATCGGCTGTCAGCCTGCGATTTGCTCGTTCAGGTGGGAAAAGGATCTTGCCGATTCAACTTACGACAACCGAGTATTGCTTACACTCCTTAGGATGCTCTCCAAGCGTCGAAGTTTCGCGGGTGGATGGATGCCAAGCGCCCGTCCGGCGGCAGGCTGTCCTGGGTTTGCCCAGCAAGCTGCGCTCTTTCTCAAGCCGCTGCTAGCGCACCACAGTGGCTACGGATTCCGGGATGTGAGTTTCGAAATCCCCCTGAAGGCCCCAACCGCGGCGACGGCAAATAGTCCAGCGGTGGCGACTGTTCGGATGATCCTGAGCGATAATGGGGCCCGCGGTTTTTCTGGACGGAGGCGTTCGGGAAAGCCAGGACGCAGATCCGGATCGCTGACCGTACGCGCAATCCGCATCACTTCGGCAGTGTGCAGCGCCTTTCGGCCAACGTCCGACTCCTCCAGTTGAGTCTGGCAGGAAAACCCGTCGGCAATAATCACGGTGGATCGGGCCGCCTTTCGAACGGCGGGAAGCAGGCCAATTTCGCCGCACTGCATCGAAAGGTCGTATTTTCCCGATTCAAACCCCCAGGAGCCAGCCAATCCGCAGCAACCTCCTTTGGCCTCTTCCGCGTCGATTCCCATTTTCTCTTTCAGCACTTTAATTTCGGAGGGCATACCGCCCGTTGCCTTGTCGTGGCAGTGTCCCCAGAGGATGGCTTTCTTGTTAAGCTTGGGCGCGTCGAGATTGTGCTTCTCGAAAAACTCCGCCCAGTGGAAGCAGTTTTGATTCAGTCGCTTTGCGTCTTCATCGTGGGGGAGTAGATCGGTCATTTCATGCCGGAACACTGCCAGGCAGCTTGGCTCCATTCCAACCAACGGCGTGCCTTTCCGAATTTCAGTGCGAAGCAGTGCGAGCGAGCGGCGCAGATATTTTTCGGCTATGTCGAGAAATCCGTAGTCATACAGAGGACGGCCACAGCACACGTGCTGGGCGGGCATGATAACGGAATATCCGGCAGCCTCCAGTTCTTCGACACACGCTCTGCCTACGTTGGTGTGGAAATGGTTGTTGAATGTGTCGGGCCACAAGACCACCGAAGGACCCTCCTTATTCGTGGTGCCACCCCGGCGACGAAACCAGGATTGGAGCGTTAGCGGCGCGAAGGCGGGCACCCGCCGGCGCTGGTCCATTCCCGCCGCGAACTTGGCGATGCGCGACAGAATCGGCTTGTGAGTCAGGAAGTTCACCAACTCGGGGTTCAGAGATGCCAGGCGGGCAAACTGGTCGATAAAGCCGAAAGCATAGGCGTGGCGTGGCCGGAAGCGCCGCAGACTCTTGTAATGATGGTACAGGAATTCGGATTTATAGGTCGGCATGTCAACGTGAACCGGGCAATCATTCGTGCAGCCCTTGCAAGCAAGGCAGAGCTCCAGAGCTTCGAAGACTTCTTTGCTCTGCCACCCCTGCTGGACGATGTCTCCCTGGAGCATCTCGAATAGCAGCTTGGCCCTTCCGCGCGTGGTGTGCTTCTCTTCATGCGTCACCATATAGCTGGGACACATCACATCGATGCTCTTCGGCTCCCGGCATTTCCCCGCGCCCACACATCGCAAGGTGGCATGTGCAAAGCTGCCACCGTCTTTCGCATAGGAAAACCTGGTCCGCACCTGGGGTGGAGCGTAATTGATGCCCAGCTTCAGATAAGAATCGACAGGATAGGGGTCGATGACTTTGCCGGGATTCATCTTCCAGTCTGGATCCCATATCTTCTTAAACTTTCGCATGGCTTCGAGGAGTTTGGGGCCATACTGCTTCACGAGAAATTCGGCTCGCTGCTGCCCATCACCGTGCTCTCCGGAAAGAGATCCGCCGTAGGAAACTACGAGGTCCGAAGCTTCGTCGAGAAAGTTTCGATAATTCCGAATGCCCTGGGCGGTTCGCAGATCGAAGGAGATGCGAGAATGGATGCAGCCCTGCCCGAAGTGCCCATACATCGCTCCGACATAGTGATACTTGTCGTAGAGCTTTTTGAGGTCCCGCACGTACGGCCCCACCTTGTCTGGCGGCACCGCCGAATCCTCCCAACCGGGCCAATGGTCGCCGCTGTCGGGCGGAAATGCGGTAGCACCTAGACCTGCTTCGCGTATTTTCCAGATCTCGTCGCTCGGACCTGCCGGCTCATTCCTGCCAAACATTACGATCCTGTCGGACTCGTAGTGCCTCTTATCGATTAGCCATTCTCGAAACCGGTGAGACGTTTCGCGCGCCTCTTCCTCAGTGTCAGCACCGAACTCAACCAGCAGCCAGCAACCCTTTCCCGCGCCCGAGCGTGGAAGCTTGCGAAGCGTTTCTACATTGCGGTGTTCTACGTTCGCGTCGACAAACAGGCGGTGATCCAAGGCTTCCAGCCCGATTGGCTTCCATTCCAGTATCTCTCCTATGTGCTCCGCGGCGTCGGGCAGAGTCTCATACTCCAGCACCGCTGTCTGCCTCTTGAGCAAGGCAGGAGTCAGCATTAAAGTGACGTTGAGCGCTGTCACGCAGGTGCTTTCGGTGCCGACCAGCGCGCGGGCTACATTGAACCCGCGCTCCGGCAGAAGTTCGTCGAGGTTGTAGCCAGAAACGCGGCGCGGCAGTTCGTTAACTGGCCGGAACCGGTGGCGGATATCGACGGCATACTCGTCTCGGAACTGCCGAAGCTGGCGGTAAATCTCTCCCTTGGCGCCACCTTCCGCGATGATCTGGTCTAGTTGCGATTCCTCGCCCGTGCCGACCTTAAATCGCTCGCCGCGGTACGTCACGATTTCCATCGAGTGGACGTTGTCGGATGTGCGCGGGCCCGGTCCGTACAGCTGAGACTGAACGGAGTGGATCCCGCAGGAATTGTTTCCGACATTGCCGCCTATCGTGCAATAGGCATGGGTGGAAGGGTCCGGTCCAAACACCAGGTTCACTTTTCCGGTCTTTTTGTTGACTTGCTCATTGATCGCGCCGGGTTGCACGGTGACCAACCGCCGCGAAGTGTCTGGATCGCCGATCCGGGTGAGGTATTTCGAGTGATCGATCACCACGGCGAAATTCACCGTCTCGCCCGAAAGGCTTGTGCCGCCGCCGCGGTTCAAGATTGGAGCACCGTAGCGACTGCAAATTCGATGCGCTTCCAACACAGCGTCCGGTGTTTTCGGGATAATCACCCCGATGGGAACCTCACGGAAGTTGGAGGAGTCCGTCGCATATAAGCCGAGCGTTCCCCGTTCGAATCTCACTTCGCCGTCTACACGCCTTGCGAGATCGCGCTCAAGCGCCTTCCGATCCAGGTGCTCCGTATTTCCGGCGCCGTCGCCGGGACCTCGCCCAAGGACTCTGGAACTCTGCTGTATAAGCGAATCAGATAAGAGAGCTTTTGACATAATTGGGAGCCTCCGCGATCGCTTTCCGTCATGGCCTGGTCGGCGTGTGGGCCATCACCGGGCCGGAACGGTGAATCTGTCTGGTTTGATGATTGGAGCGGACTATTTGGTGCATCCGACTCGCGGCGAGGCCGCGGCTTGTAGAAATTTCCAGCAGGAGAGGCACCGACCTGAGTTACTGATGCCGTGGCAGCCGCGTTACGTAACCCAAAACACTTTTCGCTCGGCACAGCAGAGTTACGTACGGGCCGGCGTACGAACTTTACCGTATTGTGGCAAACTTGGCGGCAGAGATACGTTAGAAGTGTAACCGCTGAGTCAGCTATTTAGCAGCCGGGCAGCTGCCGTCAATTCACCCGAAAGGCGCCTTCAGCCTCTGAAGCCAAGTCGCCACAGCATCGCTTGCGACTTTGCATCGTGTTTGCCCGCACTGGGTGCCGCACTCCGCCACAGCATGGAGCACGTTGAAGCGGCTGAGCGCGTCGCAGCAGCACGAGGTCAGCCGGCATTCGTGTGCAAATCCGGCCGGCGATTTTGCCCTGCTCTCGACAGACGCAGGAGGGGTAAATGAGCAGAGAAAACCAGAAGGACCAGAAACCCGAAATCGTCGTAGTTACTGGCGCTTCGGCCGGCGTGGGACGCGCGGCTGTGGAGGAGTTCGCGAAGGCAGGCGCGTGGATTGGTCTGCTCGCCCGGGGGCGCGAGGGACTTGAAGGCGCTGCCCGGGATGTGGAATCTGCAGGCGGCAGGGCGCTTATCGTTCCCACAGACGTCGCTGATCCCCAGCAGGTGGAAGCGGCCGCACAGGCCGTGGAGGAAAAGCTGGGACCCATTGACATTTGGGTGAACGACGCCATGACCACGATCTTCGCGCCATTTAAGCAAATCACGCCGGAGGAATACAAACGGGCTACGGAGGTCACTTACCTCGGCGTGGTTTATGGAACCATGGCAGCCCTCAAGCGAATGTTGGCGCGGGACCGCGGGACCATCGTACAGGTGGGCTCGGCGCTCGCTTATCGTTCGATTCCTCTGCAGGCCCCATATTGCGGAGCGAAGAGCGCGATCCGCGGATTTACTGACTCCCTGCGCTGTGAACTTTTACATGACCGAAGCCGTGTCCACATCACGATGGTGCAAATGCCGGGCCTGAATACTCCCCAGTTCAACTGGTGCAAGACTCGCTTGCCCCGGCATCCCCAGCCTGTGCCGCCCGTCTACGCCCCGGAAGTGGCCGGAAGAGCGATCGTGTGGGCCGCACACCACAAACGCCGCGAGCTCTATGTTGGAGGATCAACGGTGAAAGCCATTCAGGGCAACAAGCTTGCACCCGGCCTGCTGGATTGCTACCTTGCGAAAACGGCCTACTCCGGCCAGCAGACGGACGAGCCGATTGATCCGAACCGACCCAGTAATCTATTCGAGCCGGTAGCGGGTGATTACGGTGTGCACGGCAACTTCACTGCGGAGGAAAGGCCCAGGAGTTACGAATTGTGGGGAACTACACATCGCTCATGGCTTGCGCTGGCGGGCGTCGGAATCGCCGCGCTGGCGAGCATCATGCTCTTTGGGGGCGCGAATGGCTCTGGTTCAACAGAACGCGACACAAGCGGCCGAACTGGGCCACGAAATGCGTGAAGGCGCGGGGGATCTCTTAACAAGCGGCGCAAGGGCGTCGGATTGTGCCTCGCCGGCATCGCTTCGCTGGGCCTCATCACACTCTACCAGACCGGCATTCTCAAGCATCTGCCCGTTCCGCCAGTGCCAGGTTTTAACGCGGATAAGGTACATAGTTCCGCCCGGGCCTACCGGATGTTGGCGTTGCCGGACGCGGCGCTTGCCGTCGCAAGCTATGCAGTGACGCTCGGGCTTATTGCGATGAGTGGTGCGGAACGTGCCGTGGAGCATCCGTGGGTACCGGTCGCGGCAGCAGGCACGGCGGCCATGGACTGTCTGCTGAGTGCGAAACTGACCGCCGACCAAGCCACAAAACACCGGGCATTTTCTGTATGGAGCCTTCCTCTGGAGGTCACGACGTTTGCAACACCTCCATTAGCCATCACCGAAGGTTGTGTTGCCACACGCTAGATGGTTCAGCGACACTAAGGTTTCGGTACCCTTGTTTTTTTTCAGCGTTCGACATTGGGCATACGGTGACCCGGATCACTGCAATGCCGGTGGGCTGGAACTCGGCACCTTACCTCCAGGAACTGGCCGCCTGCATCGCGTCCCAGCAGGTTCGATCCATGCGCGCCTGAGCAACTGGTCAAATGGCTGCTGCACTGGCTCTATCAAGCCGTTCGGCACATTCTTGCACACTGGGGTTACTGGGCCGTATTAGCCGGGCTCCTCGGGGAAAACGCGGGCTTTCCCCTCCCAGGGGAAACCGTGCTCATGTTTGCCAGTTTCCTTGCTCACAAGCGCGCCGGGTCACTGCATATCGAGTGGGTCATTGTGGTCGGCATCGGCGCCGCGGTAGCGGGAGACAATCTGGGCTTCTATATTGGTCGAAGATTCGGACCGCGCATCCTGCCCTGGGTCATGAAAGTATTTCATCTGGACGACACAGATCTGGGGACCGCAAAGGCTCAAGTGGAACGCCATGGCGGAGCCACCGTTTTTTGGGCCCGGTATATTTTCGGCTTACGCACGCTGGCTGGCCCGCTCGCCGGTATGCTGGGAATGGAATGGAAGAAGTTTCTCCTCTTCAACATTCTCGGTGGGGTGACCTGGGTTGTGACGATGTCCATGGCGGGATTTCTTTTTGCGAGCACCTTTAACACCTTATTGAAATACCTGGAAAAGGCATCCTGGGGCATAACGGTAGTCGTTGTTGGGGCAGGTTACTACGTATGGCGCCGCAAGAAGAAGCGATACAAGAAGCGCAAGGCGCGAGAGAAAGGCCGGGAGAAGGGGCACAACTGAGATTGCCTGCGTATCGCAAAACGCACGGGCGCCGTCAAGGCGTAGCTGACCAGAGCCGGTCAAAGTTGGGTGCCATGCTGTTCTCGATTTGAGAGAAGCTCTTGCTGGACCTTATCCAAAACGGTGCGTTCATCGCCGTTATCGCACACGGTCTGATCGGCGGATCACTGGTGTGGGACAAGGTGCTTCTGAAGAAGCGCGGCACCAAGAACGTCTTCAGTTATGTCTTCTGGCTGGGATCATTGAGCATCTTCGGCCTTGCCCTGATCCCATTCGGGTACAAGTCTCCGCCGCTTGCGATTATTGGGATCGCATTCACCGCCGGGATTCTGCATCTGGTCGGAGTCTTCTTTTACTACGTCGCGCTCAAGCGGGGCGAGGCTTCCGAGACACTTGCCATCGTGGGAGGTTTCTCGCCTGTGGCGACGGCTCTCATCGCCCTGGCGCTGTTAAGCAGCCAGATGACGGGCTGGCAACTCTTTGGGTTCATTTTAATGAGCGCCGGCGGGTTTATGATGTTCATCTCTGAAAGGCCCCCGATGAAAAAACTCCTGATCCCTGTCGCAGTTGCGGCCGGGACGCTGGGCCTGGTCAATGTACTGGAGAAGATTGTCTACAATCACTCGAACTTCGTCAGTGGGTATGTCTGGTTCACCATTGGTACTTTTGTCGGTTCAGTCTCACTACTGATTCCTACTTCCTGGCGGACGCAAATCTTCAGAGAATCCGGAGACAGCGAACCGCGCGGCCGATTCTGGTACTTCGTGAATCGGATCATCTCCGGGGTGGGATCGCTACTGATCTACTATGCCGTCAGCCGGACCCATCCTGCCATCGTCGATGCAATCTCTGGCGTGCGCTACGTGGTCATCTTCTTCGGTGCGCTGCTCCTGACCAAGTTCAGGCCACAATGGTTAAAGGAGGACTTCCACAAATGGCAACTTGCTTCAAAGTGTGCTGCCACTTGCCTGGTGGTCGCTGGGCTGGTGCTGGTGGGACTCAGCGGAGGGAAAAAGGGCGGCGCCGGCAGCCCGACTGCTTCTGGGAAACCTAGGTTGTGGCCTCCGTCTCAGGTCGCGATCAACTCGGCAATGCCAGGTAGGAACCTTCGGGGTAAAAGGCTGGTCTCCGCGCCTAAGTTGCTCCCAAGGGGATTCGCCGCGAGCGAACCCGCGGTAACAGGCATTCTCCATCTGGACGACATGGGCGGCGAGAACGATAATTAAGTCATCGGGACTGAGGGGACAAGCAGAGTGATCGTAGATCAGTACGGCGAAAGCCAGGTTGCAGCCCCATGCAAACCCATCTAAATCCCGAACGTCGGCCATTGGGGTACGTGCGAACGTTACTTATTGCCGTACTGCTTGGCGCGAGCGCCTCGCCTGCCCAGCAGGTGCGACCCGAGATTTCCTATGAAGGGCAACCTGTCGCCTCGATTCATCTCGTCGCGGCACCCCAGGTGGATTTGCGGCCGTTGCGGCCACTCGTAGAGCTGGAGGCCGGTCGACCTTACTCAGAGCAAAAGGCTCGGGCCTCAGCCTCTGCGCTTCAGTCTGCCGGGCGCTTTGAGCGGGTGGACGTCCAGATTGTACCGGATGCCGATGGTCTTCGAGTGTCGTTCCTCTTGCAGCCGGTTTATTATCTCGGACTCATTTCCTTTTCAAACCCGGTGAGCCGGTTCGACTATGCGCGGCTTCGGCAGGCGGTCAATTACCCCGACCAAACGCCTTACGAACCGGACCGGGTCCAGGAGGGCGCAAGCGGGCTTCAGGGTCTGTTTGTCAACCAAGGTTACTTCCTGGTCCAGATTCATGAGCATGCCCAGTTCGATACTGCACACAAGCTGGCCAACATCACTTACGAGATCGTGCCAGGCAAACACGCCAAGTTCGGAAATTTGCGCATCAGCGGTCCGCCCCCTGCGGAACAGATGCGCATGCTGGCGTCGCTCCATTCGATCAGCGCGCGGATGCGAGGGGCATACATCAGGCCGGGCAAGACGTTCAGTCCTCAACACGTTTCGCGCGCCGCAGACCAGATCCGGCGCTATTTGGGGAGCCATGACTGGCTTGCCAGTCATGTTGAAGTTGCAAAGCCTGAATACAACCCAGAGACCAATCGCGTTCCCATTCAGTTCCGGGTGACTCTCGGGCCGAAGGTAGGAATTCGTGTCGCCGGAGCACGCGTACGCGGAAAGACGCTGAAGAAGATCATTCCCATCTACGAGGAAAGGTCGTTTGACCATGAACTTGTCACAGAAGGAGCGCGCGACCTCACCACCTACTTACAGTCGAAGGGCTATTTTGATGCCCAGGTGACGCCGCAGGTTGAGCAGAATCCGTCCGAAATATTGCTCACCTACCATGTCCAGCGCGGGCCTCGCCACAAGGTCCTGGCCATTCGCTATACAGGAAACAAGCATTTTGATGAGGACAAATTGGACCAGTCGGTCGCCGTCCAAATTGCCCATTTCTTTTCGCATGGCAACTACAGCCAGGCTCTGATGAACCAGAGCGTCACTAACCTAAAGAACGTTTATCACGACGCCGGTTTTGAGGACGTGGATATCCAGCCCAAGGTATCCGATGTGGACTCCAAGCTCACCATCACCTTCCACATTACAGAAGGACCCAGGACCGTCGTGAATAGCCTCAAAATTGAAGGTGCCAACACACAAAAGCTTGCCACGCTAGTTCCCCAGGGCCTCGAACTCCGGTCCGGAATCCCGTATTCGCCCGCGGCGGTGGCACGCGACAGGGACCGTATTGTCGCTGCCTACCTTAATCTCGGTTACCCGCAGGTCAGTCTGCAAGCTAGCACGACAATGGTACCGAAACAGCCACACCGGCTCGATGTGACCTATGCCATCCGCGAAGGGCCGGAGGTGAAAATGCAAGAGGTACTTATTCTGGGAGCGCATCAGACTAGGCAGAACTTTATATTAAGTAATACCGAACTCCGGGCCGGCGATCCTATGAGCCAGCAAGCCATGCTGCAGGCGGACAGCGCGCTTTACGGCCTCGGCATCTTCGATTGGGCCACCGTGGCCCCAGCCCACCCGGTTGGGCAGGGTCCGACTGGGACCCTGACCGTTTCGGACCCGACCGGTCCCGCCGGACCATCCAATACAGCCGATCAGGATCGAAACCAGGAGTCGACGGATGTGTTAGTAAAGGTTCATGAATCCAGCCTCAACTCCATTGCCTATGGATTTGGTTTTCTCGTTTCGCCGCGGACCGGGCAAATCTCCACCGGTATTGTCCAACTGCCCGGCCTGCCGGCCATCGGGCTGCCGGCTTCCTTTGAACCTATCCAAAAGAGCGTCTTCAGCCCTCAAGGTTCGTTCGCGTACACCCGCAAGAACCTGCGTGGACGGGACGAAACGGCATCGGTTTCCACGGTTGTATCCCGTCTCGACCAGCGGCTTACCTTTACCTACAGCGTTCCGCAGTTTCATGGTCCTCTCTGGAGCTCGTTGTTCAACTTCTCGGTGGAACGCACCACCCAGAATCCGCTCTTCTCAGCGAGGCTGGGCCAGGCGTCGCTGCAATTCGAACGCGCGCTGAACTCATCGCGCACCGCACGGCTCCAATTCCGCTACATCTTCCAGCGCACAGGCCTCACTGATCTGCTGATTCAGGGCTTTGTGCCACCCGAAGATCGCTCGATCCAGACCTCGACCCTGTCGGTGTCCTTTATCCGCGACACCCGCGACGATCCACTCGATGCTCACCGGGGCGTGTTCGAGACGCTGGATTTCGGACTCACGCCGACAGCCCTGGGATCCAGCGACAACTTTGCACGTCTTTTCGGGCAGGTATCCTTCTACCGGCGGATGGCGCCGTGGCTGGTTTGGGCCAACCGGGTGCAGGCCGGCGTGGTGGGCGCCTTCGCCGGCAGCCACGTGCCCTTGAGCGAGCGCTTCTTTTCTGGCGGGGCCGACAGCTTGCGTGGATTTCCCATCAACGCCGCGGGCCCACAAATTACGGGCGTTCTGTGCACCAAAGCCGACGATCCCTCAACCTGCACAGCCAAAGTCCTCCTGCCGACAGGTGGACCTCAGCTCTTCATTCTGAATTCGGAGGGGCGGTTCCCAATTCACCTGCTGCAGAACCTCTCCGGCGTGCTTTTCTACGACGGCGGCAACGTTTTCGACCACATTGGCTTCGGTCGTTTTTTCAGCCAGTACAGCAACACGCTGGGGCTTGGATTCCGCTATAACACCCCCGTTGGCCCGATTCGTGTCGATATCGGGAGAAATCTGAATCCGCCGCCAGGCCAGAAGGCCACACAGATTTTTGTAACGCTCGGGCAGGCCTTTTGAGCTAGGGGCAAATTTCTTATCGGGCCGGAAGGTAACACGGAGGGAAAGGACAATGACCAAAAAACGGATATTCAAGCGCCTCGCCTTGTCAGCCCTTGTCCTCATTCTCTTGATTGTCGTTGCGGGCTTAGTCGTACTGCATAGCAGGGTATTTCAGCGTTACGTCCTGGCCAAGGTGGTTTCTGGCGCGGAACAGGCCACCGGCAGTAAAGTTCAAATCGGCGCCCTAACCTTTGGCCTTTTCAATCTTCGAGTTGATCTCTATCGCGTCGCAATCCACGGCAGCGAACCTGCTCCCAATTCTCCTCTACTGACGGTTGACCACGTGGGGGCGAATCTCAAAATCATTTCGCTGTTTGAAGGACGTGTAGGGCTCAGCAACCTGGAGATCAACCATCCGGTTGTTCACTTTCTTGTGGACGCGAAGGGCCAAAGCAATCTCCCGAGCCCATCTCCCTCGAATGCCACCCCCTCGAATGGGTCGGCCGAAATTTTCCGCCTCGCAGTCGATCATTTTGCATTGCGACAGGGAGAGATCTACCTCAACGATCGCCAGATACCGCTAAAGGCGGACTTGCGGCGCTTGCAGATGCAGGCCCGCTTTGAACCTCTCATGGCAGAATATCGCGGATCGCTTGACTACCAGGCCGGTGAAATCCAGGTGAGTCACTATAAACCGGTAGCTCACAGCCTCGACCTGCATTTCAGCGCCGATTCCGCGAAGATGCGCCTGGAACCGCTCGTTGTCAAAAGCGGAAACTCACAGATTTCCGTCCAGGCGACAGTTGAGAATTATAGCCATCCAGCCGTCACAGGCTCGTACTCCGTACAGTTGTCGGCTGCCCAGTTAGCGGATGTGATCAAAATGCCGCTCCAGCCAACCGGCGAGATTCACACCACCGCACATTTTCGGTATCAGAGTGCTCCAGGCCGCCCGCTGCTCGACTCGCTGCTCGTGACTGGCCGCCTGAGCAGTCCGGCTCTCTCACTGCGATCTCGGGAAGGCCAGGGTCGGATCGCCGTCATTCGAGGCCAGTACCGCCTTGAACATGGCAACCTCACAGCAAAGGGCCTGGAGGCCGAAGCGTTTGGCGGTCGCGTGACAGCGGGTGTCACCGTCCGCCACCTTTCCGGAGCTGCGCTGGGAAATGCAACGGCGTCCATCGACTCCATCTCCCTCGCTGCACTACGGGCTGCCCTGCCTTCTACTCGCTGGGCGAAATTTCCCGTGCAGGGGAATCTGAACGCGACCCTCAAGACGACGTGGCGCGGCCATCTGGCGGGACTGAATGCCCACTCCGACGCGAACTTCACAGCCAGCCTCAGCCCGTTGCAGCAGCCGGGCCAGTCGACTCCCATCACGGGCGATCTACATGTGACGTATGACGCCGGCGCAAAAAGCGTGACCGTCCAGCAGAGCGTGTTACGCACGCCGCAAAGCGAAATCAGGCTGAATGGCGCCCTCGGTGACCACAGCGCGCTGGCGATCGAGGCTCGCAGCAGCGATCTCCGTTTAACCGATCGTGTCATCACCGAGGTGAGGAGATTTGCCACTTCGACTCCGAATTCCGTGCGCGAGATCGGCTTGGCAGGGAGTGCCCGGTTCCGGGGAACTGTTCGCGGGAGTACGCAAAGCCCGACACTCAGCGGGCAATTGTCCTCCGACGGTTTAGGGATTCAGGGCGCCTTCTTCCCGCACCTTCAGAGCCAAGTGGACATCTCATCCTCGAAGCTGTCCTTGACCGATGGCGAGATCCAGGCCGCCCATGGAAGCGCCCGGTTCGAGGCCTCGCTAGGTCTTAAAGGCTGGCAGTATAGTGCATCCTCGCCGGCTTCACTCTCGGTTTCAGCGGAAAACATGTCCGTGGCGGAGCTGGCCCGCCTTGCCCGAAAACCCTATCCGGTGAAGGGCGTGCTATCGGCGGATGTCTCGCTGCATGGCTCACTCTTGCACCCTGCGGGCATTGGCGCAGTTCACATCGTCAAGGGTGAAGCCTGGAAGCAGCCGATTCAGAACCTCACGCTTCAGTTCAACGGCACAGGGAACTCCGTGCACTCTACCCTGATCGTACAAACCCCCGCCGGCCATGGCACCGCCCGGGTTACTTACGATCCCCAACGCCAGGCGTATAACGGAGAGGCGAAGCTGGACGCGATCCACCTCAGCCAGCTTCAGGCGTTCAAACAGGCCCAGGTTCCTATAACGGGCGTTCTAACCGCATCCCTCCGGGGACAGGGCACGCTAAAGGCGCCACAGGGCCAGGCGAGCCTTTCTATTCCTACTCTTGTAATT
>DASUJZ010000049.1:0-10308 GCA_036278995.1 Terriglobia bacterium | reverse complement strand
CTCCGCAAGCCCGGAATAATCGTTCGCCCGGTTTCCAGCCGCTCTTTCGTTTGCGCAAGATCGTTTTTGATTTAGGCGCGGTCGATGGTTTCTGGCGGCGCTGGCAAACAGGAATGTGGGTTCAATTCAACGCGGCCAAATAGCGATGGGCGTTGGCTGGTGATGAAGTTCAACACCGAAAATAACTGCGGGGATTCTTCTCCCGCGTTGCGGGATCAGAATGACGGGCTGGCAGCTCAGAATGACGCGGAATCGCATACATCGCAAAGGCGGCGGCGTATGCGCCACGCGCGACTGTATCGTTTGATAGCTTGCACATACCCCTGCTGCGGAGGTTGCTACTTGTAAGCGATGGCGGCGCTCGAAGGGCCGGCAAGGTGGAGCACCTCGAAGCGTCGGAAACCGACTTCCGAGCACCAGCCACGGAAGTCGGCCCCGGAATAATCAAACGCATCGCCGAATTCGATGAGCATGTTCAAAGACATCAGCAGTCCAAAGAGGTTCTCGCGGCGGGCATCATCAATGAGAGCTTCAATCGCCACCAGCGCGCCGCCCGGCGGGAGCGCGTCATAAGCTGAGCGAATAAGATGCATCTTCTTTTCGAGATTCCAATCGTGGAGGATCATGCCCATGGTGATGATGTCAGCTTTGGGCAGCGGGTCTTTGAAGAAGTCGCCGGCTGCGGTGGTGATTCGGTCGTTGAGTCCGGCAGCCGCGATATGTTTCTGCGCGATTTGCTCGACGACCGGCAGATCGAAAGAAGTGCAGCGGAGGTGCGGGTGTTTTTTCGCGACCTCGATGCTGAGCAGGCCGGTGGCGCCGCCGATGTCGCACAGGGTTTTGAACTTTGAAAAATCAAATTTGTCGGCGAAGGCTTCAAAGTTGATGCGTGAGAGGCCCGTCATCGCGCCCATGAATTGTTCAAGCCGCGGCAGGTCTTCGTAAAGTTGCTCGAACATCCCTTTCTGGCTGTGCTTGATTTCATTTTGCGGCAGCCCCGTGCGCAAGGCCTCGGGCAGGTCGTGCCAGAACTTGAAGAGGCGGTCATTCAGCATCGCCAGCCAGCCGCCGATGTATCGAGGGCTGCTGCTGTCGAGAAAAAGGGCGCCGGCGGGAGTGTTGAAGTAGGCTGCCGATGGGCCGTCGCCCTCGCGGTCGAGAAACCGCATCGCCACGAGCGCATCAAAGAAATCGCGGATGCCGCGTTCGTGCAATCCAATTTCCGCGCCCAGCTTCGCCGCGGTCATGCGGCGATCACCGAGCGTGGTAAACACGCCTAACTGGACGGCAGTGAGGAGCACCTTGGAAGTCCAGAAAGCAAATGCCGCCTGGAGGATTGGGCCTGCGTCAAGCTGCGGAGTGGAGTCTCCCATAGATTAACGAGCCTCCTGATGGAGCTGGCTGGCTTGCGCCCGGAATGGCAATTCTACTACGTTTCTCGGGGCCGGGTGCAACGATCGCATTGGAACAGCAGAAGGGACGATCCAGCCAGTCGGGAAGTTGCAACCATTGCCAACTGTGAATTGTTTGCCCTACAATGAACAGTCAACCGGATAGACCCTTCACCAAGCCGTCTTCCATAGGGAGCACCACACCACCATGGGTAAAATCACAAAGTACATCACCTATCGCGGGGGCGAAGGCCAGTGGTCGTGGCTGCTGCACCGCGTGACGGGGATCGGTGTTTTTCTGTTCCTGCTGGCGCACATCATTGACACGGCGATGATTGGCTGGGGCCCCGCATATTACAACGAGGCCATGGCGCTCTACCGGCATCCGGCGTTCCGGGTGGGAGAAGTGATCCTGGCCGGAGCCGTGTTGTACCACGCGCTGAATGGCGTTCGGATTATCATCATCGATTTCTGGCCGGAATCCACAGTGGCGCAGAGGAAGCTTTTCTACGCTGTGGTGGCGGCCTTTGTATTGATCTTTGTGCCCACCGCAATTTACATGCTGGCGTGGGTAGTGAAATAGGAGCAAGAGATGAGCGGAGCGGGGCGGCCAAGGCCGCAGGGTGGTATCGATCTTCTGGCGTGGATCTTCATGCGAGTGTCGGGCGTCGTTTTGCTGTTCATGGTGCTCATCCACCTTGCCATCATGCATGTCATCAATAACATAGAAGTGATTAATTACCATTTTGTTGCTGTGCGGTACGCAACGCCCTTCTGGCGAACGTATGACGTGGTGATGCTTTGGCTGGCCTTCATCCACGGACTGAACGGCGTGCGGGTGATGATTGTTGACTACGTGAGTTCGAGCGGCTGGCGGGTATTTTCACTGGCGTCGCTTTACCTGCTGGGCTTCATCTTCCTGGCGCTGGGTTCGCTGGTGATTTTGACGTTTAATCCTGCGAAGCCGTTTTAAGGGGCGCCGCGATAAGTTTGCAGGCATAAACCGGCAGAAGCAGATTCCTCTCCCGCTCCGCGGGATCGGAATGACATGAGAGGACGAATAATCAGAGGCGGAGAGCAGAGAGCTGAGGTTCAGGATGGTCTACAGTTATGATGCGCTGATCATCGGAGCAGGAGGCGCGGGCTTGATGGCCGCGCTGCAGCTCTCTTCACACGGCCGCGTGGCCGTCATCAGCAAACTTTATCCTACTCGATCGCACACCGGCGCGGCGCAGGGTGGCATTGGGGCGGCGCTGGGGAACCATGAGGAAGACCACTGGGAATGGCACATGTTTGACACCGTGAAGGGCGGCGATTACCTGACTGACCAGGACGCGGTGGAAATCCTGTGCCGGGAAGCGATCGAAACTGTTTACGACCTGGAGCACTGGGGGCTGCCCTTCAGCCGCACGCCGGAGGGCAAGATTGCGCAGCGGCCGTTTGGCGGGCACACGCGGGAGTTCGGCAAGGCGCCGGTGAGGCGGTCGTGCTACGCGGCGGACCGTACCGGGCACATGATTCTCCAGACCATGTATCAGCAGTGCCTGAAGAACCAGGTCCACTTTTACGACGAGTATCAGGTGCTGGACCTGCTGATCGAGCAGGGCCGGTGCGCGGGCGTGGTGGCGCTATGCCTGGCCACGGGGGAACTGCACACGTTCCGGGCCAAGGCCGTGGTGTTTGCCACGGGCGGCTGCGGAAGGATGTTCAGCGTAACATCGAACGCGCACGCGCTGACGGGCGACGGCATGGGAGTGGTGCTGCGCCGCGGAATTCCGCTGGAGGACATGGAGTTTTTCCAGTTCCATCCCACCGGCATTTACAAGATGGGCATCCTGCTGAGCGAGGCCGCGCGCGGTGAAGGCTCGGTTTTGCGGAACAAGGACGGCGATCGCTTCATGGAGCGCTACGCGCCCACGCTGCTGGACCTGGCGCCGCGCGATATGGTTTCGCGCGCCATGTACCGCGAGATACGCGAAGGGCGGGGAATTGGAGGAAAGAATTACCTGCATCTCGATATGAGGCATTTGGGGCGCGAAGTGCTCGACATGAAGCTGCCCGACATCACGGATTTTGTGCGGATCTACCTCGGCATCGAGCCTGCGAAAGAACTGATTCCCGTGCAGCCGACGGCGCACTATGCCATGGGCGGAATCCCCACTGATCTTGACGGCCGCGTGGTGGTGGATGAAAAGAACACGCCGCTGCCGGGTCTTTATGCTGCGGGTGAAACCGCCTGCGTCTCCGTACACGGCGCCAACCGGCTGGGCACCAATTCGCTGGTGGACATTCTGGTGTTTGGGCGACGCAGCGGACGCCACGCCGCGCGGTTTATCAAGGAAAACGATCTGCCGCCGCTGAGCGAGAAGCCGGAAGAACGCTCGCGGGAAATCGTGGCGCGCCTGCTTTCGAGCCAGGGCCAGGAGCGTGGCGCCGACCTGCGGGATACGCTCCAGCACGAAATGATGGAGAAAGCGTCGGTCTTTCGCGACGCTGGAACGTTGACCGCCATGCGCGAAAAGCTGAAGGAGATTCGCAGTCGCTACGCTAACGTTAAGATCGAAGATCGCGGCAGGAAGTACAACACGCAGCTTCTCGAAATTTTCGAACTCGGAATCCTGATTGATCTGGCGGAGGTGCTGGTGGAAGGGGCGCTGGCAAGGCAGGAGAGCCGCGGGGCGCACTCCCGCGAAGACTTCCCAAAGCGCGACGACGCCAACTTTTTGAAGCACACGCTGGCGTATTTGGGACCGAAAGGAATCGATCTGGCGTACAAGCCGGTAACCATTACGAAGTTCGAGCCGAAGGAAAGGAAATACTAAGGTCTTGTTCGAGACCGATGGACTGGAGAATCACTAATTTCGCACGGTGGCAAGTCCGGTGCGATGCCGCCGCAACCAGGGACGCCTACGCAGGAATCGCCACCGGAAGCGCTGAGAGGTGTTCTTGCAGTCCCTGTCGAAACTTTGCGGCGCTTCGGGATCATATATATCCGCCGCTGGCGCGTGAGATTTTTGAACAGCTGGGAATTCGATATGATCGTGAGGCTGAAATTTATCACGCTCGAATGAACGCCGGCGTCCACAGCTATGGAGGCTGGTTTCACTTCGTTGGCCAGATTCTGAGTGGAGAGGACCTGATAAGGGAAGGCGATCCGCTCTTCCATGCGGAAATGGTCGATGAGAACTTTGCCATGGGATTCACGGCGAGAATCGCCTTGCTTGAGAAGCCTTTCGCGGACTTGCCGGTTGCGCAGCTTGAATTCTTTGCCGAGTCTGTCCCGTGGGTTCTCAATGGGCCCGAGGCGATGTGAGAGCTTATTCGAGCCGAAGGAAAGGAAGTATTAGTCGATGCAGGTGACGCTGAAAATCCGGCGCTTTAATCCGGAGAAGGATACGGAATCGTGGTGGGGCGAGTACAAGTTTGAGGCTGAGCCCACCGACCGCCTGCTCGACGCCCTGAACCACGTGAAATGGTATCTGGACGGAACGCTCACCTACCGGCGCTCCTGCGCGCACGGCGTTTGCGGATCAGACGCCATGCTGATTAACGGCCATAACGGCCTGGCCTGCAAATTACTGCTGAAAAACCTGGGCAGCAGAATCACCGTCGAGCCCATGCGCGGCTTTCGCGTGATCAAAGATTTGCTGGTTGATATGGAGATGTTTTTTGACAAGTACAAGGCCATGAAGCCGTACCTGATGACGAGCTCGCCGGAGCCTGACCAGGAGCGGTTGCAGTCGCCGGAAGAGCGCGAAAAATTTGACGACACCACGAAGTGCATCCTGTGCGGCGCCTGCACAACCGCCTGCCCGTCGTTCTGGGCCAATCCCGATTACGTGGGGCCGGCGGCCATTGTGAACGCGCACCGATTTATCTTTGACAGCCGCGACGAGGCGAAGGAAGAACGGCTGGATATCCTGAACACCAAAGAGGGCGTGTGGCGCTGCCGAACGATTTTCAACTGTGTAGAAGCATGCCCGCGCGGCATCAACGTGACGCGCGCCATCGGGGAAATCAAGAAGGCCTTGCTGTTCCGCAAGGGTTGAGCGCGACTCGAGTTTTTCCTGTATCACAAATTTCGCCAGGAGGATTCCAATGTCCTTCCAGAGTTCCAACTCACTTACCCGGCGTGAACTGCTGGCCGGCGTGGGCGCTTCTTTTGCGCTGGCCGGCGCGCCTGGCAATCCAGGAAGCAAGCCGAGGAGGTCCGGCACGATGCAGGAAGGCGACACCGGCAAGCGCTACGACCTGCTGATTCGCGGCGGCAGGGTTGTCGATCCTTCGCAGGACCTCGACGCCGCACGCGACGTGGCGATTTCGGGGGGCAAGATTGCGCAGGTGGATGCGAATATACCATCGAGCCAGGCGAGGGAAGTGATCGACGCCAGCGGCAAAATTGTGACGCCGGGACTGATCGACATCCACACTCACGTTTTTCCTTATGTGGGCCCCTACGGGATTGAGCCCGACCCGGCCTGCCTCCGCCGCGGCGTCACCACAGTGGTGGACGCGGGCACTTCCGGAGCGCTGACCATTCCAGCCTTTCGCAAATTCATAATCGAGCGGGCGGCCACGCGCATCCGGCCGCTGCTTCACGTGGTGGCGATTGGGCTGGTTGCGGGAGGCACGCCGAATATGGGCGAACTGGAGGACCTGAGATATTGCGTTCCGAAGCTCGCCGTCGAGGCCGCCAACAAGAATCGCGATCTGGTGGTGGGTTTCAAGATCCGCTTTTCCGAGGACTACACCGGCCCGAACGATTATGAAGGGATGAAGCGCGCCCGCGAGACCGCGGACCAGGCCCATCTGCCGCTGATGATCCACATTGGCGGATCGTATTCGCCGCTGCCCAAATTGCTGGCGCTGATGAAAAAAGGAGACGTGGTAACGCACTCCTTCAACGGCCACCCGAATGGCATTGTGGACAGCAGCGGAAAACTGCTGCCGGAAGTGATCGAAGCGCGGCAGCGCGGCGTGCTTTTCGACGTAGGGCACGGAGCGGGCAGCTTTTCATTCGACGTGATGGAGAAGTGTCTGAGGCAGGAATTTCTGCCGGACACCATTTCAACCGACCTCTATTCTGCCAACATCCGCGGCCCGGTGTTTGACATGGTGACCACGCTTTCAAAATTCCTTCTGCTGGGCTTGAGCCTTCCCCAGGTGGTGGAGCGCGCAACGGTGAATGCAGCCCGGGTGTTCGATTTCGGGGCTGAAATCGGCACGCTGCGTCCGGGCGCGGAGGCTGATGTCAGCGTGCTCGAGGTGCGGGAAGGGAATTTTGTTTTCGTCGATTCCGGCAGGAAAACGCGGACCGGCCGGCAGAAGATTGAGCCGGTGGTCACCATCCGCGGCGGGAAAGCGTACTACCCGGAAGCGTAGCGGCCAGCGGTGAAGGATGAAGTCTGAAGGATGAAGGATGAAACGAAAGTTCCAGGTGTTCCATCTTTGCGATTGGTGGCGTGTAGCGGAGTTCATCTCGCGGACGCTGTAGTATAATTGGGATTTTGTTGCCGGCTGGCGGGTGAGCGAAGGCTGGAGAACTTGTATAGCGGTGGATTTATTTCGCCATGTCGCGGCGCCAATTGCACTGCCGCGGAAGTCACCTGATCGAGGCATCGCTTGCCGGATGGCCGGCATCCTAATTTCCTCATGAAACTTTCTCGCCGCCAGATCCTGGGCTCGGGAACGGCCCTGCTGGGTTCCAAACTGATGGAAGTTGTGACCACGCCCATCTGGAAATGGTCAGGGGTTCCTGTGCTGGAAGCGGCGCAAGTTGCGAATCCCGAAACCTCAATCCCAGTGACTTACGTTAATGTGGCGAAAGAGGCCGGCCTGAACGCGGTGAACGTGTGGGGCGGAGTCGAGCGCAAGAAATATATTATTGAGGCCAAGGGAAACGGGATTGCGTTTTTTGATTACGACAACGATGGCTGGATTGACATCTATCTGACCAATGGCAACCGGCTGGACGCCAAGTGGCCTGCCGGCCAGGCTCCCACGACTCATCTTTACAAAAACAACCGCGATGGCACTTTCACGGACGTGACGGAACACTCCGGCCTGGCGCGCACGGGCTGGCAAACGGGAGTTTGCGTCGGCGATTACGACAACGACGGCTGGGACGATCTGTTCCTGACTTTCTGGGGACAGAACGTGTTGTTCCACAACAACGGTGACGGCACGTTTACCGATGTCACCAGGAAGGCCGGCGTTTATCAGGATGGGGTCCGATGGGGCTCGGGATGCACGTGGATCGATTACGACCGCGACGGTCACCTGGACCTGTTTGTCTGCAATTACATCGTACTGGACCTCGCCAAAGTGCCCGTTGCCGGACAGTCGGGTTCCTGCCAGTGGAAGGGTATTCCGGTGATGTGCGGACCGCGCGGCTTGCCGGGCGGATCGAACATTTTGTTCCACAACAACGGCGATGGGAGCTTCACCGACGTGTCGGAGAAATCGGGAATTCTGAAGCCGGGTCCTCGATATTCGATCACCGCCGTGGCTTATGATTTTGACAACGACGGCTGGCCGGACATCTATGTGGCGGTGGATTCCGAACCGAGCATTCTGTTCCAAAATAAGCACGACGGAACGTTTGAAGATATTGGCGTGATGGCCGGCTGCGCCTATAACGAAGACGGCCAGGAGCAGGCCGGCATGGGCGTGGGCGTAGCCGACTACGATTGCGACGGTTGGTTCGACGTCTTCAAAACGAATTTCTCCGATGACACCTCGGACCTTTACCGCAACAACGGCGACGGCACATTCACCGACGTGACGTTTATGGCCGGGGTGGGCGGCGACACTCAGGACGTGAAGTGGGGATGCGGCTTTGTGGATTATGACAATGACGGCTGGCCGGACATCGTCCAGGTGAACGGCCACGTCTATCCCGAGGTGGACCAGCATCACCTGAGCCAGACGTTCAAAGAGCCCCGGATTGTCTATCGAAATCTGGGAAATGGCCGGTTCAAAAACGTGTCGGCGGACATGGGGCCGGGAATCAATGAACGCTTCTCCAGCCGGGGGGCCGCTTTTGGCGATTACGACAACGATGGCGATATCGATATTGTGATCAACAACATGAATGAGGCGCCTTCGCTGCTGCGCAACGACGGTGGAAACAAGAATAACTGGATCAAGCTCAAGCTGATCGGCAGCGTGTGCAACCGCACGGCAATCGGCGCGCGGGCCTATGTGACCACAGGGAAACATCGCCAGATGGATGAAGTGCACAGCGGAACCAGCGTGATGTCGCAAAGCGATTTGCGGCTGCATTTTGGCGTGGGCAAAGCTGCCAAAGTCGATCTGATTGAAGTGAAGTGGCCCACCACACAGAAAATCGAGAAATTCATCAACGTCGAAGTGAATCATATCCTGACCATTCGCGAAGGCTACGGCATCATCAAGAAGTCAAAGCCCGGCGCCTGACAGGTTATTGAATGGCGAGTTCATTTCGGATTGCGGTCATCGCGGCGGCTTTCGCACTGATCAGCGCGTTAGCTGTGGGCACCCGCCTGGTTGACGCCGAGCCGCTCAGTCCCTCCGCGGCGGACGCAGTTCCAACCATTGCCAGCATTCAGCCCTCGAGTGCGGAGCCGGGCAGCCGGATTACGCTGAAGATAGGGGGTGGAAATTTCCTGGCTGGAGCATACATCTCGTTTTCCGACCCAGCTATCCATGTGCTCGCAACGCGCCGCACGAGCGAAACGGAGCTGGACGCGGATATTGCTGTCGGCGAAATGGCGAAGCAGCAATCGGCGGTCCTCTACGTTTCGAATCCCTCAGGGACATCGGCGCAAACTGCCTTCGCGGTTGGAACTGCAACCACCGCCGGAAGCGTCCCGCAGCAAAGCCAAACGCCAAGCCAAACCGCGTCTGCGAGCGGGCTGGCGGTGACTAAAGTTGATCCGTCCCAGGCGGCGGCCGGCAGCAAGCAAAGCGTGAAAGTGACGGGCAAGAACTTCAAGGAAGGCGCCAAGATCGCATTTTCAAATCCCGGAATCCGTGTACTGGCGACCGAGTTCAAGAAGTCCACGCAGCTGATCGCCCAGATCGAGATTGCCCCGAATGCGCCTGCGGGCAAGACCAGCCTGTTCGTTATCAATGCTGACGGCAGCGAAGTTGAGGTGGCTTTCGAGGTTGGAGCAGGTAGCGCCGCAAATTCGGGAACACCGGCAAGCTCCGGAACCACGCCAGGTTCGGGAACTGCCGCGAGCTCGGGAGCCGCGTCAGGCTCGGAATCCCCGGCCAGTTCGGGAACGGCGGCGCAGAAAGGCTCAACCTCGTCGAATGCGGCCACGAAGCAATTCAGCGTCTATAACCTTGGCGAGGCCACCAGCATTCTCCAGAACCCAGACAAAGCCGCGGGCGAGCTGGGACTCAAAGGCGGCAAGCTCCAATACGAGCAGGACGGGAAAGTTGTTTTTACGGCCAAGCTCACGGAGATTCAGGAGATCGCTCCAAACGTCTTTTTTGGTTTGAACACGGGGACGTTCCACATCATTCTGACTTCAGGAAAGAGATACAATTTTGTTGCCTCGTCGCTGGCTCCCGCCGATAGCAACTCGATTGTCGAATCGCTGCGCAGCGCGCTGAAGTGAGCCTGGCCGTCGCGGTAACAGGCGAGCATACATATCATTTTGGCTGCGGCCAGAAAGAGGCCTGCTGTAGCCTAGCCGATGCTTCAGAGACCCTGTTATCAATATGCCACAGCTTCAAGGCGCTCCATTGATATGTTATATTTAACACTGTCCTGCAGGACGTTTCTCACACGCGTGGGCCTTTTGTTCCATGAAACGCTACGGTGAACATCGCTTTCCAGGGAAGTTGTTTGTCGTTGAAGGCATCGACGGTTCCGGCAAAACAACACAACTGAACCTTCTCCATCAGTGGCTTCGGTCCGAGGGAT
>DASUJZ010000048.1:0-86423 GCA_036278995.1 Terriglobia bacterium | reverse complement strand
TGCACGCTGTGCATTTTTCCGGTCGCGATCACGAAATCCTGGGGTTGCGGTTGCTGCAGCGTCAGCCACATGGCCTGTACGTAGTCGCCGGCAAAGCCCCAGTCGCGCTGCGCGTCCATGTTCCCCATCCGCAGCCGCCGCGCCAGCCCACACTTGATGCGCGCCACCTGATAGGTGACCTTGCGCGTCACGAACTCCAAACCGCGGCGAGGCGACTCATGGTTGAAACAGATGGTGGCGCAGGCAAACATCCCATAGCTTTCACGGTAGTTGATGGTGATCTGGTGCCCGAAAACTTTTGCCGCGCCGTACGGGCTGCGCGGGTAGAAGCGCGTCTTTTCCGTCTGCGGACTTTCATGCACCTTGCCGAACATCTCCGAGCTGGACGCCTGCAGAAACTTCGCCTTGGGACAATGCTTGTGCAGCGCCTCGAGCATCCGCAGCACGCCGAGGCCCGTCACGTCGCCCGTCAGCACCGGCTGCGTCCACGAGGTCGGCACAAAACTTTGCGCGGCCAGGTTGTAAACCTCGTCCGGCTGGATCTCCCGCACCAGGTTGTCGAGCGACGACTGGTCCGTAAGATCGCCCTCCACAAGCTGCAGGCGGTCAACCACCGGCCCGATCCGGTCGAACTTCTCCACGCTGCTCCGCCGCACGATCCCGTACACTTCGTACCCCTTGTCCAGCAGGAGCTCAGCCATGTAGGATCCGTCCTGCCCGGTGATGCCGGTAATCAATGCTCGCATTCTGCCTCCTGAATTAGATTAAGGCTTCATAAGTAGCTGAGTTATATTTAGGCCACCATATGTAGCCTACAGACCGCCGCCCCCCCAGATGGGACGTATGGGATTTTCGTCCCATTTTTTCTCAATTTTGTAAATCACTGAAAATATTAGCGTTATTGCAAATTTCAGAAACAAATTTTTCTCGCAATTCGGGCTTTTGTCTGTTTCTGGTACACTGTGTAAAATCTGCTTTCATGCCCGCTCCAGCGAATCGGCAGCAACATCGACCAAAACCGATCGCTGGATCAGGTCGATCGAAAGCACCACCCGTACGGTTCCCTGCCGGCGCACGAGGATCCCTCGCCGGCCCGCCAGCGGACCTGCAGTGATCCGCACACGGCAACCCTCCGTCAAATACGGATGCGGCCTGGCAGTAACACCTGCTGCGAGCGCCTGCCGCAGGTCGTCCACTTCGTGATCTTCGAGCGCGACGGGCACGCCATTGAATCCCACCAGCCGCACTACCCCTGGCACTTTCAGAACCGGCAATCGGTCCGCGAGTGCAAAGCGGGCGAAGGCATAGCCAGGAAACAGCGGCAGATCCACCGTGTGATCTCCGTTCTTCCAGCGCCGCAAGGTCCGATAGAGCGGAAGGAATGTCTCCACGCCTTTGCCGAGCAGTTGCTCAGCGACAGCCTTCTCATGCCTTGAGCGTGTGTACACTGCATACCAGCAGGTCGTCGAGCTCTTGACTGGCTCTGCCTCGCACGCTGATTGCTGGTAGCCGAGTTGCGTCTGCGATGGGCCTGCCGCTCTCATTTTCTTGTAGCTCCGCCCCGTCACTTCGTTGGGCGTGTGTGACCTAACCCTCTTCCAGTTCCTATGGTGCAACTGAACCACTTCCTAGTTTCTGTTTGCTTCTGCGTCTTTGGGCCCATCTCCGCCCGGAGAAGGTTTCCCTTTCCGGCGGAATTTTTGCCGCAACCAAGCCGCTGACACTCTAGGCAGCGATCCATTTCCAGAGCGCCACGGCAAGCTGGCACGAACCGATGACCAAACCTCCATCGCCACCGCTTTACGCGGGTCGTTGGAATCCGTCGCCTGCCAGGCGGACCCAGCGAGAATCCAGGCAATCGCGGCGAGCGCAGCCAATATCGCTCCCAGCGCCGTAATCAGCGTGCGAGGTGGAAACGATTTTGTCTGCGGCACCTGGGGCTGATCCAGCACCTTCACACTCGGGACTTCTTTGGCTTCCTGCACCTTCGCCAGTTCGTCCTGTTTGGTCAGTGTTTCAAAAATGGCCTCCTGCACCTTGGCCCGCCGCAGCAGATCGGCATACGTCACGCCGAGCAGCGGCAGTTCGCGGAGCGATGGGTAGAGCTGACCGGCTGAACTGCTCTCATCTGCGCCCTTGCCAGCGATGTTCCGAAGGGAATCGCGCAGCTCATTGACGCGAGCCTGCACAGCGCGCACCCGGATGTTACTATCCGTATAGATCTGCTTCAGGCCCTGGAGTTCTGACTCGGCGGCTATCAATTGACCCTGCAGGCTGGCCGCCGCCACCACCATCGCTCTGCCCTGCACTGGAACATCAATGGCGCCTTTCTGACTCGCGAACTGGCTGAAGTTCTTCTCGGCATCTTCAAGGTCCGCCTTTACCTGGTCCAGACGCTGATCGAGGAAAACCCTCTCGCGATGGGCGGAAGAGGTACTCAGGTGGGTCACCACCCAGTTCAGTTCGTCCACATATTCCTGCGCCATCTTCGACGCGCGCCCTGGATCATGGTCGGTGACGTTGATGGTTATGATTCCGCTTTGCCGATCCTCAGAGATCTCCGTCTTCGACGCCAATTTTTTTCGCGCTGACTCGATGTGCCGTGCTCTGTAGAGCTTTTGCAGGTCGAATTTTCGGATCAGGTCATCCTTCACCGTGTTGCTCTTCAGGATCCCGACAAACAGGGCGCCATTGGTCTTCATGCCCAGCGCGTTTTGCGCCACGCCAGCCAAGTCGTCGCCAACCCGGGAGCTGAGCGCTGCGAGCATCGCGGTTCCAGAACCCATCGACTGGTCAGGAGGCATCAATTGCGCCGTCGACTCGTACCTCTTCGGAATCAGGAACGCAATCGCCGCAGCCAGCACCAGGCCAACGACGGTTGCCCGAAATAGAAACCTGCGATTCGACCAGAGCAGCCGCACACGAGCTGCTATGCGCTCGCGCGCCTCTCGCACAGCCACTTCATCAATGGCGTCGATAACGAGCTCTTCCGGAACGTAAGTTCGCTCTCGACTCAGGGCCGTTTCAGTCCGACGATCTCTCAAGCACCGCTCCTTCAAACACCTGAACCCTCAACCCTGTTCAATGCACCCGCCACCGCGGCCAATAAGTGAACTGGACCGAAGAAGTGAAATTTGAGGTCGGTCCGGGCCGCAGCAGAGGGAAGTCCCACTTCTCGTACTGCAACGCAGCGGAGACACTGAGTTCCGTCCCCAGCCAGAAACCGGCCTCCACGCCGCCGTCGCTTACTTTCCCACCGTTTGGAACGAATTGATGGCTCACTTGCTGATGCCGGTACCGAAACCGCACGTAAGAGCGCGGGCCATGCCAATAGGTGAGCCAGGCCTGCTCGCCCTGACCATCGCGTCCAATCCAGCTTCCGATCAGATTGCCATCATTCGTGTAACCGTTGCGGTAGCGAATATTGGAGTAATAAAACCCGCAGCAGACAGCCCCGCCGATCGGGTTGTCGGTATACACACCCTCCAGTCGCAGATCGAATTTTGGCAATTTCGGAACGTGCGAGAAGTAAAGGCCCGCGCTATTCGCCGACCTGTCGAAGTACGCAACAGGGGTGAGCTGGTCATCCGTATAGGAGTCGGTGTATAACGTCACCCAGTTCCGCAGGCCCGGAAGGCGGTATGTCATATCAAATCCCGATCTCCGGTCCCCTGGATCAATACGAGGGCAAACCGCGCTGATCTCAAAGCACCCCGGCGTGCCGTTGCCCGTGGAGAATAAGCTGCGCAGGAATGTTTTTCCGGTGAACGGTACGCCCTCTCCTGCAAACAGCGCAGTATTGGAGAATCCGAACTCCAGGTTGGGCGTCGGCTTAAAGCTGATCTTTTCCCCATGAATCATGGGTTGATTTGAAAGCGGCCTGCCCCACTCACCGATCAGGCCGGTTGGCGCGCCGTAGATGAAGTCCTGGCCGCTGAGCCGTCCAATAAAGAATTCCGTCCGTATGGGGCCTATCCACCCGAAAATGCCCGGCAGCTTGAACGGAGTAACCCTGCTCAATCGCAGCATCGTCATGGGCGCGGCGTTGTCGCTGAGGATCATCGAGCTGCCCTCTGCGGGCCCCCACCAGAGGCTTTGCTTTCCAAACGAGAGCTGCCAATTTTCGAAGTTCATCGCGACATAGGCCTCCAGGGCGCGAAAGCGGTGCGCTGAAGGCGAAAGTTGGGACGGCGGCAGCGGGAGACCATAATCAGCAGTTTGGATGAACTGCCGCGCTGCCAGTGGGAGAGCCGGCTCTGCCGGAGCGTGTTGGTATTCGCCCCGCAGATAAGCCGTGAACGGCCCCGAAGAAGCCCAACCCGAGATGCCGGTGACGCTGTTGAATCCCTCACCATATGGCCGGCCGAAGTCATTGCTGATCGTCTGGCCAAAATGGTAACCATCGGTCAGCGGCTGCCCCGAAATTCCAGTGAATCGCGTGTAGACCGACTCGAGCTCGGCGTTCTGGTTATGACCACCGCCCAGCAGGTGGAGGTCGCCTGCAAACTCTGTTTCAAGGCTATCGATCAGACGGTCCAGCACGGGCCGATCTTTTTCGTTTGATCCCTGATAGTCAGCAGCCTCTTCCACCAGGCGAGCACATTCAAGGCGTGTCCATGGCCGCATACCGAGCATGGCGGTCTGCACATATCCCAGTGCTTCAAGCCGTGCGATTGCGGGATAAACCCAACTGTCCAGCGGAACATAGGGTGAACCCATGCTGCTCGGCGGGCGGGAGCGTTCTGCATCACGCTCGCGGCCCGGCATCCGCCAACTGCCACCCCAGACAGCGGGGTTATGGTGCGCCTGGTAAACATGCTGGGCAATCAGGTACCCGAGAATGCTGCCCACCACGACGTCCGAAGGAAAGTGTTCTTTGCCGGTCACGCGAGAAACGCTGATGGCGGAAGCCAAACCATAAGCAAACAATTTAGTGAGAGGGCCAGGATATTCATGCGCCAGGACGCCAGCCGCCGCCCACGCAGCCGTCGCGTGCTCCGAAGGAAAGGAATTTCCGCTCTCTCGGAAACTCCCTTCGGCATTGCCCACGTAAGGGCGCTCACGGCCGGCGGCGGCTCTAATAGCGGTCGTGGCCAGTAAACTGCCCGCGGCGGCCTCGCCGCTCAGCAGGCCCGTTTCGCGCATGTGTTCATTGTGGCGGAGCTTGCCTAATAAATACAGCCCGCCAGCTCCGCCAAGCAGCGTAGCAGCTCCCATATTCGAAAATGACCGGCTGTCACTGACCCGAGTTGGATCGGTCGAGAGATGCCGGCTGACGTCAGTATCGGTGACAAATAACGCAGCGGCCAAGCCGCCAAGCGGTACCAGCCAGTCCGCGTCACGCATGCGCACGCGAAAGGGACTGGTCCAGATGGCTTTCTGGTCGCCGGCCATATGCTTCACCAGAGGAAGCCCCAGGCCGTTCTGGTATTTGGTCGAATCAGGTTTCGACTGCCCGTCGTCCTTCTTGTGATGTCCCCACCAGTCCACCTGATGGTGCGGACGGATGGGGGTCACGTTTCGAACCGCTGGTCCTGTATTTCCAGGACGGGTCTGGGCGAGAGCCGGCGCACACGTAATCGCGATTGCGCACATAAGCATCATCAACTTCTGCAAAGCCGCACCAAAGTTCCTCATTAGGGAATCAGCGCGGCGACGATAGCGGTCGAGGACGCCACCTGGCTGATTTGGATCAGGTTCTTCCAGAATAGAGAACCCCCGATGGGCTTTTCGGGGACCACGATAGTGTCACCTGGGCCAACGCGAGCCGACAGGACATCACCGCGCCACCAGCCATTCCCGCTGCCGCTCACCACAGACCCATCGGACCGCACCACGAAGATTGCGCCCTTATTGCCCAAGGCGGTGACGCCACCCGCGCGCCTCAGATACCAACCTGCCGTTCGATCTGGCTCGTAGGTGATGGCATTTGAGTTGTAAACCTGACCCGTAACGATCACGAAATCAGGACGCTTGGGAATCATCAGAGTGTCGCCAGCTTGCACCTGGATATCATCCTGAGAGTTTGCAAACGCGCTTAGATCTGTTCTCAGATGAATGACGAGGCGACCCGTAATCGGAGCATTTTTCAAGGCGGCGAGAACCTGCTGCTGCTGTTGTAATGCGGCGCTTTGCAAGGCTGCTGCCTCCGAGGCGGTGGAATTAATTGATACCTTCACGTTTGTGGCGCTTTGCTCGACCTGCTGGATGAGCTCGTTCCGGCTCTTCTCCTGTAGTTGCCTGACCGAACTTCGCTCAAGGACGGCAGCGGTTGGATATGCCGTCGGCAGGAATCCGCCCGCGCGCTCGAGCACTGAACTCAGCCGCTCGCCAGGAGAGATTCCGTAGGTTCCGGGGTGCTTGACCTCGCCGCTGATCGTGATCGACGAGCCGATGTCTTTCCAGCCGGCAATCTGTTTGATGGTCAGCAAATCCCCGTCCTTCAACACCGGATCCGGCCCGCCGGTTCCGCGGAGTGCCGCTTCCAGGTTGATCTCCTGGTGTGCGCCGGCTCCGGCCCCAGAGTTCCCGGCATCGTATCTTGTCAGATCGGCCGTTCGGCGGTCGGCGCTTCGCTTCAAGCCTCCCGCCAGTCCAACCAGGTCACTGATTCTCAGGTTGGCCGTCAGTGGGAAACGCCCAGGCCGCACCACATCGCCCTCCACATAGACGCTGGGAGGGTCAGCCTTGAGGGGATTCTGCTGCACCATAATACGGTCACGCGACTCGAGCAGCACGTTTGCTTTGGGGTTTCCGTTGAGCGCCTCCTGCAGGTTGATACTCATGATGTTCAATTTGCCGTCAGGCAGATTGCGAACCAGTTGCGCGGAACCGAGAAAGGCGTCCGGAGAAACTCCACCCGCCTGATAGATGGCGTCTCGCACGTGCACAACACCCGAGGTACGGAAGGTGCCGGGATTGCGCACGTCGCCGCCGACCGTTACGGTGGGGGCAAAATTGAAATCGAAACGGCTGAAAATCCTCACCGTATCGAGCGGCTCCAGCTTTGGAGATGACTGGGGATGAGACAGCGCCTCCGACAGATCGAAACTCTCAACCGTCGGGGAGTAGTCCGGCGCCTTCAGGCGGATGATTTCGGCATAGTGTGTCGCGGGCTCGGGCAGCAGGTCCGAATAGGATGCAACCAGATCACTCAGCCGCATTCCGGCGTGAAAGGAGTAGCGCCCGGGGCGCAGTACGTGCCCTTCAAGATACACCGCGTCCTCATTGTAAGGCGCAATGGGGAAAATGCGGACGACATCGCCGTCGTGTATATCGAATGACTCCAATTGCTGGTTAATGTCGTCCGACCCTTTCGGGTTCTGGATGTTCAGGCTCAGCATGGTCCGCTTCTCGTGGGCTTCCACGCGCTGGACTTCAATGTGGCGCAGAGCCGCGGTGGGAAGAATGCCGCCTGCCAACTGAAGGACCTGAGCCAGAGTCCCTTCTCCGTGGAGTTCGTAGACGGCCGGGCGGCGCACTGTGCCCTCGACGGTCACTTCCGGACCCACCGGCGGCACTAGAATCGTATCGCCGTCCTCCAGCCTTTCAAGGTCAGAGCGCACTCCGCGCAAAAGCAGGTCGTAGAGGTCCACGGTCTGGACGAGGTCCTTGCCGCGGTAATGTTTAACCATACGCAGGGAACCCTCTTTCACCGGCCCACCCGCGGCCATCAGCGCATTCAAGGGCGTAGACAGCGAACTAATGTCATAAGCGCCCGGGTATATGACCTCGCCCACCACATACACCCGAACGGTGCGGAGTCTCACCAGGCTGACATCAGCAGAAACATCTCGAAACTGCGTTCGCAGTGCCTGCTGCACTCTCTGCTGGACGGCACTCATGGATTCTCCGCTCACCATCAGCGGCCCAACCTCCGGCAGCGACACGCGACCCTCGCGATCAACGACGCGGTATACTCGCGCCGCCATACTTCCCCACACATTGATGCTCAAACCGTCTCCCGGGCCCACCACATAGCTCGGCCCCGCCGGCAGGTCCATCGGCAGTTCTCCCGTCTGGTCCGGTGGGGCGTTTGCGAATACATCCAGACCGAAGCGTGCAAGCTTGGGAGAATGAGGGGACACCTGCTCATAAAGATCGTAGAGCGAGGGAATGTCCGAATAGGGATTGGCGCGGTGGACGACCTGCGGTCGCGGATATTCCTGCTGATAGCTTTGGCCAGTCTGCTGGTAATACGGCGAGTACCGCCAGGGACGTGACAGAGTTCTGGACCCAGGTGCGGTCGGCTGCATCATGGTCATCGGCTGACTGAATCCGGGCCCCATCTGGGTGCGCCCGAAGTTGCCACCAGGCTGCTGGAGCGTGGAGAACGACGGATAACTTGCACCCGATGAGAGGGAGTCCGCGTCCAGTCCGTAACCAGAACTGCTATCCATTCCGCCCAGGCCCGCCAGACCGCCGAGGCTGCCCTGGCTTTCCGTATTCGCCTCATCCATAGAACCCAGGGGCAGCGTAGTGCCCATAGTGCCGAGGGAGTCCGGAACCGACTGCGGGTCCAGAGTCTGGTTAACCTGACGCATGTTCAAAAGCTGGTCGCCCGGGTTGGTCAAGTTGGGTTGATTCTGCGGCGGGCGGATTACGGGTCCCCACTGCTGGGGCGCAAGTTGCTCCTGGTTCTGCCAGAGTTGTTGCCCTCGAGAATTGCCGGGGGGAGCTTGCTGATAAGCGAGGTAGCTCTGGTCCTGGGGAGCAGAACCAGCGGGCGGGACCTGCTGAGTGGGCATCTGGTCTATTCG
This sequence comes from Terriglobia bacterium, assembly GCA_036278995.1. Lineage (GTDB taxonomy): Bacteria > Acidobacteriota > Terriglobia > UBA7540 > UBA7540 > SCRD01. Next base: position 77,664 of record DASUJZ010000048.1, on the reverse strand, counting down.
CTTTTGCTCCGCCGCTAATTGAAGCTGCTGCTCTCGGCCCATTTTCGAATTGGGATTGACCTCCGGCGTCAGGTAGCCGTAACTCTGCAAGAGCCGCGTGGCCACCGCTCGGAACTTAAGGTCGTTGCCAAGGCGCGCGTAGATCCCATCCTTGCTCATCTGCTGCTCATCAACCATCTGGCCGTGGTCGGCGGCGTCACGCGCAACCCAGTGCTGCAGTTCCACCAGAAGCCCCGGTTGCTCTTCCAGCACCCTTTCGATGTCGGGCGCGGACGCGGCCACGTAATCGAGGTTTTGCTGGGCAAGGGATGATAAAGGCGCTGACGCGAAGACCTGCCGTGGCTGGCCGGACTGCTGCGTGCGCTGCGGGACATCCTGCTTTTGTTGCCCGCTCACAGCCGGGCAGACCAGCGACATTGCCAGCGCCACGAGGGTTGCAATTCTGATGAATCGCGGGCGCCAGGCCAGTACCGATTGTCTGGTTTTGAAGCGGAAACTCACTGATAGCCTCCTGCCCGCCGTCCCGGGCCCCTGAGAACGGCGAGAATCCCTTCTTCAGAAGCTTCCACATCGAAGGAATGGATATCGATTGAGGCCCAATAGAAAATGCTGCTATTGTGCTCCGGCGCCAGAGCAAGGATTTTCATGTTGGGGAACTTTTCAAGCAGGACATCACAAACCGGCGGGCGAGATCTCGGGTTGTCCAGAGCGACAATCAGGAAATCCGGCTGCTGCTGTTCGACGGCGCCCAGGATGTCGGCTTCATTTTGAACTTCGCCCACAACTTCTATATCCGGCTGGTCTGCTATAGTGGCCAGGACAAGCTCTCGAATCAGCCTGGGCCGGTTGGCAACAAGCACACGCACATTGCGGGTCATGCGGCTTCCTATCATCCTAATAGGTTATCGGCACGGCCACTTCGAAGAAAGGTACAATGGAGAAGTCACCACGAAGGGCTAACCGGCTTAGACCCCTTGTAGTACGCAACCCCCATAAAGTACCAGTTTCGGTCTAGCTCCGTCCCTAAGGAGTTATCCTGACTTCGATAGCTAAGGCATCGCCTTCTATAAGAAAACTTGATTGACTTTGACCATCTCGACCACGGAAAGCCGGTCGTCTGCCCCAACTTTCTGCAGCATTCGATGGATATGATTTTTGACGGTTTGTTCAGAAAGGTTTAGCTGGAGAGCGATTTCTTTATTGGTAAGGCCCTGCGCAAGCAAAGGCACCAGTTGCTGCTGGCGCCGGGTCAGGCCCAACTGCGATTTGACCCGCATGTTGGGCAAGCTGATGCAGGTGCCGGCAACATAGCGGAAAAGCGATCGGCAAAGCCGCGGAGGACATATAGCCTCGCCCCGCGCAACAGCTCGGATGGCCGCCACCACATCCATTGCCGAGGCGTCCTTGAGAACGTAGCCGGCTGCTCCAGCAGTCACGGCTTTCAGGAACATCTCCTCGTCCTCTTCCATGCCGATCATCAATGCTTTCAGACCGTCCATGGCCCCCAGAGTGTCCTGAACCAGCTGGAAACCGAACGCGTCCGTTACCGAGGAATCAATCAGTAACACTTCAGAATCCGAGTCCCCTATGATCCTCACACAATCGGAGGAGTAGGCGGCTGCATGAACTACCAAAAACTCGGACTTTTTTCGGAGGATTCGCGCGAGAGCTTCAAGAAGAAGGCGGTTTTGTGCCAGAAGAAAGATGTTCACTTGGGCGTTCACTTGTCCCCTATCCTGTTTCGTCTTACCTACGGTCGACTCAACAGCGGTTGTGTAGGTCGCCCCGTTCTCAAAGGCCTTGCACTGGCGTGCGTGAATGCAAGTTGGACTCGTGGTCCGGGGCGATCAGTTTATGGACATGATTCTCCCCTCCCAAACCTGAGCCCGCTAAAATGGCGCGCGCAAACTCATTGCCCTCAAATATACTCACAGGCCAAATGCCCCGTCAAGAAGAATTGCCTAGACCGTAAATACCAATTATTGCACACCGTTATCTGCCTGAAGTCACGTAATAGTAGTAAGCGTGTAAAAAATGCGTCACAAAAATTTCCGGTCCGCATCGGGCTGAAGGCGGAACGTACAGCTCACCGGGCTGCTTGAATTCCGTTCTTCCACAGGAAACATGCTCGAAACTGCACCTACACTTGAGCAGCGGCGTTCTGCGAACCTTGGGAGAGTATCGCCCAAAGCGTCTGATCGTCGGGAATTAGCGCGGGCTTTAAAGGAGCGGACTCAATAGTTATCAAATGGTAAATATGGAACTCCGTGCGCAATGCCCGCGGGTTCGAATCTAGGACGGAAATGACGGCTGAGGAGAATCAGTAAATCAAACGCAACGAAAACTGAATCTGCCGCGAAGTCCCTGCTGTCTTGCTGATGATGCCAAAGCCGCTGCCTCTCAGCACATTGGAAGGGATGCCAAAGTTAACCAAATTGGAGACGTTGAAGAATTCCGCCCGGAACTGTAGAATTCCCAACTCCCCTGCGCCCCGCCTTCCGAAAGGAGTGTCCTTGATCAAGGCGACGTCAAAGTTGTGGTATTGAGGTCCACGGAACGTGTTGCGGCCCAGAGTCCCGAAGACCCCCTGGTTTGGGCCAGTGCCGCCCGCAACGTGAATGGGTGTAGTGAAGAAGTCGGCATTATTCGCGCCATTGCCGAAATAGTCTTCGCGGACGGCGCGGCTGGTTGAAAAGCTGGGTTGAGCAATCTGATCGGGCCGATCTGCGCCCGACGTTCCGGCCCCCGTCTGTTGAATCCCGGAGTAGACCGTAAATGGCAGGCCCGTCATCAGGGTTGTGATGTTCAGAAACTGCCATCCCGCTGTCACAGATTTTCCCAACGGCCTCAAGAACCCGATGCGATCAAACGGCAGCGCCTGAATCAGGCTGAGGGCAAAGACCTGAGTCACGTCAAAGTAGGAAGGACCTTTCTCCGCTCCCGGATTCCAGGGGTTTTGAGGTAAGGTTTGAAGAATAACTCCGGGCCCTCCGGAAAGATTCCCCAGAGCCGAACTCGAGTCATCGAGCGATTTGGAAATAGTGTAACTGGCCTGAAATCCGAGGCCCCACTCAGTAGAGTTCTTGCTCAGGCCGGTCTGCAATGAGTGATAAGTGGAATGGGATCGCGTCGTCATCAAGGTTTCGGACCCGAAGCCTCCCGTGGCCTGGCCCGCGGAGTTGAATTGCGCAAACGGCGCAAACTCAGGGGAAGCACCGCTGTAGCCGTTCGGAGAAAAGATGCTCGCCAGATGCACCCCGGCGGTGGCCACATAATTGGCGCTGAATTTCAATGATCCAAAATCACGATCTAGCCCGGCCGTGTAGCTTTCGATATACCCATTGCGGAAATCTTTGGCGATGCCAAAAGTTGAAAGGAGCTGGACCTGGTTTCCCGGCGTCAGCGCCGCCAGATCGTTCTGGAATCGCGGAATATCAATCGGCGTGTTGGGCGGAACGTCAGCAGTGTTGCCCGTCGGGAATACGGGCTGACCATCCGGAGTATAAACGGGCGGCAGTTGCACGTGCAATACCGAGTTGCTGAAGGGCACCGGAATACCCGGAACGGCAGAAGCATAGGGTGTAAACAGGAAAGGGATGTTTCCTGTCAGGAAATTATCCTGCCATAAGTTGGTCAGCAGGGTCGTGATTGCAGCTCCCGCATGCAGAACAGCATGGTCGCTCAGACGATAGTCGAGAGACAGGCGAGGAGCCCAACCGCTCCAGTCCCTAGTGTAGGGAGGCTGCGGGTTTACGACAAAATCCTGTTGCGCGCCAGGGGTCCAGAAAGGCACGCTGGAGCCATTCTGGTCAACGATCAGAGGCAATGAAGTCCGCTTGTGGGCTTCAGCAATGCGGCTGTTTGCTTCATACCTCAACCCATAATCCACCGCCAGGCGGGGGGTTGCTTTCCAGCTATCCTGGAAATAGAAGCCGTACGCCTGCCGCCGCACCCCAGCCTCATCAAAGCGATTGCCGCCCGGAGTTATATCCGCAATTGCGCTGACGGTATACAGATAGGGCGAGGCCGTCAGGAAGCCTGTCAGCGCGTCAGGCAATGGGTCTCCGGGCTGGACGTCATGCTGTCCGCTTGAAGATTGTATGGCCGCGGGTGAATAGGCGGTGCCGCCACCAAACGTGTAAAGACCGTTCGGATTCACGCCCCAAATCGTGGCATCTCTGTTAACGCGTAATTCCACTCCCCATTTGAAACTGTGATTGCCGTGAATCTCAGCCATATCGTGCTTAAGCTGAAACAGGTTCCCGAAAGAGCCGGTGATGGACCCATCAGCGGAATTGTAGGACTCATAGAGGCCGTCGCTGAAAGTAATCGCGGGCTGCGTATGGTTGACAGCGGGAAAGAAGGGCGTACTCCGGGTATAGCCGATGGATGTTGCCGAGGTCAGATTAGGTGACCAGGTTCGGGTGTATTTCACGCCGGCATTCCGCTGGTGATCGAAAAATTCGATGCCAAAACTGGGATCGATCGCCGTCTGATCAGGGTTGGTTACCGGACCGGTAATCTGGTTGTAGCTAAAACGCATCAACAGGGACGATTTGGGGGAAATACGATGGTCGATCCGAATTGAAAACTGATTCGTTCCTGTAAAAACTTTAGACGACGTTGCATAGGTCCTGGCGCCATAAGCGCCCTGCGGATCGTTCGGGAGCGGATAGCCATTCAGTACAGGCACTACCTTCGGACTGACGGGCACCGTCAGCGTATCGCCAGCGTACGCGCTCGTATCGATTCCATTGCGTTCCGCCGCCGTGGGAACAGCAAACACTTGCGTGGTGCCCAGCACCTGCCGGAACCCCTGATACTCACCAAAAAAGAAGGTCTTGTCGCGCCCGTTATAGACTCCGGGAATGACAAAAGGGCCTCCCGTCGTAAAGCCAAACTCATTCCGGACAAAAGGAGGAATGCGTCGAGGATCGCGGGCGTTCTGGCGGTCGAAAAAGTTCCGCGCGTCAAACGCCGAATTGCGTACAAACTCGAAAACACTGCCGTGCAGATGATTGGTACCGGATTTGGTGATCACATTGGTAAAACTGGCAGCGCCGTGGCCGATCTCCGCAGGCATTACCCCGGAACTCTGCTGGACTTCCTGAATCGCATCGACATTGAAATTGGGAAAGGTTGCGCCACCCATCTCAGGATCTGTGGTGTCAATCCCGTCCATCGCAAATACCGTTGCGGTGGCGCGCTGGCCGTTCACCGCAAATTGCTGGGTGAAATTGGAGCTTCCGTTCGTGTCGGTCATGGTTCCCGCTGCCAGCAGCAGCAGTTTGCTGAAGTCTCGCTCATTGAGCGGCAGGCTGGAAACTTCCTTGCTGGAAAGGTTCTCACCCCCGGTGGCCCGCTGGGAGGAGCCTCCCGTCGAAGCCATGACTTGAAGTTGCCGCTTCACGGAAGAGATGCGCAGGCCCTCAGTCAAGTTCAGTCCGTCTTTGATTGTCACCAGGCTCGAACTTCTCCAGACACCGCCATTTTTGCTTGCCGCAAGCTGGTAGTTGCCAGCCGCGATGTGGTCAAGCACAAACGTTCCGGTGGCCGACGTGACCGCCGAATAGTCAAGATTTCCTGCCGGGGAATGCAGCCGGATGATAACGCCGGCGGCTGGATGCCCAGCACTGTCACTGAGAACGCCGTTCCAGGAGGTAAGGGCAAACCCGTGCGCCGAGACCGCTAAGAGCAACAACAGCACCCCACACACGGTACGAATCAGGTAATTGACTGAACGGAACATGGATAGAGTATTGTACTCGCGTTCGGGCGTTTAGCCAAAGCTTGCTTTGAAATTTTCAGGAATTTCTTATCGAGTCGCGGGGCGCCAGGGCTGCCTGTGGCATGAGGGAGATACCGCGATACGGGTTCTAAGACGAAATGTTCTGGAGCAATTCTTCGATCGTGAAGGTGTCGGAGGTTTTCACTGAAACTGAAAACAGATTTCGTGGACTATTTTCGTAAGAGAGCGAATATTCCCCGCCTGCAAACAACTCTTGCAGCAGAGCCGCAAGGTCCGGCTGGATAGCTTCCCGCGTCTCCGGATTATTGGGGGCCAGCAGGCGATCGTTGATTGAAATCTCGATCTCATGGCCGTTGAAGAGGAATTTTGAGTTCAGCCGCGGGTCCGATTCAAAACGCCGGCATGCCCTGAGGGCGGCGACCGTAGCTTGCCTCAGGCGATCCTGGTTGCTGCCTTCCAGCGCGGCCTTTCGATTATAGCGAACGCCTGGGCGGTTGCCAGTGTTGTCCACACTGTAATTCGCCTCGTGCCCGATCAGGATGACGCCGGGTCCCGCGAAAACGTGACGGTAGTCGGCTACGTCCAGCAAGAGTTCGTCCCAACCCTGCGATTGAATCCAGGAGTGAAACACCGGAACCAGGGGTTCGAGGTCGAGTTCCTCATCACCATTTTTGAGCAGAAGCTTTACATTGACGTGCTGCAGTTCCATGAATTCCGGGTTCCTGCTTTCAAACCGCAGCCGGCACTTCTGCCCGGCTGGAGAAGTTGTGAGAAGCCTCGATGAACAGTCCAGCTTCGTCTATCAAGAGCCGCACGGAGTCGGCCGTGTAAGCCATGCTAGCCTTCTCATGTGCGGCAAATAGATATTGGGCAAACTTGCCGCCGGCGTACGTGTCAAAGAACCTCTGCGTGTCGTAAAACCGCTTGCGGAATTCAGAAACGATCTGATCGGGATCGTCAGATACCAGCGGAAGTTCGGCCCTGACCAGCGCACGCGCGGCTCGGAGCATGGACTGATAAGCGGCCTTCCCTGCCCGCTCAATCTCAGCGTTTTCGAAAGCCACCTGAGACTCGAACAGCAGCCTTTCAGCCGCAGCCAGTTCGAAATCGGTTGACGAAATCACCTCGCCCGCGCATTCGCCCACACCCATATCGCCCAGCGTGTATTCGCGAGGGTCACCCCAGTCTCTGAAAAATGAGCGGTCCCTCTGGTCCTCGGGCGGGCGCGTCAGATCTTCCAGAAGCTTTTTCACCTCCGCCTTGCCAATTCGCTTGATAAAGTCTTTGAAAGATTCTCCGTTCTGGCGGCCGGCCACGTAGCGGTCGGTCAGACGGTTGACCACTTCCGGAATATTCTTGGACGGGACGGCCACCACCGGCAGGCCATACGAGCCTGCGTTGTGTGCCCATTCACCACCCAGGACCACCTGGAAGTGCGGTACTGCGTATCCTGACATCTTGCGGCTGACGCCATAGAATCCCAGGTCCGCCACATGGTGCTGGCCGCAACTGTTGAAGCAGCCGCTGATCTTGATGTGGAGGTCCTTGACGGCCTCATCCAACTGGTAGCTCTTTTCGATCAGGCGGTTCCGCAGTTCACCGGCCAGGCCTCGCGAAGACGAAATTCCCAGCTTGCAGGTATCGGTTCCCGGGCAGGCGACAACGTCAACAATGCTTCCTGCTCCTGGTGCTCCCAGTCCCACGGCATCGAGTGCCTGGTGGAGTTCAGGCAGGTCGCTTTTGCTCACCCAGCGGATGGCAAAGTTCTGTTCGACGGTTGTCCGCACGGTTTCCTTCGTGAACCGGCGCACAACGTCCGCCAGCGCCCTCAATTGGCGCGCAGTGATGTCCCCGATCGGTAGAGTGACCGTCGCAACCACATACCCTTTCTGACGCTGCGGCCGGATGTTCGTCTTCAGCCACCGCTGGAAGTTTTCTGATCCCGTCTGCGGCTCCAGCTTCCCCGCAGGCTTCAGAGGCTCTTCCGTGAACTGCTGTTCAGCTTCCCTGATGTACTCCGTCCATCGCGAGTCCGGCTCCAGAATCTTGCGCTCTTCCAGAACCAGCTCGCGGAATTTTTCGATTCCCAGGTCCTGGACCAGGAACTTGAGGCGAGCCCGGCTGCGGTTCTTCTTCTCTCCTAACCGTGCAAACACCCTGGAGATTGCCTGCGCCAGCGGCAGCAGCTCTTCCGGCGGCACAAACGGATCAAACAGCTTTGCCTGATAAGGAACGGCCCCCAGGCCGCCTCCAACGTATACGGCGAAGCCGCGCTTCTCTTCCCCGTTCTCGACGCGCGTTGCGGCCACCAGTCCCAGGTCGTGCAGGTTGGCAAGCGCGCAGGCGTGCTGAGAGCAGCCGCTGAATGACGGCTTGAACTTCCGGCCGAACTCCTGTGTGTCCGGATGCCCTAATAAGAATTTTGAAAGCGCCCGGGAATACGGCGTCACGTCAAAAGCTTCGTCCTCGCACACGCCGGCATACGGGCAGGCCGTCACATTCCGCACGGAATTACCGCAAGCCTCGCGCGTCGTAATGTTGACGGCGGCCAACCTCCGCATGACAGAGGGCGTGTCCTCGATATGCACGTAATGGAGTTGAACGTCCTGGCGGGTGGTGATGTGGGCGATGCCGTCAGAATATTCTTCGGCCAGATCAGCCAGAGTTTCAAGCTGCGCGGCATGGAGACCGCCGCCTGGAATCTTGATGCGCTGCATCCCTGGTGCGTCCCACAGCGTGTTCGGGCCTTTGGTCAGTTCGCGCCGGGCGTAAGCCATCTGTTGAACCTTTGTTCCGTCGTGACGCTCTCCGTTGTCATACCGCTGCCCGTAGGCGCCCCTGCGCAGGCGCGTCTCCGCAAACAGCCGGTCTTCGAGCTTGCCCATCTTCTTCAAGCTGATTTCGGCCTCGAAAATGTCAAGCTCGCGCGCGAGGGCCTCCGGCATCTTTCCCTCAAGACGCTCCTTCCACAATGGGTTCGAAACTTTCATAGTGGCAATGCTCCAAAAATCAAAAAACCCACCGCCAGCTTTGGTTCCGACGGTGGGTTCGTATTATGCCTAAACTAGATGACGATTAGGGTTACCCACCACACGCCGGCGCACATGCGCAACAACACCTGCAGTCGCCGCTGTGGAGTCTCTTGCCCATAAAACTAACAGTTAGTCTAACGGAGTAGGCCTTGGATGTCAACGGCTTTGCCAATTTAGGGTGGTGTCGCAACGCTCGCCGGCTTGCAACCGAATTAATACCTCAACGCAACGACCTCGTAATCTATTACGGTGGGGACATCTGCCGTCACTACTCCGTTCGCCTGCTTGAACGAAAGACTGCGGCCCGCCCGGAGCGCACGCACGCTGGAGGCCCTTTTACCTTCCGGCACTCTGACGGACGCGCGGAGCGGCCCAGTTGGATAGAATCGCCGGATAAAAGATCGCATCGCGTTTGGATTCGTATAGTTGAGGATATGGAGGGTGGATCCGCCCTCGGTCTCCCAAGCAAAGATTTCGACCAGGCCGGGCCCATCCACGGTCGCGGGGCGAGGTTGGCTTTTCATCAGCCAGTTGACGGAGCTAATGACCAGGCGGTTCAGGTCTGGATTGCCCGATTTCCAGGCGGTGCGCGCAATGTCCCCGGGGAAATACACAACGCTCCCCGAATTTCCGGAGCCTTGGCGGAACACTGCCGTGGGCTCCTGCGTCTTCGGAATCCGCGGATAGACCATCTCCGGCGGATATGCGGGATATTGCGGGATCAAGCTAAGAAAAGTCGATTCAGGCTGCAGCTCGCTGACGGGAACCCGAAATTCCGTGCCCGGAAGGATTTCCGTATTCTTGAAAACATCCGAGATCGCATGCGGCCGATCGATATGCATATAGCTATTGCTGACCGGCCCGACCAGATCACCTGCCGTATGAACTCCGAACAATTTCGATAGCCCGAAGTCTTCCCGGCGCACGCCCCATTCGTTGTAAAGCGACGTTTCGAAGGTAGCCAGCACGGAGCCGCCTGAAGCCACGTACCGCTCGATGGCCTGGCACTCAGTGTCTCTCAAATAGGCTGCGTTCGGAATCAGCAACGCTTTATAGGGCTTCAGCGCTTCCGGTGTGAGGTTTTCCTGGTGGATAAAGTCAAACAGAAAGCGGCCTTCGAGTAGGGCATAATAGAGCCCTTGCAGATAATCGGTCGAGTCAATCCGCTCACCGTTCAGCCGCCGCTCTCGCGTCCCATCTGAGCGGTAGAAGGCAATCGTACTTTGGGGATAAAGCACCGCAAGCGTGGCGAGGGATCGCCGATTGCGGAAATCAGCTTCGTTGGCAGCCAGCCAGTCATAGAAGACGCGTCCGGTTTCGCGCCAGCGGTTGTCCAGCACCGATCCTCCCAGCCGGTGATACCACGGCACCATGCCGCTGGCGGTAATTTGAGCCACCCAAAGCGTAGCCTCCGCGGCGGGCTTGCTCGCGTGGCGCCACAATGGGCTGCTCGTGCTATATGAACCAATCACGTTCGTGATGGTGCGGCCGCCCATGACGGACTGCGCCACTCGACCTTGCTGCGCGCAAATCCAGACCGGGTCTTCAGTGGAGCGGCCCTGATGGTCGGCATTGAACCAGGCCGCAACTTCGCCCAGCCGTTTGAGGTCTTTCACGGTTCGAATCCCGCCGCCCAGGTTTCCGACATACACCGATTCAGGATTCTTCTCTTTCGCCACCCGGTTCCATAAGCTCCAGACTTCCGCGATGCGGTCCATGTAAACTTCGTAGTATTGTCTATAGACGGTACTCTGCGCGTCGGTTGTCTCCGGCGGGATTCCGCCGGTCTTTTCCTGATAAATCTTCTGGCAGGCGGGGCAATAGCAGACGTCGAGGGAGCCTGTGCTCGGCCATCCGTTGGTGAAAAAGCCATCAGGGCTGTAGCGTACATTCATCTCGCGGTAAATGGCGGGCATCTGCTCGGTAAAGTACGTGCTGAACATGCAGGTCTTGAAGAGCCACGGGGACTCGTCGTGATGCCGCGGAGAACCGTCGCGATTTCTCTCAAACCATTCCGGGTGGGCATCCAGGGCCTCCTGATAGGCGTAGTTGCAATCCATCCGGGCGACAATTCTGATATTGCGCTTGCGGGCGGCAGCCGCCAACTCACCAAAAAGATCACGAGATCCCAGAAACTCACTGCGATGTTGATAGGGAACTTTCGTCGGATAAAAGGCGAGAATTCCACCGCCGTTGATGAGGATTGCGTTTACCTTAAGCGAGGCCCAGTAATCCATCCAGGCATTGACGTCGAGCGTGAGAGGATCGCGCTCGTTCAGGTTGAGTTGGCCGCAGCGCCGCATCGTGGCGTACCAAGGCGTCCCGGATTCCGAGGCTTGCCCCGCCGTCACGCCTGCGTGAGTGACCACAACAGACGCCGCCGATGCCGCGATAAATTCCCTTCTCGTCATCCCCTTCATGGGATTGTCTCCTGGTTAGCTGTTGCCGGGCGATAGCCGCACGGCGCGAAGAGGCGGGCAGTACAGAGTTCAAAATTGTGTCAGGCTCTGCCGCTTCAAAAAAACAAGAATCCGTCCGGTTTGATGTAACGCGAAAACTCACACTCGCAGACGGCCGGTAAGCTCCGCAGCCCAGCCGGAAAGACCGCGCTGCCGTTCTCCGCTCATTGCGGCGGTAAATTACATCCACCGGAGCAGATTCGATCATACCTTCAATTTGCGAAGGTATGGAACGCTGGCCTTCATCATTGGCAGTGACATTTCGACGTAATAGTTCTTGATGCCGCCGACCTTGGCCGCTTCAAAAATATCCTTCCAGTTGAGAGTTCCCTGCCCAATCGGTACGATCTTCCGCGTTTTGTCATCCCATCCCTGCGCGTGCATTGAAATGAATCGACCCGGATATTTGCGGAAATACGTGGCGGCATGGAAACCCTGCGCGATAGTCGAAACCTGGAATTGGAACTTGACCAGTTTGGGATCGAGAAGCTTGAACAGCAGATCGTATGTGCGCTGACCATCCACATGGCTGACCAGCCAACCCTCATTGTGAAGGCCCTGCTGAATTCCCGCCTTGTGTGCGCGCGCTGCAATCTGATTATATTCGTCGGCGGCGCGCTTAACGTCATCCACGGTGGGATTTTTCGGTCCCTCGAGGCTGGCGACCAGCATCTGCGTCAAACCGACGTCCTGCGCCCAGGCGATGCTGCGCTCCTGGTCTTTCCTCAGCTCGTCAAGTCCAAAGTGCGAACTGACGCAGGTGACGCCTGCATCGCTGAGGATCTTGCGAAGTTGAGCTCCCGAGTATTTGCTGAGGCCGCCGAAACCGGAATCGGCGTATCCAATCGGCGAGCACAGCTCAATGGTTTTGAATCCCGCGCCGGCCAGCGTCTTGATCGTGCCCGGAAAATCCTTGGCGATCATCTGCCGTACGGGCCACGTCTGGCATCCGATGGGCAAGCCCAGAGGATTGGCATTAAGCTCCAAAGCGCCCGCGGACAACACTCCGGCCACGGCGGCGTTGGTCGCCGCAAGCTTAAGAAAATCTCTTCTCGAAACGGTAGACATCGGTTCCTCCTTCTCTCCATAACCAGCGTGAGTATGTTCAACGGCTCAAACTCTGTCAAGCTTCTCTGCAGCTCACACTGCTCAGTCCAGCTTCCAGGGATCGCGAGCCGGCGGATTTAGCTGTGCGTTCGCGGCATCGAGGTCTTCCGGCTTGCCCTCCGCGAGGCCTGTGATGCTTTTGTTGGCGGCGTCCCATTCGAGTTTTGTTCCCGCGCGAACGGCGATGCAACCGAGGAGCAGCGCTTCCACCACATTCTGCTCGAACTCAAAATTGGCGCGCGGCTTCGGCCCGCCGCGGATAGCATCGAGCCACTCGCGGTAGGCTCCTGGCGATTTCGGCAGATCATCGGGCGGCGGCGTAAAGCTCTTCATACGGCTCGATGGAATCAACCGCGCGTGCTGGCCTTCAAAGCTGCCCAGGATTTTGCCCTTGTCGCCCACCAGCAGCATGCCTTCGCCGTCGCCGCGGTCGCTCATCAATTCACCAGGAAGGAGCTCGGGCGGGCGCGGGGGGCGCAGATGCGCGTCGTACCAGTGGATCGTGACGGGCGCACGATCACCTCGTGCCGGAAACTCCCAGTGAACCATTTCACCCAGTGGATACGTCTCCGGAAACAGAGGCGTTGAGCTGCCATCCACGCTGGTGGGCGCGGTCAGTTCCAGCACGCGGAACATCGTGTCAAAACTGTAGTTTCCCATGTCGCCGATTGAGCCTTCGCCAAAATCGTTCCAGCCGCGCCACACAAACGGAAGATAGACGTGATTGAACGGCCGCTCAGGCGCGGGGCCAAGCCACATGTTCCAGTCAAGGCCGTCGGGAACAGGCTCTGCGTCCTTTGGACGCTCGATGCCCTGAGGCCAGTACGGACGCTGCGACCAGTTGTGTACCTCGCGCACCTGCCCAATCACTCCCGCCGCCACCCATTCGGTGAGATGGCGCGTGGCGTCGGAGGCCTCATTCATCACGGCGACCTGCGTGGCCAGTCCCGTCTCTCGCGCCGCCGTGGCCATCAGAGCGCACTCGTGGACGGAATGGCCCATTGGCTTCTGGCAAAAGACGTGCTTCCCGTGACGCAAAGCGTAAATGGCAACGTGAGCATGCCAGTGATCTGGGGTACAAACCACCACGCCGTCAAGGTCGTGCTCCTCGGCGATCAGTTCTCGAAAATCATTGTAGCTCCCGCAGGCGCGATAGTTCCCGAGCTTGCGGACGTTGCGGTAATAGGCATCCACCAGGGCTGCCGCCGGCGTGCGTCCACAGGTCGCACCCTTCCAGTCGGAACCCCACGAGGGATCGTTCAGCAGCTTGCGCTCCTTGTTGACGATTTCATCTTTGCCCCACTCCGAATAGTCGCTGCTCCCACGATTCACATCGCAGACAGCAACCACCTGCACGTCGGGAATCTTCAGGAAATCCATCATCACGCGCGTGCCCTGCGCCCCCACGCCGATGCAGCCGAGCGTGATGGTCTTGCTTGCAGGAACCGGAGCAGCAGCAGCCCTCGCGGGCCGCGGCAGCAGTGTGAGCGCCGCGGCAGTAGCGGCGCCGCCTTCAAGGAACTTACGCCTCGTCAGGAGTGATGCTCGCGTCTTGTCATGATGATCACGCATTGAATCCTCCGTCCGACAGATCGGATGCACAGCTTGTCAGAATGTGCTGCCTGAAGCGGCAACACCATATCACAACTCGCGCCGATTCTCATTAGCTGGCTGCTTGATGGGAACTCGTGGACCTGCCAAGGATTCATTCCGGGCGTGGGCGAGGGGATAATGTAACAAGATGATGTAAATCTTACCCATTGCTCACAGACGAGACATATTTCTGAAAAAGCATTTTTTAGAAGGCGCGAAAAATTTAACAAGCTATGTAGTTTCAATAGCTTACAGAATTGAGAAATTGTCAGGGCGAAAATCCCATTCGTCCCATTTTTTTTGGGGGTCAGCAGTGTTGTAGCCTAGGTATCAAGGCTATTATCGCGCGTCGACCTTTTTCCCGGTTGCCCACGCGGCGCCGCCATGCGTTCGAACCGCTGCGTGTATCCCGTGGCCTCAATCCCGATCAGAGCCGGTTGCGGCAAGCCGGCGTAAAACACCTTCGCCTCACCGTTCTCATGCTCCAGCCGGCGATTCACGACTTCGCCGGTCCCCGGGTCCAACATCGCAATTACCTGGTAGCGCGAATCCAAATCACATCCGATAACCATCAGGTTGGGCTCCTTTCCCGGCAACCCTTGGTCAGGGAATAACCCAAGTGTACCGGCCCTCAGGAGCCGACGCCGTTATGGAATCACAAAGCCGGATCTCGCGCTGCCCTAACCGCCCGCTAGAATTCAGTCGAAGGCGGTTGCCAGTCAATAGACGGCGTTTGAACAGCGTCTAAATTCCGTCTGAACAGCTTTTCATCGGCAAAGGTAAAGTGCGCGAGCACCTGCTGAGCCACTGGAACCGGGAAAGATCTAACGACGAAGCAATCTGGGATCACGGCCCCGCCAGATTCCAGTTTGAATTAACCACCCATCCCGCCGAGCGCGAAGCCGAGCTGATCGATGAGTTGAAACCCTCCTGCAATCCTGTCGCGCACTCGCGCTTCCCGAAATTCTGGTAAGTGTGTCAGGCTGCGGGCGGTAGTGGCCGATGCCGGGCTGAAGCGCTACAACGACTGCACCCGCACGAAAACAGCGCAAGGGCCGCGGGCCGTAAAGGCCCGAGCTGCGAATGCCGTGCTGATGCCGAAGATCTTCAATACCCGTCACCCGCCGTCGTCCCTCCGGGGCAAGGGTTTTGTAGGGGAGCCCTCGGGGCTCCCGCGATGTTGTCGCTGATCGGGAGGGCGGAGCCCTCCCCTACGGGTTCCGGGGCTATTCATCACAAGGAAAGGCACAGCAGATTTCCTTCGCTTCACCCAGGACAGACTCTCGGGCCGATCGACAGCGTCGGCCCTCGGAATGGCGCGTGCCCGAGGTCGCAGGTACGACAAAGGCCGTATCTGCGCCACCCGCCGAAAGAGAAAATGCCAGGCTGAAGTCCGGCGCTACAACACCCGCGGCTCTCAACACCGCAGGGCAGCGCTGGCCGTTAGCCTGTGGCGCTGGGGTCGGGCGCTGACTTCCTCAAAAGTTCTGCCTGGATGGGCAGGCGGCGAATGCGCACGCCGGTTGCATCGAAAACGGCGTTGGCGAGGGCGGGGGCCAGAGGAGGGACGCCGGGTTCGCCCATGCCCATGGGATCCTCACTGCTGGGAACAATGTGGACCTCAACTTTCGGGGCGCTGCTGATTCGCAGCACCTGGTAGTCATGAAAATTGCTCTGCTCGACAGCGCCGTCTTTGATGGTGATCTCGCCTGTGAGCACCGGAGTGAGGGCGTAATTGATGGCGCCTTCCGTCATAGCGCGGACGCCGTCCGGGTTCACGGCCGTGCCACAATTGACGGCGCTGACGATGCGGTCCACCTGCACCATTCCATTCTTGTCCACTGAAACTTCGGCGACATGGGCGATGTAACTGCCGAACGAGAAATGGCAGGCAATGCCTCGCCCATGGCCCGGAGGCAGCGGTTTTCCCCAGGCGGACTTTTGGGCAGCGAGTTCGAGCACCGAGCGAAACTTCGCCGTATCGAGCGGCGGGTTGTCCGGCCACATCACCGCGCGTAGCAGCCGCCGATCCTGCAACAGTCTCATGCGGAATTCCAGGGGATCGCGTCCGGCGGCGTGGGCCAGTTCATCGATGAAACACTCCATGGCGCAGGCTGTAAACGAACTCTCGACGGAGCGCCACCAGGCACGCGGAACAACCGACTTGACCGGCGCGTAGTCCAGCCGAAAATTCGGGATGGCGTAGGGCAAGACGTCGGCGCCGCCCAGTTCCTGTGCCGCTACATGCCTGGGATCTTTCAGCCGCTCCGGCGGATCGAACACCGAGCGAATCGGAGTGGAAACTACGCGATGCGACCAGGCGACGGGGCTGCCTGTTGCGTCAAGCGCTCCGACCATGTGGTGATAAGAATACTGCCGATAAAAATCATGCTGTATATCGTCTTCGCGGGTCCATACCAGTTGAACGGGCTTCTTTATTTCTCGTACCACCTGCCACGCCTCCGCGGCGTAGTCCCACTGGTAACGACGGCCGAATGATCCCCCACAGAGCGTCATGTGCACGTTCACTTTGTCGGCTGGCACTCCTGAAAGCTGGGCAATCTCCTGCTGAAGAATCGCGCCGATCTGTGTCGGCGACCAGACCTCGACGGTGCCCTCGCGCACCCAGATGGTTGTATTCATCGGCTCCATCGTGGCATGCGCCTGAAACGGCAATTCATAGGTCGCTTCAATCTTTTTTGCAGCACCCGAGAACACTCTTAGAGCGTCACCCTGATTGATAGCGATAAAGGATGGCGGGGCGACTGCTTGCTGCAACATCATCTTCCGCAGACTTTCCGTAGTTTCATTTGCGCCGGGACCTCTATCCCAGGAAACCTTTAGAGCCTTCCGGCCCTCAATCGCGGACCAGGTGGAGTCAGCCACGACCGCTATTCCGCCATCGCAATTGGCGTTGTAGATGACGTTTGGAATAGCGCCGAGCGGCGGCACCGGGAAGACGGCTTGTACGCCCGGAATGGCTTTGGCGGCCGTGGCATCGAAACTGATGAGCTTCCCACCGAAATGCGGACAGCGCGCGACAACGGCGAACAGCATTTTGGGGACCCGCACATCAATTCCAAATCGAGCGCTGCCATCCACCTTGGCAGGGACATCAACGCGGGGCATCGGTTTGCCGATCAACCTGAAATCTTTGGCCTGTTTGAGGACGATGTCGTCCTTGCTTGGCGCTGGAAGGTTCGCGGCGGTGTCAACAAGTTGGCCATAGGTAAGGCGGCGACCTGTGGGCGTATGGATTACGGTACTGTTTTCTGTGCTGCATTCCGTCTTCGGGACACTCCATTTGTTGGCTGCGGCCTCTCGCAGCATTTCGCGGGCTTGGGCGCCGGCCAGGCGCATATAACCCCAGGCCGTTTCGACACCTCCACTGCCTCCGGTACTTAAATGCTGATAAACCTGCGGAATCACGGGCGCCTGTTCAACCCGAAGGGCGGACCAGTCGGCATCAAGCTCCTCCGCAAGGATCATGGTATCCGCCGTTCTCGGTCCCTGCCCCATCTCCGGGACTTCAACCTGCACGGTAATTTGATTGTCGGTGGTAATGCGAATCCAGGCGTTCGGTTTGAAGGCGTCACGCCGCGCGGAATTTGAGTCCTGGCCGGCAAACCGCGTCGGAACAAAAAATCCGATGACGAGCGCGGTTCCGCTTGAGACGCCCGCCTTTATAAAGTCTCTTCTGCTGCCGCGGTTGCTCACGGCCATCAGACACCTCCCTGGGCTGCGCGGCGTATGGCCCGCCGAATGCGTTGGTAGGTTCCGCAGCGGCAGATGTTTCCCAACATGAATGTGTCGATTTCTTCATCCGAGGGATGGGGGTTCTTCGCGAGCAGCGCCGCAGCAGACATGATCTGTCCCGGCTGGCAATACCCGCATTGCGGCACCTGCTCAGCGATCCAGGCCCGTTGCACCGGATGGCTGCGATCACTTGATAAGCCCTCGATCGTAGTAATCTTTTTTGCTCCGACCGATTGAACCGGCGTCTGGCAGGACCGCACCGCCTCGCCATCCAGATGCACCGTGCAGGCGCCGCACAGTCCCATGCCGCAGCCGAACTTTGTACCGGTAAGATTCAAAGTGTCGCGCAGAACCCAAAGCAGCGGTGTTCCAGGCGCGACATTGGCGTCATACGATTTACCGTTCACAATCAAGTTGTAACTCCGCATGAAAATTCCTCCACGCCCAGAGGCTCGTTTTACCTTAACCGTACGCACATGAGATGCGAAGATTATTGGGACGAACCGTCGATGCCGCGTGTTGGATCGTAGCCAGATACCGGCTTTTTGCAGGGGTGGTTGTTTTGGGTTACGATTGGTCAGAAATGTCATTTTTGCCGGGGCACCACACTAGAATGGGCAACGGGCAAGCGATTGAATCCGGTTTGGCCGGTCATCACACCCGCAAGCGATTGTGGATCGCAGGATGCTGGATTCTGATCGTTCTGATTTTCGCGACCCAGTGGTATGCGTACGATGCCGGTCACGGCATTGGCGACCCTTTCATCGATTACGTCGGCTGGTCATGCTATTTGTGGGGAGTTCTTACCCCGCTTGTGTTGTGGTTTGTTCGCCGGCACCCCATCAAATCCAATTCCTGGAAGAAAACGGTTCCGCTGCACGTCGCCGCCAGCTTCACTGTTGGCTTCCTGGATTTATCTTTTGAAGCGATGGTGGAATGGCTGCGCGCAAGCAGCGATTGGCCCCTGCGGGAGGCCATGCGGCATTATCTCAGTCAGCATCTGGAGATCAGTGTATTGACTTACTGGATGCTGCTGGCCGCGATGCAGTTCTACCGGCTGCACGAAGACATGCAGGCACGCCGGATCCATGAAGCTCAACTGGAGGCCCGTCTGACGGAGGCGAAGCTCCAGGCTCTCCGCATGCAGCTCCAGCCGCATTTTCTGTTCAACACGCTGCAGGCAGCGACAGTGCTGATTCACGACGATCCCGATGCAGCCGAGGACGTTCTGCTCTGTTTGAGCGAACTGCTGCGCGTCTGTTTAAGCGAACTGAACGCGCAGGAAATTCCTCTGTCGCGAGAGATAGAGTTCCTGGACCATTACCTCCGCATTCAACAACGCCGTTTTGGAGATCGGCTCCGGTTTGAGCTCAGCATCGACTCGGAGCTCGCCACCTGCGCGGTGCCTACGCTTGTTCTTCAACCGCTGGTGGAGAATGCAATCCGTCATGGCATCGGCAAACACAAGCAGAGCGACGTCGTTTCCATTCGAGGATTCGTGAATCAAGGCCGACTCTCGCTCGAAATCCGCAACCAGGGCGGAAAGCTTAACGGCGCGCCGGAGCGACTCTTGACGCAAGGGGTGGGATTGTCGAATACGCGGGCCCGATTGGAACAGCTTTATGGCGAAGAGCAGTCGTTGCAGATATTCAACCTTGAGCCGGCTGGCGTTTGTGTCCGAATCTCCATTCCGATACGTCGTATCCTGCCTCAGGCGGAGGTAAAGGAACTGGAGCTGGCGCGGTGAAGATCACGGCAGTGATTGTCGATGACGAGGTTTTGGCCCGCCGGAGCATTTTACGCTTCCTCGCCGGCCGTCCGGACGTTGAGGTGGTGGCCGAATGCAGCGATGGCGGCTCCGCAGTTTCATCCATCCTGGCTAAGAGACCCGAGCTGGTGTTTCTGGATGTCCAGATGCCGGAGATGGACGGCTTTGAAGTCCTCAGGAAGATCGGACCGGGATTTATGCCTGTAACGATCTTTGTAACGGCGTACGACCGTTATGCGCTCCGCGCATTCGAAGTCAACGCGCTCGACTATCTCCTTAAACCCTTCGGACGCGAACGGTTTGAGCAGGCATTGGCTCGCGCACGGCAGCGAATCGCAGAAAAGTCAGACCGAAATACCACTCAACGCCTCATCAGCTTGCTGGAGGGCCTCAACAAACAGAACGAATTTATTGATCGATTGCCGGTCACCGAGAATGGGCGCATTCTATTCCTGGCGACAAGGGAAATCGACTGGATTGAGGCCAACGGGAATTATGTCCTCGTGCATGCGGGCGCCCGCACCTACGAAATCCGTGAAACGCTCACCTGCCTGGAGCAGAAGCTGAGCCCCCGCGACTTCCAAAGAATCCATCGGTCCTCACTTGTTAACGTAAACCGGATTAAAGAAATTCACCCATGGTTCCATGGTTATCACCTGGTTGTATTGGCAAACGGCGAAAAGCTGCGCATGAGCCGCTATCAAACGATCACTGCTCAAAGGCTTGGTGTGGGGATATCTCGCCGAACGCCAGAGACTCGCTGAACCGCCGCACGAAGAAATCCGTGATCAGTGGTTAGTGATGAGTGGCGAGCGCTTGAGCGGGCCCGCGAGAGGCGAGGTAAGATTCAAATTATCAAGGATGAAGAAATCGGCGGTCACTGACCAGTGATGAGGTGGGGCGCCTGCCGCTACTCGCGATCAATAGAGCGTCGGGCCGCTGAAGGATGCCGGCGCGGAATCACAGACATTACGAGGCGAGCGTCTGCTCCAGCCGTGCGATCGTGATGCGGCCTGCCCAAGACGCGCTCCGGAAAACTTTTGCCTGGCATGATGCAGAAGATTGCGGACGGAGATGAGCACAAAATTCCCGCCACAATTGGCAATCTGAGCGCTCTGAACGAGATCAGTGAGGCTTTGAGCCACGCTGGATGCGTACGAAACGCGAGTCACACGTCAGCAAACCAATGACCATCTGCAACCACTAATTGGCAGCGAAGTTGCTCAGTGAGCGACGTAATTAGTCACACACAGTGAGCTAAGCTCGCGGCTGGCGACAGACGTTCGCGGCTTGGAATCCAGGCGGCGCGTCAATGATGTAGAATGGCGCGATACCTCGAGAGCCGGGCAGCCATTGATTTCTTTACATCAGATTTCAGCGAAACTGAGCCGGGCAAAGAGAATTATGAATTTTGAATTACGAAGGATGAAGAGATCATCGGCTTGTGATGCATTACGGGTGAAACGCCGGGATAGCACGCCAGCCAAAGGCAATTTAAAATTTAAAATTTGACATCTCAAACACAACGAGGCAAGCGTCTGCGCCAGTCGAAAGGCCGCAGACGCGGCAAGGTGAGCGACCGCGCCAGCCCGAGGCTCTGAGCTAGCCGGCTTCAGACCGGCGCATGCCGATCACGCCCCGGCTGGATCGGCGCTACAAAGGCAATCGCGCCTGCCGCGAAAACTCGAAGTGGCCGCATGAGCGGCCGGAAAGGTTGATACCCAATGCAAAAAACTCTTCAATGGGCGGCCCGCGCGAGCGCCCAGACGATAATCCTTCTTCTGCTGACCGCTTTCATCCAGCCCGGTTCGGGTACGGCGCTGGCCGCCCAGAACGGCAATGACGAGCCGCAGGTACATCGCGATTATTCTACAGCAAGCATCAACGGCAGCTATGCATTTGTCGGGACTTATGCGGGGCTTATAGCATCCAGTTTCGGCGTGGTCACTTTCAACGGTCTCGGTTCGGCGCAAGGTTCGGTGATTGTGAATCAACCCAACGCCGACGGATCAAGAAACGTCAGTACGGTTGGTCTTACCGGGACCTACTTTGTGAATCGTGATGGCACGGGAACCCTCTCTTATCTGGTGACTCTTGCCGACGGGCATACAGCGAATGTGACTGAAGACCTCTTGATCACCAAAGCGGAGACGCACCGCGGGATGCTAACCGCAACCTCCTTTTTCGAGGCGCAAAGGCAACCGAGCGTGGTGCTGTCGGGAGAGGTCTACGCGACGCACACCTACACCAGGCGCCCGGACTGATCCGATGGCAACCGTGCCGTCATAGTGTTTGACTCGCGGGAAACCAGGGTGGAGAATTTGGATATGCGTTCTGGTTTGGTCGCGGTCTTGCTTTGGCTGATTGCGCTTGCCGGCGTGGCGATGCCGTTGCCGGGCCAGCACGCGGCGCAAGAGCCCGAGGAACTCGAAAACATCTACCATTACGTTCCACCGTCGGCCAGTCAATCGGTTGAGATCGGTAATTTCTATTTTCGCCGGAAGAAATACAGCGGAGCACTCAGCCGTTACGAGGAAGCCGCCCGGGACGATCCCTACTACGCCCCGGCTTACCTTGGCATGGGGAAGGTGTATCAAAAAATGGGCAAGAAGCGCGAAGCGCTGGCGTTTTACAAAAAATATCTGGACACGCTGCCATCCACGAAGGAGGCCGATGAGGCCACAGACGCGCACATGGCTGTTCGCCATCTGGAGCGCGAACTGAACCGCGAGCGCAAGAGCCACCATCCCGCGCAGCCGACGTCGGCCGGTCCTGGAAGATAAGCTACTCCGCCAGGATGGGCCCGGGCTTGTCAAAGTAATTCCGGAGGATCTCGGCGGCGCGCTCGGAGTCTTCTTCCCGGACCAGCAAAGATACTTCCAGCACCGGCAAAACCTCCGCCGATGCCTCGCCGTCAAGGGCGCAACGGATTCCCCGCGCTCGCAGGAGGTTACGAGCCAGGCTGGCATCGAGGGATGCGGTAGCGCCGGAAAACGTCCTTACTCGGACGATCTTGACTTCCGCGTTCTCATCAGCCGGCCCGGCACCCACCAGCGCTCGAAACCAGTTTCCGAATTCCCTGCCGTCGGCTTTATCCATTTCCGCGTCGTCTTCCACAGCGGGCGGAGAACCGGGCAGCAGCGGGACGCCGCAATCTTCACACTCGCGGGTGCCGCCCACATATTCAGTGAGGCAGTTTGGACAATAGGGCATGGGCCACTTTCCAAGCAGTTGGGCGGTAACTCAGTTCGATCTTTGGCACGGGGCCTCGCTGCCGCCGCCCTCAAGAAACAGGGCCAGGATAGCCATGCCACAAAAAACAGGAATCAACTGAGTCACTACCAACGCTTTGATCGTTCGCAATCGCGATCACATATAGTATACCGCGCCAGCCCGAAGGCGACGGGCATCGAGAGCCGTCACATGGTGCAACGCGCAGCAAGCCAAATCGCCTTACCGGGCCACCATGTCTGAGCTATAATGCCTTCCCGCGTGCCGAAATCGCGGGCCGCAATCTCGAAATCATCTCGATCCTCCGGAGGTTCGTTTTCATGAGCTGCTCCAGACTCGGTGGCAAAATGCGCGTGGCGTTGATGGCAATTGTGGCGGGCTGCGGTCTGATGCTTTCCTGCAATCCGCAGCAACCCATCACGCAAAAAGCCCAGCCGGAATACGATCTACTGATTACGGGCGGGCACATCATTGACGGCAGCGGGAGCCCCTGGTTTGAGGGCGATGTGGCCGTAAAAAACGGGAGGATCGCTGCCGTGGGCAGGCTGGTGAACGCAACGGCCAAACAGGTGATCAACGCAACAGGGCTGGCGGTGGCTCCGGGCTTCATCGATCTCCACACGCACAGCGACTATACGCTGCTGGTGGACGGCAACGGGCAGAGCATGATCCGGCAGGGCGTGACCACGGAGATCATCGGCGAGGATGCTTCTGCCGGGCCGTTCATGAGCGCCGATCAGCCGGACATCAGCAAAAGCTCCCGCCCCGCCGGCTTCAAGCGAAACTGGCAGACCCTTGCGCAGTATTTCGATGTGCTCCAGAAAAGCAAGACCTCGCTGAACGTCGGTTCCTATGTGGGCGCCGGCCAGGTGTGGATGGACGTGATCGGAAACGTAAACCGCAGGCCGACGGCGGAAGAAATGAAGAAGATGGAAGCGCTGGTGGCTCAGGCGATGCAGCAGGGAGCCGTCGGGCTATCTTCCGGGCTGATTTACGCGCCCAACATGTTTGAAACTACCGATGACCTGATCCAACTGGCCAAAGTGGCCGCGCAGTACGGCGGAATCTACGCCAGCCACATTCGCGGCGAAGGCGCGAGCGAGCCCAAGGCGCTCGCGGAAGCGATTGAGATAGGAGAGAAGGCGCACCTGCCCGTACACATTTTTCACTTCAAGATGGATGGCAAGAAAAACTGGGGGCGCATGATCGATCAGATCCAGATCATCCAGGCGGCGCGCGACCACGGAATTGATGTCACGGCCGACCAGTATCCCTATGTCGCCGGTTGGACGCATCTGGAGCAGTGCCTGCCCCCGAAATTTCTGGAGGGCTCGCTGGAGCACCGAGTGGAATTGCTGAAAGACCCCAAGGTGCGCGAGGAAATCCGGCGCGACATTGCCCACGGGGTGCCGGGGTGGACCAATAATGAGGTGGAAAGCACAGGCGGCTGGCATGGCGTGATGGTGTCTGCCGTAATGAAACCGGAAGACAAAAAATATGAAGGCAAACGCATGGACGAGGTGGCGAGCATGATGCACACCGATCCCGTCAATGCGCTCTGTAATTTGCTGGTGAACGAGGGCGGCACAGCCTACGGCATTTACTTCATCATGAGCGAGGCGGATGTTGAGCTGGCGATGAAGCAGCCGTGGGTGAGCGTGGGGTCCGACGGTCTGGCCGTGAACCCTTCAATGGCGTTCGTCGGCAAGCCGCACCCGCGGTGCTATGGAACCTTCCCGCGAGAATTGGGCGTCTACGCACGCGAGAAACATGTGCTGACGCTGGCCGATGCCGTCCGCAAAATGACTTCCCTGCCCGCGCACATCGCGGGATTGAAGGATCGAGGCCTGCTGGCGCCCGGCATGGCGGCCGACATCGCGATCTTTAATCCGCAGACGGTCAGCGACAAGGCCACGTTCGAGAACCCGTTCCAGTATCCAGTGGGCATTCCTTACGTGATTGTGAATGGAGTCGTGGTGATCGATAAGGGGCAGCACACCGGCGCGAAACCGGGACAGGTGCTCTACGGGCGGGGAAAAATCGAGAAGCAGGGGTGAAATCGAGATCGCACACCAAGCCCGCCCAGCTACTTCTTAAAGTTCGGCAGGACGTCATAGGGGCTGGCGCTGGAGCCAAGTATCATCGGATGTTCGACTGCAGGGCAATTTGGAGCTCGGTAAACCCAGATGTTGTGCGGCTGCTGGCCTCCGGTGATGGGAGTAGCTGAAAACAAGGTGTAGTCCTGGCCATCCATCGTGAAGCGCGCCCTGCCAAATTCCGCGACTCCCTGAATCGCCCCAGGAAAGGGCTTCAAGGCAAAAACGAAAGCGCCCACCGGCGGCACGCAGGCACCGATCGCAGAATTCCCGCCCCAGGCGCTCGCACTCCCTGCGATATTGCCGAGGAATTCCTGGCCGCGCACCATTGCAGGGTCGGTCAGGACAATCTCGTTGGGTTCGGGACTCACAGGAAAGCCCCAGAAATTCGGACGAATCTGGTACACCTTTCCGGTGAGCACGAGAGTGCCGCCTCCATCAACGGGGATTTGCAGTTTTTGCCCCGGCTTGTAATCAAAGCGTTGTACCGTCGCGCCGGCAAGCATTCTATCAATGTCCTCGCGGGATTTAATGCTAGCAGGCTGGCCATCAGGCTCGACGATGAGTTTACCTCCATGGCCGTCAGGCTCAGTGTTGAATCTGCGCGCACGGACCTCAATTTGCGCGGAGTCGTTCCGAACAACGAGGACTTTGACCTGATACAAAGTTATCCTGGGATCGGCTGATGAGGAAGACTCTCCGCCGCCGAACTCGCCTGCCTGAAGTACATTGCCGCCCGATCCCTGCGATAGTGAATCGGTGACCTCGTACTGGAACCAGGGGCCGGAACCCTGCCCATGCACCAGGGCCAAACCAACCGAGAGTCCCACGATGGCAACCAGTGCCAACCCGATGGCGAAGCGAGGAACGAGAACGCGAACGGTTAAGCCGCGGTTCCAGCGCCGGATTTTTGGCGGAAGATCGCCAAGTGGCGCCGGAGTTCTCCCGTGCTCAGCGTTGGCAAGCAAGCGCAACTCTGCTCCCATCTGCGCGTACTCGCCCAAAAGATTTCGGCAGGCGGTGCAACCTGCAATATGCCCGACCGCATCCTGAGGCACAACTTCGCCGTCGTACAGGGCTGAAACAAAGAGTGGCGCGTCCTTGCAGTTCATAAATCCTCCGGCTTGCCCTCAACGTTCCAGACCCGGCGCAACTGTTCTCTGGCGGCGAAGAGCCGTGATCGTACAGTCCCGACCGGGACAGCAAGCATCTCCGCAAGCTCCTGGTATGAGCAACCTTCAACTTCGCGCAGCCAAAGCAGGGCGCGCTTTTCAGCGTCAAGCTTTTCGAGGGCGTCGCCCAGGAGCACGGCGAGACTATCTTGCCGGTCCGGTCGAGCCGACTGGCCCGCTACCATAAAAGGCCGCTTCCGCCACCAATCAGCGGCGCGATTCGCGGCAATTCCGAACAGGTAAGCACGCGGTGACCCGCGTTCAGGATCAAAGCCGTTGGGGCGCTGCCAGAGTTGCAGAAAAGCTTCCTGGGCGATGTCTTCCGCGGCCTTCGGATCGCCAAGCGAACGGCGAAGGAATTTCTGAAGCGCTGCCGCATGCTCCTGATAGAACCGCTCAAACGCTTCGCGATTGCCAGCGCGCAACCAATTCCACGAGGTCGAGTCTTCCCGCATCGGGCTCATGCCTGTCCTATTATGGTATTCGTTTTGGATGTCGAGAAAGTTCGGACTGCGATTTGAATTCAGCACAGTATGCCAGGCGCCGGGGTTCAGGTAGAGCGCCGGTACACTGAGAAATTCGGGGTCTTGGAGCGGAAGGGGGTTGGAACGGGAGGGGACGGACGCACGGCCCGCCCCAGCAAGGTTCTACCCGGGGAGTGGATCGTCAGAGACCAGCATCTCCGCCGCCAGTCTTAAACGCTTCTGGAGATCGTCGAGGTTGGTGGTAATCGTCCTGCGCTGATCTTCCATGCCTGCGCGGGTAATCTCCTCGAGCTGCTTGCGGAAGGCTTCAAGAGAATCGGTCATCGAGGACTCGAAGACCGACTTCGATTCCTCCTGCTGCTGTTTCAAACGCACGGCCGCGCTATCCGCCTTTTCTGAAAGCTGATTCACCAGGGTCTCAGAGGCGTTGCGAACCTCTGCCGCCGCCTGGGCGCTCGCTTCGCCCGCATCCTTTTGAATGCGTTCCATCAGGCCGCGATACTGTACCTCTGACATTTCGTGCAAGCGCGATTCGAATTGACCGGCGGCCTCTTCCTGCGACTTGCCAATCAGAGCGCCGGCAGCTTCGAGCTTCTGCTCGGCATGCTGAAGGATGCGCGGCTCCATTGCTCCGACGGCTTCCTGAACCAGCGAGGAGAGCTGCTCTTTTGAGTCAGAGGCGATTTTCTCTCTGAAGCCGCTGAGGTCCTGGGCCCCGCCCAGCATCTCCGTCACACGCGCCACACCGTGCTCGACCGAATCCTGAGCCGACCGGCCTGCCTCCTGGATGCGCTGAATGGCGTCGTCGGCCGATTGCTGCAACTGATGCGCGGATGCTTGGATGGCTTTGCCCACGGCCAGCTCAGCTCGCGTCGAGATTTCCGGAGCGATGGTGGCGTGCAACTCCGAGGTGAGCACCTCCATTCGACGGATGAAGTCCTGCGCCATCCTGTCCTGCTGCTCGTGCAGCTTCTCCAGCAAAGAGGCAGTCGATTGGTCCAGACGCGGCTGCACCGCAGTGAGCGCGCCATCGATATGCTCTTGAAGCCGGCCCTCGAAGTTTCTGGCGGCCTCGGCAGCCGCAGCATTCAGCGCCTCGGATGAGATCTTCGCGACAGCCTCGGCGTTGCGCTCGCAAACCTGTTGCGCAGTCTGTTCGAGCGTGGCGATCTGATTTTGGACGGTCTCCGCGGTTCCCTTGAAGCGCTCCTCGATGAGCTTCTCCTGTTCGGTCAGTAGATCCTGAAATTTTTGATTGATACCGCCCGTCACCAGGTTGGTGGCTTCCTCGACGTAGGGTTCCAGGAGCTTCTCGATCTGCAACGGAATGGGAGTCCCGGTCCCTTTGCAGGTCAGCCACACCCACCGGGCAAATTCGTCTGTCTGGGCGCGCACCAGATCGGCGACGCGCTCCTGGCTCTGCCTGGCAACCTTGATCTCAAAGTCCTCAGGTTCAATCTGCTCGCGTACGGCGTCCCGATATTCGCCAATGGCCTGCTCGATGCGGCTTTGCATCTCATACTGGATAACCTCGAGCGCGGCGCGAGCCTGCATTTCGGCCTGCTTGGACATCTGGGAAACTGCCGTGGCTGAAAAGGCCTCGAGGTCGTTGCGGATTCTGTCCTTCAGCGTGGTGCAATCAAGGCGCGACGCGGAACCGGCATCGCCTTTGGCGCCTGCCTGCGACAGCTCGACTCCGGAAAACTGCGAAATCGTCTGCAGCGTTGCCTGAAGAGTCTGCTCGACACGCTCGATATCCGATTTCCAGGGGCGTTCGGCTTCTCCGTGCTGATCCAGACGCTTGTCAGGGAATTTCACGCCACCTCGGATGGCACGCAACTCGTCAGCTAAGGACAATGATCCCTTCATTCTTTTGTAGCGCCACTGGCCATGTGTGCGGTGGGTCCGTTTGCCTGTTATTGCGGATTTGGAGACATCGCGCCATGAAGACCGAGCGGCTCCTCCTTTTCGGGAATTTGGCCGTCATGTATCAGCCTGACCAGAACTGCCAGTCCACTCTGGCGCTTAGTGGGAAAGGACCATCCTGGGCCGCTCTAAACCAAAACAATCGGGTCTGCCCTTCGACGCCTGAACGACTGGCGAGTTGTGAACGTTGCAGGACCCCGACTATCCGCGCCGCTGACCGAACTTGCCCTAATCCGGAAGGAAAGCGGAAGCGGCGTTCAAAAGCATGCCGAACCGGTCACGTGTTCAAGAAGATAGAGATAGCTAACCGATTGAGCCTGTGGGTTAGAATCAACCAGATGCTGATCGGGGGTCAATCGGGTAAAGACCTGATACACGATAAAACCATTCCCGTACAAGTAAATACACGGCCCGGGGCAAGACAAGTAGCCAAAAGCGCCGCGACACAGTATCCCTGCAATTGGGAGGCTTGCTCCGGAGTGAGGAAAATTTCTTTTGAACGTGAAAAGCGCCGGCGCTGGTGTATTATTGTCGCACGCTCAAGAAAGAAAGGTGGGCAAGTAGCCCATCGAACCATAAGGACGCACTGCATGGACAGTGCTGAACGGAGGACTGAGTTGAAACGGATCAGGATAATAGCAGTGGGTTTTCTGGTTGCGGCCGGCATTGTGGCCGGAATGTTTTTATCGAGACATACGATAGCGGCGCAGCGACCCCAGCAGGTCGATCCGCAGGAAGCTGCAGACCTGGCGGCACTGGCCAAGGTGGGACCCGTCGATACACACGCGCACGTTTTTGCGGATTCGCCCGCCTATTACCAGATGCTGAAAGACCTGAACATGCACATTGTAGACATCTGCGTGTACAGCCGAGATGACCTGCCGCCCAGCCGGTCGGCCGAGGCCGAATTCAAGACAGCCATGGTGGTCCATCGCGGTTCGAAGGGACGTGCAGCCGTCTGCACCACGTTCAATCCTTACGTGTTCCAAGAGAAGACATTCGCCCAGGATACGATCAAGCAATTGAATGGAGACTTCGCCGCCGGAGCAGTTGCGGTGAAAATCTGGAAGAACATGGGCATGGATGTAAAGTACCCGTCAGGCAAGTACGTGATGCCGGACAACCCGGCTTACGAACCCATCTACAAAGACATCGCCGCGCACAACAAGACGATGATTGCGCACCTGGCCGAGCCCGACAGTTGCTGGATGTCATTCGAGCAGATGGGTCCGCACAATCCAGACTACAACTATTATAAGGGCCATCCCTACTGGCACATGTATGGCAAGCCGGGCGCGCCGTCGAAGGCGGAAATCCTGAAGGCTCGGGACCACATTCTGGAGATGAATCCGCATCTGCGCATGGTGGGCGCTCACCTGGGCAGCATGGAAACGAACCTGGATGAAATTGCCAAGCGATTCGACCGCTATCCGAATTTCAACGTGGACACGGCTGCACGCATCGTCTACTTGATGAAGCAACCGCGTGAGAAAGCTCGCAATTTTATAATCAAGTACCAGGACCGGATCTGCTATGGAACCGACGGCGGCATCCGACGGGCCAAGGACGTCGATGGAATCCTCAAACACTGGAAGTATCAGTACGCGATGGGCTGGAAATATTTTGCGACGGATGAGACGTTTGAGTATCGAGGCGTGAAGACCCAGGGACTGAAATTGCCCAATAGCGTTCTTCGCAAAATTTATCACGAGAACGCCGCACGGCTGTTCCCAGGCCTCATTCAGTAGGCAATCCAGTTCTATGACAGAGGGCCTGTTGCCATGCAAGGCGCGCAGCAGGTCCCTGGCTGCAATCCAGACTGAGTTACGGCTTTCAGGGAGGGAAGGAGAAGGAAAGGATACTCCCCGTCCGGAAGGCGACCGAAACAGGCGGCCCTCCGGAACGGTGCGAGCGTTGGCATCGGATCTGGCTGGAGCCTCTGTGCGGAACCAGATCAGCTTTGCGCTGTCTCACGCGCGTTGCAAAAACTGCGAAGGCGACCGGTCCACACTCTCGGCTAGAGCGTCAGTCGATGCGATGTTACTGGGAAAGCGCCTTGCGATTGGTCTTTGCCCATGAGCCATTGGCAGGAACTTCCTTCATCGTATCCGTCCCGCATGGGCACTTGCCTTCCTTCTTTGACATAGCCATGCATGGACAGGACTTCGTCCCCCCGCAAGCACAGACATAAACGTTTTTGTTGGCATTCGAAGCCTGGGCCGCGCCTGGAAGCGCGCTGCCCACCTGTGTAAATCCAAGGCATAGCGCCAGAGCCATGCCCATTAAAACGGCTTTGCCGGTGAAGGTGATCTTACCCCACATGAGTCCTGCCTCCTTGAGCGAGCAATTTTACCCCGATTTGCCAATGCTACCCGCCCACTAAATGTAAGTCAAGTGGATACCCAATCCAGTTGGAGGGCGCTGTTTTCGGAGGAGGAACGGGGCACGGCAGAGCGACAGGAAGTTCAGAATGAGGCCCGCCGTATTCAAAATCCTTACCGAAATGATATGCTGTTCGGTCGAACCGCAATTCCGCAAAGCGCCGAAGATGTCATTCAGTCGGAATTAGCTTCGGAGGTCTAGTCGAAATCCATGATCAGCATCTTTAAAGGAAAGGGCACAAAAGGGCTTGTTGCGCTGACAGGATTGGTTGTTGTTCTGCTGACCGTAACCGGCGCCTGCACCAACGAAAAGCAGCCATCGCCTGAGACTGAATCTCACGAAGCTGGAATCGAAAGGAGCGTGTTTGGAAAAATGCCTGACGGACAGGAAGTTCATCTCTACACATTGACCAACAGCAGCGGCATGCAGGTGGCCATCACGAATTACGGCGCAAGGATTGTTTCGATCCTGGCGCCCGATCGCAACGGCAAGATGGCTGACGTGGTGCTCGGTTTTGATAACCTACCGGACTACATGAAATACAATACCTATTTCGGCGCCCTGGTGGGCCGCTACGGAAACCGGATTGGCGGCGCCAAATTTACTCTGGACGGCAAACTTTATCATCTGCCCGTCAACAACGGCCCCAACAGCCTGCACGGAGGCATCAAGGGTTTTGACAAGCGGTTCTGGACCGCAGAAGAAGCTCAGGGCGACGAGCCTTCGCTGGTGATGACTTACTCGAGCAAGGACGGCGAAGAAGGCTACCCGGGCAACCTGCAAGCCAAAGTCATTTACACACTGACGAAAGACAACTCGCTAAAGATCGACTATAGCGCGACCACCGATAAGGATACCGTCATCAACCTGACCAACCACTCCTACTTCAATCTGGCAGGCGAAGGAACTGGCGATGTTTTAAAACAGGTGTTGATGATTAATTCCAGCAAGATTACGCCTGTTGATGCTACCCAGATTCCAACCGGAAAAATTGTGGACGTCGCAGGCACTCCGTTTGATTTCCGCAAGCCTACGCCGATTGGAGCGCGCATCAATGAGGACAATCAGCAATTGAAGATCGGCAAGGGGTATGACATCAACTACATCATCAGTCGTAAGGGTCCGGGACTGGAGCTTGCGGCGCGCGCCTACGATCCCGAATCGGGCCGCGAACTGGAGGTGTACACCACTGAACCGGGTGTACAATTCTACAGCGGGAATTTCCTGGACGGATCGGTCCACGGAAAAGGCGGCAACGCGTACGGCAGCCGGTCAGCATTCTGCCTGGAAACCCAGCACTATCCGGATTCACCAAATCACCCGGACTTCCCCACCACGGAACTCAAGCCGGGACAGACTTTTCACGAGGTTACCGTCTTCAAGTTTTCCACAACCAACAATCGGTAGCCGCGAGCGGCAGCCTGGGGGTATTGCGCGGGCAGAGAACTGGCGGACTCAGTATCTAATTAGGCAACCGCGCGGGAGTGTTGATCGCGGCGAGCGCGCACCAGAGCCAGCGCGTTACTGAGGATTTCGGAAACGGTCTCGCTGTCAAATGGAGGAGAGATGAAGTTGAACGCACCATGTTTGCACGCCGACTGAATCACTTCAGGGTCCTCCGAAGAACCAACCAGAATCACACAAGCAGCAACGGTGGCGTTATCTGCAAGATTGACGAGGTCAGTCCACGAACCATCAGGAAGCTGGACATCTGTAAAGATCAGGTGAGGATGGGTCTGCTCCAGCAGCAAAACCGCCTCCGCACGGCTCCCGACACTGAAGGTATCCACACCTAGACGCTTGAGCACAGGTTTGAGCGCCTGGCACGGCTCCGGGCGATCGTGAACCACGAGAGCAAACGCTTTGCCTTCCACCGAATCCCTCCCCGGTCATCCAGGCCGGAGTCACTCAGCCGATTGTTCGAAAATGCACCGAAGCGGCAGGCAGGAGCAGGCCGAATCTGCGAATGCCGAACGGGTCCCAGGCAAACGCCCCACAGCCATTCTTCCCGCCTATCGCGGTTCGCTACTATTGTGAACAGAACGACCGCAATATCCATCGGGTGAAGGCCCGTATTTCAAAGCGGGCCATTCCCGAGAAGCAGTTTGCACACAGCGCAGACCGAGGCTCCCTCCGATACGCAGACGGTCAGACGTTGCAGCGCCGTGATGGCACGAGGTTGAAATTCCCGCGCTCTCCAGCGTCAGTTGGCCGGAGAAAAGATCACCGCAGCCCCGCCTCCTGAGGCAAGGTGGAGAGGAAGCATGTCCTCTGCCGTAACTTGCTTTGTCTGGATGCTGAGGTCTTTCGCGTTCTGGTTGGCATTGGGGCCGTCCGCGAAAATCTTTGCCTTCCACTTGCCTGGGCCCAGAAAGCTAAGCGGGATCGACAGGTCACGAGACGTCCAGTTCGTCATGCTGCCCAGGAACCATTCATCGCCGTTTCGCCGTGCGATGGTGATGAATTCTGAGGGCTCGCCATTCAGGACGCGGGTATCCTCCCAGACTGTCGGAGTTTTTTGCAGGAATTCAAAGCCCGGCTGCCCCACGTAATCTTCCGGATAGTCGGAAACCATCTCCAGCGGGCTCAGGTAGACCACGTACATGGCCAGTTGGTTTGCGCGAGTGCCCTGACACATGGGCTGAATCTGCCGTGGTTCGAACTGCTCGCGCGTGGCATTGTTGAAGCAGCCGGGAGTGTAATCCATCGGTCCGGCGAGCATCCGCGTGAAAGGAATCGTGACGAGGTGTTCCGGTGTTTCGCGGCGGCTCCATTTGTTGTATTCCATTCCCATCACGCCTTCGCGATTGAGGAGATTGGGATAGGTTCGGCGCAGCCCCGCAGGCGGATATGCGCCGTGAAAATCAACGGTCAGATGGTGTTCGGCCGCCGCCTTAACCGTACGGTGATAGAAATTCACCATCTCCTGATCGTTGCGATCCATATAATCAATTTTGACACCCGCAATTCCCCATTTCTCGAATAGCGGGAAAGCCTGGTCCATCTGCTTGTCGACCGCCTTCCATTGCATCCAGAGCAGAATCCGAACGCCGCGCTCTTTCGCATAGGCTGTGATCGCAGGCATATCGATAGAAGGCACGGTGCGGGTGATGTCGTCTTCAGGCGACCATCCAGCGTCGATCAACATATAGGCAAAATGCGATTTCGAGGCGAAATCGATGTAGTGCTCCATGGTGGCCGTGTTCATGCCAGGCTTGAAGTTCACTCCGCTGGCGTAACTGCCGGACCACCAATCCCAGGCGGCCTTGCCCGGCTTGATCCAGGAGGTATCCGCTAGCGCGGAGGGCGGATTCAGATTCAGGATAAGGCTACCTGACTCGATCAGGCCGCCGGGCTGCGAGTTAATCAGCAGGACGTGCCACGGTGTGGCTTTGGGAGTCGATGCAACCACCGCTTCATCGGAGTGGCCCGGCAGCGGCGAGAGTTTGCTGATGAGCGCGCCTTGAATACCCGGTACTCCGCCCAGAAACATTCCGGCATAGTCGTCCAGGTCTGCTTCCAAAATGGCTGCCCACGGACCATTCTCCAGATGGACCAGCAGAGGAATCCCGACAATCGACGTCGGCTTGATCTGGTCCAGGCGGACAGGTTGGAACTCGCTTTCATAGCTTGTCGAATAGCTGCCCAGATTCAGCGCAAAGGCAGAAGGATTTCCAGGAAAGTAGAAGCCTGTGTCCTCAGAAGATAACGTGAAGTTGTCCAGCCCTTCCTGACGCGGCAGAAAATAGCGAAAAGCGATTCCCGAATCGTAGGCGCGAAAGACCAGGTCGAGCCGGCGGCGGGGCGCCTCGCGCTCCCGTAGCGAGACGGTGAGCTGATTGTAGTGGTCTCGTACATTGCGAACGCCACCGAAGGCGTTCGTCCAGGTGGAGTCATGCGATGCCCGCTGTGATCCGGTGACTTCAAGGCCGCGGTCGAGCGCCGGCTGGTCTGTGAAGTCAAGGCCCAGGGGCGAGTCCTTGAGGACCACCTTGCCTTTGTAAGAAACGTCGTAGTAAGCGCGCTGGCCGGGAAGATAGGGCTGCGGGTTTGGCTTGACTTCGAACGTGACGGAGAGGTTCCCGTCGGGAGAAGCTAACGTAAGAGGAGATGCAGCGAGCCCGTTCGATATAAACAGCAGCAAACAAATCCAAGGGCAGAGCAGTTTGATGACAGCATGAATCCCCTTCCCCATCGAATATCCTCCATATTCAAGATTGGCTGCCACTCGGCAGAAAGGGTGTGATCCCCGTCTCGAAAGCTGCGGCGCGTTGCGGCTTATAAAGAGAATATCTTCTTCAGCCGATCACGAACCCGCCGGTAATCCGGAAAAGCCTTTTCCGCTTCACGAAACGCGCGCGGATGAATAACCCGGCGCGAGCCGTGCCGCTCCAGCGGGATGCGAATATGCAGCATCTCATGAAAAATCAGATATTCGACAATTTCCAGCGGAATTGATTCCGAGTCGAGACTCTTGCTGATGGTAATGGTGTGGTGGGCAGGGTCGTAACGGCCGAGGACGGAGCGCGAAGCTCGCGGGCTCCAGCCGATGCGGCAGGGGGAAAGTTCATCGTTGAAAAACCGGTGATTCAGGCGCCCAAAGATCTCCGCCAGATCATAAAAACGCCCGCGCGCGGGAAGCAACCGAATACGCCCGCGCGAGCGCCGGGTCTCCTCGACGCGGCTGCGCACGGCAGGATCGTAGATGTATGCCATGTAACATTCCCGTGCTTCCTGGGAAGGGCGGCGGCTGAAAAGCTGTGCAAGGAGGATCTCCGCCAGCGCCTCGAGCACGATGGGCGGCGCCTTAGCGAGGATGTCTGAGATGCGCACTCGGGCTCGATTCCCATCGAGCGCGATTTGACTGCGCAGGCTTGAGAAAGCGCGGTACTCGACGTTAAAATCCGGCATGGAGCGCCTGATGCCCAGGCGACGAAACACACGGGTAAAAACGAATTCGGGGGATTCGGGTTCAGGAATGGGAAGCACAAGCTGCCGGCTTGCAGCAGCAGGAGACCGGGCTTTAAAATGGGCCATCAGTTTCCGCCCGAATCGCCGGAGTTGTCGTTCTTGCGATGCCGGTTTCTCATTTCGCGTTCCTTCTTGTTAAGCTTCTTCTGTTCTTTGCGTTCCTTCTTGAGGTCGTGCCCTTCAGCCTTTGCGCTCTCGGCCATCTCCGGAAATTTCTTCTGCTGTGCCGCCAGGGCCTGGGTCGCACCGTCCAGCGTATCGTTCATGTCGGCGACAGCCTCTTGAAGCGAACTGGAATACTCTCGGGCCTCGGTTTTAGATGAATCTTCAATGTGCCGCAGCATGTCGAGCTGTTTGGGACCCTCATCCAAAAGCACCCGCAGCCCCTTTCGCATGTCGCCTTCATGATCATACTGGTACTGGACCCAATCCTTCAGCTCGTTATCGATGGAAATATACTGGTTCAGTAACTCCTCGACGTTGTCCTTGCTGTCACCATTGGATTCACTGGCGGCCACGATTCGGCCCAGGCGATCCTGTTGGAACGAGACGTAGACCTTGATGCGTTCGGAGGGGTCCTGCGCGTCGCGCAGTTTATCCGCTTCGGCCGAAGTCAGGTAATCCTGGTCCTGCGCCAGCAGATGCATAGGGAACAGGGCCAGAAGCATGGCGAGCCCGAACAGAAGATGAAAAGAAGTTCGGTTCATCACTCTACAACCGAAAGCCATCCCGGCGACTGGTTCCCGCGGGGAATTATCGTTTACTTCTTTCCTTCCGCGAAACGTCCGGGAAAATCACTTCCAGAACCTGGTTGTGAACCGCGCGGTTTTCCTTAGCGACGGCCTCGATGGTTTCGTTATCCGGATAAGGCACCTGGTGGCTCAAATCGTCAAGCAACCGGTCTTGTTCGCGCAATGAAATCTCGAGATCCTTATAGGCACCGAGGTGCCGTCGGGGGCCGCCGTCAGCGCTCTGGAGGGTAGCCCAGGTCTGCCTGACCCGATCGAGGTACTGCTGGAGGAGCGCCTTCCCTTCGGCAAATTGCCGGTCGCGATATGCGTCATGGGCCTCCGAGAACTTGATTTTTGCCAGGTGGAGCTGGAGCCTCGCTTTTTTGCCAGGATTCTGCTCTCGATCGATTCTGACAATCAGCCTCTCTTCCTGGCTCTTATTCCGGCCGGATGCGGTGTAGATGAAAGGCTGCCCCAAAACAAGAATGCCAGCCATGGCAAGAACCGTGCGCAAACTTGAGGCCATCAACGCTATTATAACGTCTCGCGCAATGGTTCCGGATGAGTTTGCCTCCCGAGCCGGCGCGGTAAAGGGACAACCGGCTTTGCTCACCGCAACGGAGCGGCGCCCGTCTCAAACCATTGCGTACGGCATCAGGCGCCCGCGGCGCTTCCGGAAAAATACCTCGTCAGGAACTTTCCTGTGTAGGATTGTGGGCAGGCCGCAACCGCTTCCGGCGGGCCGGCGGCCACGATTGTTCCCCCGGCTTCT
The DNA here is from genome assembly GCA_036278995.1 of Terriglobia bacterium. GTDB lineage: Bacteria > Acidobacteriota > Terriglobia > UBA7540 > UBA7540 > SCRD01. The sequence continues at coordinate 40,434 of DASUJZ010000048.1, read as the reverse complement.
CCGCCCTCCGGCCCGAGGTCGATGATCCAATCCGCCACTTTCAGCACGTCCAAATTGTGTTCGATAATCAGCACCGTTGCGCCAAGTTCGATCAGGCGGCGGAATGCGGCCAGAAGCTTCGCGATGTCATCGAAATGCAGCCCTGTGGTGGGCTCATCGAAAATGAAGAGCGGCTGGGCGGTGGCGGAGTGGGCCATGTGCGCGGCCAGCCGCACGCGCTGCGCTTCGCCGCCCGAAAGGGTGGTGGCCGATTGTCCGAGGCGCAGATAGCCGAGGCCAACTTCATCCAGAACGTGCATTTTGTGGGCCACGGACGGAACGCCCGCAAAGAAAGCAATCGCCTCCTTCACCGTCATCTGGAGAACTTCATGGATGTTCTTTCCTTTATAGCGCACGTCAAGGATCGCCGGTCTAAAGCGCATGCCGTGGCATTCCTCGCAGACCAGCTCAACGTCCGCAAGGAACTGCATCTCCACAGTCACCGTACCGTCACCCTGACAGGTTTCACACCGACCTCCGGGAATGTTGAAAGAAAAGTGTCCCGGGCCCAAGTGGTGCTTCCTGGCGTCCGGAGTGGATGCAAACGCTTCACGAATGCCGTCGAATGCCTTGATGTAGGTTACCGGGTTTGAGCGTGGCGTGCGGCCAAGCGGCGACTGGTCAACCAGAATAACTTCTGAGAACTTCTCGTCGCCCTCGATGGAATCCAATTCTGACTTGGGCGCCGCGATTCCTCGGCGCGACATGATCGCGTTGTACAAGACGTCGTGTACCAGGGTTGACTTGCCGGAACCCGATACTCCGCTGATACAGACCATGAGCCCGACAGGGATATCGACATCAATCGATTTCAGGTTATGTTGCCTCGCCCCGCGGATGCGCAGCCATGCCTTGCCCGGCTTGCGGCGCTCAACGGGCACGGGCACGCTCATCTCGCCCCTGAGATAACACCCGGTGAGCGAATGGGAATCCTTAACGAGCCCGTCGTAGTCTCCAGCGTAAATGATTCGGCCGCCGTGCTCACCGGCTCCGGGACCAAGGTCCAGAATCTTGTCAGCATGGCGGATCATTTCCGGGTCGTGCTCAACCACCAGGATGGTGTTTCCGATATCCCGCAGATTTTTCAGAATGCCGATCAGGCGGTCCGTGTCCCTCGAGTGAAGACCGATGGAGGGCTCGTCAAGCACATAGAGCGTTCCGACCAGGTTAGATCCCAAGGCCGTGGCAAGCTGAATTCGCTGAGACTCACCGCCTGAGAGCGTGGAGGCCAGCCGGTCGAGCGTCAGATATTCCAGACCAACCTTGTACAGGAAATCCATACGCGAGCGGATTTCCTCGAGCACTCTTTCAGCAACCTTGCTCTGCTCCTCCCGGAGGATCAGACTGCTAAAGAAGTTGCGGGCTTCCTGGATGGAAAGTCTGCACACCTCGACAATGTTCTTGCCCTGGATGGAAACGTTCAGGGCTTCGCGCCGCAGCCGGCCGCCGTGGCACTCAGAACAGACGGCGTAACCACGGTAGCGACTGAGGAAGACTCTGATATGGAGTTTGTACTTTTTGCGTTCGAGATACTTGAAAAAGCCGCGCACTCCCCCGAACTCCCCATCCTCCTCCCCCTGCATGATCCATTCCCGGTGTTCGGGGGCCAATTGGTAAAAGGGCACATTCAGCGGAATGCCCCGCGCGCGCGCAGCCGACTTAAATTCCTGCTGAAGCGTCCGATAGCGGGGCTTGGTCCAGGGCTCAATGGCGCCGTCGCCAAGCGTTTTCTTTTTGTCGGGAATAACCAGGTCCAGATCAAAATCAATTGTATTGCCGAATCCCTGGCAGCGCGGGCACGCGCCGGCGGGATTATTGAAAGAAAAAAAAGACGGTTGCGGTTCAGGAAACACAGTGTGGCACCGCTTGCATTCGAACCGCTCATTAAAGCTCAGCCACTCTGGCGCTTCTTCAGGAGTCCGCGGCAGCAGATGGATGATGGCTTCACCGGCCTCGCGGTAGCAGATCTCGACTGAATCAATGAGCCGCTGGCGTATGTCGGGGTGCACGCTCAACCGGTCAACCAGCGCGTAAACGGGCCTGCGGAAATCGACATCGAGGAGCGACTCCGGAGTAGAAAATTCGAACACCCGGCCGTCCTGAAAAAGGCGATTGAATCCGCGCTGGCGCAGAAGAGACAGATGATGCTTGACGGAGTCGCTGACGGCGGCGCTCTCCTGGCCGGAGGGCTCAGTGGAATCGGAGACGGTTCTCTGTTTGCGAGGGCGTCCGCGTGAGCCCGGCTTCCTGTCCAGCTTGGCCTTTAATCGGGGCACAGGCTCCGGAGCGGGCGATGCGTTCAGCCGGAACAGAATGTAAAACCTGCGGCCTCCCTCAAGGCCCAGAATCCGGTCCGCGATGCCGTCCACGTGATCTTTCTGGACCACCTGACCGCACCGCGGGCAGGTCGTCGTCCCGATCCTTGCAAAAAGGAGCCGAAGATAATCGTATATTTCGGTTGAAGTGGCAACAGTTGACCGAGGGTTGCGCGTCAGATTTTTCTGCCGGATGGCGACCGCAGGAGCGATGCCCTCGATATCGTCCACGTCGGGTTTTTCCATTCGCTCCAGGAATTGCCGGGCGTATGCTGAAAGCGACTCCACGTAGCGGCGCTGACCCTCCGCATAGAGAGTGTCGAAGGCCAGGCTTGATTTTCCTGAGCCCGACAGGCCGGTGACCACCGTCAGCCGGTTATGCGGGATTTCGCAGTCCACCCCTTTCAGATTGTGTACTCGAGCCCCGCGAACGATAATCGAGCCATCTTCCTTGGCGCTCTCCGGGCGGTGCGCATCGAGCACGCTGGCGCGCGAACCGTTCGGAACCGATCCCGGATCATGAAAGGCGGAACCGGGCTCGGGAGAATCAAGCCCGCCGCCTTTAGAAACACGTTTTTTCATCCTTTGATTCCTGCGAAACGCCTTCTGGCCCGAACACGAGTTGCAAGGACACAGATGTTGCCGGAGCTGACTGTCCAAACCTCTGATTATAAATTGGCCAAGCCGTCGAGGCAAAGCAATCGCCAGATTGGATCCAGGTGGAAAATTTCCAGGTAGTGGCAGGACTATTTGATGAGTGGCAATGCGCGGCCAGAAGAAGGTCGGAGGTAAATCGTGGCGATTAGCTTTTGGAGCGGGCGTCCCACTTCGCGCGGAGAGCCTCATGGAGCCGCTCGCGGACCCGGTTGGGAAGTGGAAAGAGCTTGCCGTCACAATACAGTTCAATGGTCTTCTTCGTCGTGTCGTAGACCACCTGGCAGTGATGGCAGCACTTGAGATGGACTTCCAGCATGTGCTTCAATTCCTCGTCCACATTGCCGTCCAGATAGCCCGTAAGCTGTTGGAGCGCATCTTTACATTTCACGGATGCTTAACCTCGTTTCAGAATCTTGCTTAACTCCTCGCGAAGGCGAAGGCGTGCTCGGAACAGGCGGGCTTTCACGGCGCCTTCAGACAAGTTCAGCAATTCCGCAGTTTCCTCAGTAGAAAGGCCTTCCACATCGCGGAGGAAAAAAACAGTTCGGAAAGTCATCGGCAAGGAGTGCGCAGCGTCTTGCAGAATGGTTTCGAGTTCAGTACGCTGCAACTCCTGCTCCGGGTTGGGGCGCCAGTCGGCAAAATCTCGCGGGATGACTTCGCCGTCGTCATTTTCGCCATCTTCAATCTGCACTTCTTTGCTGCTACGGCGCTTCCGAAGCTTCATCAATCCCTGATTGATAGCGATTCGCACAATCCAGGTATAAAAACGGGAGTCTTCACGAAAATCGGACAGATGCTCAAAGGCTTTCAGGAAAGTCTCCTGAAGCATGTCCTCGGCATCCTCGGGGTTGCCCGTCAGGTTCAAGCCCAGGCGGTAAATCTTTTTTTCGTACCGGTTGACCAGGTCTTCGAAGGCGTCATAGCTGCCGGCCTTTGCTTCGGCCACCAGAACAGCTTCATCCTTTGCGAGACCTGTCTGAGGAAAATTTGCCATTATCAGTCCAGGATTCCTTTCGGAAGCATTCCCAACTTCAAGGCTACCATGGCTCATTAGAGCTTGTGATGCATTCGGAAAAAAAAAGATACCAGCGCCGTGGGAGAATGGCAAATACACGAGTTTGACAGCAGTTCTTCCGCGACGTGGTTGCGAATTCATTCGCCCTCGGCCAGAATAACAGAGCCCTACAAGCAGTAACTCCTGACTCCGGATTCGGGCGGGAAGTCCGGAGCCAACAGGTCGATAAGGAGCAAGTCCAGCAACTGTGTTGATCGAACCCCAACAGCCATTCAACTTTGTTCGCACACTGAAGTTCATCCTGAGCCCGCCTTCCGCTCTGAATGGCCGGCCCCATGAGCCGCTGATGGACCACTATCAGGACGGCGAATACCGTCGTGCCATCTGGATTGACGGGCGGCCGGTCCTTTATGGTGTGGCGGAGGAACTCAACTCCGCCCTGCCAAGCCTGAGGGTCAGAGTTTTGAAGGGCAAGAGGGGCAGGAGCGTTCATCAGCAGATTCAGCAGGCGGTCTCACGACAGTTCGCCACTGCGCTGGACCTGGCCCCTTTCCACAGCATGGCGGGCAGTGACAAGGTCCTCTCCAGGCTTGTTGAGCACTTCCGGGGCATGCGCATTCCGCAGGCCCCTTCCGTCTATGAGTGCGTGGTCTGTGCCATCCTTGAGCAGCAGGTGAACCTGACTTTTGCGCATCAGGTGAAACGGGCACTGGTTGAAACCTACGGCGAACGCGTAGAGCTTGAGGGACGAGTTTACCGCATCTTCCCGAAACCTCAAACGCTGGCCTCGACGACTCCGGCCGACCTTCGGAAGCTCCAGATTTCGGGGCCCAAGGCGCGTTACATCATTGGCATCTCTCGCGCCATGGCGGACGGCAATCTTGACCTGGAGGAGTTGCGGTCCGCGCCGTCCGACCAGGCACGCGCGGCGCTGCTGGAGCACAAAGGGATCGGCCCCTGGACAGCCGAGTATGTCTGCCTGCGGGCACTGGGAAAACTTGACCACCTGCCATCAGGCGACGTGGGGCTACAAAAGGCCGTACAAATTTTCTACCGGCTTCGCAAGGCGCCTACCGCAGCCCGGGTTGAACAGCTAGGGGAAAAATGGGCGGGATGGCGAAGCTATGCCACCTTTTATCTATGGCTGACCTACTGGGAGCAGCCGGACTGGAAGCAAAGCCTGCTGGCAGAAATACATTCCAGAGCCAGCGCCCTACGGCGATGAACAAACGACACGCAGATCTGACGAACGCCTTGCTGGAAGAAGCACGCCGCGTACTGGTGGAGATTTATCCGCCGCGCATTGCCCGTTGCCTGGCGCTCCTTTCCGAGGAAGAGATTTGGTGGCGGCCTAACCCCGCGTCCAACAGCGTGGGCAACATGGTGTTACATCTTCAGGGAAACGTCCGCCAATGGATTATCGCGGGACTGGGCGGGCAGACCGACCGGCGCGACCGGGACCGTGAATTTGGGGAGGCAGGCTCGATTACCCGCCGTACACTGCTCGGCGGCATGCGGAGAACCGTCAGGGAGGCGCAGGAAGTGCTGACAAACCTCCGCCAGCCTGACCTTGTGCAGTTCTATGCAGGCCAGATTATCTACGTCACCAAGCTCAAGCGGGGGAAAGACTTGAAGTTCACACGCCTACCCGCCCAGCACAAAAATCGTGGGAAGATCGCTGCCCTGGGAAAATGACCGCGCTTCCGATGCTGAAAATTTCGACAGGTTGAAAAATGTCGACGGCGAGTGACGGCTAGAATTGGCGTACCCGGTTGGCCACAAGCACAGATGTCCCCGCTGGAATTTGAATTCCGTCGATGGTGCTGCCTGCTGCGTTAAGAAACATCTGTCCTCGGACCAGCACGGGCGTGGTAGGCGAAAGCGTGCTCAAACCGCTGGTATTCTCAAACAGCGTCTGACTGTCTGTCACAACGATAAAGGGATTACCGCTCAGGAGACCATTGCACGGCGCCATTTGGAAGGCGCCGGTTTTGTTATCAGAACCCGGATTGCCCGCCAGCGAGGAAAACAGGCCCTGCACAGCCTGGAAACGCGGATAGACTGAGTAGGCCATAACAGTGGTCATGCCGCCGGAAGCTTTGGAAAAAGGCCCGTGCACAACCACTTCCTGCCCGGTGACAAGGGTGTTGGCGGCAAAGTCAAGGTTTGCGTTCGACGCCAGGTTGATTAAGTCGGGCGAAATCAGCAGAGCATTAAATGCTGTGGATTGTGGAACAAAAACGGTAACTGCGGTGCTGTTCGGAATATTTGTCGCATCAGGGGGTTCGGTCTCGCGCACCAGCATGTCGAATTGAGTGACGTTGCCATTGGCGTCCTTCGTCACGTCCAGGACAGGGCCCACATAGGCCAGAAGCTTATCGCCCAGAGACTCCCGATCTTCCACCTGGATTCTATTGGCTACCACGTTGCCCTTTTCGTCAACGAAAGCGTCAACTTCCACGTAACTGCCCGTGGTCAGTTGATCGATCTCCGAGACGGGAACACCGCAGGCGCCATTCATGCAAAAGTCTGTGGTGTCCGTCAGGTCCACGTTTAGTGCGGGCCCATTTCCCCCCAGGGTGGCCGAATGCGTCTGCAACGTAAAGCTGCCGGTAAAGCCAGTACCGGGACTCGAACTGTTCACCGTGCGAACAAATCCGTACATACTATCCATTTCGCCAAACCCAGTCGTGCCGGACGCCACAATCGGAAAGCCGGAAAAGACCCAGGTGACGGTCCCTGTCAATTGTCCCTGCGAATCCACATTCAAGGATTGAGGCAGGTCAAGATCAAGCATGAGCGCGCTGACTTTACCGGACGTAACCGTGAGTGCTGGCTGCAGGTTAATGGTTACCGTGTCCGATGTGAGCGTGGGAGATAATCTCTTGAAAGGCGGACTCTGCGTGGGATCAAACGCGGCAGCAGCATTCACAACCGCTTTCAAAATGACCTGATCGTAAGTACCCGGCTGGACAGATGTCAGATTCGCGATGGACATGATGTCGCGCAAGGTGCTCATCTCAACCACAGGCGAGGTCGGTGAGGCGCCCGTCGGCCACACGTCCACCACAGAAGTAGCGGGTTTACCCGCCTTGTGCAGGCTCATTCCCGTAAAGAAGGTGCCGAATGAGAGGACGCCACAGGACGGGGTGTCACCGATAAATGTATAGAGCGCTCCGTTGGAATTGGGCTTTTGCTGAAGGTCGCTGGAGGATGGAGCACCGCAGGCCACCATCATCAATGCCGTCGCCACGGCCAGCAATGGCCCGGCACTCACTCTCCGCCCGGGAATCGGAATCGCTCTTCCGGACTTCGACACATCACTTCCACACCGGCAAAACCAGGTTTTCAGGGACATCAGCCAATATCCTGTTGATTTTGCAAAACGAATAGTCAGATGACGAAAATAACCCTTCGGGTTATCCGCCCCGATCTGTCTGTATTCCGGACCGGTCGCGCTGGAGCGCAGGAGGCCCTGAAGTTTCCCAATCTGTCTACGGGCCACGTTCAGACCGCCCCTCCCTCCGCAATCGCAACATCTGGCTGGGCCGAAACCGCGCGCTTCAACCTGAAACGCAAAATTACGCCTTTGATGAACTCGGCTTTGGGATTTTGGGACCCCGGCGATGTTTTCGAAGGCGAACCTGCCCGCAGGCAATCATCACGCTATACATTAATAGCGGCTTGAGAAGCACCGAATCATTTCAGCTACATAAGCCAGAGCTGCTCGGCTCTGCTCAAAGTCGACCGACGAGCAGCATTCACGATGATAGCACAGTCATTTACCAGCTGGCATAGAAGCGAGCGGTAGTTGTTTCACGACCGATAGGAGTCTCCCGGCACTCCCGGCAAGCCAGATGCAGGGTGCGGGAAATCCGGGCAAGCATTGGGGAACTGCGTTTTTCGGCCAGGCGAGGCTGTCGTGTCGTACAACCCAACGTCGAATGGAAAACCATGGCCGCTAAGGTACACCGAGTTCTTCAAATGCAGCCGCGAGGGTTGCTGGGTACGCGGCCCAGAGAACACCGGCAGGCTTATTTCTTCCTCGCAAGCGGAAACGTAGACTCCCGCCACCACTCCAAACGTCGAAGCAACCTTGGGCAGATACCGGACAAGAGAGGCGGGTAGGTATAGATGGCGGGGGTAGGCGTATTGGGCTCTGTACCCCAACTCGCACTCAACCACCTTACCCCAAAGGCTAACAGTGCCAAGCGCAATCTCTACCGCCATGCTCAGCAGCCTGTCACGCACCGTCAGCAGATATACAAACGCCTCGAGGGGATCCTTAAACGCATAGATTCCACATGAGCAGCCCGGATCTAAAAAGCCCCGGCACCTCGCCCCCAGATCAAGGCTGTGCTCGGCTGAAAACCTTTTTCGGGGCGTCCAAGGCGTATCGAGGATCACGCTGCTGAAAGCCGGGCAGGAATTTGAGTCGCGCGACGGCGGCGTCCAGACTCTCCATGCACGCCATCCCAACAGAGGTTCAACAAAGTCAGGGATCCCCTCGACCCCCGGCTCAGGATGACCTCCCAGGTGGCGTGTCGACGGGCCGTTTCTCCGGTACTTGAACCGGTTGAGAAGGTTTTTCAGGCCCACTCGGTAGCTCCCTCGGAACGGGGTCCTTCAGCGGCTCCACAATCACAATCCTTTCGGGTGCTCCAACATTTGTCATATCGGCCTGCCTGCCGGACAGCAGTCGTCCGACTGTCGAATCCGGGGCTGAGGACTGTTTGCACAGCCGCTATGCTTATTTTGGACCAATACACGGTCCGGATGAAAGCAAAGAGTTGAATCTTTCCGCTCCAATGCCAGGCTGCCGGCCGCAAAGAGAAACTTTTCAGGAATGTGGTACGATAAATATTTGTAAAACCTACGAAAGAGCCGAAACCCGCCCGAGGGCATATTCGTCTAGAAGTGGTTAGGCCCGGAGTCATCACAAATGAATGGTCGAAAATTCCGCATCGTATGGGTCGTAGCTTGTCTGGCCTTGGTTCAAGCACTTGCGGTGGCTCGGCCTTCACCCCAAACTGCCGCCAACCCGCAGAAAATACGGCCGATTGGCGTGGTTACGGCAGTTCAGACCGGGCAACTAACCCTCCACACGGACTCGGGACCAAGCCTCACCGTCAGCCTGCCAGACGATGTTTCAGTCCTGAAGGTTCCTCCGGGCGCAAAGAGCCTGAAAGAGGCCACGAAAGTCGCCGTTGGCGACATCCAGGTGGGGGATCGGGTGCTGATTATAGGCGCCGTTTCAGAAGACCAGAAATCCGTCAGCGCCAAGTCCGTCGTGGTTATGAGTAAGGCAGCTCTGGAAACCGCCCATCAGGCCGAGCGCCTCCAATGGGAAAAAAACGGAATTGCCGGGGTGGTCAAAGCCGTCGATCAGACGACCAGGGAGATCACCCTGGCGGTGCCCAACACGCCCCCCAAGCCCGGCGACCTGACCCATCCTATGACTCTTACGCTGGCTTCCAACGCAGCCCTGCTCCGCTATGCGCCGGACTCCATCAAATTTAGCGACGCCAAGCCGGCTCCCTTTGATCAAATCCGCGTCGGCGACCAGATGCGAGCACTCGGAACCCGGAGCCCCGACGGCACCCATTTCATCGCCCAAAAGCTGGTTTCCGGCACTTTTCGGAATATCGGGGCGACCGTGATATCGGTCGACGCGCCCAAGGGAACCATCACCGTAAAGGATCTGGCGACCGGGAGTCCCCTTCTGGTGCGAACCAATGCAGAGTCAAAGCTACACCAGCTCACTCCGGAAGTGGCCAATACGATTGCTGAATTCAACAATGCAGGATCATCTGAAAAAGGGGCCGCAGAGCAGCAGGCACCAAACCAAGGCGGTGAGCGACCCCGCAGCGCAAACTATCAAGGCAACGGTCAAGCAGGCGGGCCGCGTGGAAGAAGCGGCATGCCGGCGGGCCGAGGCGGAAACTTCGAGCAGATGCTGCAACAAATGCCCCCCCTTTCGCTGAGTGACCTCAAGGCGGGAGAGCCGCTTGTGGTTGTCAGCACCGAGGGAGCCCAACCCGACCAGGTTACCGCTATCGCAGTGCTGGGCGGCGTTGAACCCATACTCCGCGCCCGGCCCAAGGGCAGCAAAGAAGTCGTGCTGGGGCCGTGGAACATGAGCGTGGGCGGCGGCGAAGAATCAGGCGGAGGCGGCGATCAGGGTGGGGGCGGCGCCGGCGGACCATAACCCAGCCCTCTTAAACAGGCAGGCCACAGGAATCATTGTTAAGTTCCATCGACAAGCGGAGTTGTGGAGGATTTTTGAGATGAACGAACGGCTTGAGAGGTTTAAACCCCTTTGGGCATTGCTGGCGTCGATTTGCTTTTCTGCTGCGGTATTCGCGCAGGCAGGCAACGGCACGATCAGCGGCCAGGTTACGGACCCGTCCGGTGCCATAATTCCAGCGGCGACGGTCACGCTAACCGGTCCCAACCATCAAACGAAGGTTGCCCAGACAAACGAGCTGGGGCGCTACACCTTCCAACACCTCGCGCCAGGACAATATTCCCTCCAAATCACCACACAGGGCTTTTCCACCTTTGCGAAGGCGGGAATCGAGGTCGCCGCCGGTCACCCACAGGTTGTGAATGCCCAGTTGGAAGTGACTATGCAGACGCAGCAGGTTACCGTGCAGGGCGAGAGCCAGCAGCTCAGCGTCAGCCCGGAAGAGAATGTGGGTGCTGTGGTGCTTAAAGGTGAAGCGCTCAAATCGCTATCAGACGACCCCGACGACCTGGCGGAGGAGCTTCAACAACTGGCAGGCCCCGCAGCCGGACCCAACGGAGGCGAGATCTACATCGACGGCTTTTCGGGCGGCGAACTTCCACCAAAGGAAGCAATTCTGGAGGTCCGGGTCAATCAGAATCCTTTTTCCGCGCAATATGAGAGGCTGGGCTACGGACGAATAGACATCACCACCAAGCCAGGTTTCTCCAAGTACCATGGCAGTCTCTCCTCCTACGGCAACGACTCGTCTTTTAATTCACGCAACCCCTTTGTCACCACCCAGCCGGCCTACCACTCCCAGATGTACTCGGGGAGTTTCGGCGGGCCTATCGGAAAGAAAGCGTCCTTCTTTGTCGGCGCGTACCACCGAAGCAGCGACAGCACGTCCCTTATCACACCAGTCGTTCCCACGCCGAATTTCAATCCGGAGGGAATGCAGGTCAATCAGGCGATTCCCAGCCCCGCATCGCGAACAAACATCCGCCCGCGCGCGGACTTCCAGTTGAGCACGAACAACGTCTTGTCTGTTCGTTACCAACGATGGTCACGCAGTGACACTAACGATGGTCTGGGTGAGTTCTCTCTTCCTTCACAGGCATATAACTCGAACAGCGTCTCCCAGCGCGTTCAGGTTAGCGACACCCAGGTGATGAGCACCCGGACGGTTATGCAGAACCGATTTGAGTATCGCCACTCTACCGATGATGACATCCCCCTAAGCACGGAGCCGGAGATTCGCGTTCTTGGAGCTTTCACAGGCGGTGGAAATAGCAACGGACGTTCTCTTGAGACTGAGGATCGATACGAACTGCAGAGCGTAACATCAACGAACTTGGGCAAACACAACCTGACTTATGGCGGGCGTGTGCGATTTGACGACCAGTCCGTCAAAACGACTAACGGATTCAACGGCACCTTCACCTTTCCTGGAATCAAGGAATATACCATCTTCGCACAGGGCGTCGCCGAAGGGCTGACGCCGGCGCAAATTGTGGCTGCAGGCGGGGGCGCCAATCAATTCTCGGTGACCACTGGAAATCCGTTTGCCGAGGTCAACAGGCTCGATTATGCCCTCTACACAGAGGACACGTGGCGGACGCTCCCTAACCTTTCATTAACGCTCGGTTTGCGTTTTGAAGGTCAGAGCGACATTCAGGACCACTTTGACATCGCCCCGAGAATCGGCATTGCGTGGGGGATCGACGGACACGGCAAAACCCCCAAGACCGTTTTGAGAGCAGGCGCCGGCATTTTCTACGACCGCCTGGACACAGACAACATTCTCCAGGCAGAACAGTTGAATGGCATCAATCAGCAACGGTTCGTAGTGAATTCTCCAGATTTCCTGCCGCCGGGCCTTCCGCCTGTTGGTTCGTTAGCAGGTTCTGCCACTTATCCCACCGTCTACCAGATTAGCGGGCAGTACCAATCGCCATACGTTATCGAGGGCGCCGTGGGTCTGGAGAGGCAGATTAACAAGAACATCAAGACTTCAGTGACCTACATTACAACGCACGGTATCCATCAGCTTCTTACCCGTAACATCAATGCGCCGCTGCCGGGAACCTTCGACCCCGCCGATCCAGCGAGCGGCACCCGTCCCTTTGGCAATGTGGGCAACATTTACCAGTACGAAGCCGCCGGACTTTACAACGAGAACCAGTTGATCGCGAATTTCAACGTTCGCATGGGCGCTGCGGTTTCGTTGTTTGGCTATTACACGCTAAGCTACGCCAATGCCAACGCTGTCGAGGGTGAGCGCAGCGGTAGTTCCTTCCCGATGAACCAGTATGATCTCTCCCAAAGTTACGGCAACGCCCCGTGGGTCACGCGCAATCGGTTCTTCGTGGGCGGCTCGACCGGCCTGCCGTACGGGTTAAGTTTTAGTCCATTCCTGGTATTCACGTCAGGGCGCCCGTACAGCATCACCCTCGGGCAGGACTTGAACGGGGACTCAATTTACAATGATCGGCCTGCTTTCGCTCCGGATGCGTGCGTTGTCTGCAGCGTGCCGAACAAGAGCTTTTACTCCGACCCGACGCTCGGCGGCCCCATCGTGCCTGTCAATTACTACTTTGGCCCCAGCCAATTCTCAATGAACGCGCGACTTTCCAAGACGTTCGGGTTCGGAAGAGAAGTTGAAGGCGGCGGTGGGGGCGGCGGTGGTGAAGGCCGAGGTGGCGGCGGGTATCATCACGGCCATGGAGGGCTTGGCGGCCGAGGGCTCAGCGGTGGCGGGGGTGGCCCCCACTTCGGAGGCTCCAGCGACCGGCGTTATACGCTGGAAGTGGGCGTGATGGCTCACAATGTCTTTAACAAGGTCAATCTGGGCACGCCGGTAGGTACCCTGACATCTCCTGATAATCTCTTCGGCCACTCCCACTCACTGGCAGGCGGATTCTTCAGCAGTCAAGCCGCAAACCGGTCGATTAACCTGTTCGCGCGATTTAACTTCTAGGGGACCGGGAAGCACGGCCCTTATCCGTCCTGCGCAAAGACCAGAAGCCAGACCCTGCGTCGGGCGCTAACGCTGCTACGCGTAGCGCCCGCTAGCTTGACCCGCGATATCAGCTATCGAAAGGCCCTTTAGCCTTCAACTTTTCTGCCCTCGCCGAAGCCCATTGGCCCAGGCCATCCCCGCACGTCCGTTCCGCATAAGCCCTTCTAAGTGGATGGATTCCAAGGGTTGTCACACAAGCGCTCGGAGTATATAATCTCAGGTTTGCACGGGCCCGAAATGAAGATTTTCGTCTATACCCTGCTGGGGCTCATCATCAGCGCTCCGGTTGCATTTTCCGCCTCAGGCACTCAAAAGACGGCCGAACCCACTGAGAATGAACCTGCTCCGCTGGCCCAGGCGACAGAGGAATTCAAGGTCCTGACGGGCAAATGGGGCATGCGGCCGGGGAGCCCGGCGTCGGCTCAGAGAAACTTTGGCCCCAAGATGCTTTGGCATGGGCGCGTTTACGAGTATTTTCGTAACGATTCTCTCGATGCCATCCCGCATGAGGTCAATCAAAACGGTGGAACAAAGTCTCCACTTCACCGCAATCAGTTCGGATTCAACGTATCCGGACCTGTGCTGATTCCGCATCTGCTGAAGAATCCGCAAAGCACTTTCTTCACGCTCTCTTACGAAGGCGTGCGCGAAACCATCTCCCGTGCGTCACTGCATACAATCCCGACAGCAGCCCAACGCAACGGAGACTTTTCCAGGACGGTCGATCAGGCTGGCAACCCGCTTATCGTTTATGACCTGATGACAACGGCGCCCAATCCGGCTTTTGATCCTTCTCTGCCGGTTTCAACCAGCAATCTTCAATATCTGCGTTCGCCTTTCCCCGGAAACGTTATCCCCTCAGACAGGCTGTCGCCAAAGGTCCAGCAGGCCCTGTCCTACTATCCCCTGCCCAATGCTAATGTGGGCCCATTCTTTGAAAACAACTATTTTGTCAACGCGCCGCAGTACGATACGGCGGGCGGAATCCTGGCCAGGGTTGATCATTCCGTGGGTACGCGCCATCGGCTGAGTTTTCAGACAGCCATTTCGAACGGCTTTGTCAGTGCTCCGAAATACTTTCCGAACTTCGCCAGTCCCACCGCGCCTGACCAGCACTACTCGCGGTGGCGTGCTGAAGTCGGCTACGTCCTCACCGCCACTTCAAAGACCGTCAATTCCATCCACCTGACTGCCGAATCGAATGTGGTACAAGCCGGGAGCAGTGGAGAAGCTCCCTTCCCCGTTTATGAGCTTGTTGACACTTATCTTTCAATGGGCACCGGCTACCCCAATTCGCACAGCGCCCGCAACAGCCTTGAATTTCGAGACTCGATATCCACCCAGCAAGGAAAGCATTCTTTTCAGTTGACCTTCCAGGCTGACAATTATCAGTTGAATTCGTACACGCCGCAGTATCCAACCGGCTATTTCCAGTTTTCCACGGGCTTGACGGGCTTGCCGGGCATCGTCAACACGGGTGATTCGTTCGCCAGTTTTCTGCTCGCTCAGCCGCAGTATGCAGAGCGTACAGTTATCGCTTCGCCGTCGTACTTTCGTAATTCATACCAATCAGTCTCGGGTGGTGACAAGTACCAGTTTTCCAAAACGCTTACCCTTAGCCTCAATCTCAACTTCAAGCGGTACACACCGCGGGTGGAAAAGTATGACCGTCAGAGCACCATCGACCCCATGGTGCTTGATCCTGCAACCCGTCTGCTGGGAGCTCTGGTCTTTGCCGGCCGCGACAGAATCCCGCGCGGTCTACGGCCACCCAGCGTGAACCTTGACTACACTCTGGGCCTGGCATGGAACCCTGGCGGGGATTCCAAAACCGGCGTTCGGGCCTCCTTTCACCACTGGCACGGGCACATGCCAATGTACAACGGGCAGTGGGGCACCCAGGGATTCAACGCCCGCCAGACATTTACGTCCGCCAATGATCAGCTTAGCCCTGCGCTGCAATTCGAAAATGGCATTCCGCCTCTACCAAGGCCTTTGCCGGACCTCAGCCCGTCGGCGGCTGATAATACCGTTGCGGATTATGTCGATATGACCAGCCGGGTGCCCGTGTATCGCTCAGCATCGCTTTCAGTCCAGCGTCAGATGCCTTTTTCGACGGTAGTGACTGTGGGAACAGACTATAGCGCCGGCAGAGATCTCCTGGTTGGCGATGGGGCTACAACTCCTAACGCGATCAATCCCGCTTACCTGCGCTATCGCGACCGGCTCAACGATGAAGCGTTTCGCCTCACGCTTCAGCCGTATCCTCAATTCAAGGCCTTCGAGCTTTATGGTCTTTACCCTGCGGGCCGCTATCAGCACAAGTCCGCGTACGTCCAAGTGGAAAAACGCGAGTCCTATGGCCTCTCGTTTTCCGCAACATACGAGCTCTCTAGCGAGTTCGATAATTATTCGGGGCCTTACGGAAACCAGGACCTGATTAACCTGAGCAATGACTGGGCGCCCACCTCAGACAACACGCCGCAATACCTCCAGTTCAGCTACATGTACAGCCTGCCTTTCGGACGCGGCAAGCCGCTGTTTGACTTCGAAGGCTGGGGACAGCCCATCATGAGCGGCTGGTCGATCAGCGGCATGGCCTACTGGAATGACGGGCGCCCACTCGCCCTGCGACCTCAGTTCAACAATACGGGCGATGTTCTCTCCACGCTCTTCGTGGACGTTGTGCCAGGAGCGGATCCCCGTGTTGCGGACCCCGGACCCTCACTGTGGTTCAACCCCTCCGCCTTTGCCCAACCCGCAGACTTCACGCTGGGAGACGGGCCCAGAACCCTTTCCGACCTGCTGGGACCGGGCAGGAACAGGATCGATATCAGTATCGACAAGCGCATGCCGGTTGGTGGCACTTCTCTCGATTTCAACGTCACTGCCTTCAATTTTCTCAATCATGCAAACTGGAATTACCCTGACACGACTATCGGCCCGGCAAGCGCTCCGAATATCGATGCTGGCAGGATTATCGGCTCTGAGGGAGGGCGTGTTATCCAGCTAGGACTGATTTTGAGCTTTTGATGCTAAGAGCTGCTCCTGTTTTCTCGGTGATATTTTTTGCGGTGATGGGGGCTGCTCTTGTCCGCGCGCAGGCCAAGGCGCCTGCCTTCTCGATACCCGCCTGGGTCGACCGGGGCAAGTGTACGGAGGCGCCCACCTTTGGCCCCACATTGAATGGCAAGCCCGCAACAGTGGAAAAGCAGTTGGCCCCAGGCAGTGATCAGGTCATCCTGATCGTGTTGGACCTCACTGGTGACCTTTCACGGATCGACGAGGCCAAGCGAGCCGTGGCGAGCAACATCTCCAGGCTCCCCCGGAACGTGTGGGTTGGATTGCTACGCGCGCAGGACGGACTGCACGTCCTGGCCGATCCCACTGCCAACCGTCAGGCCGTTACAGATACGATTCAATCGGTCACCAGCAGCGGCACCCCAGGCTTGCTCGAAACCCTTCGCGCCACGCTTTCGCTGGCAGATGCCATAATTCGCAAGTCGCCGGTGCGTGTCTCTGTGCTTTACATTACGGACGGAAGCATCTATAACTATCGCGAAGATTATACGGACCCGGTTATCAATCCCAGTGATAAGCACGATCTTAGCCGGCGCTTTCGCGACGTTCTGATAAATGAGAAGATATCGAAGCTCGAAAGGCGTATCAGCTCTCTGGAGGCGCCGTTGTTTGTAGTCCATCTTCAATACCGGCAAAGCCAGCTCGATTTAGCGTATCAGAATGGCCTCGATGCCTTGGCCAAGGGTACCGGAGGGGAGACGGTCATCTGTCGCTCTACCAGCGAGATTCCCCAGGCGATCTCGCATATTTTCACCCGCATATCGGATGTCTGGGGGCTTGTTTTGTCGGTTCCGCGCAAGAGCCACAGAGAATTGCAAGTCGGTCTGAAGGCATCGTGCGGCGGCCAGGATGTCCAAATCTCGTGGCGTCCTCACTTTCGGCCTCAAGAGGAGTAAATTGTCAGGCATGCGAGGAGTACACATCATAGTGGTATCGGGCCTGGGAATCGCTCTGGTGGCGGCTGGAAGCTTGATCATCCACCAGTCCAGCCAACTTAATGAAGCACGGCGGCAAAGAGATGCCGCCCTTCAGTCTTTGCGCGAAAGCCAGGATGCCCGTCGCCAGAGCAAGCTTCGCAGCGCCGCATCCATGCAGGGCAAGTCGGCTCCTGAAGGCGATGGCAAAGCCGCAATTGCGAATCGTGATGCCACCATTCAACAACTTACCGACCAACTGAACGCCGCCAATGCCAGCATCGCACAACTCCAGCAAACCCTGTCCACTTCCAAGGCCGAGAACGCAAAAGCGCTGGAAGCTTCCAATCAACGTTCTGAGGAAATGAAGGCCGACCTGCAGAGCCGCCTGGACAGACTGCAGCAACAGCTTGATTCAGCGCAGACCGAGCTTCAAAGTTCTCGCCAGCATATCGCTGACTTGCAGCAGACAACCGACCGGCTGAGCGCCTCGAACAACGAAGGCGCCGCCCGTGTGGCTCAACGTGAGCACATCCTGAGCAGCCTGCAGGATCTCGATCAACGCCGTGAGTCATATCTCACGTCCATTGCCGACCGTTACCGAAATCTCACCAACCAGTTCCGCACCATGAGCGGCATGCTGACCTCCAACCGCGGGCAGGACTCCAACTCGTTTGGAGGTCCGGCCCTCGACATGATCCAGAACGCCATTTCGCTGACTGACAACGACCTGCAACACCTGAGCGAACTGAACGCCAAGGCCTACCGGCTGGAAAAGCAACTCTCGAAACAGTGACGGCCTTGCAGCCTGTTCTTGCACCATAATGCGCCGCAAACATTAATGCTGCGGCTGCCTGCCCTCCTCCTACCGTCTACGTATTGAAGCCCTTCATCGGCCTCACGCAATCTGGATTTGGCTTTCTTGACGGCTCAAGGAGCCAGACTCTAAGATGATAGATTGCCCGCAACTCGCGCTACCTGACCAGAGGGGCAGTGTCTGCATGCTCAAGCAAATCACAGTCCGGGGAGCCCGCCAGCACAACCTCAGGAATATTGACGTCTCGATCCCGCGCGACAGGTTTACTGTGGTTACCGGCCTGAGCGGGTCAGGAAAATCGAGCCTGGCGTTTGACATTATTTATGCTGAAGGGCAGCGCCGGTACGCGCAGACGCTCTCTGCCTACGCGCGGCAGTTCCTGGACCAGATGCAACGTCCCGATGTCGATGCGGTTGAAGGGCTCAGCCCTGCCATTTCGATTGAACAGAAAACCACCAGCCGCAGCCCGCGCTCGACGGTTGGCACCATCACGGAAATCTACGATTACCTCCGCCTTCTTTACGCAACCATCGGAGTGCCCCACTGCCATCAGTGCGGCAGGCCCATCTCACGCCAGACGACGGAGCAGATTGTGGCCTCCATCATGGCGCTCCAGAACGGCGGCGCCGGAGGGGATAGAAATCCGCGCATCATGATTCTCGCGCCCGTTGTGCGCGGCAGAAAAGGCGAGTTCCGCAGCTTGTTTGAACAACTGGAGCGCGAGGGATTCGTCCGGGTGCGTGTCGATGGAAACCTGCTCCAACTGGACGAAGAGATTCGGCTTGACCGCAGACGAAATCACACGATCGAAGTGCTGGTGGACCGGTTGCTGGTTAAGCCAGGGATCGAAAGCCGGCTTTCAGCCTCAATCGAAACGGCCATGAAGTTGGCCAAGGGCATCGTCCAGGTCACGGTGGTGAATGGCGACGAGCATCTTTACTCCCAGGAGTGGGCCTGCGTCCATTGCGGCAGCAACATTCCTGCGCTCGAACCGCGTTCGTTTTCCTTCAACAGCCCCTATGGCGCATGCGAAGCATGTCGGGGACTGGGCAGCCGTTTTACATTCGATCCGGCCAAGGTTGTCGTGGACTGGACGCGGCCGCTGTTTGCCGGCGGGCTCGGTCCGGGCTCGGGCTCGCGCTATCTCCAGCGGAGCCTGGCTCGTCTGGCGGAACAGGCCGGCTTTGACCTTCGGACACCCTTCGAGCAGTTCCCCGCCCGGATTCAAAACCTCATCCTCTACGGGAAGGGCCAACGGGGTTCGCGTCGCCGTGCCGGATTCGCAGGAATCATTCCGCTCCTCGAGCGCTGGTATACCGAGACGAAGTCCGAGAGCTACCATGAATGGTTTGAACGCTACACCTCTGCAATGCCTTGCCCGCAGTGCAATGGCAAAAGGCTGAGGCAGGAAAGCCTGGCCGTTAACGTTGCGAGGCTTTCGATTGCCGATTTCACTGCTCTGCCGGTGGGCGAAGCTCAGAAGGCCGTCGCCCGCATCAAACTGAACCCGCGAGAGGAATTGCTGGCGCGTCGCATCCTGAACGAGATTGCTGCCCGGCTCGAGTTCCTGAACACCGTGGGTCTGGGCTACCTCAGTCTGGACAGATCGGCCGCCACGCTGTCAAATGGCGAGAGCCAGCGGGTCCGTCTGGCCACGCAAATCGGCTCCAAGCTGCGCGACGTACTTTACGTGCTGGATGAGCCGAGCATCGGCTTGCACCCTCGCGATAACCGGCGGCTGCTCGGAACCATCGAGCGGCTGCGAGATATGGGCAACACTGTCCTGGTGGTTGAGCACGACGAGGAAACCATTCGCCGCTCCGATTACGTCATCGATCTGGGTCCCGGCGCCGGCAAACACGGGGGCGAACTGGTTGCGTGCGGCACGCCTCAAGCGGTGGCCGTCTGCGAAAGCTCCTTAACCGGCCAATACCTTTCCGGCACTCGTCGCATTCCCGTCCCGGAAAAGAGGCGCTCGCCGAATGGGAAATCTCTCGTCGTCCTGGGAGCACGCGCTAATAACCTGAAGACGATTGACGTCAAGTTTCCGCTGGGTCTCCTTGTGGTGGTGACAGGTGTCTCCGGGTCGGGCAAATCAACCCTGGTGAACGATATTCTTTACCGGGCGCTGGCCAGGCAGCTATATCGGGCCATCGATGAGCCCGGCCAGCATCGCAAGATCACCGGTGTTGAGCAGATCGACAAGGTGATCGTCATCGACCAGGCTCCCATCGGGCGCACGCCACGATCGAATCCCGCAACCTATTCCGGCGTCTTCACTCCGATTCGGGAGCTGTTCGCCATGCTGCCGGAGTCGCGCGAGCGCGGATATCGGGCCGGCCGTTTCAGTTTCAATGTTAAGGGCGGGCGCTGCGAAGCCTGCCAGGGCGACGGCATGCGTCGAATCGTAATGAATTTTCTGCCCGACGTTTTCGTTACTTGCGAAGTCTGCAACGGGCGCCGGTATAACACGGAAACCCTCGCCGTCAAGTACAAAGGTTATTCGATTGCGGACCTGCTGGACACCACGGTCACTGACGCGCTGCCCGTTGTCGAGAATATTCCACAAATCCGGCAGAAGTTGCAGACCCTCCAGGATGTCGGCCTCGGTTACATTCATCTGGGTCAGGCCGCCACCACTCTCTCCGGCGGCGAAGCCCAGCGCATCAAGCTGGCCCGCGAGCTCAGCCGCCGGCAGACTGGCCGCACCCTATACCTTCTGGACGAACCCACAACCGGCCTGCATTTTGACGACGTCAAGCAGTTGCTCGAAGTCCTTAACCGCTTGACAGATTTGGGCAACACCGTCATCATCATCGAGCACCACCTCGATGTCATCAAACAGGCTGACTGGATTATCGATCTGGGCCCTGAAGGCGGCGAGGCAGGCGGTCGAATCGTAGCCCAGGGAACACCGGAAGAGGTGGCGTGTGTGGAAAAGTCGTTCACGGGCCAGGCTCTCGCCGCGGTCCTGAACCAACAACCCCAGTCGTCCTCGGGTGTGGATGTTTCGGCGAGAGAGCTCTAGAGCGGCACGGCTCGAAGCCGCAACCTGAGCGGTAAACTTGTACCTGATGCGCTTCCGGGCCACCGACCCCAAATTCTATGACCTTCCATTCCGAAACTGAGCACCACGAACAATCCAGCAATCTGGCAGATAACCCGGCGGCCGAGTTGGACGCCAGACCGCTGCCGGAACAATGGAGAATTCGCGATCTTCTGATTTTTATCGCCGTTGGTTTTTTCACCCTGGTGGCCGCAAATTTTCTGGTGTTCATCGGATATATCTTCCTCGGGCCGCTGGTACATTGGACGGCCCCCATCGAAGACTTGAAGACCAATGTCATATTCCTTCTGTCGTTTCAACTCGTCTGGTACATCCTTCTGCTGGCGTACATCTATTTTTTTATAACATGGTATTACAAGGCTTCTTTCGCGGGTGCTCTGAAGTGGAAGGGGCTTTCAGTCCATCGGACCATACGCTACCTGCTGGGAGGCGCCGCTCTTTCGCTGGCTGTGGTGCTCATGTCTCTTGTGCTTCCGCAGCAGAAGAGTTATCCACTCGAAAAATTGTTCAACTCTCCTGCGTCAGCTTACGCAATCGCGGCCTTCGCCGTGCTCGTAGCTCCATTCATGGAGGAACTTCTATTTCGCGGCCTGCTGTTTGCTTTCTTTGAGAAACACGGCGGCCTCACCTTCGCCGTGGCGGCCACAGCTATCCTGTTTGCGGGATTACATATTCCGGAATACTGGGGCGCGTGGACCAACGTCCTCATGATCCTGATTGTGGGATTCGCGTTCTCGATCGTTCGAGGTTTGACGGGTTCTGTTACTCCCAGCTTTGTCCTCCATCTTGCCTACAATGGGAGTCAGATGCTCCTGCTGTTCCTGCAGACACAGCATTTCCACCGAATGCCGGCTGGCTTCCTGATTTTTCGCTAGCACCTCAGGGTAATCGTTGTACGGCGGGCAGGAGGGGCTTCTCTGTGGCGCACCGCCACCAAAGCTGAACGCTCCGGAACTGCGCTGATCTAGCTTTTCCTTTGTTGCTTGACGTCAATTCTGAGGCGCTTGATTTTCTGATTCAAAGTGGACAAGGGAATCTTGAAACGGTCGGCCGCATCGGTCTGGTTCCAGTTTGTCCGGGACAGCATTTCGAGGATAACCCGTTTTTCAAATCCCTCCACAACATCAAACAGCGAACGACCGTCAACCGGCTCCTCCGCCAATGGCCGTGGTCCATCCAGGCGCGGCTCGAACAACTGTTCGGGCAGTGCTTCCGGGCCAACCACGGGACCCGGCGCAAGAACCACGGCGCGCTCGACGGCATTTTCCAGTTCCCGGACGTTGCCCGGCCAGTCGTGGTCCATCAGCACCTTCATGGCCTCGGGAGAAAACTTCAGCCCCTCACGCCCGTTTTCATTGCAATACTTCACCAGAAAATGGTCGATCAGAAGCGGAATGTCTTCTTTGCGCTCGCGTAGCGGCGGCAGGTTCACGCTGATGACGTTCAGCCGGTAGTAAAGATCTTCGCGAAACTTGTTGGCCTGGACCATCTGCTTGAGGTCCGAATTGGTGGCTGCCAGAATCCTGACATCCACCTTGATGCTTTCCGTGCCCCCAAGCCGCATGAACTCTCGCTCTTGAATCACCCGCAACAGCTTCGCCTGTGTCTCTACGCCGATGGTCCCGATCTCGTCAAAGAAAATGGTGCCCTGGTCCGCAACCTCGAACAAACCCCGCTTAGTGGCGATCGCTGAAGTAAAAGCTCCTTTGACGTGCCCGAACAGCGTGCTTTCAAGCAGGTCCACCGGCATCGAACCGGTATTGACCGGGACGAAGGGCTTGTCTGCGCGAGGGCTTGTAGCGTGGATTGTCTTGGCAACCAACTCTTTGCCCGTTCCGCTTTCACCGGTGATCAGCACCGTTGCGCGGCTGGCCGCGACTTGGGTGATGAGGTCGTAAATTTTCTGCATGCGCTCGCTCTTTCCGACCACGTTGGGCAGGCCGAAACGCTTGAGGGCGCGCCGCAGCAGCACGTTCTCCACCTGGAGCCGCGAGCGATCCAGCAGGTTTCGTATTTCGAGCAGCAGCTTGTCGTTGTCCCACGGTTTGGTGACGTAACTTTCGGCGCCCTCCCGGGAAGCCTGAAACGCAACCTGACTCGAGTCGTAAGCGGTGATCATGATCACCGGAAGCTCCGGCGAGTCCCGCTTGACCGTGCGCAGCACGTCAATCCCGTTGGAATCCGGAAGACTGATGTCGAGCAACAGCAGGTCGTACGGCTCTTTCTCCAGTTTCTCCAGCCCTGTTGCCGCGGTGGAAGCCGTCGCAGTCCGGTAGCCCTCCGTCCGCATCAATTCGTCCAGGCTGGCGAGCACGTCCGCTTCGTCATCAATGATAAGTATGGAACTTGCTTTAGAGGGCATTGACCGGTTTCCTGGAGGCGGGGAATTCAAGCCGGAACGATGCTCCGCGGCCGACCGTGCTGTCGACGTAGATCTTCCCGGAGTGTTCACGCATGATGCCGTAACTCACCGCCAAACCAAGTCCCGTACCGCGGTTGGTTGCTTTCGTGGTAAAGAAGGGGTCGAAGATCTTGCGGATGTTTTCTGCGGCGATGCCCACGCCGTTATCGGCGATTTCGATGGAGACGGTGGAATCGACGGCGCTGGTGGTCACGGTCAGGTCCCCGCCATAAGGCATCGCGTCGCGGGCGTTCATAATCAGGTTCATGAAGACCTGCTGCAATTTCCCGGCATTTCCCTGAACGGTTGGAAGATCAGAATCGAGCTCGGTCTGGACGCTGATTTTGGCCGCCCGCAGCATGGGAGCCACCAGGCTCAGCGTTTCCTGGATAGCCTTGTTCAGTTCCAACTCGGCGCGCTCGCTTCCGCTGACCCGCGAGAATTTCAGCAAATTATTGATGATCTCTGAAGCCCGGAAACCCTGCTTGACGACCCTCTCCAGAACGGGCGCGTGAGGGTCATCCGAAGGCAGTTGCCGCATCATCATTTGCAGTTGGGAGGTGATTACTGCCAGCGGAGTATTCACCTCATGCGCAACTCCGGCCGCCAGCATGCCGATTGACGAAAGCTTTTCAGCCTGGACCAGTTGGTCTTCCAATTCAACCCGCGCGGTGAGGTCATTCATGATGAGCAGCCGCCCAATTACGTGGTCGTCTTTACCCAGAAGAGGCACGGTCGAGAGGTTTACAATCAACGAACGCCCCACATCATTTTTCAGGCGGAACTTATACAGATTCAACGATCGATAGGGTTCGGAATGCCGGGGCAATTGTGAGATCAGGTCCGGTGGAAAAACGTCGGACAACTGCCTTCCTTCCGCCGCCGCGCTCGGAATTCCGTATAGGGTCTCCATGGAGGAATTCCAGGACTCGATGCGCTGTTCAGGATTCCAGGCTACGATTCCCGCATCGATGGATTCGATGATGTTCTCGCTGAAATCTTTAAGAGCCTGATTCTCCAGGGCCTTTCGCTCCAGAGATTCATAGAGCCTGGCGCTTTCGACCGCGATGGCGACATAGCCTGAAACGGTCTGCAGCAGGTCAACGTCTTCGCTGGAGAGGAAATCGTCGTCCTCAGTCTTTCCCAAGGCCAGGTAGCCCAGCGTGCTTCCCTTCACTCTCAGAGGCAGATAGTAGTGCAGTCCCAGCCTTTCGATGGTCAGCCGAGTGGAGGGCGGCAAGTCGCCTGGATGTTTAACGCTCTCAAAAAACAGGTAACCCTTTCCCTTCTCGATCTCAGGCGTGTCGAGAAAGCTCAGGTCGAGATCGCCCCCAAAGGTGAGGCCCCGTGACTTGGCCAGACGGACGTCTCCCGCCTCAGATTTCAGGAATGCGGCCGCCCGATCGACCCCCAGCGTTTCGGCCAGTCGCTCAACCGTCTGGTCCAGCAGCGAATCAACGTGGACCTCGGATCCCAGATCGCGCGCAAAATCCAGAAGCGTCCTGGGATAGTCATAGCGCTCACGGTTAAAGAACCGGTCCAGCCTGGCCTGGATGCGCGTAACCACGGGCTGGAACAACAGCGCCGTAATCACGATGGCCAGTAACCATCCGCCCTGGCTGGTAATAAGGGCGCTGTTGCGGAAAAAGTCGGCAAACAGGAACACCAGCCCGAAGTAGAAACCGATAATCGCTGCGGTTGCCAGAGCGTACGCTATTCCGCGGCGGAAAATCATGTCAACGTCCATCAGGCGATACTTGACGATGGCATAGCCAAATGTCAGCGGCAGCAGCACCAGGGAGAAAACGGAAAGCTTCAACCATTCCGCCGGTATGAATCCCATGCCCAGGAAATATGGGACAGCGTAAAGAACGGCGAAGGGGATCACGGCAACAGCCGCCCCTCGTGTCACCCACTTGAGTTGCTGTTTTGCCAATGGAGACTTTGTGCGGCGATACGAGCGGAAAAGTAGAAACACCCCAGCGGCCGAAAAAACAGCCAGATATCCCATCTCCACACTGTCGATCAACCAGCGGACAGAAAGCTCGGGCAGCGGCAAAGTCAAAATTCCGGCCATCACCAGCGTGTGGAAAGCCAGGAGAAGCCCGGCTGGAGCATACAGCGCCGGCAGGACATAGCGCCGCCCCTGTAGAAATCGAGGCTTGTCAGGGAAGGTAAGGCAAAAATGCAGAAACAGAGCAGGCTGCAGCAGGAGCGCTGTCACATTGAGCCAGTAAACCGAAGAATCAAAGAGGTTCAGCTTGCCGGTATACGAGAAACAATAAAGAACAAAAGAGACCAGGCAGAAAAGGTAAAAGTGCAGCGATTTTGGCGCTGACCAACGACGCAGAAAAACAAATGCGCCAATGATCAGATAGATTATCCCGACAATTTCCAGATAATCGTGGAAGGCCCGGAAATTGTTTTCGGGGGCGAGCACCACGCTCGTCTCAAATGGCTCTCCCCCGCGGACCAGGTCGTAGGTGGCGCGCGACCACACACCAGTTTCAAAAATCGCGCGGCTCGCATCGACGGTCGTCTTGACCGGGTGGCCGTCGATCGAAGTGAGGAAGTCTCCGGCTACGATTCCTGCCTGCTTTCCGGGCGAGTTGGCACTCACACTCCAGGCTTTTAATCCCTGAGACGTCGTCACCCAGGAAACTCCATCCGTGGGAAGCTGGTAAATTCTTCTTTGCTGAAAGTTTATGAAAGCAAAAATAACGAGCGCCACGCTCACGATCGCGAGCAGGAGGGTCAAGAAGCGGTATGGGGCCCGAATGCTCATAGAATCTGGACTATCCAGGAATAAAGCACAACCTTGCTGCGACTTCCAAGCACATTAGCTTCCTAATGATCCTCACGGCTTTCCCCTGGGTTTTCAGCAGATCTGGCTGCCGAGCACCGCATCTTTGCTCGTCGAAGCAACGCAATATGATATTCGGGATCGGCCATATGTAAATTGGTATCGCCGTAGTGCATCATTTCTCTTGCCGATGACCTCCCGTGCCTGAGGTTCAACCTTGGGGAACTGGTGCGTCAAAATTGGACAGCAAATCCACCCTGAACGGAGCGATAAGCAGGCGTCAGCAGGACAGAACTGCCGTCGGCCTGCCTCACCGACACGGAACCCTGACCTAACAGATTCCTGAAATCAGCAATCGCAACTATTTGCAAGGGCAGCATGTCGATTTTGGGCAGAGGCTGGCGGATCTCCATACCAAGGAACGGTTGGAACTCCATTCTGCTTTGTCCGTAGGGATCAACGGCGGTTACGCGCCCGGCAGGAAGCCAGCTATAACTGCTGACGATTTGGGTCTTCAGACCTGGAATGCAGGTCGAAAACCTGCCAGAAACAGTCTGAGTGAGTTGTGAGCGAAGGTAGCCGGGCAGATTAGGGGCCTCCACAGGCGTTCCGTGGCCGGCTTCGGCCGCGGGACCCACCGCCAGTGCGTTACCAAAGGCATACATAATCCCAACTTCACCGCGCTGGCCCAGTTGGCGCTCGTACGCAACTTCTGCGCCTGAAGAACCATAGGTTCCCACATTCAGCACTGCCCTGCCGTTGGGAGTGATAAGGACGTTCCCTTT
The DNA here is from genome assembly GCA_036278995.1 of Terriglobia bacterium. GTDB lineage: Bacteria > Acidobacteriota > Terriglobia > UBA7540 > UBA7540 > SCRD01. The sequence goes on along the minus strand of DASUJZ010000048.1, from coordinate 13,289 downwards.
AGTCGGCGAACTTACGAGGTCCTGAACTCCGCCCAGACCCCAAACAGCCACATCCTGGAATCCGTCATGGTAGGCTGCGATCTCTATTCGGGATCCGTCACGGAATTTCCGCCGTAACCGAAACTCGGCGTGCCTTGAACTCTCAAGACGCGGACGGAAATTTTGCAAGGTAATTTGCGGAAACGCGGTAAGGTCCCCGATCCGCTTCAGCAGAGTGTCCGGCTGCTCGGGAGTGCCCGAACCGAAACTCATAGTCAGCTCCGTTGAAGGATCAAGGACGTAGGACAGGTCGATTTCCGGCTGGGCGGTGCCGGCGTCGCCCGCGGAATTGAGATATTTCATCTCAATTCCCGCCGTCAACGTTAAGTCGCTGGAGATCTGGCGGGTCTGAAGATAGCGCAATACCATGCCGCGCGACATCGGGATCCCCTGACCTTCCGATGTTGAATCTGGGCTGGCGATACCTCCTATTTCCAGCCGATGGACCGCAAGGCTGATCTCCTGGTGATTCTGGTTGAGAAGGCCTCTGCGATATTCAGCAATAACCGAAGAACCATCAGCGTCACTTCTGTCGACCGACCCCGCCACCAGGACATCCGAGTTTAAATCCAGGGGACGAAGGTAGGCGACCACGGTTCCTGTACCCGTGTCTCGTGAGAGCCCGTTGGCACCCCCACTACTGGGAATCATGGCCACCACGTGCTGAACGGGAAGGGAGGGGTGCTCAGCCGTCTGTTGGGGGTCGCGGTCAGCTTTGCGATATCGAAGAATCGGGCGGGTTGAAGCTGAAGTCCGCAGAATCCACTTCCATCCCTGTTCCCAGGAATGAGAACCGCTGTCTGAGCGAGGCCAACGAAAACCTGAAAGGATATCGCCCAGGGCAAACGCTTCGCGCGTCGTCACGCCAGGCCGCACCTGAACCCTGTCTCGAAATCCCGGCAGTCTTGCCGGCGAGACTACCTGCAGGGAGTACCAACCGGGAGCCACGCGACGAATCGTAAAATTGCCTTGAGCATCCGTAAAGACCCTATCAAGCGAGCCTTCCAGCAATCCGTTGGGCGCGCCGATCCCGGGTCCGCTCAATAGAACGGTTGCTCCCATAATCGGCGCCCCACCACTGTCAGTGACCTTCCCGGAAACCCTGCCGTAGTCCGCGCTGAAGCCCTGGCACGCGGCCAGCAGGACACACAGGACTACGCCACCGGCGGATATTGCATCCGCTCTTCCCTTTAGTTTATTCACGCGCTGCATGATGCCTTGACCTGACCTTCTTTAAGGTTGTCTGTCCCGGCTATCGGCTCGGCTATAGCGTACGCGGACGACTCTACTGGACCTGGAAGTTGGTCGTCTGGGTATCCGACTGGTCCTTCACTTTATCGGTAATCTTGATCTGCAAAGTGTACTTGCCAGGCTGGAGGAGTTTGGCCGGCATCGTCTTTTCCAGGGTTACCTGTTCCGATGCATCTTTGAGGGTTGCCGCCTGCTCCGTCTGGTTCAAGATTGTTTTTCCGTCTTTTGAAATCTGGTATTCAATGTTCGCCGACGGAAGGTGCGTTGTAGGATCAAGACCCAGGTTGTAGACCTGCATGTAAATTCCAAAATTCTGACTTTGCGTAAACACCTGATTGACGCTCGGGCGCACTTTCGTTCCGCCGATGACGAAGCGGTTCGAGCCCACCTCGCTAGTCGGAAGCGGCTGGATCTGGTCGGCCAGGATCAGTGAACTGGTGGACAGCTTTTCGTCACTGAACTGCGGCACGACGATTCCCAGGTTCTCGGTGCCCATGTGCCCGCTTTTGTTGTCCTTGATCACCAGACTGAGCTTGTAACGCCCTGGGCGGAGATACACCGCCTTCTGGTAAACCGACTTCTGATTCACATACGACTGGAAATCATGTTCCGGAACCGACGCCGAAACACTGTCCTGAATCGTGTTCACCACTCTTCCGCCAATGCTTGTGAGTTCCCCGTAGACGTCCATAACTGCCGTCATCACGCCCTCTTTGTTTTCAAACTGCATGTCGCGGTTGGGTATCTGAACCGTGATGGGCGTGAGAACCGTATCCTCCGTGACCTTGATAAAATCGGTCCGGACGCTGAACGGCAGAAGTTGCGAGGTCACCGTGGAAGTCACCATGCTTTGCAAGTCCTTGAACTTGACCGACGGCGCCTGAAAGATTTTGGCATAGAGATCCAGGCGGTTGAACTCGTCGTATTGGTGCCCCATGATATTGGACGTGACCATGGAACCTGATCCGTTGCTCCCACCACCCAATTGGTTGGGACTGATGACTAGATTGGGGTTCCAGATTGAACCGATGGCTACGCCGCCCTGGCATCCTGTCATGTCGCCCGGCACATTCGCCATGGCGTCCTTTTCGCAAGGATTCATTGTCAGGTGATATTCTCCGGTGAGGGTGGGATCAACAAACTCGAGTTCGACATTCTCTCCGATGCCCGGGATGTAGCGGTAAGTCCAATCCTCAAACGGGTAGGTGGTCATCGTGTTGGAAGCGCCAGGTCCGCTATAGGGAAGCGCAGTCGGGTTCGCTACGTAGGTACCGCCGCTCGGATGGGTTTCAATATCATCCGCTGGACCGTACATAATGTAGATATGTCCGCGGTCTGTCTTCCAGCCAGGGACGCCAGAGGAATAATGTTCGTTGGCATAGGCAATACGGCGATAAACTTCTTCCTTAAAAGAGTTCTCGGCTGAGCCCGGAGTAGGGTTGCGCCGGCGCCAGAATTCCTCGATAAAACTATCGCGCTCGTCGTCGGTGGTGAGCTTCTTAAATGCGGCCCGCTCTTCAGGGGTGATAAGGTAGCCGATGGGCCCGTTGATCCACTGCTTGTATGGGCTCTCCATCTCCTTCTGGATCGCCTTCTGCCGCTTCTTTTCCTGCTTGGTGAGCTTTTGTTCTTCCTGGCCTTTACCCTTGCCTGCAAAGACCGGAAACGAAACCGTTCCCAAGGCGCCCGCGGCAACCAGCGTCACCGCAATGCGTCGGACTCGAGCGTTAATTTTCGGAGACCTATAGACTCCCATCCCCAGCTTCGCTCCTCCCCTCTCCACCGCGGAGAGCCAATAGCAATAATTGTATTTTTCAAGAACCAGAAAGTCAACCAGTTCCGCCCCTGCCGGACAAGGCCAAAACGGGCGCTATCCCTGCCGAAATCACTGATGTTATTTCCGACCGAAAGGTGGTCTGACCGCGAAGTCAATCACCCGGCCCAGAACCGCCGGTTTTTGAGCCTTCATCATCAAGATTGCCGTTACAAAGATGGTCAAGTGGCTGTAATATGGATGGCAGACATTTCGCCCAGGCCAAGCATGAGAAGTGTTTTTCAAGTGTTCCTGGGATTGCCGCTATGACACTGGAACCTTTCCCGCCTCCGAAACGTATAAGAATTGTAAGGATGAATAATTTTGCCTTGCCCGGCCGTCACATGGGAGGGGCTTGCCCCGGCGTTCGGACCGCCCGTTCCCCGCGCGGAAGAAACTAGAAAATGACTGAGAAGGTTACCATGGGACAAACTACAGAACTGAAAATAGGCCAGATCAACGTTACCCAGCGAGAAGATGCCGGGTTGCCGCGAGGTCCACAGGGCGGGCGCCCCAAGAAGGGCCTCTCCAAGGCTAAGAAGATCCTGTTGCTCATCGTGGCGCTTGTAGTCCTGGTGGGGCTGGTGCTCGGCGGAATCGCATGGAGCCATCGTGGGCTGATCACCGTGCAGACCGGCAAGGTCATGCGGCAGGATCTATCGTCGATCGTAACCGCATCGGGGGAAATCAAGCCGCCGCCGGACAAGTTCGCGACTGTCAATGCCAACTCATTTGGCAAGGTAACCGAGATCATGGTGAAAGAGGGTGACCGTGTAAAGCAAGGGCAACTCCTGCTTCGCACAGAGGACGTGCAGCAGCAGGCCGGTGTGGAAGCCCAGCAGGCGGCGCTAAGGTCAGCGCAAGCCAACTCAAGGGTCCAGGCGGCAACCGTCCAATCCGCGACGGCAAACCTTCACACGGCGCAGGCGAACCTTGCTCAAGCGCAGGCAAAGCTCCAGCAGGCCAAAGACGACTATACGCGCTCCCAGCAGATGCTCAGCCAAGAATTGATTTCACGGCAGACCTTCGACCAGGCTCTGAGCACCTATCAGGTGGCCGAGGCTACCGTGCAATCATCCCAAGCCCAGGTTGCACAAGCCAAAGCCCAGCTCAACCAGGCCAATTACAATCGCGATATGTCCCATGCCAGCGTGCTGCAGGCGCAGGCGCAGCTTGTCGGCATCGAGAATCAGCGCGACCAGACCATTTACAAAGCGCCCTTCGACGGGATCATCACCTATTTACCCGTCCATGTTGGTGAGAACGTCGTGCCCGGCATTCAAAATCAACCGGGAAGCGCGCTCTTCCAGGTCTCCAACCTGTCGGTGATCAACGCCGTGGTGAACGTGGATGAGACGGATATTCTGGGGATCGAGATGGGCCAGCCTGCGGAAGTCACCATTGACGCCATTCCCGACAAGAAATTCAAAGGGCACGTCACCGAAATCGGGATGAGCGCGCTGAGTTCGACTTCCGGCCAGACCACCACCAACAGCAGCCAGAGCACCGCGACAAATCAAAGCGAGGCCAAGGACTTTACCGTCTCTGTCACCCTGGATGACCCGCCTGCCGGTCTGCGGCCCGGCCTCTCGGCCACGGCCAAGGTGACGACCGCCACTCGGAAGGATGCGATTACGATACCCATACAGGCGCTGACGGTGCGGGACCAAGGCGAGCTTGAACAGCAGAAAAATGCCAAGTCCAAAGGCAAGGCACTGGCTGCAGAACCCGCTCCGGCCGCCAAGAATTCGGCCGCCAAGAAGGAAATCCAGGGAGTCTTCACCGTCCGGGACGGAAAGGCCGCATTCATTCCCGTCTCGACCGGGATTATGGGCACGATGAATGTGGAAGTGCTCAGCGGGCTGAATCCCGGACAGGAAATCGTCACTGGAAGCTACCAGGTGCTCCGGACGTTGAAGAACGACGCCAAGGTGAAGATTGATAATAGCGTCAAGACCATGAATCAGGCCCCTTCGACGTAACCGAGTAGCCCGGTGTCTGTGGGGAAACAAATCAGGAGATATGGATCAAGCCATGGAACCCTTTTCAACGACCGAATCGCAAACTGGGGCCGCGGACGAGTTGGGCAAGGCGCCGTCGCCTGACAACATCGTTATCTTCGCGCAGGGTTTGTGGAAAACCTACGATATGGAAGCGATTCAGGTTAACGCGCTGTGCGGCGTTTCTTTTTCCATTGTGCGTGGAGAATATGTTGCCATTATGGGCCCTTCCGGGTCCGGCAAGTCAACCCTGATGAACCTGATCGGCTGCCTTGACACACCCACCAGCGGCCAGTACTGGCTGAACGGGCGGCTGGTGAGCGAATTGACGGACGATGAGCTTGCCTACATCCGAAATAAGGAAATCGGGTTTGTCTTCCAGACGTTCAATCTACTGGCGCGCGCCTCAGCGCTTCACAACGTCGAGTTGCCGCTGATTTACAACGGGACGCCGCCGGATGAAAGGCTTCAACGGGCACGCGCAGTGCTCCGCATGGTGGAACTCGGCGACCGTGTGGACCATCGCCCCAACGAGCTTTCCGGAGGCCAGCGACAACGTGTGGCGATTGCGCGTGCCCTGATCAATAACCCCTCGATTATCCTGGCCGATGAGCCGACCGGAAATCTCGACACCACCACCGGCGAAGAGATCATGAGTTTGTTTGACCGCCTCCATCAAGCCGGCAACACAATCATTCTGGTAACCCATGAGCATGATATCGCCGCCCGCGCCCATCGCATCATTCACATTCGCGATGGCAAAATCGACCGCGACGAAAAAGTGGTGTAGGGAAACCGGGAAGCGGGGGAAAGGACTCGAAGAGGGGATCCCGTGGAACCTGCAATGACAGGACAAGCGCCGACAAGGTACCCGCGCCGCAAGTACGGTGAACTGTATAGCGCCTGGGTGACCGCCCGCGAAGCTTTCTGGATCGCCATCGAAGCCCTGAGCACGCACAAGCTCCGCTCCTTCCTCACCTTGCTTGGCGTGGTGATTGCCACCACCACCCTGATTGTGGTGATGTCCGTCATCAACGGCATGAACCTCTACATCGCCGAACACGTCGCCAACCTGGGCGTCAACACCTTTGTCCTGAGCCAATACAAGTGGGCCCAGGGTTATGAATCCTGGCTTAAAGCGCGCCGGCTCAACCGGCCCATTCGCATGGATGATTACAGGTTCATTCAGGAAAACCTTGAAGGTTACAAGACCATCGGCGCGACAGCCGAGTACTGGGGCCGCACGGCGCATTATGCAAACCAGGTTGTCTACGATGTGGACCTTAATGGAGTAACGCCCAGCATGATCGATATCGGCCAGCAGAAGGTCGACTACGGGCGGTATATTTCTGATTCCGACTATACACATGGCGCGCCGGTTTGCTTTATCGGGACGGACCTGGTGGACAAGTTCTTTCCTAACGTTGATCCGATTGGCAAAGAGATCCGTGTGGATGACCACACCTTCCGCGTGATCGGGGTGGCGGAGAAAATCGGCACCACGTTCGGCCAAAGCCAGGACAACTTCGTCATGATTCCTCTGACGGCTTTCCAGAAAGCGTACTTCTCGAGGGCAGAACTTAACATCAGCGTCCAGGCGTGGTCATCCGCCCAGATGATTCCCCTCGAGGATGAACTCCGCATGCTGATGCGCGTACGGCGCCATGTGCAATACAACGAGGACGACACTTTCGGCATCAACGCCTCGCAAACCATCATGGGCCTGTGGGAGAGATTGACGGGCACGATCTTCGCGGTCACGATTGGGGTGGTTACGGTCTTCATGGTGGTCGGGGGAATTGTGATCATGAACATCATGCTGGCCAGCGTGACAGATCGCACGCATGAGATTGGCATCCGCAAATCGCTTGGGGCGCGCAGGCGGGACATTCTGACGCAATTCATCATCGAATCCGCCGTTATGGCCGGCACGGGTGGGGTGGTGGGCATCCTACTGGCGCTACTTGTCAACGTGCTGGTCCAGAGCTTCGTAACATCCTCGGTGCCGCTAAGCGCCATCCTTGTCGGAGTCGGGCTATCGGTGCTGGTCGGACTTTTCTTCGGCATTTATCCCGCCAGCAAGGCCGCCAGGCTCGATCCCATTGAAGCGTTGCGGGCGGAAGGTTAAGCGTGGCGAAACAACTCCGAAACGTTCGAGAAAACCTGCTGCTGGCACTGGATACGCTTCGCACCCACAAGTTCCGGTCGTTCCTCACCATCCTTGGCGTCCTGGTCGGAACCGCCACCGTGATCCTCGTCGCCTCGATCATCACCGGGCTCAACAACAAACTGGTCGAAACCATGGAGCAATACGGATCCCGCTCGATTTTCATTTACAAGTTTGAGCCGGGCATCCGATTCAACCTGACGCGTGAAGAGCGCATGCGAAAACCTCTGCAGTACGATGACGCCATGGCCATTCGGGACAGTTGTCCTGACGTCCAGGATGTAGCCGTCGAGATTTTCAATCGCGGACCTGCCGTGGGGGCAAAGTATAAGGGGCAGGACATGTTGGACGCCGGACTTCAAGGCGCTACCTCGGAAGATTTCTTTATTAATAACTCCCAATTCGTCGAAGGCCGCCCCTACACCTCCCTCGAGGACAACCGCCGCCTGAACGTCGCCGTCCTCGGCGCGGATGTGGCCACCAGGTTTTTTCAAAATGAGGACCCCGTCGGCAAAAACATCATCGTGGGCGGAAATACATTCCAAATTATCGGGACACTGGCCAAGAGATTGTCATTCCTGGGAGACAATGGCTCTGACCGGACTGTTTTCATCCCCTACGGGACCTTCAGGAAGATCTATCCGCAGGCAAAAGAGAACTTTATTCTGGCCATGGCTTATCCGAACCGCATGAACGCGGCGCTGGATGAAATCACGGCCGTGCTGCGAAGGGTGCGCAAAGTCAAGCCTGACCAGGAAAACAACTTCGGCATGGCAACCGCGGCGTCGGTCATCAAGCAATTCAACCAGATCACCGGGACTGTGGCCCTGGTGCTGGTGGTGCTCTCCTCGATCGGCCTGATGGTGGGTGGGATCGGTGTGATGAACATCATGCTGGTCTCCGTCACCGAGCGGACCCGCGAAATTGGGGTGCGAAAAGCGATCGGTGCGCGCCGGCAGGACATCATCTGGCAATTTCTGCTGGAAGCCATGACGCTAACGGGGGCGGGCGGAGTGCTGGGGATCATCCTGGGCTATCTACTTAAGTTTGGCGTCCCGCTCGTCTTCTCCAGCCTTACTCCCGCTGTGCCCTTGTGGTCGGTTATCGCGGGATTTGTGGTTTCGGTGAGTATTGGACTGTTTTTCGGATTGTGGCCGGCAATGAAAGCCTCCCGCCTTGACCCCATAGTAGCCCTCCACCACGAATAGCATCTCTGCACCGCACTGAGCAACAAATCTGCTTCCCTGCGATGCTAGCGGCGCAGCGAGCGAGGCTAGCGCAAGGTTCTCTGCACTTCCTGCTCTTCAAAAAGGGCCTTCAGGCTCTCCGTATACGGATTGCGAGCGATGCCGCGCTCGGTGATGATGGCCGTCACGTAGCGGTGGGGAGTGACGTCAAATGCCGGGTGCCGGGCGTTGACATTTTCCGGGGCGGTCTGGATGCCCCTCCAATGCGTCACCTCGTCAGGCGAGCGCTCCTCGATGGGAATTTGGTCTCCCGAGGCAAGTTCCAGGTCAATGGTTGAAAGCGGCGCCGCCACATAGAACGGAATCTCGTTTTCACGCGCCAGTACGGCCACAGTGTAAGTGCCGATCTTGTTGGCAACGTCGCCATTGGCAGCGATGCGGTCTGCGCCCACAATCACCGCCTGGATTTTCGACTGCTTCATAAAATGCCCCGCCATATTGTCGGTGATCACGGTCACCGGGATGCCGTCCTTGGCCAACTCCCAGGCGGTGAGCCGCGCGCCCTGAAGGAACGGGCGGGTTTCATCCGCAAAAACGCTGAGCTTCTTCCCTTCCTCGACGGCCGCGCGAATCACTCCCAGCGCCGTCCCGTAGCCGCCGGTGGCAAGCGCTCCGGCATTGCAATGCGTCAGGATGGTTGAAGAATCCTTCAGCAGAGTGGCGCCGTGCCGGCCCATCGCCTCATTCACTGCGATATCTTCCGCCAGCACGCGCTGGGCTTCTTCTTCCATAACCGTTTTCGCCCGGTCGATCTTATGGGATTCCGAAGCGGCGCCCGCGAGGGCATCTTCAAACTTCGCGCGCATGCGCTTTACGGCCCAGAAGAGGTTGACGGCGGTCGGCCGCGTTTTGGAAATCGTGTCCGCGATGGTTTCGAACTCGTTGCGGAATTCCGTCAGGCTGGTTGCGCGCGAGTTCTTCACGCCCAGCGCCACGCCCATCGCCGCCGCCACTCCGATGGCCGGTGCGCCGCGAATTACCATCGACCGGATCGCCTTTGCAACCTCCTGATACGTCCGGTAAGTCCTGTAAATTTCTTCGCCGGGCAGCAGCGTCTGGTCGATCATCCGGACGCCGTCGCTGGTCCACTCAATCGTTTTGAACATCACGTCTCGCTTAGTTAGTTTACTCCCGCAAAAATCAAGATTATAGCAGTTCAGCGCCCGCGGCGCTTGACGCCAGGAAACGCGTGCGCGTAGCGTGCTATACTGACGCCATGGACATGAGGAAGCGTTCACCCGAATTGACGCCGCTCTGGAAGCTGGCGCAGCGCGAGCCGCTCAATTGGAATCATCGGTCGCCACGGTCACGGATCTCGTCGGGCGGGTGGCGCAGGCCGAGATCCGTCTGACGGAGCAGATATCGGACCTTAAACAGGTTCGGGCCGCAAACGAAGACAAGCTGAACGCGCTGATCGAGACCGTTGGCAAACTTATTCGCAGGAACGGCCACGATCAGCCTACAGCCTGAGACGCAAAAGCATAGCAGCGCCTGAAAACACCGTTATGAACACCGACAGGCCGACAACCAAAATCGATAAGAGCGACGATGATTGGCGGAAAGAGCTGACGCCGCAGCAATACTACGTAACGCGGCAAAAAGGCACAGAGCCGCCTTTCACGGGCGAATACACCGATCTGCACGACACGGGGACCTATCGCTGCGTCTGTTGTGGCGCGGAACTGTTCAGTTCCGATGCCAAATTTGAGTCGCACTGCGGCTGGCCGAGCTACACCGCCCCGGCGGATGAGAAGAATGTCCGGGAAGAAGCTGACCTGAGCCATGGAATGCGGCGCGTGGAAGTTCTCTGCAGCAAGTGCGACGCCCACCTGGGCCACGTATTTCCGGATGGCCCCGGCCCCGCCGGCCTGCGTTATTGCATCAATTCCGTCGCTCTTAAGTTTGATAAGAAGTCGTGATTTTCCTAACTGGTTCTTCTTCGCGGCATTGTGTGAGGCTTTTGCTGACCGGCTTCGTTGGGCTGCCGCACGAATCGCGGGTAGCCTTTTCCCGCACAGCCTACAGCGAAAATTCCCGCTTCAATTTTTCTGACTTCTCCTGCACTCCCTTCGCCAGCGCTTTCTTGTAATCCGCGAGCTTCTGCCCGAGCGCAGCGTCCGCTGTGGCCATGATCTGCACAGCCAGAATGGCCGCGTTCACTGCGCCGGACTTGCCGATGGCAACAGTGGCAACCGGGATGCCGCCAGGCATCTGGACAGTTGCAAGCAGCGAATCCATGCCCTGCAGCGAAGTTGTGGGCATGGGAACACCGATCACTGGCAACGTTGTCTCCGCCGCCACCACCCCGGCCAGATGCGCCGCGCCTCCGGCCCCCACGATGATCGCCTGTAGTCCCCGCTCCTTGGCAGAGCGGGCGTATTCAGATGTACGAGCCGGGGACCGATGCGCAGAGGTGATGTCGATCTCAAACGGCACTCCGAATTTTGCCAGGGTTGCCGCCGCTTCTTTCATTACCGGAAGATCGGTGTCGCTCCCCATAATAATGCCGACTAGGGCTCTTGCCTTTTCAGCCATTCATTTCTCCTTGCTGGATTTTTCAGCCGCAGACTGTTAACAATAGCCTGTGCCTGCCGATTACTAAACCGGCGGTGGGTTGCCCGCCTGATCTTCGGGATGGCGGATTTCTCCCGTCACTTTAAGCCGCCGCAACCCCTTTGCTCCAATGTCGCGACGGTAATGCATCCCGTCAAAGTTGATCTTACTGACGGCCGCGTAGGCCTGTTCGATGGTCGTCGGAAGGTCCTCCGCAGTCGCCGCCACGCCGAGAACCCGGCCCCCGGAAGTGAGCAGTTGATGATCGTGAAACACGGTCCCGGCATGAAACACCTTGACCCCGCCCAGCGATTCCGCAGACTCGATTCCCGTGATTTCCCTGCCGGTTTCACTTTTGCCGGGATAACCCCGGGACGCCAGCACCACGCACACCGACGGACTGGGACTCCAGCGAGCGCCGACTCCCGTCAACTGCCCTTCGAGCGAAGCCATCAGGATTTCGCACAGGTCGGATCGCAGCCGCATCATAATCGGCTGGGTTTCAGGGTCGCCCAGGCGGACGTTGTATTCCAGCAACTTGGGGCCTTCTGCGGTCAGCATCAGCCCGCAGTAGAGAAAGCCGTAATAAGGCATCCCGTCAGTCGCCATGCCAGCCAGCGTGGGCTCGATCACCTCGCGGGCGATGCGCTGGCCCAGCCGTTCTGGAAGGATTGAATCTTCGCTGTACGCCCCCATGCCTCCCGTATTCGGGCCAAGGTCGTTGTCGAAAATGGCCTTGTGGTCTTGTGTCGGCACCAAAGGCAGCCAGCCTCGTTTGCCGGCCAGAATGATGAACGACAGCTCTTCACCCAGCAGGCATTCTTCAACGACCACGCGGTCGCCGGCGCCACCCAACGACTTCCGGACCATGAAATCGCCCAAGGCCCTTTCTGCTTCGTCAGGCGTGCGGGCCACCACTACTCCTTTGCCCGCCGCAAGCCCGTCAGCCTTGATCACAACCGGCAGACCGAATTCGGCAACCGCCTTTTCGCCGCTCGAATAGTCTTCCACCACGGCGAACTTCGCCGTCTGAATCGCGTGGCGCTTCATGAACTCCTTGGCGAAGACTTTGCTTCCCTCAAGCTGCGCAGCCGCCTTCGTCGGGCCCAGAATCTTTCGCCCAGCCGCCTCGAAGGCATCCACCACGCCCGCCACCAGCGGCGCCTCCGGCCCGGCGACGGTCAGGTCAGCTTTCAATTCGCCGGCCAAGTGCAGTACGGCCGCGGGATCGTTGAGATCGATGGGAAAGCACTCCGCTGTCTGGGCGATGCCGGCGTTTCCCGGCGCGCAGAAAATCTCGTCCGTCATCTGGCTTTCACGCAATTTCCAAACCAGCGCATGTTCGCGCCCGCCCGAACCTAAAACGAGGACATTCATAAGAGCAGGTTACACTATCGGCAGTCGGTGGTGTTTGTCAACGCCCATAGGCTCTAGCGTTTTGGTCGTTCCATGAATTGCTTGATAATGACTGGAAATTGCCCGTTCGTGGCGGCGAGTGTGCAGCACACAGAGGCTGACCATCTGCCTGGAACAGAGGTAGGCTGTGCACCATCTGGACGTCTTCATCCGAGTGGCTGGCCCAGGGGCGTGAGAGCCGGCGCGTTGAAGGTCGACTCGGATCAGAAGCTCCGTGGTCTCCGTCTGATTGTTCAGTGCAAGGATTCAGATTGACGATGCGCTAAGGTCTTTTGTAAGTTAAAAAGGCCGCCGTTGCGGAGGGATGGGTGAGCGGTTGAAACCGGCGGTCTTGAAAACCGTTAGCCCCGAAAGGGGCTCGGAGGTTCGAATCCTCTTCCCTCCGCCAATCCACTCCCGAAGGGAACAACTACTCTGCGAACAGTCTTAGTCTCAGTGTTCGGAGGCATACTTCAGCCAGTCGCTATATGTCCATTGCTGATCGAGCCAGCAGAAGTAACGGTAAGCCGACTCGAAGAGGCTAAATTTAGTGTCCTTGAGGTGGTTGCCCCAGCTTGTGAACACCGAACCGTCGAGTTTTGAAGACTTGACAATTCCCTCCGCGGAGCCGGTTTTCTGGATAATCGTATTGTCGTGGACGTAGAGATTCTTCAGGTTGTAGATGGCGCCTGTCTTGGCGTTGGTTCCCCGGACGCCCTGAGTTCCCCCGATTCCGTTCATGCAATCTTTCACCGTATTGCCGTAGACTTCCACGTTCTCAGAGTTTGAAACCACAATTCCGCCCCCATACCAGAACGTGGTGC
>DASUJZ010000047.1:0-51789 GCA_036278995.1 Terriglobia bacterium | reverse complement strand
CCTCCCGTAGCCTTGATCTGGTCATTAACCGTGAGGGAGTAGCTGATGGCGCTGGGGAGAGTCACTCGATTAGTGCCAACGCTCGGCGCAACCGACCAGTCAGTATCGGCCTGAAACACTCCTATGGCGATGGCGTTATCGACCGAGGTTGTCACTGCCGCGACAGAAGGCGTTGTCGAATTGCCGGTGTTTATGGCGTTGCCGCTGGCCCCGCCTGAGCTTGTAACGCCGTCGAAATAACTTTTGCCGTTGCCCTTCGCCCCGTAAGCCTTGACGTTGAAAACCTGCCCACCCTTGTCGCGCAGAATCTCTGTGGTTGCGCCGCTGGTTGAATCGTAGGTAAGATTCGTCGCCCCTCCAAAGGCCCCGGAAGTGTTTACTTGCACCTGTCCGCTTGTCCCGCCGGGAGTACCGCCCCCGCCAGCCGGTGTTCCGCAGTTGGCGTTGCCGTTGGCCGCGATGCCGGTGGCGAACTGGCCTGCCGTGCATTGCGTCGGAACCGAGGCCAGCGCAGTGGCCGTTGCCGAGTTGCCGGAATAATTCGAGCCGGTAATTTCAAATTTCTCGCCGCCGCCGGTCTGATAAATCGGAGTCAAGGTCAGGCCGACGCCGTTGTCTTCGGAGGTCTGGAAGTCGAGCGCGCCCTGGACGGCGTTCTCAACGCCGTTGGTTTCGATGGTGGCTCCGGATCCTGAAGCCCCGCAGATCCAGGCCATCCCTGTCCATTCGAGGTCCTGACCAACAGTGCAGCCGGAGGGCGGAACAAGCTGCGAGCTCGACACCTGGCTGGGCGTGTTGGGATAGGTGGCCTCGGGAGTCAGGCTATTGAGATCGGCTGAAGCGCCGGTGATGGAGTAATCGAACGGACCGTAAGTGAATCCCTGCCCGCGAATCACCACTTCATAAAGCGTGCCCGCGGGCGTGATCGAGTCGTTGCCCACCAGGGTAAGAGAAAACGTGCCGTCGCTCCCCGAACTGACCGTTACCACCGCCGGGGCCACAATTGAAGTGCCGGAATCACGCGCCACGTTCCCACGGCCAATGTTAATCAGCCGGAAGCTGATGGAAGCGCCGCTCACCGCCTTGCCGGCGGAGTCGCGCACCGTTCCCGTGACCGTGGTGGCGTGAAGAAATTCTGAATTATGAATTATGAATGCTAGAGCCAGGGCCGCGAAGACCAGCGCGCGGGCCGCCCGGAAGAGCTTTCCATAATTCATAAGTTTGAATTGATAATTCTCCGGCATACCTTCCCCCCATTTCTCACTTTCCACTTGCTACTCCCTGTGTTATCAGCTGGCGCATACGTCGCGTTCTTGGTGATGTGTGCGTCTCCTCTGTGTGTTCCTGTGCGTCGACTGATTACTTACCAATTACCAAGCCTCGTGGCGTCCCGCGCTGCGGGATCACACAGTTTGTAACGTCTGCGGCCTTCTCTGTGCTCTCTGCGGGCTCTGTGGTAAATCTTTGCCGTTCTCTCATCCTTCATCCTTCAGAACTGTTACTGCTCTGCCAGGTCGATGCTGAATTCAATCTGCGGGCCGCGCGCCAGCGCCCCGCCTCTTTGCTGCACCAGAGCTCCCAGGTTGTGCCGCGTAATTCGCAGGTCCAGGATCCTGGAGACGGCAGGGTCCAGCCCCGATGTCATTCCGCCCGGCACCGTTGTGTGGCTGATGGGAAGCGGAGTATAAAAGTCCTCCAGCGGCGCCGACGCCAGCACCAGGTCCGCCAATCTCAGGGTGTCCATCGCATCCTCGGCCAGCCATTCGGGATCGGCGCCCGCCAGCGCCATCGCGCAGTAGAAGCTGAGCGTTTCGCTCCGCAGATCGATGTCGCTCACTATGTCGAAGTCGATCTGCTGCGCCACCAGCACCAGCGCCGGCCAGTTCTGGATGGGCGTGGCCTCTTTCAAAAATGCCGCGAAGGGCCCGAGCGGCCGCCCCACAGGCCGCGTGGCGTTCACAATCTCCAGCGCCGCCTGCTGGTCCCGCTGAAATATGGCGATCAACTGGTCGACGATTGGTTTTGCAAAAGTTGCTTGATAGCGTTGGTTCATGGTTTTCTTCCGAACTTGTATTTTTAATTACGAGTTACAAATTGCTCGGCTGGCGCGGGTGGCGTAGACATCGCGCGGTTTGCGATGTCTGCGATCTCACCGGTCTCCACTCCCGCGATCCCCTGCGAGCTGATGCTGTTATCGCCTGTTCCCATTTCCCGTCGCCCAAGCGACGCCGCCCGCGACGCGCGGACGCTTCGCTCTGGAGGGTGCCAGCGCGGCCCAGGGCGTTGCGCCGCCGGCGCCGCTGCTGGCAAACTGCTCGGCCTCCATCCCTTCACCCCGCAAGTCAGGGGATTAGCAAGTAGGCAGTAGCAAATAGGGGCAATCAAAACCCAACTCGCAATTCGCCGCTTTCAATCGCCAATCCCAATCCCAAGCCGTTTCATCCGTCATCCTTCACACTTCGTCCTTCAGTAAACATCGTTCTTTCGGAACGCGAGATTGCTATCCAACTCAGGATCGGTCGGGTCCGTCTCCTGCCCGGCCACGCCGCCCAACGAGGGATAAACATCCTCCGTGCGCGCCGCGACCACAAAGAGCTTGTCGTAGGCGCCCTGGCCGAGTTCGGCCAGCATGTTTTCAAAGCTCTTCCGCAGCGCGTTGGGATTGGCCCAGCCCTGCGCCGCGCTGCCGGGACCCAGCATTGAGAACAAGGCGTCTCCCAGGTCGGCAGCCGCCCCGCTCTCATTCATCAGCGCCACCAGCGCCTGCGCCTGCGGATTGGCCGTGGCCAGGTCCGTGAGGTCGTAGCCGCGCGCCGTGGCCAGCGCCGTGATCCGCGCCGCCTGATTGTCAATCCAGGTCTGGATCTGCGTGTCCGCCGGGTTCTGATTGGTGACGCCCCGCTGAAAACCCGGGTAGTGCGCCGCGACTGCGTCAATCGTGGTAAAGCTCATGTTCCATGTTCCTTTCGCTACGGGTGATTAGTGGTAAGCGGCTAGTGGAGGGCGAGAAGCAATTATGAATTATTAATTATGAATTATCTGACGGGTGGGCTGGGCGATGCCGCCCGGCAGCCGTTCGTCATAATCCAGAATTCATAATTTATAATTCGACTTTGCACCTCACCAAACACTAACCACTTACCACTGGTTTCTTACGCCACCGCCGACGTCCACAGGTAAGCGGCGTTGGACGCCACCACCTTCGAGTCGTAATAGAGCTGGACTTCCACCACGTCCGCCGTACGCGACTCATCGCGATACCGCTTGACGAGGAAGCCGTCCGTGTTGGCGCCGAAGAGCCACGTGAACTGGTAGCCCAGCGAAACGGTGCGGCGGCCCGGCGTCAGGGGCTTGTAGAACAGCAGCGCGTTCTTGCCCCAGATGTAGTCGAAGTCGTCCGCGTCGCCTTCCTTGGCGAGGTTCTTGATCGCCCCGCCGATCAGGAAGAAGTCCACGTTGAACACGCTCTTCAGGTGGTCGGGCTGCAGGATTCCCACCTGCGTGTACTTGAAGCGGTCGATGATGGCCGGATGCTGCCGAAGCTGCAGGAACACCGGGTAACCCACCACCAGGGCGTTCGGAGGCTGCCCGATCTGCTTCTGGATGGTGGCCTTTTGGGTCTCGACGGCGGCAATGGGATCGGAGTTGGTGAAATCCGACCATTGGCTGGTGCCGGCAAGCGCCGAGGTCTGCGTCACTACCGCCGGGTCCGTCGCCACGGATGCAATCTGGATCTCCCGCTGCAGGTAAACCAGATCGGTCAGAGTCTCCGTGGTGTCCACGTCCACGTCGATTGCCTGGTCGGCATTGGCGCGCAGCTCGTCGGGAATGGCCTGCGCCAGCGCGTGCCCTTCGGCAAAGTAGGTGTCCGTGGAAAGCGTCCAATTGATTTCATTCGCGCGGGCGCCGGGCCGGCGTGCGTCATCCATGATGCGGAAGCGGTCCTTCGAATAAATAAAATACTTGTTGGACTGCTTGCTCACCGGAATCGGCTGGAACACCTGGTCGGCGATAAATTGCGCGTTGCGATACGCGATGGAAACGTTGGTCAAAGCCTGGTCCACATGGACCATCGAAATATCTGGCATAGCGATTCTCCCAAATCCACTCTCAGGTTGGCGCTCCGCGCGCGGGTTAAGAAAGGAGCCTGGAGCAAGAAGCCGGAAGCCAGAAGCAAGAAACCAAGAATAGGGATGAAGCGAAACCCCACTCCTTGCTTCTTGCTCCTTGCTCCTGACTTCTGGCTCCTGACTCCTCCACACGGAGACCTGTCAGCAGGTCGCTCGGCCCAGAGTGGAGCGTAGTACCCTGGTGGCTGACCGCCAGGGCCCGACCCGCATGAAAGCAGTGGTAAGTGATAAGTGAGTAGTGAAAGTGCCAACCAAATGGGTGCGTTGACCGCACTTCCCTAACCACTATTCACTGTCCACTAATCACTGCCCTAGCTCACCGGCACCACAACCGGGCCGGGCGAGAGAAATACGAAGAGCACTTCGCCCGCGTTGGCCGAGCTCTCCGCAATGCCCAGCACGTTGTGCAGGGTTGCCGAGCCGGGGACGGTGGTCAGGTCAGCCGCGCGCAAGGCGCCGGTCGTGTCGGCCACTTCCACATAGTTGCCTTTGTTGATGGCGCTGGCCGCGTAGGCGCGTGAGATGCCGTACTTGCGCACGGTCACGCTTTCATTCTGGCTGGGCTGCGCTTCCTGGGTGATGCCCCAGGCAAGCTGGTTGGCTGCTGTGGGCAATTTGCACTCGCCGTCGTTCGTCGCCGGCACGACGGCGCGAAATTGCATCACCCCTCCCGCGCTGATTACTTTGTATGTCTTGTCGAGAACGTATGTTGCTCCTGCCATCTCTCAATTCCTCCATTCATCCGCAGATTTCACAGAGCACGCAGATCGAATCTGTGCAATCTGCGTAATCTGTGGATTGTTTTACTGAATGCCGCTCACGGACCGCCGGTATTGCTGAATCAGGTCAGGCTGCTCGCGACCGATTTCCGTCAGCGCCTGCCCGTAGCTCACTCCGCGCTCTTTCATGCGCTGTTCCGCCATGAACTTCACCTGCGCCTGCACGTTTTCCGGAACGCCTCCGCAAAAACCCACAGGCTGCAGCGGAATGCGCGCCGGCTGCTCGGCCACCAGGCGCGAGAACGCGCCGAAGTCACCCAGGGCGATTCGCCGCCAGTCGTCGCGACGGCGAGGCAGAATCTTCCCGCTGCGCACCGCCTCATCGAGCGCCTGCTCCACGCGCGCGCGAAAAACTTCCACGGCGGAAATCGATTTCCCCTGCGCCTCGGCTTCTGACAGCGCCGCAGCCGCCTGCGCCATCGGCACTTCGGTCCCGCCATGCTGGTTGCCGAGTGTCGCCAGCGCGTTGCCTGCATCTTCCGGATCGGCGTAGTACTCGTCCGCAAGCTCCGGATGATTCACTCTGATTTTTCCCTCCACTACGGAAAGTTGAACCCTCTTCATTGATCCTCCTCTGTCGAATCTGGAATCTGGAATTTCGAATCTGTCGCCGCCCGCTCCCTGCTCCTGGCTTCTGCCCTCTTCATCCACCAGCCGGTACCCCGGATCGGATAGCCGGATTTGCGGCATCTCTTCCAGGAACGGTCGATTGGTCAGCGCCACCGAAGTCAGCGTGGCGCCCTGCGGCTTGCCGGTGTGTTTATTTTTTGCGCCCCAATCGATAGCCGGCGAGATGTAGCGATACTCGCGGTTCCTCACCAGCGCGCGAGCGCGTTCGGTGGGCTCGAACCATCCCCAGAGAATAAAGCGCGAATGGCGAGTAGCGAATAGCGAGTCGTCTTTTCTATTCGCCATTCGCAATTCGCTATTCGCTCCCAGCATTTCCGGCGGATCAATCCCGACGATGCGTCCGGCGGAAGGAATGGGGCCGCCCGCGGCCACTTCCGGCATCTCGCTGGCGTGGTCGTAATCCACGTTGATTTCGCCGTTCTGCCGCTCGCGGAAGTTGCCCACAATTGATTCCAGGTCGTCGCCCGTAATTGAAAACCGGCTCGATCCGCGCACCCACGTTCCCGTCACGGCCAGCGGAATTCGAACCTTCCCCGGCCCCTCGCCCGCCGCGGGTTCGAGCGTGGCCAGGAATCGCGGCGTTGTTTGCTGCTCTGCTGTAGCAAGCATCCTTCTCCTCCTCATCAAACGAGTGGTTAGTGGATAGTGGTTAGTGAATAGTGAAAACCCGCCCAAGCCGGGCTGTTCACTATTCACTAATCACTATTCACTGCTCTTTTCCCCCGGGCTGCGGCAATCCCAGTTCCCGCGCGATGTACTGTGCCAGCTCGGGATAAGGCGCCATCACTTTTGCCGAGGCAAGCTGGCTCAGCGCCGCAAGCGTCTGGTCCAGATTGCGCGCGCGCAGGTTTGACGCCTGAAGCGCCGGATACTTCTCCACGCCGTCCCAGTTGTAATCCACCAGCCGTTTCACCGCCGTGGCCGTAATCGTTCGCGCAATCTGGTCGGCGGTCGCCTGCACGGCCAGGAAGAAGAAGTCGGTCATTTCCTGGCCCAGCGCGCGGTTGCCGCTCGATTTCGAGCTCTGGCCGAGGTTCATAAAAAAGGCAAGAGCCGTTCTGGATATTTCGATATTGTGGTGTTCTATAGAATTGAACAGGTCGCGCACCTGGCCTTGCACGCCCTGCAGCGTCAATTTCCATCCGGCGGGCAGCGCGATGCCGGTCTTCTCATGCGCGGCCAGTTGCGTCACCCACGACGCAGCGGCCTGCCGGTCTTCTTTTGAGGCGCCGGTTCCCTGTTCGATCGTGGGAATGCCCAGGCCGTTGCGTTCGCCGGCGATGGCGTCGATGCGGTAGAGGTTGTGCTTGATGTACCAGTGCATGTACGCGGGCCGCAGCATCGATCGCCCAAAAAAGTTGGCGCCCTCTTTGTTGAACGTGAACACCGCCAGGCGGTCCACCGGAATCTCCACGCTCTCAAAATTCGAATTCCGGTAGCCGTACTGATTCAGCGCCAGCAGCGTCTCGCCGTCCACGTCCGTTATCCAGCGATAAAAAGTAACCGGCAGCCGCGGAGCCAGCCGCGCCAGCCGCACGCGCTCGCTGTCCACGGCGTAGATCTCCTCGTGCGCCGCCGCGCCAAACGCCAGCATCAGCAGCGCGTTGCGCAGCACATCGTCCCAGCACTGGGTGGATTTCACGCCCGCCGGCGAAACGTATTCGAGTCCGCCAAACAGGTTATCTTTCACGAACTGCGCGATCTCGCGGTCCAGCGCGCCCGCGCTTGCCGGCAGCACGTCCCAGTTGGCCGCGCGAATCGGCAGCTCGCACGCCAGCAGCGTCGCCGCCACCTGCGCGTCCGAGCGCCGCATCTTTTCGTACGTCCGAATGGCGCTCAGCCCTTCAAGCTGCGGATTGTATTCGCCAAAGTCTTCCAGAAATCCCTGGAAAATCGGCGTGCCCGGCAGGCCCGCCGGCAGCGTCTCCGCCGTCGCCGCTGTGCGCCCCAGCGGCACATTCAGCTTCGGTTCCGCCAGCCTCGCATTTCGCCATTGAATATTGATGGGTCCAAGTTTCATCTTTTCTCCTCAGTCTTCTCGCCAAGGGTTACGGGATCGGACACCCGCCGGGTGGCGCAGACGTCGCGCACTTTGCGATGTCTGCGACTGCGTTATCGTCTCTAGCACTGGTTCTGTAATTCCTAACTCATAATTCAGAACTCAAAACGTTCCCCATCCTTCCCCAAATTCCAAAAACGCTCCCGGCTTGATGATCGCCCCGCCGCCGGCGAGATACGCGTCACCCGCCGTCGAAACCGGCTCCGAATCCGCCGCCAGGTCGGCCAGCGCCTTGGCCCAGAATTCATCGGCGTGCCCCGCTGCCGTCCGCACAGCGTCAAACCGCAGATTGCCGCTCGGCGTCACCACCCGCTTCACGGCACTGAAGGCGCGCCGCACTTCGCGCGTGTCGGGCAGCAGCGAGAGCTGTTTTTCCATTCGTCGCTTGGTTCGGTAAGCCAGGTTTTCTTTCACCGCCGCCGTAAACGTCACCGGCTCGACCCTCGGTCCAAATTCCGTCGCCAGCGTTTCCGCCAGCATCGCTCCTATGCCCGTGGCGTCAATGGCAGCGCGCTGCACCAGCGGACCGCCGTCTGGGCGCTGCATCCGCAGCAGCTCGCGCGCGCATTCCAACTGCTCCGCAAACGGAGCGCGATCGAGCGTGCGCACCATGCGAGCAATGGAACAGCGAGTATCCTGAGGGGCAGGTAGGGGAGGGTTCTGCCCTCCCGCGGGAGCCCAAAGGGCTCCCCTACGCGCGACGCCGTCATCAGGCTCCTCGGCCGCGGCCGTCACCTCATCCAGCCAGAAAACCGTCCGGTCGTGGTGCCGGCCAATATCAATGCCTAAGAAGAAGGGGTTAGTGGTTAGTGGATAGTGATTAGTGAAAGCCTTTTCTAACCACTGGTCACTATCCACTATCCACTGCGTGCTGGCTTCGCCGCTCAGGCAGGCAACTATCAGCTCCGGAGGGAAAAAATTCTCCGCCGTGGAGACAAACTCGCAGCAAAATTCCTGCTGGAAAGTCGATTCATCGTCCGAGCCCGCGCGCAGCAGCTCGATGTTGATCTTCAGTCCCTGCCGCACCGCCTCGTACACGTTGCACCAGTGGGGAGACCAGGCCAGGTGGTTAGTGGTTAGTGATGAGTGATTAGCGGAGGTCTTTTCTAACCACTTACCACTATCCACTGACCACTGCTCTGTGAGTCCCGCTGCCTTCGCCAACTCATAAAACTTCCCCTGCTGTCCATTCGGCGTCGAGATTACTTCCAGCGAGTAGCCGCGCGTGATGGTAGGGAACAGCGCCGAATAGATCTTTGCGGCGTCGGCGTGGAAGGCGAACTCGTCGAGCGTCACGTTGCCCGAATAGCCGCGCGCCGTGTCCGGGTTCGACGGCAGGCCGTAAATCACCGAGCCGTTTGGCAGCCGCACTTCAAGCTGCTTCTGGCTGGCGCCGTCAAAAAAGCTCGACTCGAACGCCTGCGCCACAATCCCGCAGCTCTGCATGTGCTCCTGCACCTTTTCCATCAGCAGTTTCGATTGCCGCTCGCCCTTGGAAAGAAAGATCCACGTCGTCTTGCGCTCCAGGCAGCGCAGCAGCGCCTGCAGCGTGGCGGCAAACGAGTAGCCGATCTGCCGCGCCTTCACCACCACCTTCAGCGACGACCGGTCCTCCACCCATCGCCGCTGATAGGCCAGCAGCCGAATCGGCGCGCCCACCACCTCCGCCCGGCTTGAATATTTGCCATCAAGCCCTCTCAGAGGGGAGAGGGTGGACGCGCTAGCGGCCGGGCGAGGGGTGTTTACCTCGGCTGGCGAAGTTAAGGTTTGCCCAAGCCCTCTCTCGGGTGGCGCAGATATGGCGCCGTTTGCTATGTCTACGAGAGTCGATTCCCCAAGCCCTCTCCGAGGGGAGAGGGTGGTCCCGCCTGCCGGGACCGGGTGAGGGGTCAGTTCGCCGGCGCACACGTCGCGCTCTGTGCGATGTGTGCGTCCCTTCAGATTTTCCGCCGCTGCGCCCTGCTTTGCGGTTTGTGTTTTCTTTCGTGGCATCATCAGCTCATTGAGTGATTGAGTGAATGTCCCTGGTCCCGGCTTCCGCCACCGCGGCTCGCAATCGCAAATCACCGATCGCCAATCGCAAATTTCCCGTCACTCATCACTCCTCACTGCCTTCTCCAGGTCCTCTTCCCTGGGAACCATGGGCACCTGCAGCAACCCGTAAATCTCCTGGATTTTTTCCATGGCCACCCGCCCCAGCGTGCCGCTGTTCTCATGCTTCGCCAGTTCGCGCCGCAACTGCACCAGCTTGGTTCTCATCAGCCGCACCTTCAGCATCTCGGTGTAAATGCGCATCCGGCGGAAGCGCTTTTCCTGCTCTTCACGCTCAATCTGCATGCGCAGCAGGTCACGCTTCAGCAGCAGGTTGCGCCGTTCCATTGACCCTTTCACGGCGTCTTTCACGCTGATGCTGCCGTCTTTGCGATTCAGGCTCTGGAGCCCCGTCAGCATGGCGGCCTGGGCCAGTTGCGCGTCCGCTGATTCCGGATCTCCCAGCGCCTCTGTCAGCGCCCGCGCGCGCTCCACCTGGAACACAATCCGCCGCTTCTGCAGTTCCAGGCTGCCGCGATAAAGGTTCTGGACGGCCTGCAAGGTGAGCGGCACGCCGCGGTCATTCACCGCATCGTAAATGTCCTCGAACGTGGCGCCTTCCACCAGCATCCGCTCCACCAGCTCGCGCAGCTCCTCCGGCAGCTTCGCCACATCGGTCACCGCCCGCGCATTTTCCCTTTGCGATGCTTGCCCAAGCCCTCTCCGGGGTTGCGCAGACCTGGCGCTTTTTGCCATGTCTGCGACGGATGCTTGTCCAAGCCCTCTCCGAGGGGAGAGGGTGGACGCGCCAGCGGCCGGGTGAGGGGTGTTTCCCTCGGGTGGCGCAGATGTCGCGTTCTTCGCGATATCTGCGACGGATGCTTGCCCAAGCTCTCTCCGGGGTGGCGCAGACGTGGCGCTTTTTGCCATGTCGGCGACGGATGCTTGCCCAAGCCCTCTCCGAGGGGAGAGGGTGGACGCGCCAGCGGCCGGGTGAGGGGTGTTTCCCTCGGGTGGCGCAGACGTGGCGCTTTTTGCCATGTCGGCGGAAGCCGCAGCTTCTGGTAATTCGTAATTCGTAATTGGTAATTCCCTTTGCGCCTGTGCGCCTTGGCGTGCGGCCGCTTTTCCTTCGCCGTGTTTGTGTTTCTTATTCTGCATCATCCGTTTCTTCCAGTCGCGTCTCGATCAATTACGGATTACAAATTACAAGGTACTGGGCTTCGCGTTTCCGCCAATTGCCATCTCCGGTTTTATAATTCGTAATTCATAATTCGTAATTTTCTTCGCCGCCTGGTCGCAGACATCGCAACGAACGCGATGTCTGCGCCACCCCCAATCACAAATCGCCAATCGCAAATGGTGTTCACCCCTCCGGCTCCAGGTAAACCCCTTCGTCCTTCGGCAGGCGCCCGTCGAAGTAGTCGATCCCTTTGGCGGTGATTTTCACCAGCGTAATGTACCGCCGCGCGTGGGGACCCCGCCCCGTGCCAGACGGTACAGGGCCGCGAACGTTGTCCACATTCACCAGCCCCTTTTCCGCCAGGTAGGCCACATGGAAGTCCAGGTCGTCGATGGGTACCGGATAGCCGAAGATGTCGAGTTCGCCCTGCAGCAGCGGGAGTGTTGCCGGCTGCGGGTAGATCAGCTTGAGGTAATACAGGATTTTTCCTCTGACGATTTCTTTTTGCCGTACGCTGCTGGTCATGCGTTTTCGCTCCCGTGGTTAGTCGTAGTCATTGGTGATTGGTGATTTAGCAATTGAGTGATTGAGTGATTGAAACCCCATAAGCTACGCTGCCGCCTTTAAATCGCCCAATCGCCCGATCACTCAATCGCCAATTTGCTGTTGCGCCGTCGCCGGGTGGCGCATACATCGCGCTCTTCGCGATGTGTGCGGTCTTGCCGATCTCGACCACCCGTTTTGTAACTCGTAATTCATAATTCGTAATTTCTTATGGCTCGCGCGTTCCCGCCGTCGGGTGAATCATGCGTTTGATTTCCCCGTGCATCGCCCGCAGCGCCACCAGAATCTGCTGGTGTTCCATGCTGTCGCGCGAGTCGCTCTGCTCCACGCTCGAGGCCAGCCGCGAAAGCGCCTCGGCCTGCGCCAACTGTGCGCTGAGGAACTGCTTCACATACTGCTCCGCCATGCCGAACAGGCTCTCCATCTGGCGGCGTTTGGCGTCCAGCGTGCGCTCCAGCCACACCTGCGCGAGGCGCAGCAATCCGTAACTGAAGGCGAGCAGGAGCAGCATGCCCGGTCCCCACCACATCGCCAGGTGCGCAAAATCTTCCGGCATCATTTCACCGCCACCCCAATCGCCACGCCCACCCCCACGCCTATGGCCACATGCTCCGACAATCGCGCCAGGCGCCCCAGAAAAGTTCCCCGCGCCGCTCGCAATTCCGCTTTGTACTCCCTCTGCTGCTCTCTCAGAATTTTGTCCTTCGCCGCAACCGCCTGGTTGAGGCCGGCCACAGAACCCTTAAGGCGCTCGAGGGCGGCTTCATCAGCCTCGGCCCGCGCCTGGCAATTCGAGAGCTGGCGAGTCTGGATGCCGCTCTGAGCGCGGCAACTATCAAGCGCCACCAGCGACGCCTCCACCTTGCGCGCCCCGGACGCACTGAGCGCCAGCGCCGCCGCTTCGTTGGGTGGCGCAGACGTGGCGCTCTTTGCCATGTCTGCAGAATCCCCGGTACCAAGCCCTCTCCCAGGGGAGAGGGTGGACGCGCCTGCGGCCGGGTGAGGGGTGTTTTCGCCTGTCGCCCCGCCTTGCAGGATCGCGCTCTTTGCGATGTCTGCGGCGGATGCTTGCCCAGGCCCTCTCCCAGGGGAGAGGGTGGACGCGCCAGCGGCCGGGTGAGGGGTCTCCTCCCCACCTTCCGGTAATTCATAATTCGTAATTCGTAATTTCCTTCGCGCCTTTGCGCCTTTGCGCGCTAACGCTTTTTCCCCCGCCGCAACGTCTTCCGCCGTCAACCCAAGCTGGGCGGCCACCCGTGTCACTATCTCCGATATAGGAAGGGTGTCCGCCTCGCCAGCCTGGATCTGCGCCTGCTTGCGCAAACTTTCGAGCTGCGCGGCCAGTTGCCGGTTCTGCTGTTCGAGCTGCTGCCGGCGCTGCTCAAGTTTTGCCACCGCCTGGGCGTTCTGCGCGTTCGCCTGCCGCACGTCCTCAGCCGCCTGCCGGCGCAGCGCCGACGCCTCCGCGGAAGTTTCGTTCCGCAACTGCTCGAGCCCCGCCTGCTGGCGGATTCGCGCGTCGTGCTGCTGCATCCAGAACGCCGCCAGCAGGCATCCCCCCACGGCAAACCAAACCGCTCCAGGAACCCGAAGCATCAAATTCTTCAGTGCTTGAATGATTGCCATATCCGTCCGTTACCATTGGGTGATTTAGCGATTGAGTGATTGAGTGATTCAACTCTCGCAAGTTGCAACCTTCAGGTTTTTCAAATCACTCGATCACCCAATCACTCAATTACTTAATTTTTCTTCCCCACCACCCGCTGCACGGTCTCGCCCGTCTTGCTGAGGCCGTAGAGTGTGGAGATGAAGACCGTCAGCCCTTGCAGGTCCGGAAGATGGTGCGTGGTCCAGACCAGATACGACACCCACCCTCCCGCCAGCACCAGCCCGAAAAACGAGCCGGTGCGCCCAAAGCTTGCTTCACCATGTTCAGAAAAAAGCTGTTTGACGTATTCACGCATCGTTCTTCCTTCTTTTTCTCCACCGGAAGTGCCATTCACCGCCGCGCCCTTGCGTTGCTTGGCGCCATGTCGTTAAACGAATTACCGGCACCTGCTTTTCAAGCGCGCGCTATCACCTGCGATTGACGATTTGTGATTTGCACACCGCATCTGCCATTCACCAATCACCAATCACTAATCACCAATCACTAATTGTTTACAGCCTCGCCGCCAGCCGCTGGAGTTCGGCGCGCAGATAGGTGCGAAGGTTCAGGATTTCCCTGACCGCGCGCTGCTCGAAGAGCGCGGCCAACACCAGCCCTGCGGTAAATCCCACCAGGAACATCACCATGTGCATCATCTCTGCCCCTCCTTTGTGGTTTTAACCAGACAGTTAAAATCGCGACCGAACCGTCAGGCGGCGCGGCGCCCTATCTCGCGTCCGGCTGCGTTTGCCGGAGCCGACGGTAACTTTCCATGCGGGCGAGCCCCTTCTCGACATACGCTGGGTCGAATGTGCGCCCCCGCGGATGACCCGTGTTCCAGCAGCAGAACATCTCCGCGAAATCGTTTGCGAGATCGAGACGGAAATCGACTGCAAACTCCGCCAGCAGCCAGATCGCCATGCGGAAATGGAAATGCGGATCGAGCAACTGGCGGACTCCTCCCGGCCGCCCCACCATGTGGTAACCCATGATCTGCGTGTAACCCCAGGAAGTGGCAAGCTCGCGCAGCGCGTCGTCCGGCGATTTGCGGATCTGGCGCGAATGAATCTCGGTAAATCCCTGCGTCATGTACCGCGCATGGGGCGCGGCGGCGTCGGCGGGCAGCAACTGGCTGACCTCGCGTTCGAGCTCCGCCACATCGATGCTTCCGTAGCAAGGCGACTGGCCCTGCGCCACTGCCACGAGATGCCGGTAAACCGCCGGCTCAAAACGCGTCGCGTCAGCGATGCCGCCGCTCTCGTTCGCCACCAGCGCGCCCAGGAATTCCTCCGGCACCAATGATTGCCCGCAGGCCTCGGCTATCGCCGCGTTGCAGCGCTCAAACACCCTTTGGACGAGGCGGCGCTCAGCGGAAAGGTTCGGGACGGCCGGCCTCGAGGGACTTCCCATGCCCGGCCGCACCTGAGCGTTTACAATGTTCGCTTCCGTCTCCAAGACACACCTCCCCCAAATCGCGCGCGCCTTTCCGCGCCAGCCAAGCCTTGTGGCCTAGCCCGTCCCCCCATCCACATTTCAAGCCTAACCCCCCAAAATGGGACGTTGGGGACGTTTGAGACGTTTGGGACGAAAATTTATAAGTTACGTTTATTCAGCCATTTACAAAATCAAATTCGCAGCAGATTTCAAAACTGTCCGGTGAGGTGCCCAGTTAAGGAACACCGGGTAAAAATTGCACTCAACTGTTGGCGGTGGAACTCCGTTCGGCGGGCATTACAAGGCCGGCAGGGTTCGATACAATGAGCCGGAGGCCGGAAGGGAGCGTGGGTGATGCGCGCGGTTGTGCAGCGAGTGACAAGAGCGGAAGTTCGTGTGAAAGGCAAGGTGCTCGGGCGGATCGGCCGTGGACTAGTGGTGCTGGTCGGCATCGCCAGAGCGGACACACCAGGGATCGGCCAAAGCATGGCCGACAAGATCGTGCGCCTGAGGATCTTCGATGACCAGGAGGGCCGCATGAACCTTGACGTTCGTGAGGCGGATGGCGCGTTACTCGCAGTCTCCGAGTTCACGCTCTATGGCGACTGTCGCAAGGGCCGCCGACCGAGCTACGCAGATGCTGCCGCGCCTGATGCCGCGCTTCCCCTCTACCAGGCCTTTGTCGATTCGCTTAGGGCTCTCGGCATGAAGGTTGAAACCGGCGAGTTCCGCGCCATGATGGAGCTTGATCTGGTCAACGATGGTCCGGTGACTCTGCTTCTTGATTCCGGCCGCATCTTCTGAAGCCGCGTATGGTCGAGAGTTCCGCTGCCTGCCGCATATAGCGGGATTTTCAGCACACGTCAAACCCCCGACCGCAGTTCCCTTCTGAACAGGACCTTAATACCGTGGCGCCACTGATCGTTGATTCCGATCTGCATCACAGTTACGGAAGCATCCAGGTAACGAAGCAATCGCGTTGTTGTTGAGTGAAACCTGAAGGCCGGCCCGACAAGATATAGCAGAGGCTTCGTGTCTGCTAGGGTCACGCCTGAAAAGTAACCGTACTGCTGGAACCTCGCCTGCTGCCGCAGCTTCTCTACGCGCAGCCAGTAATCGAGAGCCTGAAACGGCAGACTGATCTGTTCATCAAGCTTGAGCTCAATCACCGCCAGCCGGCCATCCCGCGTGACCGACAGGATATCGATCACGCCGCGGTCGTTCTGTGAAAACGCCGGCACCTGCGGATACGCAAACTCGGGAGAGAGCGCGGGATCAATCCGGGTAATGTTGTTCACCAGCATGTTTTCCAGCCAGCGCTCTGACTGCAGGCGATAGAATTCGTCGGCGGTATCGGCACTCCCGGCGCTGCGGTGGTCGAGCACGCGCGAGACGAAGTCCCGAAATTCATTGTGGTTGCCTTCACTCAACCTGCGAACGCTTCCTTCCAGCCCGAAATAGATTTTGGGTGAAAGGTCGCCCTCGATGCGCACGATTTCCAAGCCCGCCACGCGCGCCGAAACGAACCTCCCGGAACTGTCCGCGGCCATGGTCAGGCGATCAACGTCGTCGTTCAGCAAGCCGCGCAAAAGTTCACGATGGCGGTTGATCAGGCCGTGATTCGGTCGGTAGAGGACAAGCCGCGTCGCGACATCACCGGCTGTCTCGAGGTTCACCCGCGCCGGCCGTTCGCTTCCGCCGTTCCATTCGAATATTTCCAGTTGGACGGTCCGATGGTTGATGGCGGCCGCGCGCTGCGCATTCAGTTCAACGGCCTCCCTCGGCAAATAAAAACGAAGCCTGGGCACCGTGGTCCTATCCGAACGGCTTCGCAACCAATCGAGCCAGATCAGGCCGAACGCCAGCGCCGCATCCGCCGCAGCGGGTGCTTCATCCTTGCTCAGCCCGATGAGAGCGCAGCCGGTCCGGCCCTGCCGCGCCAACCCTCGCGTGTACCACGTGGAAAATGATTGCTCGCGGTCAGAACGGTTGCTGACGTATTCCAGCCGCCAGCCCTGAAATTCCTGTTTGAGCATGGCGACGAACTCCTGGCGAAATACTGACCGTCCGCCCTTGCGGCCTTTGCGCTGCGTCGAATGAAGCTCGCGAAATTCAACCACCGACGTTTCCCGGGCGTGCGGCTTTCGCACAAAGATACCGAGGCGATCACCATCGCGATAGGCAACTTCCTCAACCCGGCGCGCCAGTGTACGGGATGCATTCCAGGCTTCAAAAAGCAGCTTGTCAAACTGGACACTCAACTTCCAGCTGACCGAGGCCAGGTCGAACAATTCCACATCGTCTTCAGTCAGAACGGGGTGGGCGAGCGACTGAATAAAGGTTTCGATTTCGTGCTGAAGCTCACGCAGCGATTCGGCGTCGGTTTGATGTGCCATGGCAATCCGGGCGTCCATTATAACCGCGCACGTGGTGTCGCACGGGTCAATCCACACAGCCCCGAGCGAAACATGCCAGACAGCTATCAAACCGGACAACTATGTCCTTGCATCGGCGGCATACCGTATGCGCAGTTGACGTATTCAGCCTCAGCGTGATATCAAACCACTCGACCATCCTGCTGGAAGTTGAAGGGGATTATGAAGTCAAAAGTCTTTGTGACGCGTCCGCTGCCCGCGCCTGCGCTGGAGTTGCTGTCTAGCGCTTGCGAGGTGCGGAGCCATGCTGAAGATGCAGCCATTCCGCTCTTCCAACTGGCTGATGCGTGCTGCGATGTGGAAGGAGTCCTGGTCAACTCCACGCGAGTCAGCGAGGAGGTTCTGCTCGCGGCTCCCAGGCTGCGGGCCATCTCCAACTGCGGCGTTGGCTACGACAACATTGATGTCGCGGCCTGCAACCGCCGGCGGATTCCCATCACTAACACCGCCGGATCGCTTGAAGAGACAACGGCCGATCTTGCTTTTATGCTCCTGCTGGCCACGGCGCGCCGAGCCATCGAGGCCGACCGTTATGTTCGCGAAGGACGATGGGAGCGCTGGCAATGGGGACTGATGCACGGGCTGGACGTCCACCACAAAACGCTGGGTCTGGTGGGCTTTGGCGGCATCGGGCAGTCAATGGCGCGCCGCGGGCGCGGGTTCTCCATGCGAGTTCTCTACTGCGCGCGGCGTCGGGCCGCCGAAAGCGTCGAGCGCGAACTCGACGCCGAGCATGCGACACTTGAAACCATCCTGCGAGAATCAGATTACGTCAGCCTGCACGTTCCATTGACTCCCGAAACGCGCCACATCATAAGCGGTGAGGCGCTCCGCCTGATGAAGAGCAACGCCATTCTTGTGAACACAGCTCGCGGGCCCGTGGTGGATGAGGAGGCTTTGGTAGAAGCGCTGAGCAGCAAAAGGATCGCAGGCGCGGGATTGGACGTTTTTGAGAGCGAGCCGCGCGTCAACCCGAATCTGGTTAAGCTGGACAATGTCGTCCTGGCGCCGCACATCGGCAGCGCCACGGGTGAAACGCGCCTCAGGATGGCAACTCTCGCTGTCAAGAACCTTCTGGCCATGCTTGCGGGCGAGCGGCCTGCGAACGTTGTGAACCCTGAAGTCTATTCGTGAGCTCTGGGGCAGGCCAACAGAAGTGGTCAGTGGATAGTGGTAAGTGGTTAGAAAGGTCTTCCGCTAATCCCCGCCCATTAGCCCTAGAGATCAGTGGTGTGTGGATGGATGATAATCGGCTACAAAGGTCTTTCACTCATCAGGCGTCATTATCCACTTTGCCCCGTTCCGGCCACTAGCGCGCGTTCACTTGCCATCTGCGTCCGGCTTTTAAATAATGTAGAATTCGCAGCAGGCGTGGGAAAGCAGAACGGGCAAGCCGCACCAGGAGCAAGATGAGCATTCACGATGAAATCCCGGCTTCCAATGCCCCTTCGCACGAACGCGGCAAGGCGATCGCCCGTCACGTTTTCCATGAGGTTATCGCCGCCATCGATCTTCACAAAACGATGCTGAAGAAACTGACTGTTTCCAGCCAGGAGCTTTTTGCCGGAGATGTTATCGTCCCGCTCACACTGCCGCTTCATGTGATTGCCATCGGCAAGGCGGCTAATCGAATGGCCGCGACCCTGGACGAGATTCTGGGTGGACGAATCGCTTCCGGCATCGTGGTGGCGCCCGGCATTCCCGCATCGAGAGTGAACAATTTCCGCTATTTCGAAGGGGGCCATCCCTACCCGAATCCGGACAGCATGGCCGCCGCCGATGCCGCGCTCGAGTTGATTTCTGCACTCGGACCTAACGCATTGGTAATCTTCCTAATCTCCGGGGGCGGGTCGGCGTTGTTTGAAAAGCCTCTGGATCCCGACGTGTCGCTAAAAGATCTGGTCGAGTTTAACCGGGCGCTGGTCACCTGCGGTCTGCCGATTGAGCAGATCAATGTCCTGCGCAAGCACGTGTCGGCGGTGAAAGGCGGACGTTTAGCCCAGGCCGCGCATCCCACTCGCCAGTTGACTTTGTATGTTTCCGATGTGCCGGACGATCTGCCCTCGATGGTGGCATCAGGACCAACCATGCCCGACGATTCCACCGTCGAGGAATGTTACAGGCTGGCGGAGGAAAACAATCTGATTCCAAGGCTGCCCCAGTCGATTCGCAAAAGCTTCCAGGGACACTCGCTCAGTGAGACGCCCAAACCCGGAGATGCGTGTTTCCAAAGTTCTGACTACGTACGCCTAATCTCGAACCGCGAAGCTGTTGAAGCCGCACGCAACGCGCTGGAGCGGGAGGGCTTTATTTGCGATCTCGATTCGAGTGAATGGGACATCGATTATCGCGAAGTTGCGGACAATAATCTGGAAGCGCTGGACGTGATGGCTGCGGAGCATCCCGGGCATCCGGTTGCTCTGGTGGTGGGCGGCGAAGTCACCTGTCCGGTCACTGGTCTGGGCATGGGTGGGCGCAATCAGGCTTTTGTGCTGTACGCCGCTCAGAAAATCGAACATCAGAACCGAGTAGTGCTGAGCGCGGGCACCGACGGCCGCGACGGCAACAGCCCGTCAAGCGGAGCGGTCGCCGATGGGCAAACCATCACCCGAGCTCGGACGCGTGGGCTCGATCCGGAACGTTACATGGCCGAGAGCGACGCCTATCATTTCTTCTGCACCCTTGGTGATACACTCGAGACGGGATACACCGACAACAATGTTCGGGACGTTCGGCTTTGGCTCGACTTCGGAGATTTGTAAGCTTCGCGGACCGTCCTGCGTTCCGAGATTTGCGAACAGGAAGCTGAGCTGAATGCAAATACCCAGGAAATATCTGAAGGAGGCATACGATGCAGGAATCCGTTGGCTTTATTGGTCTGGGGATCATGGGCGAGCCCATGGCGCTGAACCTAGTCAAGGCCGGTTATCAGGTGAGTGTCTACAACCGGACTCACGAAAAGACTCAGCCGCTTGAACAGGCGGGGGCTAGAGTCGTCACAACCCCCTCAGAAGCCGCCCAAAAAGCCGACTACGTGATGAGCATCGTCAGCGATTCCGCGGCTTCCGAAGAAGTCATCCTGGGCAAAGAGGGCGTCCTCCAGACGTTGAAGCCTGGCGCCATCGTGATCGATTCTGCCACCATCAGTCCCGTGGTCAGCCGCAGGCTGGCATGTGCCACGGCCGGCAAGAAAGCCAAATTCCTGGATGCTCCGGTCACCGGCAGCAAACACGGCGCCGAGAAAGGCGAGCTGACCTTTATGATTGGCGGCGAGCGCGAAACGTTTGAGAAGGCGTTACCGCTGTTGAAAGCGCTGGGCAAGAAGCACATCTACTGCGGCGCGCACGGAGCGGGACTTTCCGCCAAACTGGCCCAAAACGCCATCCAGTCCACGGTAGTTGAAATTTTTTGCGAAGGATTCGTGCTGGCTGTGAAGTCCGGCGTGCGGCCGGAGGTGATGATGGAGATCGTACAGAACAGCATGGCACGCGCGTCGCTCACCGACTTCAAGGCTCCCTTCATCTTCAAAGGCGATTTTACGCCCTACTTCCCTCTCAAGTGGATGCACAAAGATGTAACGCTGGCCATGGAAGCCGCCTTTGCGCAGGGCGTGCCGATGCCTGTAACCGCAGCCGTCAAAGAGGTATATGCCTCCGCGCGCGCACAGGGCAAAGGCGACCTCGATTACGCTGCTGTCGTAACGTTTCTTGAAGAGCTCGCGGGCGTAAAAGTGCGCTCGACGGATGAGGAGTAGGCAGAATCTACGGGTTTCTCCCGAGCCGCATGTTCGCCGAGCGGATGGCCCTGGCCGCGCGCTAAGGAAGAAACGAATCTCCGCCTTGGCTCGTGGTGGTGAAGTAGAAAGCGTTCCTGCCTGTGCGCAGGTCCCTTCCGTAACTGAATACGAGTGAGACCCCGCCCACAACTCTGAGCTTGATCGACGCCCCCGTATCCCATAGCCACTGGCGGGAGCCAAAGCCGTCCGAACGGTCGTAGGCCCTGCCTGTATCTAAAAAAGGAGCCAGACGAAGCTCGAACCACGCGTTGGTGTAAAGGTTCTTGTTGACCTCCCAGTTTGAGAGCAGATAGGCACGGCCCAGTGGCGCACTTCCCTTCTGTCCATTTTCAGTTCCAATGTGCGCGCGCAGCGGCAGGTCATTGTCCCGCTCGAGCCCGAGGATGAAGAGATGGTCAAAAGGAACGCGCCCAAAAGTCGTGCCTGCGTAAAATGCCTCCGCCATTTCAAAATCGTCGCCGTGGGTCCGCGGTAACCAATGTGCCGCCAGCGAACCCTGCATGGTGCCGAATCGCCCGAAGCCTCTTGCGTAGAAATTACCAATGGTCCCCTGAACACCTGAGTCAAGCCTGAAACGCTTTTCCGGGATTCTGATCAGAGCGTAATCGCTGCTCGCCCGGAGTTCCGCCGCGGCACCGTTTGTGAAAACAGGGTCTGCGGCGGAGGCGCCGGATGGCAGATTGCGAAAGCGCCGGTCCGAGATATTGAATCCGAGCGCCCATGCCCAGCGACTGCTGGCGATGGACTCGAAGCCGGCGCCCAGTTCCAATTTTTCCAGATTGAAAGCCGCGACCGGCACAGTAGGCTGACGAAAAGTCTGAGAGATGTTCCAATTTTCGTTGCGGCCGTCGGCATAGAAGCGGTAGTGGAATTTGGGATTGCCCGCCAGAGGAGCGGAGATGGAAGCGAAGGCGCGGCGCTTTTGAGTGTCCCAACGGAAAAGAGATTGGATGTTGAGAGCGGAATGGCGAAGATTATAGGCCTCCGGGTAAACCGTCTCATACGGCAGGCCGCGCAGAGCTGAAATCACGGCGCCAGCCTTGCTCCGACCCCAGCCGTTCGTTTCCACCACGCTCAGCGCCAAGTCGAAAGTTTCGGAGCCTGGAGCCGGCACCAGGTCCAGCCGGTATGCAGAGAAAACTCCAAGCTGGCGAAGGCGCTCGAGTGTGGTCCTGTATTGTGCGAGCGTCAGGATGCTGGCCGGCGAGCAGGTGAACGCGTGGTCGAGCAAGGCCGGATCGATCTGAAGCTGCGGGTCCGTCCTGATCTGGTTGATGCGGGGCTTGCCGATGCGGTTCCAATATTTGAGAGCGGCTTCCAGGTTGCCGCCTAAAAAATAGATAGTGCCAAGAAAGTTGATGGCGTACCGGTCGTGCGGGTCGAGCTGAAAGGCGCGCTGCAGATGGCGCTCCACCTCCTGCAAGCGGTGCTGCTTGAATGCAACTCCAGCAAGCTCCTCCGGGAAGCGCTTGTCCTGAGGATATTTTTTTTCGCCGGCTGCGAGGGCCGCATGCGCATCCGCCCATCGCTCGAGACCCGCGAAGGCCAGGCCGCGATAGTAAGCATTGTCGGCAGATTCGGTGCGGCATTCGCTCGTGGTCTCGAGGATGCGGTTCCACCGGCTTTGATCCAGAAGCTGTTGCAGTTCGGCGGCGCTGCGACAAGCGTTCTGCGCGCGACACGCAAAAGGCAGCGCCAGAAGGATGAGGGAAATGGCCGGCCTGATTCTCAATGGGCCGGCTCGGGGAGTGCCAGCAGGGTCCAGTTGTGCATCGGCCGCCATCGCGTCTCAAAATTCTGGAGATCCATCTTCAAGAGCTTTCGCTGCGCGGGGTCGTTCACCAGAATAACTCCATCCTGGCCTTGAACGCCAACCACCACGACGTAGTGGAGCGGCCCGGACTTCCCGGAGTCTTGCAGGCAGACGATGAGCGGCCGGCCATTGGCCAGATGGTGCTTCAGCTCTTCCGGCGTGCCGCGGAAGGTGAAAACCCTGAAACCGTTTTCGCGGAAGTAGCGCTCCATGTCAGAGGCGTAAATACCTCTGGCGTCTGTGCTGTAGAGCGCTTGCTGAATGCGGCCGGCATCAGCGGCAGGCTCGGCGGCTGAATCCTCACTCTTCAGCCAGTACTGCATCACCATGGAAATGCAGGCTGCGCCGCATCCATTGGACTGCTGCCGGACGAACGGGACATCCAGCCACACTCCCGGCGCTGCCGCGCCAAGGCACGCGGCTATCGCCACCGAGAATACTGCAAAGACGGCGACGAGACGAAGAGTCCCCCGGTTTCGGGACGGCGGCATAGTCTCAGCTCACTGCAATGACGATAATAATAACCGCGGCGGCAATAATAATGATTGTGACTTGCCGAGTTGTCAGCGCGCCGGCGGCAAAGTTCTGCTGCGTTTTATCGGCCCGTGAGGCAAGCCGCGCCAGCTCCTGATTGCTGAGCGATGGAACGGCAGTTTTGACCTGGGTCGGATCAAGGTGAGCAGACTTCAGCGCTGCTTCGGCCTGCTGGGATGAGAAAAACTTCTGGACTTTGTCGATGTTCTGCTGCCGCGAGTTGGCAGCGGAGGTGGTCGCCTGCTGCAGTTCCGCGGGTGGAACGACGTGTTGTGAGGCTGTCGCCAATAACGGACTCTGAAGCACGAATGTCAGGGCAAATACCAAAGAGGCAGTGAGGATTCTGGAAAGCTGCACGGGGATTCCTCCTTCGAACCTTGATTGCCCCCCCCGCTTCTTCTATTCTACTGGAGCGCCGCGTATTTACAGATGCGGAATAGTACTTACGAGATGGCCCCATGTCCGCTGCTGCATTTGCGACAGCAATTCCCACCGAGAGTAGAGCGTACTGATCCGGTTCAGATACACGCCCACCAGTGCTCAGCCGTGGTCCATGAAAGAAAGGTTTTGCCGGAAGCGGCTCGCGTTCGTCACGCTGAAGTCCCGGCGCCGGGCAGTCTGGTGCGTCGCATCGCTCTCAGGTTGCGATGATGACAATCACCGCCGTGGCCAGCGCGATCAGAATGTAGGTGATTTGCTGGTTGGTCAGCGCGCCGGCAGCGAAGTCCTTCCGGGCTTTATCGGTGTGTGAAGCAAGCCGCGCCAGTTCCTGATCGCTCAGCGCCGGAACGGCTTTCTTGATCTGGACGGGATCAAGATGAGCAGATTTCAGCGCCTTTTCAGCCTGCTCGGATGAGAAAAACTTCTGAACGTTGTCAATGTTCTGCTGCCGTGAGCGGGCAGCGGAGGCGGTTGCCTGTTGAAGGTCCACGGACGAAACGACGTGATTCTTGGCTGCCGCCAACAAAGGAGTCTGAAGCACAAACGTCAGGGCACAAACTAAAGAAGCAGTGAGGATTCTGGAAGTTGAAGGCTGCAAAGCGATTCCTCCTTTTCGAACGTTGATTGCCCCTCCTCGTCTATTCTACGGGTCAGACGGTAATTCGACAAGCTGGTGCGGCTTTCGAGGGGGATTTCCGGATTGGCAATTAAGCGAACGAAGGGTTCAGTAAGAAGCGGCGGGCTCGCTCTTAATACACTCCTTTGACGAATCCGCCATCTACGGCGATGGAAACGCCTGTAACGTAACTGGCGCGCTCCGAGGCAAGGAAAACGACCATGTTGGCAAACTCTTCCGGGCTGCCAAGCCGCCCCAGCGGGACCAGCCGCGCCCAGCGCTGCTGAATCTCGCGGGGATCGACGCCTTCAGCTTTCGCCAGCCTGCCGGACAGATCATCGAGCCGCGAAGTGAGCGTGTAGCCCGGGCAGACGTTCGTGACCAGAATATTGTCCTTCCCATATTCGTTAGCAAGGGTCTTCGCCAGCCCGCTGACCGCCGATCGGACGGAATTCGAGAGCACAAGGTTGTCGATCGGCTGTTTCACAGATGAGGACGTAATCGTGATCAGACGGCCCCATTTGCGTGTCTGCATCAGCGGCAGCACTTCGCGCGCAACGTAGAGCGTGCTCATCAGGTTCAGATTCACGCCCGCCTGCCAGTCGTCGAGGGTGGTCTCGGAAAAAGGTTTTGCCGGAGGCCCGCCGGCATTCGTCACGCAGATGTCCACGCGCCCAAAGCGTTCCTTGGTCTCTGCGACAAAGCGTCGCACCTGCTCGTAGACTGTAACATCAACAGCGCGGGCCAGGATGTCAACACCCGTCTCCTGGCGGATGGCTTCTGCCGCCATACTGATCTTCGATTCTTCTCGGGAGCAGATGGCCAGCTTTGCGCCTTCGCGCGCCAGACCGAGCGCCACCGCCCTTCCCAGGCCCTGGCTTGATGCCGCCACGATGGCGACGCGATCTTTGAGTCCCAGATCCATTTTCCATTCTCCTGTTGGTGTGAGGGAGCCCCGGAACCCTATCAACCGAGACTTCCCCGGCAGATCGGGGCCCGCGATGCACGCCAGTGAAGCCGCGCCCGGCTAGCTCCTGCGCAGGTAATCGTCCTGGCCGGTGATCCAGTCCAGGCGGACCGGAACGAAAATCTCGAGATTAAGCGTATCTTCCAGCGCCACTACCCCGTGCGGAACGTTCGAAGGAATGTGCAGGATTTCGCCCTTGCGCACGGTCACTTCCTGCCCGGCGATGTCAAACCTCAGAGCGCCTTCGACGACGTAGCTCATCTGCTCATTCTCATGCTGGTGGACGGGTACAACGCCGCCTTTGACGATCGAGATCTGCGCCATGGTCAGCTTTTCGCCGTTGACCACCTTGCGCCAGATGCTGGCATTCATCTGTTCTTTTCGGACCGACTCCCACGCGAACAACTGCATAGCAATTCCTCCGGTAGCCCTGAGTTTCCAGATCAGGCATTTTACTCCCTGGCCTTCGAGTTTGGCGACAGAATATGCCGCGCTCAGCGTACCGGGACCGAGGGCCAAGCGCGTGGCCTGCTGGCCAAGATCAAGAGCGTGGCGCGTTCGGTCAATCGCGAGAAAGCGCCGCCGCGCTAAAAATTGTGCTGGACTCCCCATAAAGATCGGGAGAGGATGAGAGGATATCAATTCAGCATCGGCCCGGCAGAAACTCAGCGCAGAATCAGCTCGGAAGCCGGACCGGGAGAATAGGGGAGAAGATGAAGAAGATTGCATTAACTCTGGCAGGAACGCTGATTCTGTTCACAGCCGCCTGCAATCAGCAGGGTTCCAACACCAGCTCACAGTCAAGCGCGCCAGCAGACCAAAGCCAGGCCGCCGCACCCGCAACAGGCGGGCACTCCTTTTCGGGAGAAATCATGGACGACATGTGCGCGGGAATGGGCAGCCACGAGGGTATGCTGCAGGGCGGGAAGGTCAAGAACGCACAGGAGTGCACGCGTGAGTGCGTCAAAATGGGCGCCAAGTATGCCTTGTATAACGCAGCAACCAAGACTACCTATCAGCTTGATGACCAGAAAAAACCCTCGCAGTTTGCCGGCCAAAAAGTCACGGTTACCGGATCTCTTGACGCCGCCACAAACACGATTCACGTGGAGAATATCACAGCCGCAAAATCCTGAAGGGCGTCGGCCTCCGGGGTGCGGCTCGTTCTCAGCGGGCTGCCCGGCGGCATTCGCCTCTCTGCTCCCTCCGGCTTTTTGATAGGAGGGAGCAGAGTTCATCCCGCCACTGCTCCCTCGCGGTCTCAGAGAGCGGGTTATAATAGATTGAAACCTTTAATTGAGCAGTGTTGATATGCGATATAACAACATTCTGGAGGCCGTTGGCCACACGCCCCTCATCAAGCTCAATCGCCTGTCACGCGGCTTCAAGCCCCAGGTCTACGCCAAGTGCGACTACCTGAATCCGGGCGGCAGCGTCAAGGACCGGATCGGCATCTCGATGCTCGAAGATGCGGAAAAGCGCGGCCGACTGAAGCCCGGCGGCACCATCATCGAGGGGACCTCGGGAAATACCGGCATGGGGCTGGCGCTCGCGGCCATCATCAAAGGCTATAAGGCCATATTCACCATCACAGACAAGCAGTCGAAGGAAAAGATCGACCTGCTGAAGGCCATGGGCGCCGAAGTCATTGTCTGCCCGACGGCCGTGGCGCCGGAAGATTCCCGAAGCTACACCTCCGTTGCCAAAAAACTCGCCAGGGAAATTCCGAATTCTTTCCACGCCAACCAGTATGACAACCCGGCCAATCCAGCCGCCCACTTTGCCTCAACGGGTCCAGAAATATGGGACGACAGCGACGGGCGCATCACCCACTTCATCGCCGGCATGGGTACGGGCGGGACCATCACGGGCATCGGCCGCTATCTGAAAAAGCAAAACCCGGACGTGAAGATCATTGGTGTCGATCCCATCGGTTCGATCCTGCACGATTTTTTTTATAACGGTACTCGGTGCCAGGCGGAAACATACAAAGTGGAGGGGATTGGCGAAGACTTTTTGCCCGGGGCGCTCGACTTCAGCGTGATTGACGATGTGGTTCAGGTGAACGACAAGGACTCATTCCTCTGGGCGCGCAAGCTGGCCCGCTCGGAAGCCATTTTTGCCGGCGGATCGGCGGGCACGGCGGTTGCCGGGGCCATGAAGGTGCTGCCTGCTCTCAGTGAGAAAGATTTCGTGGTGATCTTTATTCCCGACACCGGCATGCGTTATTTGAGCAAGGTCTACAACGACGAGTGGATGCGGGACAACCGCTATTTCGAATCGGGCCTTCCACTCACCGCCGCTGACATCGTGCAGGCCAAGGCGGCCATGGGCCAGCCGCGGGAACTGGTGAAGCTGGCGCCTTCGGATTCGCTCGACCAGGCGCTCGACCGTATGCAGGTCCATGATTTTTCGCAGCTTCCGGTCTTTGAAGATGAAACGCCCGTCGGCGCGCTCTATGAAGATGACGTTCTCGACCTCACGCTCCAGGGCAAGGATTTCAAGAAACTTGTCGTGCGCGAAATTATGCGCGAGGCTTTCCCGGTTCTGCCGCCCTCGGCTGTTATTGACCAGGTCACCTCCTGCATCACCCGCGACTGCCCGGCCATCTTCATCGACCTCGGCGAGCATCGATACGAAATCCTTACCAAATATGACCTGCTCCACGCCATTGCGCGCCTGGTGAGGCAGCCGCAGTAGGGCGCCGGGAGTGGTTTGACA
This sequence comes from Terriglobia bacterium, assembly GCA_036278995.1. GTDB lineage: Bacteria > Acidobacteriota > Terriglobia > UBA7540 > UBA7540 > SCRD01. Next base: position 24,008 of record DASUJZ010000047.1, on the reverse strand, counting down.
ATTACCTGCCCGCACCTGAGAATGCTATTTAAGCCAAAAGAAAACGAGAGCCGGGGGCAGTCATGAGCAATCGCGTAACTCCGCAGCAGGTGCTCGAGGCGCTGAAGGGCGTCGAGGACGCTGCGCAGCACAGGGACATTGTTTCGCTGGGCTACGTCAAGAATGTGGAGGTGGCATCTGACCGCACGGTGATCGTGATTGAGATGAAGACCGCCGGCTCGCCGAAGGCCAATTCCCAACTCGCTGCCGCCATCCGCAAGGCGGTTGAGGCGATTGGCGCGCCGAAGGTGGAAGTCGAAATCGCCACGCCGTCGGCAGCTCCGCCGAAAACGCAAACAAACTTGATTCCCCGGGTGAAGGCCACTATCGCCGTGGCCAGCGGCAAAGGCGGAGTTGGAAAATCCACTGTGGCGGCCAATCTCGCCGTGGCGCTGAATCGACTGGGGGCAAAGGTCGGGTTGATGGATACCGACGTCTACGGCCCCAGCGTTCCCTCGCTGATGGGCGGCAAACAGGAACCGCACGTCGTGGAAGGCAAGCTCGAGCCGCCGGTCGAGTGGGGCATCAAGATCATCTCAATGGGCTATTTTTTGCCCCACGATGAAGCCATCATCTGGCGCGGGCCCATGCTTCACAAGACCATCCAGCAGTTCCTGGGTGATGTCAACTGGGGCGAACTCGACTACCTGGTGATGGACCTGCCGCCAGGGACGGGCGACATCCAGTTGAGCCTTTCCCAGACCATTCCGCTGACCGGCGCCGTCATTGTTTCAACGCCGCAGGACCTGGCGCTCGATGTGGCCTGGAAAGCAATCGCCATGTTCAAAAAATTGAACATCCCTATTCTGGGAATCGTCGAGAATATGAGCTATTATGTGTGCCCGCATTGTGGCGTCCAGGAAGACATTTTTGGACATGGCGGCGCAAGGGAGGCGGCAGACCGGCTGGGCATTCCCTTTCTGGGTGAAATTCCGCTTGATCCAAAGATTCGGATTCAGAGCGATGCGGGCCGCCCCATTGCACTCGATCTGAATTCGCCGCTCGCCGAGGCTTACCGGTCTCTAGCGAAGGAGCTGGTGGCACAGGTGGGCCGCGCCGGCGAAGAAGTTCCGCAGATTATTACGGAGTGAGGACGTGATCTCGACTCCCCGGACGATTCGACTACACGGCGAATTCGACGAACTGGTGATTGAATGGGCGGATGGACATCGCAGCGCATTTTCTTACCGGTATCTTCGCGACCGCTGCCCGTGCGCCACATGCCTCGATTCGAGCCCGGAAGCGGCTGCGAACCCAGGCCCCTTGCCGATGTTCGGCTCAGGCCCGCTGAAACTGGAAAAGGCGGAACTCGTGGGACGCTACGCGCTGCAGATTTACTGGAGTGACGGGCATTCCACCGGCATTTACACCTTTGATTATCTGCGTGACCTTTGCCCGTGCGCCGAATGCGAAGCACCTTGAGTAATAGGGCCTGGCATTGCTTGCCTTCGGCTGTTTGTGTATGCTGGGGCAGTCTCAAATTACCTGTCGTACCGAGAAACAGTTGCCGGCGTTTTGAGTTGTGCCGGCATTTGGCAGGGTGGAAACAATCTCCGCCGCGAAACAAGAGGGCAATACTCATGATGATCACCCGGTTTTCCTCCATACTTGTAGGCATGGCTGTTGTTCTTCCGTTCATCGCGGTAGGGACTCCCGGCAGGTCGCCCTCCCGCTCCTCGGCCCGGGGGCTGCTGGTGGTGGACAATAAAGGCAACAACACAATAGGGATTATTGATCCGGCCGCCGGCAAGGAGATCGCCATGGTTACCGAAACCGGCTTCACCGCCCACGAAGTTGCCGTAACACCCGACGGCACGACAGCCTACGTTCCCATCTATGGAAATTCCGGCGTCGGAAAGCCGGGCACCGACGGCCGCACCATTGACGTGGTCGACCTAGTCAATCGCAAGGTGGCTTCGACCATCACTCTGGACCGCCCGTTGCGTCCGCATTGCGCCCATTTTTCCCCCACCGACGGCCTTCTCTACGTTTCCACGGAACTGGCGGACGCCGTCACCATCATCGATCCGAAGACCAACAAAGTTGTGGGTTCCATCCCCACCGGCCAGCGCGAATCGCACATGCTGGCGTTTTCGCATGACGGCCAACGCATTTACACGGCGAACGTCGGCCCCGGAACGGTTTCGGTGCTGGATGTCCCCGGGCGAAAGACGCTCGCCGTCATCCCCATCAGCAAAGAAACTCAGAGAATTTCCGTTTCCATGGACGACCGCTACGCCTTTACTTCTGACCAGACCAGCCCTCGGCTGGCCGTGATCGATACTGCCAGTAGGAAGGTGGCGCATTGGGTGGACCTGCCGGGCACCGGTTACGGTACGGCCCCCACACCGGACGACCGCTACCTGATAGTTGCCATCATCAACAAGAACCAGGTCGCCGCGGTCGACCTTAAAACCTGGAAAGTCGTTCATACAATTGACGTTCCGGCGGCCCCGCAGGAAGTGCTGGTGAGGCCCGACGGAGGCGTCGCTTTCGTCTCATGCGACCACAGCAAACAGATCGCCGTTATCAATCTTCACACCTGGAAAGTCGAGAAAAAGATTGAGGCAGGCCCGGGTTGTGATGGCATGGCCTGGGCGGCGCATCCATAAACGGTATGGACGCTGGAAGATCTGCCCAGAGACGGTTTCCGTCGCCAATCACCCAATCTCGACGACAACCAACGCACCTCGCTTTATAGCCACACCGGGTAGTGTCCTGTTTTGCATCGCAGCGGCCAAGTCATCTCGCCGTTGTGCGGCGTCAAGCCGCCGCTACGCTTGACGCGGTTTTTTGGCCTGTGCTATAAGTCTAGGGATTAACAGCTTACGATAAGTCCGTCTGCGTAGCCGTCTCAGCTATCATTGGTTTGTAAATTTGAGGCTGTCCGGGAAATTGCCAACTCAGTCGCCAAGTTGCCCGGATGCGAGGGAAGAAAAATGGCTGTGTCATCGATTCTGCTGATCTTAACCCTGACCCTGCTGATCGCTGTCTCGCTGCCGTTCTGGCGGAAGTTCGTTTTGCTTATGCCGCGCCGTGTTTCGAGTTTCGCTTTGGCGATTGGGAACCGATGGCCTGAGACCGTGGCGCAGGGCCTGGCCGGTGTCCACTCTTTCTCGCGCCGAGCGGCCTGGGCTTCCATGGCCGGCGCCGCCCTGATGCTGCTAAGCGCAACCACCGCTTTTGCCCAAGCTGGCCAGTCGGCGGCCGGTGAAGCCAATCTCAAGCTTCCCGATTTCACCACGGTCAACTTCCTGGGAGTCAGCGGACACAATCTGCTGCTCTTCGGCATCCTGTTCTGCTTTTTCGGCCTGCTGTTCGGCCTTGTGATGTACAAACGCCTCAAGAACCTCCCGGTGCATCGCGCCATGGGCGACGTCTCCTCGCTGATTTGGGAAACCTGCAAGACCTATCTGGTCCAGCAGGGGAAATTTCTGTTTCTCCTATGGGTGTTTATCGCCGCCATCATCATTCTCTACTTCGGAGTGCTGCTGCACTACGGGGTGTTCCGGGTGGGCATTATTCTGCTCTTCAGCGTCGTGGGAATTTTGGGGAGTTACGGTGTGGCGTGGTTCGGCATCCGAGTCAATACCTTTGCCAATTCGCGCACCGCCTTCGCCAGTCTGGAAGGAAAACCGTATCCGGTCTATCAGATTCCCGTTCGCGCCGGCATGAGCGTGGGGATGATGCTCATCAGCGTTGAGCTGCTGATGATGCTGATTATTCTGCTGTTCGTTCCAGGCGACTACGCCGGCCCGTGTTTCATCGGCTTCGCCATCGGCGAATCGCTGGGTGCGGCAGCGCTCCGAATCGCCGGCGGCATTTTCACCAAAATTGCCGACATCGGCGCCGACTTGATGAAGATCGTTTTCAAGATCAAGGAGGACGACGCGCGCAACCCAGGCGTGATTGCCGACTGCACGGGCGACAACGCAGGCGACTCCGTAGGACCCAGCGCTGATGGGTTCGAAACGTATGGCGTTACCGGCGTGGCGCTCATTACTTTTATCCTTCTGGGCGTCAAGGATCCCGTTATCCAGGTGCAGCTCCTGGTCTGGATTTTCGTCATCCGCATTGTGATGCTAATTGCCGCAGCGGCCGCTTACTACGTGAACGGCGCGATCTCCGGCGCTCGTTACGGGCACGCCGCCAGCATGAATTTTGAGGCGCCGCTCACCTGGCTGGTGTGGCTCACGTCGATTGCCTCCATCGGCCTGACGTATCTAAGCTCGGCTTTCATCATTCCGAATCTTGGGGGCGATTCCACAATGTGGTGGAAGCTTTCAACCATCGTCTCCTGCGGAACTCTGGCCGGCGCTGTAATCCCTGAACTCGTGAAGGTGTTCACCTCCACCGAGGCCCGGCACGTGAAGGAAGTGGTAACCTCAGCGCGCGAGGGCGGCGCCTCACTCGACATCCTATCCGGTTTCGTTTCAGGCAATTTTTCCAGCTATTATCTCGGCCTCGTCATGATGGTGCTGATGGCCGTCGGCTCGTGGGTCAGCCTGCACGGCCTTGAAAACATCATGCTGGCTGCGCCGGTGTTTGCGTTCGGCCTGGTGGCTTTTGGCTTCCTGGGGATGGGACCGGTGACGATTGCCGTGGACTCCTACGGGCCGGTGGCCGATAATGCGCAGTCGGTATACGAATTGTCGCTGATCGAGCATGTTCCCAATGTGGAACAGGAGGTGAAGCGCGATTTCAACATGGACGTGAACTTTGAGCAGGCCAAGGAAATGCTGGAAGCCAACGATGGCGCCGGCAACACCTTCAAGGCCACGGCCAAGCCCGTACTGATCGGGACGGCGGTGGTGGGCGCCACCACCATGATTTTTGCCACCATCATGGCCTTGACCGACGGCTTGACCACCAATGTGGACAAGCTTTCGCTGCTCCACGCGCCCTTTGTCCTCGGGCTGATTTCGGGCGGGGCCATTATTTACTGGTTTACGGGGGCTTCGACCCAGGCGGTTACCACCGGCGCCTATCGGGCCGTCGAGTTCATCAAGGCCAACATCCGCCTGGAAGGAGTGGAAAGGGCCTCGGCAAGCGACAGCAAGAAAGTGGTCGCCATTTGCACGCAGTACGCTCAAAGCGGCATGTTGAACATCTTTATCTCCGTATTTTTCGTTACCTTGGCCTTCGCCTTCTTTGATCCTTTCTTCTTTATCGGCTACCTCATTTCGATCGCCATCTTCGGCCTCTACCAGGCCATCTTTATGGCCAACGCAGGCGGCGCCTGGGATAACGCCAAGAAAATTGTCGAGGTGGAACTGAAAGAAAAAGGGACCCCCCTGCACGACGCAACCGTGGTGGGCGACACGGTCGGCGACCCGTTCAAAGACACCTCCTCGGTGGCGTTGAATCCGATCATCAAATTCACAACCCTCTTCGGCCTGCTGGCGGTGGAGCTTGCTGTCCGGCTGACGGCAACCAGCGGCGCGGGATTGACGCATTTCCTGGGGGCGGTGTTCTTCGCCATTTCCTATTACTTTGTCTACCGGACGTTCTATGGAATGCGCATCGGGTCGAAGGAGAAAGCTCAGCCCGCATCCCAGTAAGCCCGTTGTAGCCGCGTCAAGAGGAATGCAATAGGACCACCGGCCGCTCTTGCACGGCTGAATTCTTCTAAAATCCCTTTGCCTCGCTCTTGATCTTTCTGGCCAGCTTTTCCGCCTCATCCGCCTTCTTGAGTATTTCGAGCGAGAGTACGTTTTCGTTGGATTTTTCGATCTCAGCCTGGAGTGACTTGGCAAGCTCGGCAAGGTCCTGGGCGTGCTCCTTCAACTTTTTGAAGTTGTCATCCAGAATGGCCTTTTTCCGCTTCTCGCCGGCTTTCGGGAACACGTCGGGCGGCGTAGCGGAAGGCAATCGATTGCGCTGTGGAGTGGGGGATGTTTGCGGCGGCTGGGTTTGGGTAGGCGACCCCGGATAATCGCCGATCGACTGCCCGGCCGCTCGTGGGCGATCTGCAACGACTCCCGCAAAGGTGGCCAGGAGGATTATGAGAAGGGCCTTCCTGGGATTGCCCAAGCGGCAACCCGACCCATGATTGAAGATTCGGGTAGCTCCTGCCATACCATACACCCCTTCCTGGTTCTGCGCTGCAGCACCGGCTGAGAATCGGCAATTGGTTACTGATGCCATTTTAAACACCCGTCCTGAAACATACAATTTGAATCACACGATTTTCCGCTGCAGGCCCGGCGGAGACTCGATGCGCGCGTGCCGCAGCAGGTATTGCGACTGTGGGTTGTGAGAAGGCGCCAGGAACGCTCTAAAGCATTGATGGCCGTTGCCGATAAGGAGAAGGGCATCAAAATCGTACGGCCGTGAGGCTGCACCGCTTACCGGGCAGGACGTGGCTTCGCGGGCCGAGCCAATTCCATCGCTGCCGAGATTGTTCACCTGGAGGTTCCGCTTGTGGGGAAGAAGAGAAGCTGTGATTGATCAGCGAGGGCGGCAGAGCGAGAGGATCAGTCTTGCTCTGCCCGTCGAGGTCATTGGAAATAATCTTTTTGGCGACATCTTCCTGTGCGAAGGCTGGACTGAAGTGGTCAGCCAGACCGGCGCGCGCGTCCGCCTGAAGCAGAATCTGGCGCCGGACCAGGAGGTTACACTTCGGTGTCTCGAAACGTGTAAGGAGGCATCTGCACGTGTGGTCGCACGGGTGAATGCAAAATCGAAGCAGAACGTTTATGGGATCATGCTCTTGGACCCTGAGGCCCAACCCTGGGGCATCAATTTTCCGCCCAGGGGAGATTCGGCCGGGGCGGTGGGCAGAATTGTTCTTGAATGTCTTACCTGCAATACGCGCGAACTGGTCTATCTGGACGGATTTGAGCTCGAGGTCCTCGAATCCAGCGAGACCTTACCGCGATTTTGCAGGCGCTGCGCCGATTCCACGCTCTGGAGGAAGTCCTATGAAGTGCTTCCTGCCGCTACGGATGGCGCCCAATCCTCTGACAGGAACGGGCAGGAAGACCGCTGCGATCCGCGCCGTGATGTGCGGACCATAGCCTGCATCCAAAGTCGCGAATATGGAGAAGAACTGGTCAAGGTGCGCAATGTCTCCCGTAGCGGCCTCTGCTTCGAAGGCCGCGGGACCTACCCAAAGGACAGCCAGATCGAGGTCGCGATTCCCTATTCATCGGGCGGCGGAAACATCTTCCTCCCGGCTCGCATCGCCCGCGTCCAGAATTTGCCCACCGGCGCCATCACCCTATACGGCGTGGAGTATGCCTACCGCTAACCCCGATGCTCATCCTCCTCGCGGCTCAATGCTGCCATTGTCCCGGCATGATATCCATCGAACTTGGGGCGTCCAAACGCCAGCCTATTTTCCCTCCCAAACCCACGCTTAAACACGGCGCTAATTGGCCGGTGAAGCGGCCATGCGGTCGTGATATGATTTGAGAAACGATCCGGGAAATGGCATTTTTCTTTTTTGGGGACGACCCCCCAAGCAAGGAGGGCCATCGCATGAACAACAAGGGAGAGAAGCCGACGCGCAGAGATTTCCTGGGCCGAGTGGCTGTGGGAATTGCGGGCATCACCGGAAACAGCTTCGGTCCGTCGGCCATGGAGAAGACAGTGGCAGCCGAAAATTCGCAAGGCATGATCTACCGGACGCTGGGGCGCAGCGGAGAAAAGGTTTCACTGCTGGGGCTGGGCGGATATCACATCGCCATGCATTTAAGCGAGCAGGAAAGCATTCGACTGGTCCGCACGGCCATTGATCGCGGCGTAACCTTTATGGACAACTGCTGGGACTACAACGATGGCGCCAGCGAGACGCGCATGGGCAAGGCGCTCCAGGACGGTTACCGGCAGAAAGTTTTTCTGATGACCAAGACCGACGCCCAAGTGAAAGGCGCGTGGGAAAGACAGCTCCACGAGTCCCTACAGCGCCTCCAAACGGATGTGATTGACCTGGTCCAGTTCCATGAAGTGATTCGCATGGGCGATCCGGACCGCATCTTTGGGCCGAACGGCGCCTTCGAGGCCGCGCTCGCCGCCCGCAAGGCGGGCAAGTTGCGGTATATCGGTTTCACGGGACACAAAGACCCGGCCATCCACCTGAAGATGCTGAACACGGGCTTCGATCATGGGTTTACCTTCGACGCTGTACAGATGCCCCTGAACGTGCTCGACGCTCATTATCACAGCTTCGCGCATCAGGTGGTCCCGGTGTGCGTAAAGCACGGTATCGGAGTGCTGGGCATGAAGCCGCTGGCCGACGGCGCCATTCCCCGCAACAGCGTGCTACCGGCCATCGATTGCCTGCATTACGCGATGAACCTGCCGACTTCCGTTGTGATCAACGGCTGCGATAGCATGGACCGCCTCGAGCAGGGGCTTGAAGCAGTGCGCACTTTCAAGCCGATGAGCGAAAGCGAGCTGGCCGCTCTGCTGGCAAGAACCGCGAAGGCTGCGGCCAATGGAGGCTTCGAGCTTTTCAAGACATCGCACACGTACGACGGCACTTATCAAAATCCCCAATGGCTTGGCTAGGGAACGCCCCGGAGGGAAATTTATGAAACCAAAAATCGGCGCCGGAATCGCAATTCTCTGCGCATTCACGGCCTCGCTGGCTGCCCTCCCACAGCGGCAGCATCCATCCGTCACTTCCGGCGCGCCCGAGACGTCCGCCGAGCGCCTCCACTCGATGCTGGGCCAAAAAGGAAAAGTTCTGGTGCTTGATGTGCGCACGACTGAAGAATACGCCAAGGGCCATATTCCCGAAGCCGTTAACGTTCCGATCGATTCGCTCGCCGAGAAGCTGCCGAAAATGCACGTGTCAAAAGATACCACGATCGTCACCACCTGCGAACACGGCGGGCGCAGTTCCCGAGCCGCATTGGAACTCCGGAAGATGGGTTATCGGGCGACCTCTTTTTGCCGCATCGCTTCCTGGCAAAAGGATGGTTACAAGATCGAACAAGGTAAGACAGGACCCCGCTCGAAATAAAATACCCCGGTTGGCCGTCGTTTTCAGTTTACAGGCGCAGACGCGCAGCATATAGTGAAGAGCGCCTCCGGCAGCAATCGCTGTCCCGAAACCAGACATACCCTGGCACGCCTTAGAAGCTCATGGAATTGCTTGTCCAATTTTCCAATGCGCGGCGCAAATTGCTGCGCGGCATGATCCATCGGCCGACCGGCGGTCGCGGCAAGTGCCCAGGGGTCGTCTTCTTCCATGGCTTCACGGGCGACCGCATGGAATCTCATTGGATTTTTATCAAGTGCGCCCGCGCCCTGGCGAGCCACGGGATTGCGAGCCTGCGATTTGATTTCTATGGTTCAGGCGAATCGGAAGGAAGCTTTAACGAAGCCACTCTCCAGAGCGAAATCGCCGATGCCCGCTCCGCCGTCCGGTTCATGCATCGGCAAAAAGGAATTGATGCAGGCCGATTGGGCCTGTGCGGGCTTTCGCTGGGAGGCTGCGTGGCGGCCTGCGTCGCGCCCGCAGCTAAGGCCAAAGCTCTGGTCCTGTGGAGCGCCGTGGCGCATCCCGCGATTTTCCAGCAGCTATCAGACAGGCTGGGAAAAACATCGCCATCGGGCGACTATGAATATGATGCCCGCTTGATCTCCGCCCGCTTCGTGAGGGACGCCGCGAAGGTCGATCCGCTTAGGGCCATCCGCCGGTTTCGAAAGCCCACACGGATCATTCATCCCGGCAAGGATGACACCGTCCCGCTCTCCCACGCGGCAGATTTTTTGCACGCCTCGGGAGCCAGCATCAAGCAGAAAGTCATCATCCCCGGCGCAGACCACACCTTCACTTCAATCGCTTGGGAATCTGCGGTGATCGGGCAAACCGTCGAATGGTTTCGTCGGTATCTCTAGTGCGCTGGTCGGGCCAGGACTCGATTGCGGTGAGCCCGAATTCCGAACGGCACGCCCTTCTGCGACCGCGCCCCTTCGTAAACAGGGGCAATGCGGCGCAGCAAGCAGGTTGGGATGAACGAAGCGCACCTTTTTACACGCGCAGCTTGACGTTACACCTTCCCCGGGATCAGCTTGCAATTCATCCTGGCAAGATGCAGAATATCGCCGGATGTGGGTTTCGACTTCCCGTACGCCTCATCTTCGCCCCGTCCGTCACGGGTGGGCGGTGAATCTGGCAATCCATTGCGCGAAAAAAGGGTCCTCAAAGCGCATTCGCACCTTGCCCTCCAGCTCTTCTTCGCGAAGAATCTCACGCGCCGTTAATGACAGAAGGGACCTGCGGATGGTTGAGGGACCTTTTCCCAGAGCTTGCGCGACTTTTGTTGATTGCAGGTTGACTCCGTGCTCCGTAATGACGGCCAGCAGAGTCTTCTGCTGAATGGCAGTCACGCCATTCCAAAGCTGCGTGTAAAAAGGATCGTACTGGCGCACCACCCGGTCGAGCGATCGCTCGACGACTGCTGATGTGAGGGCGCGTTCCTTCGAGGTCTTGCCGGCCCGGAGCTGTTCCCAGCACGCATGAGCGAGCAATTGCACGTTGTATGGAACCTCGTCGGCAAGGTCAAGAATGAGTTCGACAGCTTCCTCAGCATTCTCCGCCGAAGCAATGAACTGGCTTCGATTGAATCCCTTTCGCAAAAACTTCCCGAAGTCGTCGCGCGGTACTGGCCCGACGAAGCGAAGCTGCCCCAGGCGATAAAAAGGCCGCGCAGCATCAAGCGTCATAGCCGTCAGAAGGCGCGTCTTCGAGCCGGCAAAGATATAGCCGGTGCGCTTGTGCCGCTGGATCGCAGCACGAATCTGCGCCTCGGCTTCCGTTCCACCCAGGTCAACCACCTTCTGAAACTCGTCTATCATCAGACCCACTGGCCGGTCTTCGGGCTGCGCTCTGGCCAACTGCTCCAGACCGTCCAGCATGTCAACCAGCAGACCGATGTGTCTGGCGCCCCCCGCGGCATCAGCCACACGGAGACTTACGTTCCACTCCCGATCCGTGATGCTGAAGTTCACTTCGGGACGAAGCTTGCCGAAATATCGCCGAACGGCATCGCCCGCCCGCTCAACGCCCCCCTTCAGGTGCTTTGCGGCGCCGGAAATGACGGATGCGATCAGCAGGTCCAGGGAGGGATAGGCTTCCGCATCGTACCGCAGCACGACCGCTCCTTCGCTTGAAAGCCGGTCCGCAGCGGCTTTTAGAACGGATGTTTTTCCGTACCGGCGCGGTCCAATCAGGAAAAGCTTTCCGGCCTGGCGGATTGTCCCGATGACCTCGGCGATTTCCTGCTCGCGGTCCACCAGTTCATTCGCCCCAAGCTCTCGGCCAAACTGGAACGGATTCTCCATAGCACTATTATGTATCATACATTTTAGTCTCAGACAAGCTAGTCATATATGACATACGTGCCGCGCTGCAATCATCAGTTAGACCAAAGTCCCATTGCATTCGGCTCGGATTGACACAAGATTATCCGTTGGACCTGCAGTGTGGAAAGTTAAGCAAAACTCTATCAACATACCGACTGACGATGACACGGGAAAGCATTATGCGTACGCAGGACGGCCTACAGACCCTGAAACTGGGCCGCGAGGAAGTAGCGTCGGTTGGGGAGGCGAAGGGTCGGGGCCTGTATATTTGTGGCCAAGAGAGGCTTCGCCGCATTTTCATACCCACGGGCCTCGTCGATTACGACGACGTCCGACCGACCATCAGCGAATGGAGGAGGCCGAAGCAGCTCACCATCTTCTCGCTTGTGAAAATGCGCGCGAGGGATCTCGGCTTACTGGTGGGCATGCTCGCGGCCTGGGGAATTTGTGCCGCGTCATTGGCTCCGATCGTGGTAGTTCCGTGCGCCGTCTGTTTCTATGGACTGTTGGGACTAGCTACCTTCGACGCCTACAAAGATCCGAACAAGAGCAAACGCGCGAAGAGTCTTATGCTGTTTATGCTCTTCGCGCTGTGGCACTACTTGGATTTACCGTATCTGAGAATTCTATCCGCGATATTCAGGTGAAGTCTAGGCAATCCAGTGGCCGTGACAGAGCCGTCGAATAGGGGAATTCTAAACTGCTTAAGAAGAATCTTGGCGTCCCCGGCGGGATTTGAACCCGCGTTACCGCCGTGAAAGTACGACCGTTTGTCGTAACCTACGGAAAACTAAGGCACGGATGGCTACTTTAGAAACCGAAAGGCGCTCTTCGCAACTGTTATCGAACCCCTATCGAACCCACAGACTCGCAGTGCGGGATGACTATCGAGCAGTGGGCCAAGATGATTCTACACTTTAATTGGGCGCGTGAAGGCGACTCTGATTACCGTAAGCCTTTGCGATGGCACACCATTTTGAGGAACTCGGTGGGCGAGACCACTTTGCCTGACAACTTCTTTTGCGGGAAATCTTTTGGATTCAGCGTGACCAGGAAATCTACCCTGCCATCTTCAGCACAAGGACCAAAGTAATCCCGTAGCGTCCAAATTCTCGATCTACTTGTAAATGCAGCACATCGAACAACCCTCCTGACCGGAGATTCGGCCTGTCCTGATGCGCTCCAGAGTGGTATCCTCCGCTAATGCGCCTCACATTGGATACCTTTCGTCTACTATTGATTTCCCTGGCCGGATGGATGAACCAACAGCCGCAAGATATCATTGAGTTTCTCCAGGAAGAGAATCGTGTGCTGCACGAACAACTTGGAAACAAGCGCCTGCGGATGAATGATGACCAGCGCCGACGCTTAGCGGTCAGGGCCAAAAAGCTCGGTCGGCGCGTTCTACACGAACTGACCACTATCGTCACCCCGGAGACGCTCCTGGCTTGGCATCGCCGATTGATCGCCCAGAAATATGATGGGAGCAAACAACGTAGCCCTGGCCGCCCCCATACCCGCGACGAGATTCAACACTTGATTGTCCGCATGGCCACGGAGAACCGGGATGGGGGGTACCGGAGGATTCAGGGAGCGCTGGCCAACCTCGGACATGAGGTGTCAGGCAGCACGGTTGCCAACATCCTGAAGGAACATGGAATGGAACCCGCCCCCGAACGAAACCGGGAGACAACCTGGAAGGAGTTCCTGCCCCGGCATTGGGAAGTCATTGTGTCAGCGGACTTCTTCATCATCGAAGCTTGGACGCGGAAGGGCTTAACGAGGTTCGTGATGCTTTTCCTCATCGATCTTTCCACCCGAAAAGCGGAGTTTGCCGGACTGGCGAGGCAGGCGAATGGGTTCTGGATGAGTCAGGTCACGCGGAATCTGAGCGGTGCCGAGGATGGTTTCCTGAGAGGTAAGCGTTATTTGATTTACGACCGAGATCCGTCGTTCACCGGAGATTTCATGGAGACCCTCGGAACCATTGGCGTGTAATCGGTGAAACTGCCACCGCGATCTCCCAATCTGAATGCCTACGCCGGGCGCTTCGTAAGAACCATCAAAGAATCGTGCCTGGAGAGGATGATCAAGGGATCTCGCGGATTCGCCGCCACTTGCGAAGGGTCCTGAGATAGTCGTAGCCGACCAATTGCTGGTGAGTTTCATCCCACAAATGCAGGGAAAGAATCTTCAGGCTTGAGCGCAGAGTCACGGTCTTCGCTCTCTGAAACATCGGATCCTCATCGTGGCACTTCTCCAGGTTGTAATTGGGAATGCGCGGGTTCAGATGGTGGATGTGGTGAAAGCCGATATTGCCTGAAAACCATTGCAGCAGCCTGGGCAACTTGTAAAACGAACTGCCCTCCAGGGCTGCCGTCGTGTAATCCCAATCCTGGTGGCGTTGCCAGTTGACCCCTTCAAATTGATGCTGCACATAAAACAGCCAGACTCCCGCCGTGCTCGCCACCGTCATCACTGAGAGTTGAATCACAAGGTATGCTTTCAGGCCCATCACTAAACTCAGCACGCCAGCCATTGCTAAAATTGTAGCATTCGTCCAATAGACGGAGTGCCGGTCCCGCTTGCTGGCGCGGGCCGAAGCGAACCGGTGAAGAACCAGGAATAAACCCAACGGCTCCACGAAAAGCAGGACGAGCGGATTGCGCACCACCCGGTAGTAGAACCGCTTCCAGAGGGGCGCCGCCAAGTATTCCTGCACTGTCATAATCCACACGGAGCCCAGGTCACGTCGGTCCAGATCGCCCGAGCCCGCATGGTGTACGGAGTGTTCAAAGCGCCAGAAGTAATAGGGTGTGAAAGTCAGCACTCCCGTGATGAACCCACAGATATCGTTGGCTTTTCGGGATTTGAAGAAGGACCCGTGGCCGCAATCGTGGTGGATGATGAAGATCCGCGACAGAAAGCCGCCCGCTAGAATCGCCAGCGGCAGGATAGGCCAACCGGACACTGCCAGGCTCCGATCCATGAGAAACCAGAGGACCCCATATGGAACAACAGAGTTCATGATCTGAAAGACGCTGCGCCAGAGCGAAGGTTGCTGGTGTTTCGCTACAATTGCCTTCCAGGCCGCGATATTGCTTTGACGCTTTGCACGTGTTAAAAGCGCGTCTTGGCTTACAACTCTCAAACAACTTCCTCCTTAAGATCCTAAATGATCCTAATGTGCCGAAGACATATGGAAAAAGGATTGATGACGGCAATTCGCAGAATAGCTGACTTAACCCGAGCGACGGAACCACCTGTATTAGACGCAAACAAGGCGTACACGCCTGCAAGTCGCGAAGCTTCTAGCGATTGGGTATTATGTTCTATTCTCACCTCCAGGCTTCGAACACACCCTGGCCCATTGTTGATTTCTTTCGCGCGGTTTGCGCTCGTATAAAAAACAAACGGATCCCTAACATGCAACCGTCTCCTTATGAAATTTCGGGGCTTCCTGCTCGATTCCGCACTTATCAAGCTCGATCTCCAGTTGCTCGACGACGGAACCGGCGTAATGGATGAAATGATGTCCTGACAGCAGCATCGCAAATCCCATGCTGAGCTTGCGCGGATCGAGGGGCCAGCGGCAAAGGAGGCGAAACAGGAATTTCCAGTACGCATGCCGGTAGTTTGAGAGGAGACCTTGGTGGATGATTGAGCGGACGAAGATGCCGAGCATCGGCCCGAGCGGGATGGCGGGCGACTTCTGCGGCTTGCGGGCTTTCCACTGCACCAGCGACCGATAGCAGCGATCGTAGAATGCCGAGGGGGCGTACAGGAAAGACAGCGTCTCTTTGAATCCCTTCAGCAGAACCGGCAGGGGCAAAAGAGTTTTGAAGTTGGGTGGATCAAAGTTGCTGGTGGCCGTGGTATCCAGCAGCAACCGGCCTTCTTTCAGCATCCGGTCAAAAAGCGGAGTGGTGGGCGGCGCCTGCAAAAATCCCGCCATGGCCCATGGAATGGCGGCCCGCTCAATAAAGTCTTTCTGCTGTTCAAAGATTTCTTCCGTATCGGAATCGAACCCGATGATGAAACCCGCCGTCACCCAAAGGCCCTGGCTCTGGATGAAGTGAACGCACTCTAAAGGGTCGCGGCGCAGGTTTTGAAATTTCTTGGCTTCCGCCAGAGACTGGGGCGAGGGGCTCTCGATTCCGATGAAGACGTAAAAAAAGTTGGCCTTCACCATGGCGTCAATCAATTCGGGCCTCTGAGCAAGATCGATTGACGCCTCGGTGTAAAACAAGAGCGGATAGCCGCGGCGATTTTGCCACTCTTGAAGTTTGAGGGCGAGTTCGAGCGCCCGCTTGTGGTTGCCGATAAAATTGTCATCCACGATAAAGACTTGGTCGCGCCATCCAAGCTCGAACAGCGCATCCAGTTCGGCGATCAACTGGGCGGGGCTTTTGGTTCGGGGCTTTCTTCCGTAGATGGTGATGATGTCGCAGAATTCGCACTGGAACGGACAGCCGCGGGAGAACTGGACGGCCATCGAGGCGTACTTCCCGATTTTGAGCAGGTCAAACCGCGGGAGAGGCGTCTTGTTGACGTCCGGCTTTTCCTTGACCACGTAGAGGCTCTTGGCCGCGCCGCGCTCGATGTCCTGAGCAATCTCCGGGAAAACCTCGTCGGGCTCGCCCACCACCACGTGGTCCGCCATCCGCAGGAGGAGTTCCGGCTCGCTGCTCGCAAACGGTCCTCCGATCATGGTGCGCCTGCCCAGGGCGCGCGCCCTGAGAAGGATTTCGCGAATGTCATCCTTCTGGACGCGCATTCCGCTGACCATGACGAGATCGGCCCAGAGAAGGTCCGCGTCGGACAATTCTTCAAAGCTGCGGTCGATGAGCCTCAGCGTCCAGTTCTTCGGGCAGAGCGCGGCGACGGTCAGCAGGCCGAGCGGGGGCTGGTCGGTCTCAACGGGAACAAGATCCAGGACTCCGTCGAGGGTCCAGAACGAGGATGGAAAACGCGGCCAAACCAGGAGAACCTTAAGGGCGGAGCCGAGGGGAGGAAAACCTGGCAGACAGCCGGAATCACCCTCACCCTCAGCCGCGCGCGGCGCGTGAAACTCGGTTGACTTCAGCATCTTAATTTCCTCCTGTCGATTCAAGCGGGCGACCACCCCAAAAGCCATTCTTCGCCGGGCCCTGCCAGGGGCAGAATCAGGATTTCGAGCGGTTTGCCGCCGGCAAATCAAACAGGCTTCAATGACTGCGGAATCCCCGTCCCGTTGGCAGACGCTGCCTTAGAGATCTATTCCTACGCTGCCACATCAGCAATAAGAAGCTGTTCTGTGTGGAACAGTTGGGGAAAATAGAGCGATGGAGGGGGCGCGGTGAAACGGGCGCAATCAGTCGCGCAGGGCCATTCGGAGGAGGGAACTCTTGACCCGCAGGCCGCCGTTGTATTCAATGAATCCCAGCTTCCTGAACTTGTTGAGGAAGGAACTTACCCGCGGCCGGCTGGCGCCCACCATTTGCGCCAGAGTTTCCTGGCTGATCTTGGGAATGACCGTCTGGGGTTTGCCATCCTGGCCGAAGTTGGCGAGAAGCAGGAGAACCCGGGCGAGCCTCTTCTCCGTGGAATTGAAAAGCTGGTCCACCAGATCTTCTTCCACCCGTACGGTCCGGGCCAGCGTGTAGGCGACGAAGCAGTCCGCAAATTCAGAGTCCTCGTGAAGCAGCCGCACGACCGCCGACTTTTCAAAGCGGAGGATGGTTGAACGTCCTATAGAGGTGGCGCTCGCCATCCGCAGAGGATGCCCCGCCACCAGGCTGCTTTCGCCGAAGAACTGGCCGGGTTCAACCATGCCGATCACGGCTTCCTTGCCGCGCTTGGAGACAACCGTCAATTTGACTTTGCCTTTTTGCAGGTAAAAAACCGAGTCCGCCACTTCCCCTTGCGAAAAAATGCCTTGCCGGTTGCGGAATTCGTGAACGGATTTTCCCTTCTGGAGCCTTCCGAGAAAAGTTTCCGGGAGAACGGATGCAGTTGGTTTCTGTGCCATAAAGCGCTTCCCGATGAGATTGCCGCCGGCGTTTCCCACAAGGGCTTGATGCCCGCAATTTGGAACGAGCCCGGCCGAAGCAATCATATTGTGACGCTGTCCCGTCTGATTTTTCAACTGGAGGATGAAATATCCCTGATGAGTCCCCGTTAGTAACGGAACTTGAAAGTGGAACTGCAGAAAAATCACGCAGGACAGTAGGCCGCGCGCTCGGCCCGAGCAATGCAGGTCAATCGCTTCGCCACCGATAGACTAGGAGACAACAAGAATTGCGGGGCTCCCCTCAGGATTGCATATTTAACCCTTCGGCTAGAGTGTATTGACCGTCCGCGCGTCTCGTTCAGACCTTTTGTTAGGCTTCCCGCTGCCGTCCAACTCTCGTTGAATCTGCCCCTTCAATCCAGCCTTTTGCTCAACCCGCGTTTGCCATTCCATGGCGCTGGACGCCACGTCCTTCAAAAAGTTCGGCAACAGCAACCGACGCTGCACAGAATCTAAAAAAGTGCTCCACCACGCTGTTACATTGGTGCCCAGGGAAACAAGGTCCGGATTTTCCCGCACTGGCTGTCGGTCAGCAGTCGACCGTGTCGCACGATCAATCCTCCCTCTAGCCTTCTTCACTTTGCCAATCTCGCTCTCCATGGCCGACTGCTGAGTGATACGCTACCCAACACCCAGTTGTGCGCTGTCTGAAGACGAAAAGTCGGCTCATCAGGAAAAGGAAAGCCTGGGTAACAAGGCCCTCGCAGACTTGAACTTCATCCCCAAAATGGACATGTAGGAGTTGCTCGACGGCTATCGCCGCATCCTGGAAACTATCTACTGTCCGGACGAGTATTTTGAGCGTGCTTCCGCTTTCCTTTTACAACTTGGCGCTTCGGCTCCCAGTCCCATCGTCTTTTCCGATCTGATGGCGGTGACCCAACCCTATGGAAATAGGGGTTACACAGCAATTACCGCACAGAGTGCTGGAAATTCATGATCCAGGCTGCCTTTGTCAGCCTCCTAAGGAACACGTCCTGCGGGCATCAACTGGAATCCAGAGGCCGCAGCTTGCTTCTTCAATCGAACGAACTGCCGGTCGCGGGCCCGTGCTTCGAAGCCTGCGAAGATGCTTTCGTCGTATGGTTGGCGTGTCGTGGTGATGTGGTAGAGAACCCCGGCGAGCTTGTGGATCGTGGCTGTGATAGTTGCCGGAGCGCCGAGACGGGTTCGCAGGCAACGAAAATACTGCCCCGGACGGGACTGGCTAGGATGCAAAGACTGGGCGGCCTTGCGGAGAGCCACGGCGAGGCGATTAATGACCTTGCGGGTTTTCGCGGACAGGAGTCGCCCGCCATTAATCTGATTGTCTGGACAGAAGCCCAACCAGAAGGCAAGTGCCGGACCGTTCCGGAACTTGCAAAGATCCGGCCGACTTCGGTCAAGAAGACATGGGCGGTTAAGTTGCTCACGCCCGGCCCTTCAGTGAGGTCGATGCCGAAGGCTCGATACAGGTGGGTCCGGAAACGAGGCTCATTGCGCCGGGGCTTGTGACTGTCCCTCGGTCGAAACAGAGCTTTCTGGCAAGGCTGCAAACGGCTCTCAAGCTTGCCTAACTGTCGCTCGATTTCTCGATCGTATTCGGCGATTCAGCCATGTTACAGACGGCAAGCCTGGAGAGGCTGCCGGCTGCGTGAGTATGTGCTCGGAGCGTTAGTCACCAACCAGGGGTTCGGCTACCGCGCCTTCACTGGACGAACGCAGGGATCTCGCAGGCGGCAGGGCGACCTTAAGGGGCGATTGCGGAACCATGGGGTAATCCTCCACGTAGTGCGAGTGTTTCGAGTCCACCTTCGGAGCGTTCGTCAGAAAAGAGGCCATGATTCAAACGTTATTTCGCCAGCCGCTTGCGGATCGATTTCAATTCCCGCCGGCGTTTTGCGGTGGTCTTGGGATATGCCATCTTAAAGTCATTGAGCGCATCCAGCACAATCTGTGAAACAATCAGCCGGGCATTCTCCTTATCATCGGCGGGAACAACATACCAGGGGGCGTGCTGGGTGCTCGTCGCGCCGAGGCAAGCCTCATAAGCTTTCACGTATTGCTTCCAGTGTTTCCTTTCGTGAATATCCGCGAGGCTGAATTTCCAGTTTTTATCCGGCTCATCAATTCGCTCGAGGAAGCGCTTCCGTTGCTCGGCCTTCGACAGGTGGAGGAATATTTTGACGGTCCGCGTTCCGTTACGATAAAGGTGGCTTTCCAGGTCCACGATGGAACGATACCGCTCCTTCCAAATGGTCTTCTCGTCGAGCAACTCCTTCGGAAGCCCCTGGCTGCGGAGAATCTCCGGGTGCACCCGAACGACCAGCACTTCCTCGTAATAGGAACGATTGAAGATGCCAATCCGCCCGCGTTCGGGAAGCCGGCACGTGGTGCGCCAGAGAAAATCATGCTCCAGTTCTTCCGCGCCTGGCTGTTTGAAACTGAATACCTCACAGCCTTGGGGATTAACCCCGGACATGACATGGCGAATGGCGCCGTCCTTACCGCCAGCGTCCATCCCCTGAAAAATCAGAAGCAGCGCGTAGCGGTTGGACGCGTAGTGAAGGTGTTGCAGCGAACTCAACTGCTCCACGTGTTCTCCCAGGAGCTTCTGATTACCGCTTCTTCGACTTGCAAAAGGGCTTCACAATCGTCGGCCACTCGCTGAGTTTGACCTTCTCTCTGGGCCGCACACGGAAATCCTTGGAATCGATTTTCATTTACATCCCTCCGGCCATGTCAGCCGCATTATTCGCGTCTGTCTATTTATTGGGTTTATCTTTCCGAGTCTCCCGCTGCGCCTTTTCCCAGTCCTGAACTTCTCGAACGTCCTCGCGCCCTAGCTCCTCGTAGAGTTCATGGACTCGTTTGACGATCCCCGGCGTCAAATCGGACGGTGTCTCGGCTTCGGCATCAGGCTTCGGTTCGGCCTTGGCTTCAGGCTTCGGTTCGGATTTCGCTTCAGGCTTTGGGCTCGGCCTTGACTTCGCGTTCCGCCTTAAGCCAGTCTTGATCTGCTTGGCCATCGCTGCGGCCGTGCTGCTCGTAGAGTTCATAAGCCCGGGTAGCGATCTGTGGGGTAAGATCGAACGGCTTTTTGGCCAACAAGGGAGGCTTCGTCGGGTCAAAAATCCGATACCCGAGGAGTTTCACACGATCACTCACGAGGGCCCAAACCAGAGCGTAGCCCCAAACGAACGCTGCCCAGCCCCAGCCAAGGGGTGTCATAAACAGCCCATAAACCGCAATCAGTGTCGCCAGTGTTTGTGTGCCGAGCACAGCCACCCATAAAATCCGCGCGGGACGTATGGACCAGAACGGGCCGCGGGTGCGCGTCAGGAAAATCGTCATATGTCCCGCCACGGAAAGCATCAGATACATCAGCGTTTGGAGTTGCGGATGGCCCAGGTGAAAGACGCTGTCGCCAAGGTAAAACAGGCCAAACGCGGCGATGGGGCCGACGACGCCCAGCACCGTGGCGACTCCCAGCACCAGGTGCATATTCCAAGCCTCGGGCTTATCCTTGTAATGAACGTTGTCATAGGCGATGGACAGGATGGCGCCGTCGTTGAGTACCGCTAGCATCACGATCATCACGGCGGTCACCGGATAGAAGTTAAAAATCAGGATCGCCAGCACCATGAACAGCAGCACGCGCAGTGTTTCGGCGATGCGGTAGATCGCATAACTGTTCATTCGCTGGACAATTCTCCGGCTCTCCTTGATGGCGTCGATAATCACCGACAGGCCGGAGGCCAGCAGGACAATGGACGCCGCCGCGCGCGCCGCGTCCGTCGCGCCCGAAACGGCGATGCCGCAGTCGGCTTGCTTCAGCGCCGGGGCGTCGTTTACCCCGTCGCCCGTCATACCGACGAAGTGGCCGAGTTTTTGCAGAACCTTGACGATGTGGAATTTATGTTCGGGGAAGACCTGGGCAAAACCGTCGGCCTTTTCGATGGCCTTGGCCGACTGGTCTGTGTCCTGTTGCTTCTCGTCGCCCAAAGAGCTGGCGTCAAGGATCTCCGTACCCAGCCCGAGTTGCCGGGAAGTCTCCCGAGCGATGGCCAATTGATCGCCCGTAACCATCTTGATCTTCACGCCCATCTGCAGGGCGCTGGCGATGGTGGCTTTGGCCTGCTCGCGCGGCGGATCGAACAAGGGCAGCACGCCCACAAACTGCCACTTGCCTTCCTCATCTGCACGGGCAACGCCCAGGGAACGGAAGCCGCGTCCTGCAAATTCGTTGACGGCTTTCTCCACCGCTGTCTTCACCTCGCCAGCGTTGGTGGCCATCGCCAGAATCACCTGCGGCGCTCCCTTGGCCACAAAAAACTGTTTCCCGTCCGCGCCTTTGACGGTGGCTTCCGTGCGCTTGTGCACTGGGTCGAAGGGCTTGAAATGAAGTACCTGACAGCTCTTCAGAGCTTTATCGTCCTTCACCCCACCAATTACCGCCAGATCAATGGTGTCCTTATCTTCCGCGCGCGAAGCGAGTGCAGCCCAGAGAATGACCTGGTCGCCAGGGATGCTGTTCACGGTGAAGGGATCGCCCAACGTCAGCTTGTTTTGGGTCAGGGTACCCGTCTTGTCCGAGCACAGGATGTCCACACCCGCCAGTTCCTCGATGGCCGACAACCGCGTCACAATCACTTCTTTTTTCGCCAGCAGACGTGCGCCCACGGCCATGGTCACGGACAGCACCGTGGGCATCGCCACGGGGATCGCGGCTACCAGAAGCACCAGGGCGAATTCCAACGTATCGATGAGCGGGTCATGACGGAAGAGCGCGACGGTAACAATCACCGCCACCAGGGCCGACGCTAGAATGATCAGGTAGTCGCCAATCTTCAGCACCGAACGCTGGAAATGACTGACGGTATGAGCTTCCTGCACCAGTTGCGCAGTCTTCCCAAAATAGGTCTTCGTACCCGTGGCGTAAACCATGGCGTCGGTTTCGCCCTGGCGGATGATCGAACCTGAGAACACCGCCTCGCCAGCTTTGCGCGTGACGGGCAAGGATTCGCCGGTCAACGCCGACTGATCCACCTCCACCGAATCGCCCTCCAATAGGCGCGCATCCGCCGGCACAATGTCACCCAGGCGCACGCGGATGACGTCCCCCGGAACCAGTTCCGATGCCTTCGGTTCGGTCCACTTCCCGTCGCGTTTCGCCTTGGCCTTGATCGCCAGCTTGGCCTTCAGCGCGGCGATGGCGTTGCCCGCCTGGTGTTCTTCCCAGAACCCCACCACGGCGTTCGAAACGAGCAGAAAAAGGATGATGAAAAAATCCAGCCAGTGCTGGACCACACCTGACAGAATCACCGCCCCTTCGATCATCCACGGGATAGGGCCCCAAAAATAGGTAAGGAACTTTAGGAAACAGTTGGTTTTCTTTTCTTCGATCTCGTTGGGGCCGTATTGTGCCAGTCGTTTCTGAGCTTCGGCTTGGGTGAGGCCGTCCGGCGATGACTCCAGCTTCTTCTGGAGTTCCGGCATGGGGAGAGATTTCAAATCGTCCTTCGCATCGGGCTTGGATTCGGACTTGGTTCCCGGCTTTGATTCAGGAGACTCGGGCTTATCTGTATTCGGTTTCACGATGACTACCCTCCTTTGCTTGTTACCTCCACCCAGTTTCGGTCCAGAGGGGCCTTGGAAAATCGGAGAGCTGACGCTATCGAATTTCCGGACTCATCTGCGTCACACCTTTGCCCCCGGCGGGTCAGCGACTCCTTCCGGCGGCAGGGAATCCGGCACGTCAAGGCGTGCCACACCAATCCTCTTGTCGGCCATCCCATAATAGACGTCGAAGCGGGCCGGTAAGCCAAGATCGTCGCGCCGGTCAATGCCGGTGGGGAACACGACGTCGGCGATGGTCCCGCAGCGTTCTTGCGGCAGCACCGGCGTCAACACCGGCTTCACTGAACGATAGTGGATCACCTGAGGATGCTCCTTCGAAAGCATCATCACTCCAGCCGAATAGCACAGCGGGTGCCGGTTGTTGCTCGGCTTCGCCAATTCGCTCACGCCGTGGTAAATGATCAGCCAACCGTGTCGGGTCAGGATGGGTGGGGTGCCGCCGCCGATTTTGAGCCGCTCCCAGGACGACACCGGAGTCGCCAGCCGATGATGTGAGGCAAACTGGCCGAGGTGATAGGGTTCACAGCTCTCCGAAGCCACCGGGCAGTACGAAATCCAGATGCTTTCCCGATCAAGATCCACCTCACGGGAGGCGGGGTGGCAGGCGGTCTCCTCAGGTCGAGTGCCGGGGAAAAGCGGCCGGTGGAGGATGGCCAGTTCCGCGTGCCCGGATGGATTAGGAATGGCGATGGGAAAGAGGCTGGCGTCTTTGTCATCCACGTTGTCGAATTCGATGCCTTGATACGGACCAAAGGTCGCGACTCCCAGGCGCTCCCAGCGGAAGAGGTCCTTCGAGAGGGCCAGGGCGATCCGTGGGCCTTGGGGCGAAAATGCCGTGTATGTCATCATGTAGCGTTGCAACGGTTCCACATACGTGATACGAGGATCCTCGCAGCCGCCACTACCGTCGGGCCGCCGCTCATAATCAGCTTCCGGCTCCAGTGCGATGCCCAATCGCTCGACGCCTGCCGGATTGCCG
>DASUJZ010000046.1:0-8192 GCA_036278995.1 Terriglobia bacterium | reverse complement strand
CCGGTTCGTAGCCGTGCGAGGCGTTTCCTCCTTCCGCCTTTTTATCGCTTTGGAGATCTTCTGTCCAGACTCCAACATGGCGCCTTTTCCATTGATGAGGTTCCGGTTGCCTTCGGCACCCGGCTTACAACTATAAGGGTGTCGCGGCCTGGCGCGACGGGTGAGGGGGCACTCGTTTTCTGGGTGCTTGTCCCGCAACGTCCTCGCCGCATCTTTCACTTTCCGGACGAATCCGTCCGGGTCCTCCGTCACCAGCCCATTCGGCGGCCGCGGAACAACGCACGCCCAAGCTTTCGAGGTACGCATCCTTCGCCGCATCCTTTTTCATCAGGTTGGGGCGCCGATCTCCACTCTGGCTGACGGCCGCCATTCCGGAGGCCCGGAGTTGAACCATGCCTAAAAAATCCTCGATCCAAATAACTCAGATGTCTCTCCCCTCGGAGAGGGCTTTGATTTTTTTGGCTGTGGCCGGATCAACGCGCAGCGACAAGAATGCGGGAGGGCGAAGCCCTCCCCTACAACTCACCACCTATTACTAATCACCAACCACTGCCTCTCAAGCGCTTGCGCCGTGGGCTAAATTCTGCCACTCCTCCGGAGCTTGATAGACGGTAGCCACGGACAGCGCGCTCCTGCCCGTGGGCTTTTACCCGAGGAAGAACCCACGGTCAAGAAATCATTGATCGTGGCTACTGGCTCCTCCGGAGCTTGGTTGCGATGCTCCTGCCCGTCCTCCGCCAAGCGAAGCAGAGAAAGCATCAGCGCCTGGTAGTCTGGATTCGGGATCTTTGTCCCCAGGCACAGCTGTCACTGGCCGTTAATGTTAGAATACGCGGACGTCGTCCCAGAGCATGACGCAGCCTGGGTTTGGGTCCGCTGATTCGGCGGAAAGGCTCATGCGTTCGCGGAAGCTCAGCGGCAATCGGTGAGTGGCGGGGAGGGAAGATTGGGTGACGACAGCGGCGAGACCATCCATTTGGAGAACCGGCACACGGGCGAACGGTTGGCCCTTCGGCGCGTGAAGCGGGGCGATGAAGTCTGGCTGGAGCTGAACGGGCTGCTCCCTGCGCACGCGGAGGGGCCGCCGATGCATGTCCATCTCGCGGAGAATGAGGAGGGCCATGTCAAATCCGGCACCCTCTCCGCGGTGATCAGTGGGCGCCGCGTGACCGTCGGCGCCGGAGAGTCCACTTCAATCCCGCGCGGTCTGGCCCATCGCTGGTGGAATGAAGGTGACGAACTGCTGGAGTTCCACGGCTATGCCCGGCCCGTGGTGGACCTGGACCGGTATCTCCAGGCCGTGTTCGAAGTCATGAACGCAGGTCCGGCAGGCCAGCCTCCGCTTTTTTACCTGGCCCATGTGGCATTGCGCCATCGTCGCACGCAGGCCGTTCTGGTTATGCCGCGGCTGGTCCAGGCCGTCGTGTTTCGGCTGCTGGTCGCTGTCGGCACGGTCCTCGGACGCTACCGCGGCAACGATTGGCCCGGGTGTCCATCGCGCTGCCCTGGCGCGCTGATCGGTGCCGGAGAAGGGGCATAAGAGAACCCCTCAGCGTCGGGTGAGGCGCCCGCGTTGTGGGTTGGGGTGTGGAGCGCGAGCATTGAATGATTCAGCGATTTGCAATGGGGTGATTGAAAAGGCGGATAATCGCTTACTGGCGGCAGGATAAACACGCTGCAAAAAGAATGCGGGAGGGGCGAAGCCCTCTCCGACAACTCATCACCAATCACTAACCACCAACCACTGACCGCTAACCACTGATCACTGTCTTCTCAGCGCTTCCGCCGGGCTAAATTCTGCCGCTCCTCCGGAGCTTGGTCGACGGTAGCCACGGACAGCGCACTCCTGTCCGTGGGCATTTGCCCCAGGAAGAACCCACGGTCAAAAAATTATTGAGGGTTGCTACCCGCTCGGGTGAGCGGGCAGTTGCAGCACCCCGGGGAATTTACGCCCTCTCCAAGGGGAGAGGGTGGCGCGGCCTGGCGAGACGGGTGAGGGGTCACTCGTTTTCTGGGCGCTTGCCCCGCAACATCCTCGCCGCATCTTTCACTTTGCGGACGAATCCGTCCGGGTCCTCTCCCCTCGGAGAGGGCTTTGATTTTTCTGGCTGTGGCCGGATCAACCCGCCGCGACAAGAATGCGGGAGGGCGGAGCCCTCCCCTACAACTCACCACCCATTACTAATCACCAACCACTGCCTTTCAAGCGCTTGCGCCGTGGGCCAAATTCTGCCGCTCCTGCAGAGCTCGGTTGCGGTAGCCACGGCCAGCGTCCTCCTGCCCGTGGGCTTTTCCCTCAGGAGGAACCCACGGTCAACAAGTCATTGACCGTGGCTACCCGCTTTTTCCTTTTGGATTTACGGCCCGCGGTTGCCTGCTTCTGCCCGGCGATCACCGAGGGCGCGGGCTCGACCAACCCTTACCGATCTCCGTCGTCGTGGAACAACCCCGGATGTGATTGCGATGGCGGTTTCCGCATCCAAGCCGGAATCGGAGGGAGCTCACTGTTCAGTTCGCTCTCTGTGAAGCAGGGCGACTCATCCTGCGTGTTCCCGTTTGCCGAGTCTAGAGTCGAATCTTGGCTCCCACCGTCACGGCCGTCAAGAGTTTCGACTGGTGAGGATACTCGGCGATTGTGGCTTCCAGAATCCATAGTAGCTCCAATAGCTCCGTGGTAAATTCGCTGGTCCATTTCT
The DNA here is from genome assembly GCA_036278995.1 of Terriglobia bacterium. Taxonomy (GTDB): domain Bacteria; phylum Acidobacteriota; class Terriglobia; order UBA7540; family UBA7540; genus SCRD01. Next base: position 5,496 of record DASUJZ010000046.1, on the reverse strand, counting down.
CCGGATGAATTTCGTCCAGTGGGGAAGATTTCTTGCCTTTCGGGTTTCTCATCCGGTAACCCAGCCATGACTGAACCACCTTCAGGCCCGACACCTCGAAATTGTACACTTCCGGGGTAACCGGTGCAAACGCGCCCGCACCGACAGAAAGAGTTTTTGTCGCGTCGTTGTAGCCGTAGGACGCGGGATAGCTATCCTTATCTCCTGGCACTGCCCTCGTGCAGCGAGCGCTGCCTTCCGGAACCTGACCTCGACGGTGCCCATTGGGAACGTACCGCTCTGCGTATGTGTGCAGCCAGAGCAGCCTGGCCCCTACGCTGCCAATCTCCTGAAATAGCGCGGCGTCCCTGGTGATCGGCACGCGAACGTCGCGGCTGCCAAGGTCTTCTGCATATCGTTTCGTGAAGGCAGGATGTGCCAGAAGGCCGTAAACGTACGCCAGAAAATCTTCCGGCGTTACTGTTCGACCGTAAGCCTTGGCAATTGCGTCCAGCAGCCCGGGGCGAATGTTGGGCTCCTTGCATCCGGCGTCACGATACAGGGGCATCGCCGCCTTCGCACCGTACGACCCTCGGAAATGGTCCAGGTCTGGGATTGCGGCGCACGCTGTCAGAGCCGGACCTGCGCCCAGTGGCTGAGAGAAGATGGTTGTCAGGTAAACCTGCCGCTCGCTATGAGCTGTCCATAACACGGGGCGGAGAAAGTCGCCCAACCTATTATCGGCGAGCACCCAACGGCGGTCGAAGGACCTGTAAGCGTACCGCGCAATTCGCGGGGCGGGCGATTTGGCGGGCACCTTTTCGATAGGTCGGCATCCGTACATGCAGGCGACGCCCAAATCCACATATGCGCACACCGCCGCCGCGCCGGCATCTATGAGAGGCGGGTATTTCGAGCCTATTTTCCGGTCCCGTGTCTCCTTAAAGGCTCTCGCTCTGTCTTTTGCTGTCAGCAGCGCATGCCATCGTGCTTTCAGATTGCTGGGATCCGCCGAGATAGGCCAAGTGCGTTTGAACTGTGCTCCCGAATGCTGCCATGGGAATAAATCTGTTAGCAGTGGCCAGTCGAAATAGTGCCCCTTTCCTGCTGGCTCGAACGGCGCCAGCCAATCGTCCGGACAATCTTCCCAGTCTATTGCCGCCAAGGATGAAATGTGTTCCAGCGCGGTCAACTTCTCGTCACGCGTTCCCTCGATTCGCGCATACCAGACCTTCGCGGCCTTATCCTTATTGACCTTGCCGTAACGGACGGCTACGGCGATAGCGACAGGCGTCTGAATGGCGAAGACATTTTCGCTCCTGCGGGTACCTCGGCCCTCGCCGCCGAGGTCCAGTATCCAGATTTCGTCGCACAGGTGGCGCATGTGCTCCCGCATTCCACAGAAAGCCTCGCCACCCAGATAGCTCGATGCGCTGATGTAGCTGACGATCCCCGGCCCCGGCGACGAATTCTGCTCCAGAACCTTCCAAAGCGCCCAGCGCCAGAAGTACACGTAAAGGTTGTAAAGATTCTTGATGTGGACGCCGTGACCCGCGGCGATAGCGGGATCAAGAAAATCCTTGAGGATCGCCCCGGTACCCTTGCCATCCTCGGCCCACCGTACCCATCCTCCCGTCCGGGCTTTGTTGCTTTCAGCGGCGGCTTCGTGCCGATCGTAGGGCGGGTTTCCAAGGCAGACAATGACGGGCACCTTGGCCTTGACCTTCAAAGCTCTCGCGTGCTGATCGGCAATTGGCCTCAGGAAGAGTGGAAGCCTTGGCGGCGGGGTGTCAGGCCTTTCCAAGGTGTCGGTCAGATATATGTGAGTGCCATCCGCCGGCAAGTGCGCGCCTTTGCTTTCGAGGGCCCGGCTGACACGCAGTTCGGAGACGGCAAAAGGACCGACCATGATCTCAAAACCGTAGATGTTCCGGGCCAGCGCCGTGGCCCGGCCGGGAACTGCCCCGGGGCCTTGCTGCGCCTCAACTTTCGCCAACGCTTGCTGGATGACGCCGAGCAGGTACGTCCCTGTCCCGACGCCCGGATCGAGCGTGACGACGCCCGGGTCCGCGAAGCCAAGCTCTTTTCCCAAGCGGTTCGTAAGGAGGTCGTCAATTAATCGAACTTGGGCGCGGACGACCTCGACTGGCGTGTAGTATGCGCCTACGTCTTTACGCAACTTGGGGTCGTAGGCGGCCAGGAAGTCCTCGTAGAAATAAAGCCAAGGCTCTTTCGGGCCTTTCAGAGCGGCTGGTGGGACTGCGCCGACGATGCGAACCAGAAGATTCACGGAGGCTGAAATTTCCGCCAGGGCATTCGGATCAGTCAAGACCTGGAGCGCGCGGGAAAGCAGGGTGTGGTCCGCAGCCAACGCACCTTCGGCGCTCCCTAACGTAAGGGGGGCGGCCCCCTCGCTTCGGCCCAACAGCAAGGCGAAGGTAACGGTCTGGGCGTAGGCGTCTGCAAACTGCTCATCGCTGGCATCGGGGAAAAGCAACTGCCGCCAGTCCCGGGCGAGTTCTACCAGGGGCGATCGCGGGTCGCGCAGGGCGTCCGTCACGTCCTGGCGCAGCATGCGGCAAAGCGGGGCGAGCAATTCTGCCAGGCGCTTTAAGTCAATCTCGCCCTTGCTCGTGGTGGGGATGAGAGGTTGCCAAGATAGGAAGTCCGTCAGCAGCCCGAACAAAGGTCCAGCATCGCCGGGAGCCACAGCCTCTCTTCCATCGGTCTCGACGCTTCCGGACAATCGTGCAATGTGGCCGGCAAGCTCTCCGTTGCGGTACAGGGCCCAATCGTTGCCATCGCAATAGAGCAGATTAGGGATCGCGGAAAAGCGCTTCCACTGATTGGCGTTGTGGCCGGTGTAGCGCTTAGGATTCGCCCCCAACCCCGGGGCCTTGAGCTCGGCATAGCCGACCAATGCCCCCGAGGCGTGCACGGCGTAGTCAGGCTTGCCAAGCCGGCCGGGGAGCCTGGTTTCGCCCGTGCATAGGATGTCCCGTGCCACCGCCACGCCGAGATCGTGCATGAACGCTTCAAACGGAGCCCGCAATTGGTCTTCCGGCTCCCCCGCAGTGAGGGAGGTCATCTTCGCTGTTACTGCACCGGCGAATTCGCGCAGGGCGGCGAGCACGGCTTTTCCTTCGATCACGGACATGATTTTCGCGATGCCCTCAGGTAAGTGTGTAACGGACAATCATAATCGGAAGCCGAAAAGCCGGCAACGATCGATTGCCAGGGCGTTGCAATTTTGTTCTTGCCGTGCGTCTTGCAGATTTCGACGGCTTTATACCACGTGGGGAGCCGGGAGGCAATTGAAAAGAGCAGTGGTCAGTGATTAGTGGCCAAGGAAAATACGAATTCTGAAGTGTGAAGGATGAAGGAAGCGGTGAATGGTGATCAGTGATTAGTGAGGGGCAGGGAACGGAAATTAGGAAGGATAAAAAAAGAGGGAACTACAAATTAAGAATTACGCGTTATGGCGCAGGAGGGGTGGCGGCTCCCCTTATTCAGAGCATCTCGTTTGCTCTCCACTTTTGAACGGCCCTGAACGAACTGAAGTAGCCTCAGCATAACTCACCAGGCCACCATGCGGGATTGGAGATTCCAGATTCCAGGTTCAAGATGTAGCGGCGAGTTTACCTCGCCATTTTGCACCCGGATGGCGGCATAAAGCCGCCGCTACAAAAGCACAAGGCAGAAGGGCAAATTCCGGCGGTGAGAACACCGCCGCTGCGCTCGCGCGGGGATTTCAGATTGCAAACATGTGATGGAGCGGCGAGTTTAGCTCGCCGCATTTTCGTCGATGGCGGGGTACACGTACACGCGCCGCTACTTCCAGGGTGGCACGTAGGGGTTGATTGGGGCCATGGCCTTTTTCCAGTCCATCGACCACGAACCAGAGTACGGCCAATCGCGCGCGTCCTGCACAAGGCCTTTCCTGACAGGGTTGTTGAAGATGTACCATGCTACTGCGTTGTGATCATCGTTCTCCCTGAGAATGTGGTCGTAGAATCCTCTCTCCCAAAGTTTCCGAACGCCAAGGCCCCGAGCCCGCGCCGTCGCAGTACCCTTGAAGTCGTGAAGAAGCCTAATGGCGTCCGAGTCATCAGATTGTCCAGACAACTCAAGGTGCACATGGTCTGGCATGAAGCAGTAGGCGTACAGGTCGAATGAGCACGCGTGGCACTGTTCCCGCAGGACGTCAAGCAGGAGTTCCACAAGAGCGCAATGGGAAAAGGTCGCTCCGTCGCTTCCGCTGCAAAGTGTAATGAAGTACCACTGCTGCCCGAGATAGGAGGCGCGCGGAAGTCGGTTGGGTTTACGGATGAAATTAGGTGCTGACATGGCGGAAATTGTAGCACCAGGGAGGCGATTTCACGTTGGTGCATTCCAAGCTGGTGGCGGGGTAAACCCGCCGCTACGAAAAACGCACGAGTCGCGGGCAATGAACACCGCGCTAGCGCCGCCGTACCGGCGGCGATTTTCAGGGCCGGCAAGATGCCGGCGCTACGGAAGTCCGTCACTCTACTATGCGATCCTCATTAAGTTGCCGATGAAGAGCGGCCGGTGAGGCGCGGCGCGGCATGCCGCTCTACAGGCTGCCCAGAAGTCTGCGATATTCATCTTCTGTGAAAGCACGAAACGTCTCCGTACGGGCATTCCCTGCTTTCCCCACGGCAAGCGCCGCCTTGGCGGCTGTCGTTTCGTCTGGCGCCTCGCTGAGGATCACAAAATCGTATCGGCCCATGGTGAGATAGAACTGCTTGAGGTCCGCCCCCGCGGCCTGAAAGGCTTTTCTTGCGGCGTCAAGCCGGGCGGGACTCTCTTTGACTTTCTCGATCCCTTGCTTAGTCCAATTGCAGAGAGAGATGTAGGTAGGCATCCGTGTGCTCCTTTCGGTTGCTTACGCAACCACACCCCCAGGATTCACAAGCGAAGATCGGCTGTGTGATTCGATTCTCTCGCCGAGAGGAAATGGAATCAAGCCGGAATTACTCTGAAGGTTGGACCCCACCTTGCGAGGCAGTGGATAGTGGACAGTGGTTAGGGGCGGGATTGAGGGTTACGAATGACGAATTACGGGCTGCGGGTTTCAAATTTGAGATTGGAAATTTCAGATCAAAATTCAATTATGAATTACGAGAGCGACCCGCCAATTACGAATTACGAGTTACGCAAATGACGTGACCCCTCACCCGCCGTCGTCCCTCCGGCACCCTCTCCCCCTGGGAGAGGGCTGCGTGATTTGCGGGGCGGGTCAGGGCAGACCCAGGTCTTTTTTTACGCTGTCGTAGAACTCGTCTTTGTCGCTAATCGGCTGCGCCTTGAGTTTGGCGAAGGCGGCGGCGGCGCGGGCGGACTTCTCTTTATCTCCGAGTCGGTTGTAAGCCTGGACGAGCTGGTAATAGGCTTCAGCCAGATTGGGATCGAGGCTGACGGCTTTTTCGGTTTCCTGAGCTGCCAGGTCGGGATGATTGCTGCGCAGTAGTAGCTTGCCAAGCTGGTAATGGAGCG
>DASUJZ010000045.1:0-63000 GCA_036278995.1 Terriglobia bacterium | reverse complement strand
AGAACAGCAGGCAGCGGTTCAAGATTCAAAATTCCAGATTCCAGAGTAGGGGCGGAGCACGACTTTCCGAGCGATCTCAGATTAAAAATCTGAGATTTCATAGAAGGCGGCAGGCGGAAACCGCAGCGCGGTGCCGGATATCGCCAGGCGAAGAAAAGACGGCAGCTTCGCTGCCGCACTCCAAAGGAACAGGCGATTTTGAAAATTATGTTGACAGGGGCGGAGCGCTGACACAGAATGGGGGGCGGCAGAATTTCCATACAATCGGTCTCCAGAAGAGTTGAGATGCAACCGCGCTGTTAGGCGGCAATCAGGTTGCGTGCAGGGAGGTTTTCCCATGCGTCTGGAGGCGGTAAGTGTGGCGGGTTCAGTCGCACAATCGAAGGAAAGATTCTTCCACGGCTTTGAAAACCGGAGGTTTTTGAGGCGAAACCGGATTTTTCCGTCCCTGGGAGGGCGGTGCCGGTGGGGATCGATCGATCGACCAGACAACAAACGGAAGCTCATCAGCGCAGATTCAGCCCGACACGCAGAAGATCCCCAGTGTAAGTCATTGAAGGGACGCCAAGACCTACAACGTTACCCGCTCGACCCTTCGCAGCAAGCCTGATCCCGCAGTGGTTCAGGGCTTAGGATTTGTCGAGGGCGGCATCTCCGACCGCCCTTTGAGTAACCGCGCCGGAAGAGATGAGGTACAGGTATGACAACAGTGTCGATGAAACTGGCTTCTGCGATTTCGCTGCTGGCAGCGGCGATGTGGACGCTCCCGCCCGGTTTGGAGCTGCTGATCGATGTGCTGGTCAGCGTGGGCGCTCTGGCGGTTGCGACGCAGGCGGCGGCATCTTCCAGGAAGTTCTGGGCAGCCGGATTTGTTGCGATTGCCGTGCTCTTCAACCCGCTGGTGCCCGTGGTGCTGCCCCGCGGAGTGTTCTTCTGGCTGGACCTGGTGTGCGTGGTGGTGTTTATGGTCTCCCTGGAGACGCTGAAGGGCCTTCCGGGGCTGTCTTTTTCATCCAGCCCCAACCGAAAGTCGAACGTGTAGCCGGAGCGCAGAAAAAGCCAAATCCCGCAATGCAGGACCGCTAGACGGGGCAGCTCTGCTCCCCGGCTGCCGAGAGGAAAACAGCGGACATGAGCGCCGTCGGTGGTTACGCGGTCCTGAGGCGCGCGGCATTTGCTGAATGCGTCGAGCTCGCGAAAAGCATCACACGCAAACACGAGTTCCGCTGGCCGTTTAAGGACTCGCTGACGATTGGGATGGAGGAATTTAAGGCTGCCTGGGACGCCGCGCTGATGGAAAAGGTGGAGTTCGGCTATTCGTGGTACGCTATCGGAAACTACCTCGACGCGCAGGAGCAGGTGAACTCGGCGCCCAACCGGCACGAACGCACGGAGGCGGCCCTCGCCCTGAGCAGGGCCTTCACCGCGGCTTTTCCTTTTGAAGAAAAAAAGAATTTCGCTGAATTCCCGCCAGATAAGCTGCTCGCCTGGTGCCGGAAAGAATACGCCAATGATGCGGGCAACATGGCCGAGCTATAACCGCCGCGCACGCCTTATATCAAAGGCCCCGCCAAAATCACTCCCGAAAGCGTAGTTGTTCTGCTCATCGCGTGAACCCGAGCCGCCACCCCAGGAGGCATGTATATAACCAGATGCCGGGCCAGAACCGTGGGCGATACACAAGCCAAAGCCTTCCGGCTGGAAGCCCGGCGCTACGAACGCTGCTAGAGTTAGGGAAATCACCTTAGAAAAATTCGGGTGTCTCCAGAGCAATTTTCCGTCGCATGCCTGATTCCGTTTCAGTGGACGGGCACGTACTATTACGTACGTGAGAGTTGAAGTTGAGGTTGTCCTGCCTGGGGAGGCGGGCTTGGCTGAAAATCGCCAGGGATGAAAGCAAGACGGGGAGGGGGACGATGGCGATACGAGTGGAAAAATCAGGCGAGCTGCTGATGATTTACGGCAAGAAAGATGACGAGCCGGATGTTCAGAAGGAATGGAGCGCGCGACGCCGAAAGCTGGGCACGTTTTGTGCCGCAGTTGCAATCGTAGCGACGGTATTTGTGCTGGGCCCGCACATGCCGGGATGGGCGCTCTTGAGCGGCACCTTCAAGACGATTGTGACCGCGATCTGGTGATCAGGGTCCCGCGGGCGCTCGGGGTTGCAAAACAACTCTCGGGCGTCCGCGTTTTTTATTGCTCCATACGGTGGCATTACCCTGCCGCGGCAGAAGGCCGGACCACCTGCTACAGTCCTGGATTCTAAACTTACCAGCGCCTGAAAAATTCCAGGTGAAGGCGGAGAAGCGGGAGGATGGCGATACCACTGGAAAATCGTGCGAACTGACGACAGTTTATAGCAAGGATGATCATGAGATGGACATCACGCGGACTGGACCGCCAGGCGGCACAACGCCAGGGTGGTTCTGGCTGGGTTTGCAGCGGCGGTGACGGCGGCGATGTGGATTATGGTGGGTATGCCGGGGCACGGCCCGCTCAGCCGCGCACTGGATGTGGTTCCAGCACTGATCTCCCGCTAGGAACCAAGCAGTCTGCAACTTGACGCCTCGGTGCAGCCTGATGGCAGCGCCGGGCAACATCAGCTTCAGCCCTGAGGGCAAACGCCAACGAGGACGCTGGCGCTACATCGGCGGCAGCTCTCAAGTCCGCACTCCCATTGTAGAAGGCGCTGACCTTTTGGCGCTGGTCACGATCCCGCTCGAGCGGGCCTCTCCTGGATGTTCCCCCGCCACGGTTTGATTTCCAATCCCGATTCGAGGCGCAAAAGAGCAGTGATCAGTGACGGGCAGCAGGCGGAACCCTGTCAGACGCCGAAGCTAAATTCATGATAGATTGACCTCTTTGTCCGGGCGGACGACTGCTCGTGATCTCATTCGTGGGAGAATTCATTTGAGAACTTTCATCCTGAGGATTGCTGCGATTGCATTCGTTGTTGTGGCGCTCGCGTCTGTGGCGGGTGCGCAGGAGAAAATTGAGCAAGCTGCCAAACCCGAGGCTGCGAAAAACGAGCCCTTCAAACCGGAAGAGCAGCAGAGCAAGGGCGCGGTGACGGTGGGCGGACAGGTGATCAATTACGACGCCTACGCGGGCACGCTGGTGGTGCACCCAAAAAAGCCGGATGACGATGCCGATGACGATGCGGACCCAGATGGTGGGCCGGGCGGGGGTCAGCCGCCGGAAGCCAGCATGTTTTACGTGGCGTACTTTAAAACCGGCGAGAAGGAGACGGCGCGCCCCGTAACCTTTGTCTACAACGGCGGGCCGGGTTCTTCGACCGTGTGGCTGCACATGGGAGCTTTCGGGCCGCGGCGGGTGCTGACGGCGGATAATTCGCACACGCCGCCCGCGCCCTATCGCGTGGTGAACAACGATTACAGCCTGCTGGATGTGAGCGACCTGGTGTTTGTTGACGCGCCGGGCACCGGCTTCGGCCGCATCCAGGGCAGGGACGCGAAGAAGGCTTTCTATGGCGTCGATCAGGATGCCTACGCGTTTGCCGACTTCATCGTGCAATTCCTCTCGAAGTACGGGCGGTGGAATTCGCCGAAATATTTATTTGGCGAAAGCTACGGCACCACGCGATCAGCCGTGCTGGCCAACCTGCTGGAAACCGATCACGACATCGACCTGAACGGTGTGATCCTGCTGTCGCAGATTCTCAACTTTGATCTCAGCGCCGACGATCCGCAGACGAACCCCGGCATCGATTTGCCGTACGAGCTGGCGCTGCCCACCTACGCCGCCACGGCGTGGTATCACCACAAGATCCCAAACCCTCCGGCGGAATTGCAGTCGCTGCTTGCGGAGGTGGAGCATTTCGCGATGACCGACTATGCGGAGGCGCTCGAACAGGGGTCGGAGCTGCCGGCGGAGCAGCGGCGTGCCATCGCCGAGAAGCTGCACCGGTACACCGGCCTGCCAGTGGCCTACATCGAGAAGGCCGACTTGCGCATCAACGGCGGAGAGTTTGAAAAAGCGCTTCAGGATGACCAGGACCTGACCACGGGGCGGCTCGACACTCGATTCTCCGGTCCCACGTATGACCCGCTGAGCAAAGAGGCCGAGTACGATCCGCAGTCGGCGGCCATCAGCGCCGCTTACGTGGCCGCCTTCAACGACTATGTGCGCAAAGAGTTGAAGTTTGGAGAGGGCGAAAAATACAAGCCTGAAATCGAGTTATGGAAATCCTGGAACTTTTTGCACCAGCCTCCCGGCGAAGAACAGCCGGCCCAGCAGTCGGCAAATGTGATGCCGGACCTCGCGCAGGCCATGAAGTACAATCCCAGGCTCAAGGTGATGCTGAACTCCGGCTACTTCGATCTGGCCACGCCTTATTATGAAGGCGTCTACGAGATGCGCCATCTGGCCATGCCGGTCAGCCTGGAGAAGAACATCGAGATCAAGCACTATCAATCAGGCCACATGGTGTATGCCCGCCAGTCGTCGCTGAAAGAACTGCACGACAACGTGGCAGCGTTCATCCAGCAGGCAGAGCAGCACAAACCCTGATGAGGCGCTAAGCGGAAGGCAGAAGGCAGGGAGGCAGTGGTTAGTGGTCAGTGGTTAGTGAAAAGAGAAAAACTGCAGGTCGGCGGGGTGGGCCAGCCGATTCGGAGCCGCTTACCCCGCCGCGTGCGGGCCCACCAATAAGGCGGAAGGCAGAGGGCGGAAAGCAGAAGGCAGTAAGCGGAAGGCAGAGAGGCAGTAGTTAGTGGAGGCCCTAAAGGAGGATTTTAAAGTGAACGTCTGCGGCAGCCGCGGTCAGGATGACTAATGCTGGCGTTTGACAGCATTGTAATAGTGGTTTTGGCCTTCATCTTCATACTCACTGATAATTGCGAGGCCCACTGCTGAGAGCTGTCTGCGGTACTCTTCGGCGCCAAGGGAGCGTGACTCGAGACCCGTCATCGCATCTCTCCAGACGAGGAGCTCTGCAGGGGAGGTAAACAGCAGGCGGCCGCCGGGCAGAAGTATCTTAGCGATTCTTTGGATCAGGCGCCGCTGATCTTCGGGACTGAGCAGGAAGATGAGCCCCCATGCCAGGACAGCGTCGAAAGTGCGATCAAAAAACCTGGAGTCCTGGACGGCTTCGCAGGCCACGGGGAGGTTTGGAAGATTGCGCCGGAATGCCTCGACGAACGATGGCGCCGCATCAACGCCACAAACGTTAAGCCCTTCGGCCGCCAAGGCCTCGGTGATGGGAAAACCAGGGCCGCAGCCCAAGTCGATTACCGCGGCTCCGCTCGGGAGCGTTCGGGCCCACTGTCGTACCTCATTCACACCGATGCCCATAAAACGGCCACTACCGCGGCGGGCCAAAAACTCCTGGGCGACACCTTCGTATCCGTTCGACCGATCCATCACGGGCTCAAAATATCGTGGCAGGTTCGGTCTCGATCAGCTTTGAACTCCGTCTCTGATCCGAACGTGTACTCCATGCATCCCGGTGGCGCGTGCGAGGCGAACTCAGCCGCGTGTGCGAACTAAATCCACACTATTTGCAGGATACGGCACTCCCATCAATCCGTTCGAATCAGCCGGATGGGAACCGGCGACCCTGCCGCGCCGCCAGATCCCCCTCCCGCGGCACCGCCGCCACCGCCAGACGCTCCGCCACATGGAAAGGCGTTTAGAATAATCATGTCAACGATGTCGTCTGTGCCTTGGTGGTTTGCGTCCTGGATAAATACCTGCAGATATCCATCGATGCCGACCGTGCTCCCTCCGGGAGTCAGCGGCACCCCAGAATAGACAGGTACCGTGACAACAGAAGAACTCCCCGTGTAATCCAGAATTGTCGCCCCTGGGAGGAGGGGATTCGGGTTGTTGCTTCCTCCTGTGACAGGGAAAACACCGTTCATTAACTGGCTGGTGTCAATCGTGTCCTGGCCCTGGTTCATCCCGTCACCGAGGGCGTTGATCAGACCGTCGACCCCCTGGTCGATGGGTCCTACGTTGTTGCCATTGGCAGTCACCAGTGTTGTGTTACAGGAAAAATACCCGGGCGTACACTCAATGATGTGGTTCCTCAGCGCGGAACCGCTCGATGGCGGAGCGTCGCCAAAGCCCACCAGGTACCACTGGCTGGGCCCACTCTTGGTATGGAGCTGCCAGGGCATGCCCTTGATTCCACCCTGCGTATAAAGCTGAGGATTAAGAACATCGCCAGTGCTGGGGTCAAAAAAATACCCCTGACCTGAGCAGTTAGGATTGTCGGGGCTGGTTTCGTGATTGGGGTCGCAATCGGGTACCAGGAAGGGCTTAATGCAAGTCGCGCCAATCCCTGAACCGCCTGGGCCAGCGCCTCCCGGCGAGTACGCCTCGGCAGTTGCGGTGACGCTCACGTTCGCAGTCTGAACACCAAAAATCTTTGCGAAGAAGGTCGGTACGGTACGCCCGACGTCGACAGTGATCTGAGGTTCCTGAGGATTGGGGTAGCTAAAGCTTATATCTCCGTCCTGAATGCTGGCAAGCTGTCCGGCGATGTAGTTCTGATCGCCCGATGACTCGGCATACTGCCGGCCTAAGGTCTCCTGCGGTCCTCCCGAGGTGCACCCGCCCGTTAAGCAGCCAGATTGGAGGAAGGCATAAGCGCCGCCCAAAGCCGCCGAATCCGCTGCCCGCTGCGCCTGATTTCGAGCCAGATATAAATTGGCCACATCGATGGCCAAGGCTGAAACGGCGAGCATCACCACCATTGCCGCCGCTATGATCAGCAGCACCGAACCTGCCTCGTCGTGAAAAGACTGGCTCCTTTTGATCCGTTTCCACATAACATCTCCTCAGCCCGTACCCAGATTTTTCATGACGGCGCTCTCGGTCAGTCTTGACGGCAAGGCGAGATTGGCGCCTGGAATGAGCAGCCCGATGATCTTGTTAAAAGACCAGGTGTAGGGGTAGGTCACGGTTACCTTTGTTCCGAAAATGGCGATGGGTGATCCTCCCGAGGGCGTATAGGTATAGCCATACTCGCGATAGATCTTTAGGCTGATCCCGTTCGTGCAAGTGTAGCTATACGTCATGTAGGGCGTGTAGGTGAGCGAACTCGGAGAAATGCAGGAGGAATCTACACCCGCGTTGGTCATGTAATTGGCCACGGCCTGGGCAGCCGCCTGGATGGAGCACGGGGTTGTGCTCGTGCAAGTGATGTCGGTGACGTTAGTGGAGACCGCGATGCGGGCGCCTTCGCGCGCCGCATTAGCCTCCTTCTGCTTCAGAAGATAAGCGCCGGCAAAATCGATGATTCCCACCAGGAAGACCAGCAGGAAGGGCAGGGCCAGAGCAAATTCCAGAAGCTGCGCTCCTTCCGTCGAGGCGGCCGCCTGAATGAGTTGCGTTCTCTTGCCGACCGGCGAGGCCACCCGCCGAAACGGCGGCGAGTAAAAGCTTTTTCCGGTTTGAGACGGCAATTTCATCATGGACAGGTATCTCCCGTCGGCTGGTTCTCGAGCCGCATTTGAGCCTGAGTTGGGATGTTAAACGTTGTTGCGTTCAGGGTTGTGAATGGAATCCGCATCTGCACCGGGTAGGTGAATCTGATGATCACGCCGCACTGCTGCGGGTAGGTGTTTTCCAGCCACGCGGTCTGCTGGCAGTAATTCTGCACTTTGGCGGGGTCAAGATTGCTGGCTCTCAAGGCTGGCGCAACATAATTGTTGAAGGCGTTTGTGTTTGATTCGCATGAAGCGGTCAGGGCGTCAGCGTAAGCATTACCCGCCGCAAATGAACTTGGCAACACCGCATAACGCGCGCCCTCACGGGCCGCCCGTGTTACGGTTTGATAGACGTTGTATGCGCGGCCCACCCAGAAGATGCCGACGAGAACCGATAGCAGCAAAGGAACAACAAGCGCAAACTCGAGCAGTTCGGCGCCCAGCTCACCAGCCACCATCCCACGGATGCGACCGGCCCTCACGCTGACCAATGCTCCAGGACTTTGAATGACAGTGCGACCCGTGCAGCTATTTCCTGGCTGAGTGCCAAACACGACTAATCCCTGCCCACTTTAAGACTAGTATATGCCTTCCTGTTTACGGACCTGTCTACTCGTTTTGACTGTTGAATCCCGCGTGTGTCCGCAATCGGTGACAGCAGAGCCTGGTGATTAGCGCTTCGCGCCCCCGCTGATACTGCCGAGCATGATGAGTTCCAGACTCGCTATGATTTCGGTCCGCGGAGCAGGTATGGGGCGCAGTGGTTTGCAAAGCATTTCACCTAGTAACCTATTAGTCAATAAATTTTGCGGTAATTCGGGATCAAGTTGGATCCCGGTTCCCGTTTGCGCGATACGCCAGACTCTCTAAGCGATACTGTGCTCGAGTGAAAGGCCCATTCACGAGATGTGGAGCTCGATGTGCGGCGATTCAGGATCTGTTCTTACTGAAGTCGGAAAGAATGAAATTTCTTGCACACTTCAGGCAAGCCCCCAAGTCCGTTCTGGTGGAGAACGGCCCGGCGGGACTTGAGTTCTCCACTGCCCACCTGCAAAAGTTTTTCGCCCGACGCGCAACTTTTTGCGTGGCGCAACTGCGCGACGCTACAACACCACACGCCAGGAGCGACGTAAAAGCACCAACCAGGCAGCCACGCAGATCTCAGGAACCGCGACGCGCGCGCGTATTTTGGTTTCCTTGTGTTGAGAATGCGTCAGATGAAGGCTTGGTTCGGCGGGAAGGACGATTCGCGGTGAGGCCCGGCGATGCGGTACTCGCCTGTCGCACATAACGCAAAACGCGCGATCCCACCTTGCGGGACGCCAGGCGCTATCGTATCAAGGCGGCTTCGTTATCTGCGGGCGCAACCGGCCATTGCCACTGGCAAGCGGTCAGGGGTATGCTGGCGGCTGGTGAAGAAAAGAAAGGGAAATTTCGGCCAAGCCTGGAACAGTGGGTAGTGAGGTGATCAGTGCGAGCGAGTCTAACCGTTGCGGTTGTTGCAATTCTTGTCAGCTTTCCTGCTATGGGGCAAAGTTCTGCGCAGACTGCATCAGACCAGGCCGCGGCTGTGGATCTTGGCCAAAGAGCGGCGATTGCAGCCCTGAACTTCCAGCAAGGCGATGCTGCCGGATTCAACCGCGCCCGCGATAACTTCACGCCCGAGGGCTGGAAAGATTTTGTGCAGCACATGCAAGGCTTTCTGGACAAGAGAGGGGCGCCGACATTTACTTCCAGCTTCGTCGCCAAACGCGACGCTACCGTTCTGAGCGAGAGCGAAGGCGTCCTCCGCCTCAGGATTCCCGGCACGCTGACACAGAGCAACAAAACCGGCAGGACGACGTACCGCCGGGCAGCAATCGAAGTTTATGTGCTTCGCGATCCTGCTTCTGGTGAGAAGCCAATCAAGATTCAGCATCTGGAACAGATCACCTGTGCCGGAGCTTCCACGGCCTGCGACTGAAGCCGGGTGATGCCGGCTCAATCGCGAAGACCCAATCGCGAGCATAACTCACAACTAACTGCTGAACGCGATGCCAGTCGCGAAGCCACTCCTGTTTATTCGCGAATCCTCAGCGAGACCGGGACATCTAAAAAGAAATGCCATCGAGGAGGTCTGATAGATGATTGCGATTGTAGGGGCGAGCGGAAACACGGGAAGTGCCGCTGCTGAAAGGCTGCTGGCAGCCGGAGCCGGCGTGCGAGCAATTGGAAGGAACGCCAGCCACCTGGAGCGATTAACGAGCCTGGGCGCTAAAGCCTATACGGCGGACGTTACAGACGCAGCCGCACTTACCAAGGCCTTTGAAGGAGCGTCCGCCGTCTACGCGATGGTGCCGCCCAGCATCTCCGCACCCGATGTGCCATCGTTGCAGGCGAAGGTTTCGGACGCGCTGGCGTCAGCGATTGCCGGGGCCAAGGTTCCAAAGGCGGTGGTGCTGAGCAGCGTTGGCGCGGATAAGCCGCAAAACACCGGGCCGGTCGCCGGGCTTCATCGCCTGGAAGAGAGGCTGAACGAAGTGGGCGGACTCGATGCCGTGTATCTGCGCGCGGGATATTTTATGGAGAATCTTCTGCCGCAGGTGGCCATCACACGAAATTTTGGAATGATGGCCGGGCCCATCCGGGCGGACCTGCCCCTGCCGATGATCGCGACGCGCGATATCGGAGCGGCCGCTGCGGAACTGCTGCTGAAACCGGACTTCACCGGAAAATTGCCGCATGAACTTTTGGGCGAGCGAGACGTGAGCTATGGCGAGGTTGCTTCAATTGTGGGAAAGGCGGTGGAGAAGCCTGGTCTCAGCTATGCGCAGCTTCCGCCCAGCCAGCTCCGGCCCGCGATGGCACAGTTGGGCATGTCCGACAGCATGGTGAGCCTGCTGCTCGAAATGGCGGAAGCGTTGAACAGCGGGTATATGGTGGCGCTCGAATCGCGCACGAAGCGGAATAGCACGCCAACCTCCATCGAGGATTTCATCACGGAAGAATTCGTGCCGCGCTTCCAGACGGCGTAGCGGAGGGCGGAAGCGCCTCAAGCGCCGGCTGCCGAATCTGCCGCGATCAACACCGAATGTCGAAACAGGGAAACAACCTGCGGGTTGCAACGGCCCGAGCGCCCGCCTTTGCCGGAATGAACACCGGTCGCGGGAACGGAGAAGCAAAAGCCGCAGGCTGCAAGGACCTGCACTACTTGCCAAGACTCTGCTCTTTCATCAACCTTGCCACGCCGGAGATGGCGGAGTCGGAGCTTGATTCAAGCGACTGGATCACGCGGGACTGATCGGCTTTGGGGCGGTTTTGGCTGAGCTTGAATTTCGCCTCCAGGCGCTCGACGGGGATTTCAAAACCCACGATGTTGCTGAGCATTTTGGCTCGATAATTTTCATTCAGGCCGCGCCACTGGTCGAGATATGCCTGCTCGAAGATTGCGATGGTTTCAAGCAGAATTTCCGTCAGCGGTTCGGGTTCTTCAAGTACGCGCGCGCGCCCGTAGGCGTGGACGGCGGCATAATTCCACGTGGGAACGCTTTCGCGCGAGCCGTACAGGCTGGGAGAGATATAGGCGTGCGGCCCGTGGAAGATCACGAGCGTCTCCCGCTCCTGCTCGAGGAATTTCCAGTGCGGGTTCGCCCGGGCCACGTGCCCGCGCAGCCGGATTCCGCCTGCCGCGTCAGTGGCAAGCACGGGGACGTGTGTTGCGAACGGCGAGCCGCCTGCTGCGGAAACCACAATCGCAAAAGGGTTCGCCTGCATAAAGGCGAGGGCCGTTGCAGAGTCTTTGAGACGATTAAATTCCGGTATGTACAATTTGGAACCTCGAGTCAACGGCGCGTCACGGTATGGTGGCGCATGTCGGGCGCACACATCGCAAAGGCGCGACGTGTGCGCCACCCGCTTTTTTCCCTATTCTTAATTGCCAGTTCGATCCGCTTTAACTCCTTAAATCGAGTCACGCGAACATACTCCCTGGGCGTTATGCCGTAGCCAGGAATCAGGTGCTCGTCCCGTTTTTGGCGCCCCTGGGCGCTCTTCATTGAATCACAGCCGATGGATGTGCATCAATGGCATGATCGCACAACTCGCGCGACGGGCGAAATGCCCGCCAGGTGAACAAGCCATGCGCGCTACCCATCGTCGTGCGCTCTTTGACAATACTCCGCCAGTTGTTGTAGCTTTATTGGTTTCAAGGAGAAAAAGCATTGCATAAATTTTCAGTCGTCTTAATTGCGGGAACGTTGATGTTGTCTGCGTGCAGCATGGCAGGTGGGTTGAAATCGAATGATGCCATAAGGGGAGCCATCGAGGCGCACCTGAAAGGCAATCCGCACCTGTCGATGACGAACTTCAACACGCAGATTGAAAGCGTCCAGTTTAAGGACGACACGGCCGACGCGCTGGCAAAATTCGTATCCAAGGCGGACCAGAACAGCTCAGTTGAGGTTCGATATCAACTCAAGCTGGAAGACCGGCGCTGGGAAGTGGTATCCAGCACTCCTGCGGGCGGCCAGGGAATGGGCGGCCATGGCGGCGCGATGGAATCCATGCCGGCGGGCCATCCCGGGTCAGGCCCGGCAGATCAGGGTCAGCCCGCTCCGGAAGCAAGCCATTAACTGCTACAGGTCTGTTTCCTTCGGGGAGCGAATCACGCCGCAGTCAGCAAAATGGGCTCCGCCTGGGTAATCACGAGTGTGTGCTCGTAGTGGGCGGAGAGGCATCCATCGGCGGTCTTCATCGTCCAGCCATCTCCTGCGTCCTCGGCCACACCGGCACCCATTGTGACAATCGGCTCGACGGTGATCACCTGGCCGGCGCGCAGGCGCTGGGTGGCGGTTGCATCATCGAAATTGGGCACGCGGGGCGGCTCGTGAATTGTGCGCCCGATGCCGTGGCCGCTAAGCTCCCTAATTACGCAAAATCCGCTGGCGCGAACCTCGTGCTCAATCGCCCGGCCTATCTCATAGACGGGGCAGTCGGCGCGCGCAAACTGCATGGCCTTGTGAAATGCGCTCTCAGCGCAGAGAGCCAGGCGCCTCGCCGGTTCTGAAACGGGTTCTACCGGCACGGTGATGGCGGCATCGGCCATGTATCCGTTCTTCTCAAAGGTCACATCAAGTTTGACGAGATCACCGGGCTGAACTTTCCTTGCCGAAGGTATTCCGTGGACCGCCTCGTCGTTGAGGCTGATGAGGACATCGCCCGGGAAGCCGTAGACAAGGGTGGGGGCTGAGCGCGCCCCGTTGCTCCGCATTACCTGACCGCCAACGGCGGCAATTTCCTGAGTGCTGACGCCCGGTCGCACCATGCCCCTCATCGCAACAAGCGCGAGGTGAACGATCCGCCCAACTTCCCGCAGGCCAGCAAAGTCTTCTTGGTTTTCGATTGACATTTGAGCATCCGCACGGAGCAGAGCCTAAGCCTAACATAAAATCAAATCGGGCGGCGAGCCTGCTGGCACTTTTGTTTACGCGCGGGTGTATTCTATTAAAAGAGGCGTCGGGACATGGCCGGTCGAGTTCTCGTGGCAAAGGTATGGCTCTTGCTTGCCGCAGGGGTGATGGCTTGCTCCCTGGCCGGCGCCCAGACGAGTAGCGGGAATGCCAGCGATTTTCTGAAGCAGGGCAATCAGTTCGCAAAACAGCAGAAGTGGAAGGAGGCTGAAAAAGCCTACAGCAAGGCTTTGAGTCTTGCGCCCAATTCTGCGCCTGCGCACTACGGCCTGGGGAACGCGCTGGCCGCCCAGCAGGACGTGGGCAACGCGATCCGAGAATATCAGCGCGCGCTCGAGATCAACCCGCAGATGGAAGGAATTCATCGCGCACTGGGAGCGCTGTATGAGAGCATTGGGAAGCTTCCGCAGGCGCTTGAAGAATATCACGCGGAACTCTCACGTCACCCGAAGGACGCCGATGCCATGGCCAGCGTGGGGCGCGTCCTGGTGTCCACCGGAAAATACGCGGAGGCCATGCAGGAATTTCAGCGGGCCATGGCCGCGGACCCGAAAAACGGCGAAATCCGGGCCGCTATGGCATCTGCACTGCTTCAGAGCGGCAAGATCAGCCAGGCGGTGGAGGCCTATCAGCAGGCAGAGAAGCTGGACCCGAAGGAGGCCGACATCCATGCCGGGCTGGCGGATGCGTTGACGCTGCAGAGAAAGTATGCCGACAGCATCAAGGAGTGGCAGGCTGCCATCGAACTGAAGCCCGACGACGCCCATCTCCATTACAGCCTTGGCGCCGCGCTGGAGGCCACCGGCAACGTGATCCCCGCGATTTACGAATACCGGCAGGCCGTTTCGCTGCGCCCGGACCAGGCCGTCTACCGTTCTAACCTTGCTCTTGCCTTCCGCGATTCCGGAGATTTTGCGGACGCAGAAAAAGAATTCAAGCAGGTGATCCAGCAGGACCCCGACAACATGCCAGCCCACGTGGAACTCGCCGCCACATATCTCTCAGTGGGAAACCACCAGGCCGCCGTCAGTCAGTATCGGGAAGCCCTGCGATTGAAGCCGGACGATTCCGAACTGCGCGAGAAGCTCGGGCTGGTGCTGCGGAAGACAGGAGACCTGGCCGGGGCGGTTGAAGAGTTGAAGAAAGCGCAGGAGCTTTCTCCGGAGACGGCTAGCTACCGCCAGAATCTTGCAGAATCCCTTGACGCCCAGGGCGATATCCCGCGCTTTATTCTGGATTATGAGCAGGCTGTCAGACAGCGGCCCAAAGATCCCGTGGCGCATCTCAACCTGGCCAACGCCTACATGTCCGCGAAGAAGTTGAACGAGGCCCTGGGCGAGTACCAGGTTGCCGCCCAACTGGATGCCAAGAGCGCAGAAATCCAGTACCGGCTGGCCATGGCGTTGAAAGCCGCAGGAAAGGCGAGTGAGGAGCAAGCCGCGTTGCAGAAAGCCGTCCAGTTGCGCCCCGACTATGCCGAGGCGCTGGAAGCTCTGGGTGACGTGCTCGCTGTCCAGAAGAATTACCAGTTGGCCGTCCCGACCTATCGCGACGCGCTTCGCATGGTGCCGAATGATCTGGATCTGCGGATGCGGCTCGCCCGAGTGCTGGAAGCGAATGGAGACCCGCAAGGCGCGGTGGACGTTATCGAAGAGGCCGTGAAGCTGGACCCGACCTCAGCGGAATACGAACTGAAGCTCGCGGACGCGCTGGTAGCGAAGAAGGATTACCAGTCGGCGGCCAAGGTCTACCGGCAGGCGCTGGCGATGAAACCCTCTGACCCGGAACTTGCTGGCAAGCTGGGCTCCGCGTTGCTACAACTGGGCGACACCAAGGGAGCGGCGGAGGCATTGCGACTGGCGATCAAGGGTAGGCCCGATGCTCCGCAGGCGCACCTGGAATTGGCAGACCTTTTGCAGCAGTCAGGAGACTTTGCGGGAGCGGCGGAGGAGGCCCAGGCCGTCCTGAAAGTCACTCCCAACTCCGCGCAGGCGCACTGCGCGCTGGGGCTGGCATTGCTTGGGCAGAGCAAGCAGGATGAAGGCATCAGAGAGCTCAAGGAATCCCTGCGTGACAATGCGAACTACAGCGATGCGCGCCTGGCGCTTGCCAGCGCTCTTCGGCAGGCAGGACTACTGGATGAGGCCATCGGGGACTACGAACAATACCTGCGAGACAACCCGTCAGACGCCCCGGTACATCTGGTGCTGGCTGACGCGCTGAATGCAACGAAGAATTACACAGCCGCGGTTGAGCAGTGCCAGCAAGCGGTGAAGCTGACGCCCCACGACGCCCAGGCGCATTATGAATTAGCGCTGAATCTCCAAATGGCCGGCAACAACGCGGACGCGCGCCGCGAATACCAGACCTACCTGAAGCTGGCCCCTAAAGCTTCCAACGCTGAAGCCGTCCGCACGATTCTAAGAAGACTCGAGAAATCCTAGATTCGCGGCCGGCGGCCCTCCATCTGGCGATGAAGTATGTTGCCGAACGGCTGAGAATGCCGGCTACCCCCCCAGCAGAGACTTGGCAATGGTCTGGAGCTGCATGAAGGATGTGCCTTCGTAGATTTTTCCTATCTTGGAATCGCGCAGGTATTTTTCGGCAGGATAACCTTTGGTGAAGCCGTAGCCGCCGTAGATTTCGATGGCTTCTGAAGCCACGCGCTCCGCCACTTCAGAGCAGAAGTATTTAGCCATTGCGGCTTCCTTGAGGAAGGGCTTGCCGGCATCCTGCAGCCGTGCAGAGTTGTAGGCCAGCAGGCGGGCGGCCTCGATGCGCGTGGCGAGCCGCGCCAACTGGAACTGGATGGCCTGGAAATCGCTGATGGGCCTGCCGAACTGCTCGCGCTGCCGCGCATAAGCGATTGCGTGGTCAAATGCTCCCTGCGCCACGCCCACCATCTGCGCGGCAATGCCGATGCGGCCTTCGTTGAGGGTTTCAATGGCCACCTTGTAACCGTTACCGGGCTGGCCCAGAACGTTCTGCCTGGGCACGCAGCAGTCTTCCAGCAGCAGTTCGCAAGTGGATGATGCGCGAATGCCCAGCTTGTCTTCCTTCCTGCCCACCGTGAGGCCCGGCGTCGAGCGGTCCACCAGAAAGGCCGTGATTCCTTTGTAGCCGAGCTCGCGATTGAGGGTGGCGAAGATGATGAACAGGCCGGCCTCGCCGGCATTGGTGATCCAGAGCTTCCGGCCGCTCAGGACATAGTGATCGCCATCTTCGGTGGCGCGAGTCTCAAGAGCAAAAGCATCGCTGCCCGAGCCGGCTTCTGAAAGGGCATAGGCGCCCACCGTGTCGCTGGCAAGGCGAGGAAGAAACTGCTTCTTCTGGTCGTTCGTGCCCCAGCGGAGAATGGCGTTCGAGACCAGCGTGTTCTGAACGTCAATCACCACGCCGGCGGAAGCGTCTACACGAGAGAACTCTTCGATGGCAAGGGCGGCCATGAAGAATGATCCGCCACTGCCTCCGTAGGCTTGGGGAATACTGAGGCCCATAAAGCCGTGCTCGAAGAATTTGTCGATTAACTCGCGCCGGAAGACACCCTCGCGGTCCATGGTCTCGACGTGCGGGCCGATTTCCTTCTCGGCAAACTCGCGCGTAGCCCCCCGGAACATCTGCTCCTCTTCGAGTAATGTTGTGAGAGGCTGAATGGACGGTGTGGAAAGGGATGCAAAATCGGCCATGAACGCTTACCTCCAGCGGGATCAACCATCTTATCACCGCCAGGAGACCGCACAAAGCCTCGCTGCTTGCCGTACCGTGCGGAGGGCAGCCAAGGTTCACGAAACCGAGAAGCGGTCGCGCGCGGTATCTGTCATTCCATGCCCGCGAAGGCTTACCATTGCACACCGGGATAGAGACTGGGAATCCGGAAAATGCGGTACCCGGCCTGGCCGGTCACATCCAATTCCCAAACGGTTTGAGGATTTACTTCCTGTGTTACTTCCTTGACGTGGGAGTTAAAGGGGTTCGCGAACAAAAAACCTTCATCGAACTCGACGTCTCCGTTGGCGAGCAGTTCGATACTGCCCAATGCTGACGAGAACGGCAAATTGGAATCCTCCCAGATGACGTGCGCAGTACGGGTCGCCTCATCCACCTGAAAGAAAGGCACTCTGCTGTAGCAGTCGGGTTCGCCTGTCGTCCCGCAGAGTGAACCGCTGTCGTCAAGCACACGGATATATCCATTGTCGAAGGCGCCCAGGGTGAAGATACCTGCGGTATTGGCACTCAAGATTTGGATGTTGTGCTGACCATATTGCCAAGCCGCAGGTGCTCCTGAATCCAGAGTGAAGTCTCCCTGGTACCCAAATTTCCAGAGGACGTCTCCGTTCCCCTTGCCGTCCTCGTAGTCAATTTTGATGATCCATGACTGGTGACGGCTTGAATAGAGCAGATTGCCGTCGTCCGCTGAATAGAACACTGCATTTCCATGCGTCCAGTCAGGCAGACCGCGAGGATGTCGATTGACATCGAGGTGGTCGAATGCGTCCCAAACCCAGACGGGGTTCCAGTTCTGGTCCAAGTCAACCAGCGTGTCTCCGACCACAGCGGTGGCGCCGGGGTAACCTGGAAGATCGGTGAAGTTTTTGTAGTGGAATGTAAGCAGGATGATATGTCCGTTGGGCAGCATGGCAAAGTCGTGATGGAACTCGGTCAACGACAAGTTATAGCCTGCGGCGGCGAGTCGAGTGTTCAACTCCGGCACAGTCATCTCGCGAATGATGTTTCCTGCAAGGTCGATTTCGCGCAACAGTCCAGGATTGGATACGTTGACCAGCATGTGCCCGTTGGACATGAGCTTAATAGGATATGGAAAATGGCTGTCAGTACCAGTGGGGTTGAGATCGTAGTACCAGATCACGTTTCCTTGCAGATCAGTGACGAGCGCCTCCAGGGGATTCGCCTTCGTTTGAACATTCGACAAAGTCAGCAGTTCGACACCGGAATTGGGAACGAGAATACCGGAGGTCTGTACAGCGATCTGGGGTATCCGGCCGGCCGGTAGCGGTCCGGTCTGAAACGCGTGATCGACGTCCTGCAATTGTGTGCCGTCAGGCATTTCAATGTCGGCCCGCATGTGGTAGAGGCTGGAAGATCTCATCCCCGCCACAAGAATAGTCACCGGACCGCCCCCCGGAGGCGCAGCCTGCGACCATGTGTTCAAGCCGTAGGAAGTGTCCGGCCCAAACTCGATTTTCACCTTCCCACCGTCAGGCACTACGATCGAGTACCGGGCTACGAGTGGGTTGCTGGTGGTTGACACCGTGCCCGGCCCTTGGAACCAAACGGTGGCCATGGCGGTCTTGTTGGGATGCCCGGCAATTTGCGCGACGATGGTGATAGAAGTATCTGGTGCCGTACCCGGGGCGGTATATAAACCGTTCACATCGATGGCGCCCTTGGTAGAAGCGGGATTGAGGATACCCCACACGACATCCCCCGAGCTCACACCCGTGACTTGGGCGGAGAACTGCAACCTTTGCCCGGGTACTATAACTGAGCTGTTTGGCATCACGGAGATGGAGATATCTTGAGGGCTGGGGGGATCCAAGCTGATAGGTGCCGTCTGTCCACAATCGAACGCCAGGACAGCCTGTGCGATAACCAAAGCAGCAAGGCACAGCCTGCTCTTGAGCTTCATCAATGCATCTGCTCCTTTTGGTCAGAATAGACATAGGTTGGAAGATGCGAACAGTCAAGACTGCCGAACGGCGTAGTCTAAGGTGGGTTGATGCTGATTGTAAAGGATCTTTTCGAGATTTTCCTTAGGACAGTCAAAGTCTTATCAGAGGAAAATAAACAGGACGCGCGATCATCACGATCGGCTCACATGGACTCGACAGCCACACTGCAATAACGACACCAACCGAGCCCCAGCCGGCTAGCCTTTCACGCACGAAACAGAGAAGCGGTCGCGTCCGATCCCCTGTCATTACATGCCGCGAAGGCTTACCACTGCACACCGGGATAGAGGCTGGGAATCCGGAAAATGCGGTAGCCCGGCTGGTGGTCCACACTGAGCTGCCAGACAAGCTGGTGTTTCGCCTCAGGTGTCACCTCCTGTACGACGGACTTGAACGGGGAGTCGGGAAGAAAGCCTTCATCGAATTCAATATCGCCATTGGTTTGAATACGCGTACTCCCGGGGGCCAGCGAGTAGGGCAGGTTGGTGTCTTCCCAAACGACGCTGGCGGCTCGAGTGGCCTCATCGGCGCGAACTGCCGTCAATGCAAGGAATGATGGGTTGCATGCCGCGGCGCGGGCTTGTCATGCGTCAGGATCCTTCGGCGCTACGCCGCGCTTCGCGAATGCGCCTGTCGAAAAGCACCGGCTGGGAAAGCCGGCTTGGTTGCGGCGCGCGGTTGTCATGTTTTCCGAAGCGTCAAATGATCTGATCCCGGGCAGGGACTCGACGGAAAGCCGGCCCTTCTAGGCCGACTTGAAGCTGCCGATGGCGTCCGCTTCGTCATCGCGGACATCAAAAACAGTGTAGAGTTTGGTAATCTGCAATAAATCATGAACTTTCTTGGTCAGGTTGAGTAGTTTCAACTGACCTCCCTGGTTTGAAACTGCCGTAAAAGCGCTGACCAATTCTCCAATTCCGGAACTGTCAATGTAAGTAACGTCGGCGAGGTTCAAGAGAAGGCTCTTATGACCCTTGCCAAGCTCTCCGCGGATGACGTCACGCAGCTCCTTGCACGCCTCGCCGAGCGTAATCCTCCCGCTGACATCTACGACAGTTACAGAATCAACCTGACGCACTATTGCCTTCATGCTCACGGCCTGTTCCTCCTTGGTTTGACTGAAATCGCGTAGTCAGATGCTTTACCATGATAACGTCTGTTCCACCGGCAGGCGATTTCTCAACCCTGAATTCGTCCATGAATTTGCGAACCAGAAAGATTCCTCTTCCTGAATCGCTCAGAATATTCTCGCTGGCCAGAGGATCGGGGACGTTGGCGGGATCGAATCCCTGTCCTTCGTCCCGCACATGAATTTCCAGCCGGTCTTCAAAGACCAGAAACCTGATGTGAACTTGCTTGCTGGGGTCTTCCTTGTTGCCGTGATGAATGGCGTTGATGACAGCTTCATGCACGGCCATCTCGACGTGGAATTCGCCCTCTTCGTCGAAGCCCATGTTTGCAGCAACAGTTCGAGCCGCTTCTTCGGCCCTCTCGACATTCGCAAGATTGCTTTCGAGGTTCACCTCGACGACGCTGGCCTCAGGCTCCATTAATAGTAAGAATAACCCCCGCGATGAAACTACAATAGAGGGTTACTAAAGTCAACGAACACACCTGTCAATTTTTCCGGGGTTCGGACCTGGTTGCAAAGCGAAAAGGAATTATCTCATAAGCTGCTCTTCCCTGGGGGTATAATCTCGCCGGACGCGCGGCACCGCCGGAAAGCGGCGCAGGGCGAACTTGGGGAAGGGCCGAATAGCGGAATGACCCGGTCAAGACGAATCTTTTTCTTAGCCTTTGTGCTGGCATCAGGAATGTTTGCGGGGGCAAGGCTTCTGCTCGAGGCCTTGCCTCAAGCATCCCAAAGGGCTCACCGCCAGACCAGGACGACTGCATCCCCCGCTAAACCGACAGTTACCGGATCTGCACATTGGGTAGCCACTCTTGCGCGGGACCGCCGCACCATTGCTCTTGCCTACGGTGGAGCGACCTGGGTGACCGGCCTGCGGATAGAAGTGACCGCAGGCAATCCCAAGTTCAGCTCCACAGCGCCCGGAAACACGCTGGGGCCTGTGCGGTCCCGGCAGAAAGACCAGTGGATTTTTAAGGTGCACGGGCCGGCAGCTTACGAGATTGTGCTCAGCGGCGAGGGGCCTGCGCTGGACGTATCCCTTTCCGGATTCCCGCCCGGAGGCGAGGCGCAGGCGGAAATTGCGGCGGAAATTGACGGCGGGCGTGAGCCCATCCAGGCGCGGCTTCGCGACCCTGACGACGGCGTTCAGCAGATGACCAGCGGCCCTGCCACCAGCACTCTCAACGATTGTGTTTATGATCGGTTTCGCGACCAGGCCCTCCAGATTCTTGCCCGTAAGACCGGCTTCAGTGTAGCGGCAAACGGGTTCCGGGTTTCCGCTGCGGACCCCCTCAGCGCAGCACCTCACTGCCGGTTCAGGGTGGTGGAGCACGTTCTCGGCAGCCGGCTGCCGTTCTATGCGCCGCTCGATAAATCAAAATGGCCGGAAGTTCCCGTGGGCTGGATTTCCTGGTACCAATACTTTTCGCGAGTGACTGAGCAGGACATCGTGGAGAACGCGCAGGCAGTCGCAAAGTATTTCAAGGCGTTTGGCCTGAAGTACTGCCTGGTGGATGCCGGCTGGCAGGCTGCAGGGGACGGCGAAAAGGGATCGCCCATCGGCGGCGACTGGAACGCCTGGAACGATAAGTTTCCGCACGGCATGAAATGGCTGGCCGACCAGATTCATTCCCAAGGTTTGTATGCGGGGCTCTGGCTCTCGGCCTTTGGAAACGCCGATGCGCAATTCTATGAAATACACCCCGACTGGTTTCTGCACGAAGCCAGCGGCAGCGGAAAACTGGGAACATGGTTTGGCACCTATGTCGCCGACTTCTCAAATCCCGCCCTCAAAAAATATCTGTATGACACCTACCGCGACCACGCGCTCAATTGGGGGTACGACTACTTCAAGCTGGATGGCGAGAATGCCACGCGCGATATTTGGGCCGAAAACCGCGACCGCGCTTACGATCCCTCGATGGATGCGAACACGGCATTCCGACAGGCGCTCGGTGTGATCCACGATGCCATGGACTCCAAGCCCGGAGTTTTTTTCTCCGCCTGCGGCCCCGCCTTTCCCACCGAAGCCATGGGTATTGCGCAGGCGGGCCGGTTGGCCGGCGACGTGGTGGGCGATGGGGAGCCGCCATCATTCCGGGGCGTGCGCGAAGCTCTTGCCGGCATACGGCGCGGCTATTACACGCACGGCATTGCCTGGTATGGGGATCCGGACGCGCTGGTGGTGCGTCCGCCGTTGACGCGGGAGGAGGCACGCACCTGGACCTCCATTTTGGGCCTCACGGGCCAGGTGCTGATGCTGGGCGATGACGAGACGAAGCTGTCGCCCGAGCGCCGGGACATGGTTCGAAAGATCATGCCCGTGGCCGATATCACGCCCATGGACCTCTATCCATTTGATAGCGACCGGCCCGTGTGGATCCTGCACGTCAAGCGAAGGTTCGGTTCCTGGGCAGTGGCGGGATTGTTTAACTGGGGCGAGGGACCTGATGAAATGCCCGTTGGGATGCAGGCCGGAGCTCTAAGAATCCTGACCCGGGATGATCGGCTGCTTGGAACCAGCCACGAATATGGAGAGCAGTTGGCGATTTCTTCCAAGCTCAAGTATGCAGAAAAACAGAACCAGAGCCTGGCCATCGCGTCTGTGAAAGCGCCTGGCCTGCAACTTCTGCCTGTCCCGTCCTATCTGAATCCGCCGGCGCCGCGGAAGACCACGCTCAACTTTGCCAAAGCAGGGCTGGAAGCCGGCCGTGATTATCTGCTGTTTGACTTCTGGAAACAGAAGTTCCTGGGCAAAGTGCGCGGGGAATACTCGGTGGATCTTGCGCCGCATGACTGCCAGGTGGTTTCCATCCGGCCCGATGCAGGCCACCCTCAACTGATCGGGACTGACCGGCACATAACCATGGGCGGAGTGGAGATCGCCAACGAACTCTGGGACTCCGCAAGAAAACAGCTTCGAATCAGGGTTTCTCTGGTGCAAAACTATCCCACCACGCTGACGATCTACAGCGGGGGCGTAAGCCTTAAGTCCCAGCGCGCCGCGGCTGCCCGGATTACAGCCCTGGCGCGCGAAGGGGAAACCGTCCGAGTAACGCTTGTGCGGCCGAACAGCGGCGATGCCGAACTCGTCTTGACGTTTTGATTGATCCGTACAGGCGGGACTGGGCTCGGCTTTCAAGCGCGAGCCCAATCGAGCGGCGCGCAGATAGGACGCCGGAAAGCCAGCGTTGCAGTTGCCTGCGCCACCCGAAGTCCAATCTTTCCTCGCAGCCAGGGCCAGTTTCCTGCGGGTTTCTAAATTGTTTCGTGCGTTCGGCAGGCTTAAAATCAGATGAGGGGACTTGGCGCGGCCTTATCATATCCATAGAGCGCGAAGCCCCTTTGTGAGCGGTTGGTTGGAATTGGAATCTGGGTATAGCGAGACCCAAACGCTATCCGTGACGGAGCAACGCCGTGTTCGGACGAACTTTCACGTTGTTCAGAATGTTTGGCTTTGCGGTCCGTGTAGACGCCAGTTGGCTGATCATCGCCGTGCTGATCACCTGGTCGCTGGCGACGATGGTTTTCCCTCACGACCAGCCAGGCCTTTCCCAGGGCGAATACTGGTTGATGGGAGTCGCGGGCGCCGTTCTGCTGTTTGCCTCGATCGTCGTCCATGAATTCGCCCACTCGCTGGTGGCGCGGAGAAACGGTCTGCCCATGAAGGGCATCACGCTCTTCATCTTTGGCGGGGTTGCAGAGATGGACCGTGAGCCGTCCAGCGCCAAGACGGAATTCCAGATGGCCATCGCGGGGCCGGTGACCAGCGTCATTGTGGGCGGAATTTTCTACGCTCTGGCTGCCACGATGCGCGGCGTATGGCCGGTCCCCGTCGTGGCGGTATTTACCTACCTATATTGGATCAACTGGGTCCTGGCCGTGTTCAATATGATTCCGGCGTTTCCGCTGGATGGCGGACGCGTGCTGCGTTCACTCTTGTGGCAGTGGAAAGGCAACATCTGGCAGGCCACCCGCATTGCAAGCGCCATCGGGTCCGGATTCGGAGTATTGCTGATCGCCTACGGCGTGTACCGGCTGCTGTTTATCGGAGACTTTATCGGCGCTGTGTGGCTATTTCTGATTGGAATGTTTCTGCGGTCAGTCGCCCAGGGTTCCTATCAGCAGCTCATCATCCAGAGAATGCTGGAAGGCGAGTCCATCCGCCAGTTTATGAACACCCACCCCATAACGGTGTCGCCCGCAATCTCTCTTGAAGATCTGGTGGAAAATTACGTTTACAAGTACCACTACAAGATGTTTCCCGTGGTCAATGACTCCAACGGTCTGCTGGGCTGCATTACCACGAAAGAGGTGAAGCAGGTCCCTCGCAGCGAGTGGGCACAGAACAGCGTGCAGGCCATGATGCGCGCCACCCGCGCCGAAGACACGGTGACGACCGATACTGATGCCATCAAAGCTCTGACCCAGATGAAGAAGACCCAGAACAGCCGACTAATGGTGGTTGACAACGGACACCTTGCCGGAGTGCTGACGCTGAAGGATCTGCTGAACTTCCTTTCTACGAAGCTCGAGCTGGAAACGGGCTCTTCCGAGATTCCTTCGAATTTCCGCGTATGAGATTATTGGTCGGGCGGCGCATCAGAACTCTGCGCCTGAACGCTGGCACACCATCACTGTACGCGGGCCAACAAAACCTTTCTGAAACACACGCAACTGCCGTATAGTAGACAGCCATCCGAATTCTGAAGGGAGGATCTATGCGTCTGCTGTGGACCTTTGTGGGATTATTGCTGCTCCAGTTATTCCCGATGTGCACGACCCTTCGCGCCCAGTTGGTGCAGGACTTTAATCCGCCCAAGGCAGCTTGCTGCTTGACGGGCGCCGCTGCGACTCTGTCCGGCGAACTTCAGGACTGGAACCAGCTCGGGCGTTACCACCAGGACGACCAGCGCCTGGAGGCCCAGCCGCGTGTGCCAGGACGCGTGGTGTTTTTGGGCGACTCGATCACGGATGGCTGGAAGCTGGACCAATTTTTTCCGGGCAAGCCCTATGTCAACCGCGGCATCAGCGGCCAGACCACGCCCCAGATGCTGGTGCGGATGTATCCGGACGTGATTGACCTCCAGCCGGACGCTGTCATCCTGCTGGCCGGAACCAACGATGTGGCAGGCAACACCGGCCCTGAAACGGCCAGGATGATCGAGGAAAATTTCCAGGCCATCACCGAGCTTGCGCAGGCGCGCGGCATCAAGGTGATCCTCTGTTCGCTAACGCCAATCAGCGACTACACAGAGCATCCGCAAAGCTCGCGGCGGCCCCCTGCGCAGATCCTGGAATTGAACGCCTGGATCAAGAACTACGCCGCCCGGGCAAATGCCACTTTCGCGGATTACTATTCGGCGTTGGTGGATAGCAAAGGAATGTTGAAAGACGGCTACTCGAAGGACGGCCTGCATCCGAACGACCGTGGCTATGCATTGCTCGCGCCTGTTGCGAATGCGGCCATCGAGAAAGCCTTGCACGGAAAGTAGTGAAACCGGGTGCTGCCGGTCTGGAGTTACTTCATCCCGATCTGTCGCCTGACCTGTGGACGGAGTTTACATGGTTCAGGTACTCAGGGCGGTCCACCATTCAGCCTGGACAAACGTAAGTCATCGAGACCCTGGCTCTCGGTCACCTTGTCCCGACTCGGTACAGCCCGGCGCCATGCGGAGGGATCCGGGCCGAGAACTGCTTGTCAAAGCTGCCCAAGGTTTCCTTTTTCCAAAGATCGCGCGCCGGAACTTTTCCCGCCATTCCCAATTCGCGCCACGAGACGGTGATTTCCTCCGGCGACTCGCCCAGATTGAACAGGGCAAGATACTTTTGTCTGGTTCGGGGGATCTCTGCGGTCCAGGCAATCTGATTTCCGCGGGTAAAGAGCAGGCGATTGCCCGAACTGTGCTGGTCAACGGCAATCACCTCCTGATTCGTCAGGAGAGAGCGGGTAAAGGGGTCGAGTGTGGGCAGGTCGCCGCCCATCATCAGCGGCGAACGGAATATCGACCAGAGGGTCATCAGGGTGATCTGTTCGTCGTGGGTTAGCCGGGATAGGCGTGGGCCGTCATCAAAGCCGCGAAGTCGCAGCAGCCCGAGGGGAAGCATATCGGCGTCGGGCCAGTGCTCAGGGCCGATGTGGGGCGCCCAGAGGCGGCAGTATCCGAACTGGTTACGGACCTCCGTCCAGTTGTCCCACATGTCGTCGGAGATGCGCCACATCTGCGAACATTTCTCCGCGTGTGCCGCCTGGCCCAGAGGCGTTGGCCCGGGCGAGAGGCTTAGCGCCATAGGTCTTCCGGAGTGGGTCATGGCTGAGCGAAGCGCCTCGATTTCCGGCGCGTGATAGACCTCTCCATAAGGATTGCTGGCGCGGCTCATATCGTCCGCTTTGATGAAATCTACGCCCCAAGAAGTGTAAAGTTCGGCGAGCGAATTGTAATAGGCCTGACCCGCGGGTTTTGAAACATCAACGCCATACATTGCTTGAGACCAGGCGCAGGTGTTCAGCAGGTTGGCAATGTCCTTGGCGTGGGCATTGGTCCCGAAGATGGGAAGATTCTGCTGGACGGCGGCACGGGGGATGCCGCGCATGATGTGAATGCCGAATTTGAGTCCCAGAGAATGGACGTAATCCGCGAGCGGCTTGAATCCCCGCCCGTCTGCCGCGGAAGGGAAACGATTGGTTGTGGGCAGCAATCGGCCGTATTCGTCCATAGCCGGAACGCCCCTGTCGTGGCCGCTGGGATAGTACCAGTAATAATCCACAACCACGTACTTCCAGCCGTAGATGGCCAGGTGGTCCGCCAAATACCGGGCATTCGCCTTCACCTGCTGTTCGTTGACGTCCCCGCCGTAGCTGTCATAGCTGTTCCACCCCATGGGTGGCGTGGGGGCGAGATCGGCCGAAGGCTCCCTTGTCTTCTGCCCTGCGACAGCAGGGCTGCCGCCCGGCTGCGGCATTCCCGCGCCGACCAGCATAGCCGCTGTAAACAACAGGAGGAATAGAGTTCGCATTGGCTTCATCATTGGCATCGCCCGTTATTGTTCAGGCGGCCAATTAAAGCACTATCGTGACCGCAAAGCAAGCTGGCCTTTACTGTCGCGGGCACAGCCCATGAGCGTAATGCCAATGGCGCGGCGCGGGGTGATCATCAGCGGTACGGTGCTTCTCGCTGGCGCGCTTCACAAAAATTTTGCATCTTGGTGACGTAGTGATGGCGCATCGTGCCCGGAAGGTAGTATCCTATGCATAGGCGTAATCGCGGCGGGAACGGTTTACTTTTTCGTTTCCAGGCGTTGTCTGTGTAACCAGCGACATCAGGGGGCTGTCACTCGGTTTAGAAGCGAAAACGGAACCGTGGTTCCCCATTTTTCGCCTGATGGTTCCCGACCGGGAAACGCCAGGAACGGCGCAACCGAAGCGCCGAAGAGTGGGTACGGGTATGAAACACCGCGAGCCTCTCGGTCTGTCATCCTCCGTCCATCCCCAGCGCGCCAGCCACTCGGCATTCAGCAAACAAGACCACGCAAGCAAAAATCAGGATTGGGCTTGTGCCCTGCTGGCGGCCGTTGTTGCCGTTCTGCTTGTTGCTCCTGCGGCTTTGATGGCGAAAGACTCACCCGATGAACACCTTGATCAGTTGGGACGCATCCTGCTGATCCGCGGGTTGGATCGCGAAATTGCCGTGGCCAAAGTGATGCTGCCGCGCGGAAAGCATGGTGTCTATATCAACGATCAGGGCAAGCTTGATCTGGACAGGGCCGAAAAGGAACTCCGCTCAAACGGCGCTGCAATCCAGCCGGGAATACCGGTCGAAATCACCAAAATAAAGTTTTCAGATCACGAAGTGACGTTCCAGATTAATAACGGCGGGAAGAATCGCAAGAAATGGTACCAGCATATTCAGATCGGGATGGGCGGCCCCGGCGATATGATGCAGCCTGTCGTTCAACAGCAACAGCAGAACCCGATCGCTTATGGATCCTCAATTACCCTGACGTTTCAGGGTGAAAAGGTTCCAGATCTGAGCGTTGACGATGCCAAGAAGCTGCTGAGCGCGGCACTCGATTTTAACCGCAAGCTGCCGACGCAACTCTATTCGCCTAAAGTGCCTGAAAAATTCAAACAGGCCATCAAGAAGCACGAGGTTGTGCTGGGTATGAACCGCGACGCCGTGCTCTCAGCCAAGGGCGCACCCTTCCGCAAAGTGCGGCAAACCGCCGCGAACGGCGTGGAGACGGAAGACTGGCTCTACGGCCTGCCGCCCCACACCCTCTTCGTCACCTTCAACGGCGACACTGTCGTCAAGATCCAGCAGTATTAGCCTGCCCCGCCTCGTCTGCTGTGAAGCCGTTCCGTCTCAGGCTCTCCTGATGGGATGTGCGCTATCCCGCGCTGTGCCACTACCGCTCGTTACACCCGCCGTTCCGGGCTGCACGGTTTCCGTGCTTCCCAAACAATCACAATTGACGACCGCGAATCTGTCCAGTAGAGTACCGAGCGTCAGTTAGTCCAATGGTTCAGGCGGTGAAGACGCTATGACGGAAAAGGTCAATCGGAGAAGGTTTCTGAAAACGGGCGGCATCATGACGGCGGGCACTTTTATTTCCGGCGGCGTGCAGGTCCACGCCATGGCCGAGGAACAAGGCGAGCCGTCAAGCCCGGTGGCGGCCAATGACCAATTGCAGATTGCTTTGATCGGCGCCGGAGGCCGAGGGCAGTCCGATACCAAAACGGCCGCGCAGGTGCCCGGTGTGAAGGTGAGGGCCGTCGCGGACTGCTACGACGGGCGCCTGACCCACGCCAAAGAGCTTTGGGGAGCTGATATTCAGACGACGCGCGATTACGCGGAAATCCTGGCTCGCAAAGACATTGACGCCGTGATCATCGGCACGCCCGACCATTGGCACATGCGGGCCGCCATTGATGCCATGAACGCCGGCAAGGACGTCTATCTTGAAAAGCCCATGATCCATCTTTACTCTGATGGACCCAAAATGATAGAGGCGGCGCAGCGCACCGGTCGCATCCTCCAGGTGGGGAGCCAGCGCGTCAGCTCGATGATTTACCGGAAAGCGAAGGACCTGCTGGCATCGGGCGCCATCGGCAAATTGAACATGGTCACGGCCTGGTGGGACCGCAATTCCTCCATCGGCGCCTGGAATTATTCAGTTCCGCTTGATGCTTCCACCCAGACCTGCGACTGGCCGCGCTTTCTCGGCACCGCGCCAACAATTGCCTGGAACCCCGAACATTTTTTCCAGTGGCGAAAGTGGAAAGCTTACGGCTCGGGCGAAGCAGGAGACCTTTTCGTGCATCTGTTCAGCGGCACGCATTTTGTGGCGGGTGTTAACGGCCCGACGCACGCCATGGCCACCGGCGGCCTTCGCTTTTGGAATGACGGCCGCGACGTGCCCGACGTGCTGCTGGGCCTGTTCGAATATCCCGAGGGCTTCAACCTGAGCCTGCGCGTCAACTTTGTGGATGGCGGCGCCGAGAGTGAGGGCCTGGTGTTTACGGGCTCCGAAGGCACGATGGCCATCGGCGGAGATGGCGTCAGCCTTTCACGCGTCCCCCGCGCGAAGGAGCCGGGCTACTCGGTCAACAGTTTCGCCAGGAGTATGCAGAAGGAATTTCTGGCTGCCTACCGCAAGAAATACCCCATTACGCATCCCACGGGCGACATCCCGATGGGCGAAGAGAAGTACGTCGTTCCTGACGGCTACAACGACACATACGATCACCTGAAGAATTTCTTCGACGCCGTTCGCACTCGCCGACCCGTCGTGGAAGACGCCGCCTTCGGCTTCCGCGCTGCCGGAGCCGCCCTGCTCAGCAACCTCAGCTACGACCGCAAAGCCGTTGTCCGCTGGGACCCGGAAAAAATGGAGGTATTGAGCTAAGATCGTGATTGCAGCTAAGGCCGGTGTTCCGGTTCGGCGCCTGTTGGTTGTGCCGCCCGCGCATGTTTATTCCAGCCTCATGTAATTAGTTGGACTGTTTTCATGATTAATTCGCAAATTCCTTTGACAGCTCCAGCCGTAGGTAATATACGGCCTTGGAGGATGACCAGCCATCTATAACAACTGATCGCCGCGAGAGTATCCCTCCAGCTGTCCGACTGAGAATTTCCGAAATATGCAGCGCAACTCCCTTTGGAACCGTGAGGGACGCCAGCGAAGTTGTGGTTTCCGGTGCCCTTACAGGAGCAAGGGAAATCAACGACCAGGACTCAGAAGTGGGGCCTCGCGCTGCCGATTTACAGAAAATATAATGTAAGAAATTCTAGAATGTCTTGAAAAACGTCTTGACATTACGCTTTCTTGCTGGTATCGATTGTTAGGGCATTTAGGGTTATCCGTCCGGACCTTCATCATGCGTCGGGTCTCGGTCCTCAGCTCAAGTCTCTAACAACCGGACGGAAAGCAGTATCCCCGTGGAGCACACCGCTGCGCTCGAGTACCCCATCCTCCGTTCGGGGCAAATGGGGTCGATCGGCAAATTCGACAAATGTCAATTCGGGAGGAGAGAGGCTATGGGGGGTTACGAGCCAAGTTGCTGCAGGAAGATTTCGACCTACGTTTGCGGCATAGTAGTCGCTGGTATCGCTTGTGCAATCTTGCTGGCGGTTCCTCGGGCCGGGATCGCGCAGGTCTTGTATGGCACGCTGGTCGGCCACGTCACCGACCCGAGCGGGGCCGCCGTACCGGGCGTTAAGGTCACGATCATCAATCAGGGAACCAACACACAAACCTCGACGACAACCAACAGTTCGGGCGATTACACGTTCTCCACCATCGTCGCCGGAAATTACACTTTGCAGGTGGCTCAACAGGGATTTCAGTCGTACCGGCGGATCGATGTTCCAGTCACAATCAACGCTGTGGCGCGCGCGGACGTTACCCTCACCCTGGGCGCAGTCACACAGACGGTTGAGGTAACTGGAGCGCGGCCCATCCTCCAGACTGATACCTCCGAGGTCCACGCCAATATTGACACTCCGGCGCTGACCAACCTGCCTGTTCCACTGGGAAGAAATTATCAGCAGATTTATCGCGCGCAGCCGGGATTCAGCCCGCCCTCGAACAACCACTCCTATCCAACGAATCCTGCGCGCGCGCTTTCGTTCAATGTGAACGGAACGAGCAACAACCAGAACAATACGCAGATTGACGGGGTGAGCACCTACAACGTCGAGCTACCGCACGTCAATTCCTACGTTCCGACGCTTGATTCCATCCAGCAGGTGAACGTGGTGACGGACAGCTTTGACGCGGAGGAAGGCTTTGCAGGCGGCGCCGCCATCAACGTGGAAACCAAGAGCGGCACCAACCAGATTCACGGCGACGTGTTCGAGTACCACAACGACAACCACCTTAAGTCATGGCCGATGCTCTTTGACAATGCGAGCAGGAATATCGGCAACAAGCCGAAGTACATCTACAACGATTTCGGTGGCTCGGTGGGCGGACCGATTGTGAAGAACAAGCTCTTCTACTTCGGGAGTTATGAAGGGCTGTACAACAACTTTGCCGCACAGACAACCGCCAGCGTCGCCACCCCGGCGATCCGCGCCGGCGACCTGTCAGGATCGGGAACGGACATTTTTGATCCATTGACGGGCAATCCGGACGGGACCGGGAGGCAGCAGTTCTTTGCAAGCAATGATCCGAATGACACCGCCCATTACAACGCCGCCTGCGCAGGCGCGCAGTGCCTGAACATGATCCCCACGTCGCGGCTCGACCCCATCTCCCAGAAGATTCTCACTTTTGTCCCAAACCCAAACGGGCCAGGGATCTCTGACAACTACTTTGTGTCGGGCAGTCGCGTGTTCCATCGCAATCAGGTGGACTCCAAGATCAATTACAATGTCAACTCGAAACTCAACCTGATTGGCACGTTTGGGATGCTCCATTACATCAATATCACTCCCACGGTTTTTGGAGTGGCGGGCGGAGGCTCCGATTTTGGCAGCGGTGGCAATCCGGGGAGAGGCGAAGGGAACTCATATCGCGTGACCATCATGGGGACCTATGTCTTCGCGCCCAATTTCCTGATGGACGCGCATTTTGGCTGGTCGCAACAAAGCACAAACTCCGTGCAAAACGACCTGGGGACCAACATCGGTCGCGACACGCTGGGCATCCCCGGGACGAACGGGACGAGAAACTTTGAAAGCGGCTGGCCGCAATTCGACATCGATGGATTCGACACCGTCGGCCAGGTGGCTCCTTACATGCCGTATTACCGGAACGACCCGCAAAAGCAATACGTGGCCAATTTCAACTGGCTCAAGGGTCCCCACAATGTGCGGTTTGGATTCAACTGGTACAGCCAGGCGCTGAACCAGACTCAGGCGTTATCGCTGTCGAGCGGATACGGCGCCCAGGGCGGATTTAATTTCGGCCAGGCCGTTACCGCGTTATGCTCGACGTCTGGCCCCAACGGCGCTTGCGCCAGCACCACTGATACTTCTGAGTACAACGGGATTGCCTCGTTTCTGCTCGGCCTGCCGACCAACCTGGGCAGAGACTTGGAGATACCGGACGTGCACCGCGTTCGCGCCAATCTCTATTCGTTCTACGTACGCGATCGCTGGAACATCACCAAGAGGCTGACCGCCAACTATGGCGTGCGCTGGGAATACTATCCCCTGCCCACGCACCCGGACCGCGGCATCGAGATATATGATCCAGCTACCAATTCGATGAACCTGTGCGGGTTTGGCGTCGTGCCTTCCGGCTGTGGCATCGACATCAGCAAGGCGCTCTTCACGCCGCGCGTCGGCTTTGCCTACCGCCTCACAGACACCTTCGTCATTCGTGCCGGCTACGGCATGACCACCGACCCGTATGAAGCGCTCGAGCCGTTGCGGGACAACTTCCCGTTTTCCGTGCCCACCAACTTCAAAAGCAATCTACCGGCAGGCGACTTGCTTCCTCCCTGCGTTGCTTACAACGATCCTCTGAACCCGACAAACTGCGACAGTCCTTATGACTACCGGAGTCTGGAAGTGGGCATACCCGCCCTCTCCGCCACTGACCCTGGCAACGGCATCGTTCCCATGGACGGGACGGTTGGCTATAAGGGCTACCCAACGAAAAAATTTAACCGCGGCTACGTCCAATCGTGGAACCTCACCCTCCAGAAGGAACTGGGGCTGGGCTTTACAGGCCAGGTAGGATACGTGGCCACGCGACAAACCCGAATGCTGGGCTTCCAGGACATCAACGCCGGGCAGGTCCTTGGCGCCGGATCCGCAGGGGAGCCCTTGTTTACAGCCTGGGGCAGGAGCGCCTCTACTGTCCAGGTAGTGCCTGTCGGTTCCGGACACTATGATTCTCTCCAGGCGGTCCTTAGCCGGCGTTTCACCGGCGGGCTGCTTTTGAAGGCTACTTATACCTATAGCCATGCCATCTCGAGCATCGACAACAGCGATCAAGTGCCCAACATTCAAATCCAAAATCTCATGTACCTGAACCAAACCACCACGAGTTTCGACCGTACTCACAACCTCCAGATTATGCACGTGTGGGAACTGCCGTTCGGCAAAGGGAGGAGGTGGCTTTCGGGCGGCGGCATCGGCAGCTTTATCGCCGGCGGATGGCAGTTGAGCGGGCTGGCGAGCTTTATCTCCGGCCAACCGTTCACGGTGTTGTCAAACGGTTCGGGGTTCAACACGCCCGGCAGCCGGCAGACCGCGGACCAGGTGAAGTCCGGGATTGACAAATTAGGGGGAGTAGGCATCGGGGACCCCTACTACGATCCCACTGCTTTTGCGAATCCCAACGCGCCGCGCCTGGGCTCCACAGCCTTCAACCTCCTCCGCGCACCGGGTATAGCGAACTACGACTTCTCCGTTTCTCGCGAGTTCAATCTGAATGAGAGGTTCAGGCTGCAATTCAGGATGGATTCGTTCAATTTCACGAATACGCCACACTTGAGCGCTCCGCGCAATGTGGTAGGATCAAGCTCATTCATGACGATTCACGGTGTCAACAGCCTGGCGCGGGAAGGCATCGACGAACGGCAGTTTGACTTCGGCCTGAAGCTGTTCTTTTAGCGCTGGTCACGAGCAGGGGCACGTTGCGGCGTGCCCATGCGCCTGTTGAGCGCGGGGATTCAATCCAACACTGAGGGAGTCACAAATCATGCGACGCCGGGAGTTTATCGCTTCTATCCCTATGATTACCGCAGCGGCCCATGGCCAGGGTTCCCCTGCGCAGCGGGTTCGCAAGCTGGCCCCCTCGGTTTACTGCTGGCTGGGCGATCGGGCAACGCACCGGCAAACCAATGTGGGATGGGTGGTTTTTCGCGATTACGTCCTGGTGCTTGACGCAAACTTTCCCTGGGCGTCGCCGACGATCATCAGCGAGATCAAGAAGACCACTGACAAGCCGATCCGGTTTGTCTTTAACACCCACTATCACGCCGACCACAGTTACGGCAACATCATGTTCGTGCGCGCGGGAGCAGCGGTGGTGGCCACCGATGCCTGCGCTCAGGAATTTGACCGCTATGCCATGAAGGACACGCGTAACCAGGTGAAGGCGGCGCCCACTCCGCATCAATTCGAGTGGCCGCTTGCCAACGCCAGCCTGAGGTTCCGCGATTCGCTGGTGTTTGATGACGGCGAGCAGCGCGTGGAACTGATCCGCAAGGGGCCCGCGCATACCTCAGGTGACGGGGTGGCTTACCTGCCGAAGCAGGGAATAGTTTTCGTCGGCGACCTTGTCGCCAACTGGACGCGCGGCAACAACCTTTCTGATGTTGACGTTAACTACGACGGATGGCTCCGCGTCCTGCAAGAAATGGCAGGATGGAAGTTGAAGGTCGTCGTCCCTGGTCACGGGGATCTTGGGACCACGGAAACGATTCGCACCGAGCACGCCTTCCTTAACGCCGTTCTGACTCATGTGAAGGACGGAATCAAGCAGGGAAAATCCATCGAGCAGATTGTCCAGGAGACCGCGAACGATCTAACCCGCTACAAACCGCTGGGGGCGGATCCACACAGGGATGCCGGCGCCATGCGGACCGTTTATCGCCATTACACCTCAAAGCATTAACCCTATGGAGGCTGCCCACCTGTCGAGAAAAAGGATGTGGCGTCTTGAGGCTCGCAGTGCGATCCTGGCGGCGAACTTCAGGCAGCGTTTTCCTGCGCTTTCTTGAAAATGTTGGCCGCATTGTCGTGATAGATGTTCTTGAGCACGTCGTCTGGCAGCCCAAAGCCATTCAGCGGCCAGTGATAATTGAAGTTGAAATTCGCGGTCTCAACCTGGCCTCGCTCGTAGAAGTGTTCGTCCTCGGTTTCCAATATCCGAAATGAGGCCTTAAAGTAAGGAACGCTGTAGGTGACGTCCGATCCATACACTACCCGGTCGGGATATTTCGTCAAAAATCGGCGGGTGAAGCGGGGAATGGCGGCCGTTTCCGCAAAGCGCGCCGAAATGTCAGCATAGAGATTGGGGCTTCGATCGAACATTTCACCCAGCCGGGTGAGGTCATAATCGAGATTGGAAAGATGGCAGGCGATGAAGATGGTTTTGGGATGCTTTTGCACCGTTTTGTCCAGACTGTCGACGAGCTGGTTGTGATCGTACGTTCCAGGTTCGAGGACGATTCTCCACGTCCAGCCGTTCATGAGCCCGTCGTTGGTGTGGTCCATCTTCTGGTAGGACCAGATGGGGTCTGAGACATGAATGCTGATGGGCATGCCGAGCTGGCCGGCGCGGTTCCAAAGCGCGTCCAGGCGCGGATCGTCAGGGTGAGGACCCATCGGAGCGTCAGAGTTGGGCGGTGTGGGATTGCGAGTGTACGTCGGACCGCCGTTGAGGGGTGCATAGGCGCGCCTGCGGCGTCCGGAGCGAACGGTTCGTCTGGAGGAATATTGCCAGGTGAATCCTCTGCCCTTGTCGTGGATTTCGCCGACACCGCGTGCGCCGGCATGATGACAGTCCTCCAAAGATTTCACCGCCGCCTTTTCAAAGTCGGGCTTCCCGAATTCGTTCAGGTCGAACATGCACCACATGTCGAAGCGGTTGGCATAGGCGGCGTATTGGCGGCTCACCTGGGTGAAATGGTCGACGTCGGAGGCGCCTGTGAAAACAACCGATTTTTCCACGCCCACCTGGTCCATGACCTTGACCATATCCGCGAGGTTGAGGGGCCCGTGCCCGTGATTATGGGCGTCGATTACGGGCTATTTCGCCTTATTAATCTCCGTCACCGGAACTTTATAAAGCGAATGGGGAAGATAGTCGTTCAACAGGATAGTCGGCGGTGATCCCGGAGGCGCCTCCTGCGACGGTCCAGGGCTCGATGTGGCGCGCTCCTGCGCTACGGTAACGGCGGGTGTAAGGCCGAGGGCCATGCCGGCCAGCATTAGTTCTCTTCGGTTCATACGATGTTACCCCCTTTCAGGTGTATCAAGTCTGACGGTTATGAGTAACCATGTTGCGGTGAATAGCGGGTCATTGGAGTTGATCCGCGGACAACCCGGTTCGATTTGTCTCGACCAGTTTGATCCTTTTCCGCGGCATCAGGCTCTCGATTCCCCACTCCTGCCGGAGGGAAAAAGTATAACAGAGTGACCAGGGATGCAACCGGCAGCCGGGGGCATGCACGCTGAAGTGGGCTTGAGACGCCGAGAGCCGGCACTGCGAAAATTGCTGCATCCATGCAAAAACTTTCGCAGAAATTGAAATGGTTGTATCTGCTTCACATTATTCATTGCATCGCGCAAACATCCGGCCCAAGCGGACCCTGTTCCATAACCCCTTCAGATTGTGAGTTGGACGATATGGCAATCTGAGCAATGACTAATTCAGGCGGAGTTTTGTGACGCTTCGGCATCCGATATGCTCTAACGTGAACAACGCGCCGTCGATTACCTAGATGCCTTCAATTGTGGACGACGAGGTAAATCGCGTCGCTGAGAGGATCGGCTTGCAGGTCGGTTTCGCTGCGTCCCAGTTCAACCGATGCCGGACAAAGAACCCCGGTTAATGCCAGCGCGAGGGGGAACCACTATCGTGGCTACCGTAGGTATTATCAGCCCGCGTAGGCTTTTCCGGAAGGCGCTTTGTGCTCTGCTGCCAGGGCTGTCCGTAGGAGAAGGCCTGACGATCTGCGTGGATTCGGATACCTTCAGTGAAGCAATAGATTCCATCATGAAATCCAAACCCCAGGTTCTTCTCGTTGACTGCGAAAACGCCTCTGCCTGCTTCAGTTATGTTAAACGAGTCCGGGAGGTTTCTCCGTCAACGAGGTGCCTGCTGTTCGATCAGGGGGCGGGGGATGACTTTGAAGCTCAGGCGGCGCAAGGCGGAGCGTGGGGCTTGGTCTCGGAGCGAGCAGACCCTGAAAGCCTAAAAAAAGCGATTCAAGCGGTGCTTAGAGGTGAGATGTGGTTTTCTCCCACCACCATGGCCCGAACCGTCCACAGCTTAGTTCACCATAAGCTGCCCGAAAGTCCGACCGCTGACAAGTTGACGGCGCGCGAGGCTGAAATCACTGCCTTGCTGGCCAAGGGTTTTCAGAACAAGGAGATTGCGCAGCGCCTGTTAATTTCGGAGAATACTGTCCGTCGTTATACTGAGACGATTTACAGAAAACTCCGGGTAAATTCACGAGTAGAAGTT
Source organism: Terriglobia bacterium (assembly GCA_036278995.1). Classification (GTDB taxonomy): domain Bacteria; phylum Acidobacteriota; class Terriglobia; order UBA7540; family UBA7540; genus SCRD01. The sequence goes on along the minus strand of DASUJZ010000045.1, from coordinate 25,625 downwards.
GCCGTGTGGTATTATCAGCGCTCTCAGCATTAGAGAGCAGCCCCTCCGGTTTCGATTGCCAATCGCTTTAAGTATCGAAGATCTCGCCGGTTCTGAGTGATGGTTCCAGACTTCAATCTGGTCTAGCCCCACCGACACTAACGATGTTTTAACTCAGACTGGTTTATCCACAATCATTGTCCTGAGTCTACTAAGCAGCAATCCTAGGTAGATTTGCCGACCGCGACCATGCACGTTCGTCAGAGCCAATTTCTACACGTTTGTCAGATTGCGATGGATTCGGTAATCCGGCAACATAGTGCAGATTTGGGGGGCGCGCATGTCGGAAATGTTACGGAATTCTGAGCCGAATCGACCAAAGCACGCAACTCGCCCCCTGAGAGTCTCAATCCCACTGAAGGCCTTTATCCGCAACAATGACGGCGATCAAGAGCTTGACGGCCGGTTGGAAATGATCGATGAAACCACGGCGCAGATTTGCTTAGCTCATCCATTGGCGGAAGGTTCAAACGTCGAAGTGATGGTGGAATTCAGAGATCGTAGAAACAGAGAGATCCGGTTTCGGTACGACGCCAGGGTCGCTTCCGCTGTGTCGCGACTCTGGTATGAGATGGCAGTGACTTTCAAAGAGGGTGTGGGTATATCGGGAAAGGACGCGCGGGAAATCCTTGCTGATCTTTTTCCCGAAGAAGTACGGTAATGGAATTCAGAGACCCTTCGAAGCGTGGGGAACTCCATTCCTGGGTAGTCAACGCATAGCGAACTGCGTCCGTCGTATTGACCGCAATTAATTAGAGCAAGGGCCGCATGTAGGCCACAATGGCGGAGCCCTGTCAAATGGGTGGACAAATGGAAATCGAGTTGGAAACTCGGTCGCGTGCCTGGTTTGCACTCTATACCCGTCACAGGCATGAGAGGGCGGTAGCCGATTTTCTGGACAAGGAAGGGGTGGAAGTATTCGTCCCTCTCTATAACGCTCGACACCGATGGAAAGACCGTGTCAAACAACTCTCTCTGCCGCTGTTTCCCAATTATGTATTCGTTTTCTCTGGCGCCGATGAGCGCATTTCGATTTTGCGAACTCCCGGGGTCTACGACTTTGTGCGGCTTGCCGGTCGGCCTTCGCCAATACCGAATGACGAGATCGCCGCTGTCCGGAAAACCATGGACAACGGCCTGGCCGTGGATCCCCACCCGTTCTTAAATATCGGCGACCGAGTACGCGGCAAATCCGGACCACTCAAAGGGGTGGAGGGAATCCTGGTCCGGAAAAGCGGCCACTGCCACCTGGTGCTGTCCGTGGAACTCCTGGGCAGGTCAGTTGCTGTGGAGGTCGACGCTGCGGATTTCGAGCGCGAAAGCCGAAGCAACCCGCTGGTGTGCGAGACCGACTTTTTAACATCTCCGGGCGGCCATCGAGCACTCCTGTAAATCTCGTGGGAAACAGGATGGATCGGCCTGACGCGACGGTGCGAGGCCGGCGAACGGATCGAGAGGTTGGGGTTCGCCAGATGAACAGGAAGGAGCAAAGGATGCACCGACTCAAACTTGTCATCGGTATAGCTATAAGTCTAGGAATAGTGGCCGGACCCTGGCTGGTTAAAGGCTCCGAGAGTAACCACGAGGCTCAACCAGTCGCTGTTTCCAGCCAACCTGTCGCCAGTGCGGCCCCAGATCAGAACCTGGGCAGCCAACCGCAGCAATTCGCGCAACGGAGGCCGCGATATCTGCTTCAGCCCGGGGACACTTTGGACCTGGACTTTCCCCTTAGTCCTGAATTCAACCAGACGCTGACGATTGCGCCCGACGGATACATTACGCTGCGCGGCGTGGGCGGACTTTTTGTGAAGGGAAGTACCGTCCCGGACTTGACGCAATCGCTGACACATGCCTATAGGAAGATTCTCCATGACCCGGTCATCAATGTACAGATCAGAGATTTTCAAAAACCATTTTTTATCGCGGGCGGACAGGTCGGACATCCGGGTAAGTACGACTTGAGGGAAGATATCACCGTTTCTGAAGCTATCGCCATAGCCGGCGGTCTGACGCCAAAATCCAAGAGCTCAGAAGTGCTGCTGTTCCGCAGGTCGAGTCCGGGGTTCGTAGAAGTCAAAAAGGTTGATCTCAAAAAAATCATACGGGCGGGCAACTTCCAGGAAGACAGCTATCTGCGTCCTGGCGATATGTTGTTTGTTCCCCAGAACGCAATTTCCCGAATTGAACGGTTCCTTCCTACATCGTCGCTGTCGTTATATTTCAATCCAATACCATAGCCAATCGGAATCAGACTGTGGAGGTCGAAGATGAATTCTCACACGCCGTCTAACGGCAGCAAGGCCGTTTCCCTGGTGACCGCGCGGGATATCGCCGCGATCGTGTTTCGGCACTGGAAGGTTACGATCGCCAGCTTTATCGCAATTTTGGCCGGCGCCATGTTCTGCCTTTATGGGTCGGGCCGCTACCAGGCCCAGATGATGATTCTGGTCGAGAATGGCACCAGGGCAAACCCGGTGGTGACGGCGCAGGAAAACGCTACGCCGGAGATGCGGACCGAGGTTACTGAGCAAGAGTTGAATTCAGAGCTTGCACTCCTCCAGAGCCCGAGCCTGCTTCAACAGGTTGTCGTCGCCTGCGGGCTGGATTCCAGGCCCACATCTTTCCTGGGCCTCCAGGTGGGCTCACAGAAGGAGCAAAAGGCGGCAAGAACCGCGCAGGCCGTCCGTAGGCTGGGAAGCGATCTGGACATTCAGGTCGTCAAAATGGCCGATGTCATTTCCGTCAAATATCGTTCCTCCGACCCGCTATCCGCTGCGCGAGTTCTCCGGACGTTAGGCGATATGTACCTGAAATACCACGCAGATCTCCATCGGCCAGAAGGGACAGTGGAATTCTTCGAGGCGCAGGCTAACCAATATCGGAATGCGCTTTCCAATGCCGAGGCAAAACTGATCCGCTTTACGCAGAGCGAGGGCGTCGTTTCGGCGGCGACCGAAACTGATGCTGCTTTACGCCAACTGGATTCCGTCAATACGATGCAGGGGGAAACGACGGCGCAGATTGCGCAAACGCGGGAGCGCGTCCGCGCGCTGGAGACCCAGATGGCAAAGATCGCTCCGCGCATGACCACACAGGTCAAAAGCTCCGACAAGGCGCAGTTGATCGAAGGATTGAAGGGAACGCTGCTGAACCTGGAGTTGAAGAGGACAGAACTGCTGGGGAAATATGAACCTACTTACCGCCCAGTTAAAGATGTGGAGGAACAGATCGCGCAGACGAAAGCCGCCATCGTGGCAGCGGAACGATCACAGTGGCGAGAAGTCACTAGCGACCGGGATCCTGCCTTCGACCTTGTGCGGGAAGATCTGATCAAAGCGCGGGCAGACCTGGCGGGCTGGCACGCACGCGGAATGGCCCTGGGGCAGATGGTCCACACGTATGAGGCGAGGGCCCAGTGGCTCCAAAAGCAGGGCGTTGCGCAGCAGGACCTGGGCCGCAACGTTAAAACGGCAGAGGACAATTACATGCTCTACCTCCGCAAACAGCAGGAAGCGAGCATCTCCGATGCGCTCGATCAGCGCAACATACTCAACGTCAGGATTGCGGAGGCGCCCATGGTGCCGGTTCTTCCTGTGCATTCCAGCTCCTGGTACATTCTGGTCAGCGGTCTGATCGCCCTGTTGGGGGCTCTGGGAGTGGCGTTTGCTGCCGACTATTTCGATCCCACTCTTAGGACTCCGCAGGAAGTGGAATCCTATCTCAACGTACCCGTGCTTCTGACACTCCCAAAGAAAGGGGATGCCAAAGCGAACGGGAAGTTCAATGGCAACGGCAAAGCAAACGGGAAGAGCCAAAACGGATTCGAGCTACATGTTTCTTGAGTATTACAGCCTGTATCGGCATCCCTTCGGAGTCACGCCCGACCCGCGGTCTCTCCACCTGAGCCCGACTCACCGCGAGGCGCTGGCGTCGCTCCTCTATGGGATCCAGACCGAACGGGGCTTCATGGCGATGATTGCCCCCGTCGGGATGGGAAAAACGACGTTGCTCCACTACCTGCTGGAACACCTCCGCGGGAAAGCGCGCACGGCATTCGTTTTTCAAACGCAATCCACACCCTGCGAACTGCTTCGACGAGTGCTCGACGATCTGGGTGTGGGTAACGAGCGTGACGACGTAGTGCGGATGCACCAGCAATTGAATGACTTCCTTGTTCGAGAGGCAGCCTTTCGCCGACCTGTAGTTGTGGTGATTGATGAAGCACAAAACCTTAGCAATGAGGTGCTGGAATCGGTGCGGCTGCTTTCGAATTTTGAGACGAATGGGCTGAAACTGATCCAAATCATACTCGCCGGCCAGCCTGCGCTTGCGGATAAGCTGGCCCGCCCGGAACTTGAACAACTCCGCCAGCGGTTTGCGACGGTGGCGCGCCTGAGGCCTTTCGATCGCAACGAGACAGAGCAATACATCAATCACCGCCTTAGCCTGGCCGGGGCAAACGGAAAACAGCTTTTCAGCGGTGAGGCGCTGGCTTTGATAGCGGCGATCAGCAAGGGTATTCCCAGGATGATTAACAACCTGTGCTTTAACGCGCTGTCGCTTGGGTTTGCAATGCGCAAAAGGCTAATTGACGGCGCTATCGTGCGGGAAGTCGCGGCAGACCTGGATATCTTTTCGCTCGGCTCGGGTGGGCCTGGGCGGGATGCGACCCATTCTGAGGGCATGACATCCAAAACGGAACCGGGCGCCATCCTGCAGAAGCGCCCTGATGGAGCAGCTCCTTACTCACACCCTGAGTTCCCGCCGGTGACGGCTTCACTTCCGAAAACTGATCCGCCGGAACCTCCCAGGTTCAAGCCTGTGCAGAGCACCCATGAAAAGCTTGAAGCGCTGCGCAAAGCGTTACCGAACGGCAGCACGGACATGCTGATCCGGGTCCAGCAAGCTCTGGACAACCTCGACCGGCTTGGCTCGAAAAATCCTCTTGCTGCCAGCTAAGCCCACGCAAAGTGCTGTTCGACATGCGGTCCTGAGCGCGTGAGCCCTTTATAAAAATACGCTGGCTCGATTCGCCCCATTCACAGCTTCGTTATGGCGAGACACGTCATCAGGTGAAGCAAAAAAGCGATCATTCGGGAATTTTGATTGTGCGGGGGTAAAAATGAGCAAAAACTTCGAGCTTCTGACCCAACTTGGAGAGCGATTCGCTCTGATACCCACGTCGGAAACCTGCCCGACTGGTGAGCCTCCGGCAGATAATCCTGTAGTTCGACTGTCTGACAGCTCGGTCGTTGGACTACCTGTAGTGCGAGAGAAGCCGGAACTGGCGCCGACCGGAGAGGAACTGGAACTTGTGCAAAGAATATTCCTCCTGCCAGGAGCCGAAGCTCCCAATACGGTGGTCTTCTGTGGCGTCGAAGACGACGAAGACGCCAGCACCCTCTGTATCCGAGTGGGAGAGCTTCTCGCCGCGCACACGTCAGGCGATGTCTGCATCGTTGATGCCAACTTACAAAATCCTTACCTGCACAAGCAATACAGTCCGACGAATGATCTGGGAATAACCGACCTGGTGCTCGCCGACGGTAATGCGCGGCGGGTGGTGCGTAAAATCGGGAGCAGGCCAATGTGGCTTCTGTCTGCCGGCGTGCGAAATGCTGAGGGGCAAGCGATGCTCACGCTCGACCGCCTCAGGAGTCAAATCTCGGAACTGCGAGAGAAGTTCAGCCACGTCCTGATCAGCGCGCCACCTGCCAGTCTTTCTCGCGAGGCGATACTGTTTGGCCGATTCGCAGACGGCGTCATCCTGGTCCTTAAGGCCAATTCGACCCGGCGTGCAACAGCCCTGAAGGTGAAAGAGAGTTTGGAAGCCGCAAATGTACGACTGCTCGGCGCTGTACTGGCCGACCGTGTGTTTCCCATACCTGAGGCACTCTATCGAAAGCTTTAGCTTCAGGATTCGGCTTCAAGACCGATGCTTCCCATCGGATGTCCAATGTCTGCTCACAAGTAGTTTGGCTATTTAGGGGATCATTCCGACCAGCCAGGATGCCAAGGTGACCGAGGGCACTTTCACAGAAACAAGCATCGACGCGTTAGTCATACCAGGTATCGAGTCCCAGGATTCGCCCACCGTCTGGATTGACTCCGGACGACCCATGCCCAGGAGCCGTCCAGTCACGTGGGACCTTGCGCTGACGATGATGACGGAGTTCAGCGTCCTGGTTGCTGGCTTGGCCTTGATTTCCCTTATAGGTCGCTTGCTCGGTCCGGTCGAGCTGGGCGAATACCTGTTGCTTCGGCGTGTTTCTGCATGGCTGGTTGCCGGAATCCTGCTCGGCCTGGCAAATGGCCTGCCTCGTTATATTGCGTACTCTGTCGAGAGGCCCGAAAGAGAGCGTCTAGCGTATTTCCTGGTTGCATCACTTAGTCTCGTGGCGGTGGTGAGTTCCTCGGGGGCAATCTTGTTCCTGGGGCGACACGCCTTCGCGCGCTTGCTGTTTGGCAACGTCGAATTGGCAGGCTTAATCCTGCCGCTCGTTCTCTACTTGGAAGGCATGGCAGCGCAAACCGCGGTTTACGGATACTATCGCGGAATTCTGGCCATGGGACGAGCCAATGCGATTCAGTTTCTGCACTTCGCTCTCATCCCGGTGGTTGTTGTGGCAGTACTCTACCGAACCCAATCGATTCCATTGATTATAGGGGTCACCGGGGTTCTCACAGTCCTTGCCGCCCTGTTCTTTGCCTGGCCAATTGTGTCCAAGCTGGTTGCTGAGAAGCTGCCAAGCCTCAAACCGTTTGCAGCCGAAATGTTGTGGTACGGCATCAGCCGCGTGCCCGGCGATTTCGGCGCCGCAGCCTTGTTCGCCCTTGGGCCAATCGTCGCGACCCACTATCTTCCAATGAAGCAGGTCTCGTACTTGTTATTGGGATCCAGCATGTTGCTGGTGGCCGGCTACACCGCAGGGCCGTTGAGCACAGTACTTCTTTCAAAATTCAGCATGATGCTCGGCCGAAATCAGATGGCCGACGTCCGCAAGTCACTTCAATACATGATGGCGGCGGTGATCGAACTGTCTCTTTTTACCGCTCTTGAGCTCATAGTTTTCGCCGATGCCCTGGTACACCTCTGGGTTGGCGATCAATACTCACCAGCCATAACCCTCGTTCGCCTTCTGATTCTTGCGGTTCCTCCTTATCTGTTTTTCATGGCCTTGCGGAGCGGCATCGACGCAATAACCGTAAAGCCGCTGAACGCCATGAATATTATGATCGCTCTGGCGTTTTATCTGGTGATCCTCGCTGCGGTGCTGAACACCATGCCTCCAGCTCTGCTGCTCAATGCCATTGCGTTGTCCATGATCGCGTCATTGGCGTTGTTGGGTATGCTCACGGCACGAACTTTCCGCAACCTTTATGGTCTCAAAGTCCCCTGGGCGCACTGCCTTCCTGTCCTGGCAATAGGCTGCCTGTTGGGAGGGCTCTGTTTTGCAGGCCGATGGATGCTCGGGTTCAAAGAAGGACTTGTTGAATGCGCGCTCATGATGTTGCTTTCCAGCGGTCTGTTTGTGGTCGCGTTGCTAAAGCTCCGTACACCATGGCTCGGGTTTGTCTGGAACAACGCCTTTCCACACAGGAAAGTAAACTGGTTCATTTCGAGGCGGCCGTCGAGTTAAGGCAGGGCAAATAAAGTGAAGGAAATTACTCGGTTTTCGGTTTGGGCCTTGGTGGGTGTGGTGACTCTGGTCGGCGTCGTTTCGGCAATCGACCAGGGCGTGAAGCCTGTCTGGGCGCTCTTCAGCGCGTTGTTGTTGCCATGCCTGATCATCGCCTTAGTGAAGTTTCCGGCTGCATTCATTCCCCCGGTTTTATTTATATCGCAGGGTATATCGCTGCCCGTCAACCCATACCGCCGACTCCTGGACCCCACCGAGCTTACCCTGGGAGCAGTGCTCCTGGCCACCGCAGTCTTTTTCCGGCTGGTCAAGATTTCGATCCAGGGGAAGAGTCCGCGGCTGGGAAATCTCTTCAAAGGTCAGGCAAAAGGAATCGCCTTTTATTTCCTATTTGCGGCGGTGGTGACCATCAGCTTTTTGTGGACCCGAGCCCCCGGTTACGGAGGGAGCAAGCTTTTGAGTCTGCTCACCATCGGCACGCTCTGCTTCGTGGCTCCTTTCATTGTGATGAGCGAGGAGCGCGATTTGCGGCACTTCACCTTGGCTGCAGTTGCGCTTGCGCTCCTACTGAGCCTGTCCACAATTTCAGGGGTTAATCAGGGTACGTATACTGCGCACTACCAGCCCGTGCACATCGGGATCGGCCAACTCATCGGAATGGCCATACTGCTTATTCTGTATCTTGGATGCTTCGATGAGCAGGCCTGGATTAAGAACCTTCTGTTTTTGGCGATGCCGATACTCGCGGCGGGGCTCATCGCGTCCGAAACGCGCGACGCTCTCTTCTCGCTGATCATTGTTCTGCTGGGAGGGCTATTCATCCGTCCCCGGCGGGTGCGCCATCTGACTCCGCTGATCGCACTGGGTGGGTGTGCCACGATTTTGACCGCATTGCTGGTTGTACCAGGGCAATGGATCACTGGGTATGCGGCGCAAAGGTTTCGAGACAAGAGCGTGGAAGTGGTCCAGATGGTGGAAGGTACGTCAACAGATGAAGGTAGCGGCGGAAGAAGGCTGGTATTTTACCAGGCGGCGCTGGAGGGCTTCGCGCAAAAGCCCTTGTTGGGTTGGGGCGTCGGCGGGTGGGAAACGTTCTACTGGCATAATGACCAGCAAGAACCCCCGGAGTATCCCCATTTCGAACTCCTGGAAGTCGGTGTGGAAGAGGGCCTGCTCGGCCTTATTCCTCTCGTCGTGTTTCTGATCTTGGGGCTCCGCGCAGCGAAAAAAGCTTTCTACGAGATAAGTAGCCGTTATTCCTTTGTCCTGCCGGCCCTGGTCTACTGCTTGCTTCTCACAACCGCGAGCGGGGACATCGACGACAACCGTTTTGTCTGGCTGTGGTGTGGCATTGCTTTTGTGGTCTGCCAGATCATCAAATCCGACGGGCAACAAGAGGCGCAACTGGAGACGGCGGCGGATTCATAAGATGCGGCTATTTCTGGAATTCTCACCGGATCAGAACCGGACGCACAGGGCGAGACTCGCTTACGCGTTCCGGCTTTTCTGTGCCATTTATGAACACATTCCTGTGCTCGAGGCGGGGGAGCGCGCGAGCGCCGATGTGGTAATCTGTTACCCGCACGAGGCGGCCAGTGGCACAGCTAGACTGATTTTGTGGCTGAGCAATCTCTATCGTCCACGATCATATCGGGAACCCGCGCCCCCGCCCACTCGGTTCACGAAGGACGGCGAGGCAACGGTGCTGTTCTATTCTCCGCCGGTGGGTCAGCAGCCCGATTGGCTGGGAGAAATTTTTGAGTGGATCTCGTGCGCAGATGAATACAGCGTCAAAGAACTGGACCCTTGCGGAAGGGTTCCATTTGAGGCCAGCTATTTTGGGCGTCACAAACTGGATGCTCGAGTCCCCTACGCCGCAGTTGCTATGCGACTGTTGCAGAACGCCCTCGATGCTCTAACCCGGGAGAAATGCGGGCAATCGCCGAGCTCCCTCGATGCCCAACCTCATTTCATAGTTACGACTCATGACGTCGACTACTTGCCGGCAGGCCGGATCGACTGCGCCGTACGTCTGGCTAAGAATGCTGCCGCTTCCTGGCTGGAAGGGAAGAGCTGGAAGCTTGCGGCTAAGCAGATATTTATGGCTGTCCGCGGCGGTCTGGGAGGGCATGATCCATTGGACCAGATTCCGAATCTGGTGCAAGGTGAAAAGCAGCGAGGCGTCGACTCCAGTTTCTATTTCCTCACACGCCATCTCCACCGGCGGGACGCCAACTATACCAGCGAAACTCCTGGACTCGGAGATTTATTGCAATCGTTGAGGCGGGAGCGCATGGAGATCGGAGTCCACGGATCTTATAACTGCCTCGACGGGAGCGATGGACTTGCGGGCGAATACGAGCGCCTGCGGAAACTCGGCTACAGCCCGCAGGGTGGGCGCCAACATTGGCTGCGATTTACGCTTGATCGGCTCATCCCTTCCCTTGAGCGGTCCGGGGCCATTTATGACTCCTCGATTGGTTGGGCGGAGCGAATCGGCTACCGGGCTGGCGCCTGCTTCGCATTCCCTCCGTACAATTTCCAGGAAGAACGCCCCGCCACTTTCCTCGAAATTCCTTTGGCAGCCATGGACCTAAGCTTGCGTTTCGAATTTAGGGGCGAACATAAAATTGACGGCTTTAATGAAGTCGCAAAGTTGCTCGCGATGAGCCGCCGCTATGGCTGGGGCGGGATTTCCGTGCTTTGGCATCCCGCCGCTTTTGGGAGCGCATGGATCAGCAGCGGAACAGGCGATATTTACTGGCGACTGCTGGACCGCCGCTCGGAATGGAAGGACCAGTGGCTGAGTGCCATCGAGTTCGTTCAAGCAACTCATCAAAGATACAGCGAGGCAGGACTGCTGCCCCCTCTACAGGAACAGACTGTGCTCGGCGACGATGTCCGCCACTATGATGCCGTAGCATCCTAAAAGAAGCACGAGCAGTGTCTGCATATCTTCGAACTCAGACGCAAAATTTAATCCAATTCGTGAAGAAATTCATTTCATTGACTCTGACCTGCGCACGAAGTCCTGCTCTTCCCGCGCGTCAGCGTACAGACTCCTTCCAGCAGCGATGACTGAACACGCTAAAAGAGCGGCAAGGTCCTGAGTGCCCGGAGCGCAAATGCACGTTCTTGTAACAAATGACAGCTTTCCTCAATCGCTAGGCATTGTTCGCAGTCTTGGCCGAAAAGGAATCCGGGTTTCGGTGCTGGCCGACAAGCCCACAAGGCTGGCGTCCCACTCGCGATACTGCTCAGCGAGATACGAAGTGCCTCCTCCCGGTGAAGATTCATTTTATTCGGCGGTCATGAATTTACTTCATCGAATCCATTTCGACCTGATCATCCCGGTTGGGTACGATGCCACGCGAGCGCTGGCTCAACATCAAGTAGCGGTGAACTCGCTCAGCAGCCTGGAAATTGCCGATTCGGAAAAAATCCAAAGAGCCGCCGACAAGCGATACGTCAACGAACTGGCTAGCGAAGTTGGGGTTCCTGCGCCAAAAAGTTTCTCGCCCACTCACCCCAATGAGGTACGCGACCTGTCCAGAGGCATCAAGTATCCCGTCGTAATCAAGGCAGCAAGCGAGCCGCTGGTCAAGAAAGGCGTTCAATACGCGCGAACGCCTCACGAGTTAATCGAGCGGTATGAGGCTTTGTGGCAGGAAAGCAAGCAGTCGCCCACGCCACCTCCTATCGTCCAGGAATACATTCCTGGATTCGGATGCGGGTTTTTTGCTCTGTACCAGAAGGGCACCTGCAAGAGGATCTTCATGCATCGGCGGGTTCGCGAAGTTCCACCGTCTGGCGGAATCAGTTGCTGTGCCGAAAGCTACTACGACCCGAAGCTCAAAGAGTATGGAACAAGGCTGCTGGACCAGTTGGGCTGGCACGGCGTGGCCATGGTGGAGTTCAGATACGATACCGACGTCAACGATTACAAGCTGGTGGAGATTAATCCTAAATTCTGGGGCTCGCTTGACCTCGCGTTGGCTGCGGGGGTGGATTTTCCTTATTACCTGTGTCAGATGGCGCAGGGCCAGACCATCGAGTACTCAGAGGAATACATCCGGAAGATTCGCTTTCATTGGCCTCTGCTGGAAACGCTCCACATTTTGCAGCGTCCGGCCGCCATTGGCACGGTGCTGGTGGACTCGCTCAGTCCGCGGGTCAGGTCAAATTTAGCTTTCACGGACATCATGCCCAATCTGTTCGAGCCTGCTGAACGACTGCGATCACAGTTGAGCAGGCGAATCCGGCAGAGGCGGCAATCGCGGATTGCTTTGGCGGCACTTGGAAAATCGCGTCCTTGACCAACATTGGCGAGACCGGATGGTCCCAATGTACGGGAATATCCCTGAAAGCTCTTTGAGGACGACAGGAACGACCCATGGTGGCGAATCCTCTGAACCAGACCGAAGCTGCTGTAGAGAAGACGGAAGACTATTACCGCTTTATTTGGATTCAGATAAAGCGGCTGGCCCCGGACGCAGCCTTGTTGCGAGGCCCTGAGCGTCTCAATCCGGTTCAATCGTCGAGTTCGGCGGACCTGGATGTTTTGGTCGTCGGAGGTTCGGAGGCCGTCAAGGCATTCCTGAAGGACCAAGGCTTCTATCGCGTGCTCAAGCCCCATGCCTACATTGAAAGGTTTCAGTTTCGAACGCTTGGAATCCCTGAGCCTTACACGGTTGATCTATACACCGCAGAGCGATGGGGGCCTGGGTTTCGCTCCTCGGCCGGCCAAGTTACCTCCGATGCGCGAACGGCCTGCCTGCTTCACGCCGTGGTTGATGGCAAAGGGACAAAATACTTCGAACAAAGAGAGGGTGGACCTCCCTGGCGCAACGGCCCAATGGGCGATCTGAAGTTTGGGCCATTCGGCCAGGCACTCTGGCGCAAGGGAAATACTACTCTGGTGACCCTATACCTGCTCCTGATGGGCGTGATTGTTCCGGACCTACGGATGATCATCCGAACGCAGTACCGAAGGCTTTTCTATCGAGTCTGGCAGTTGACGAGGAAGACTGGCCTTGAAGTGGCGCTCCTCGGCGTAGATGGAACTGGCAAGAGCAGTGTGGCGGGTGCGCTTCGAGGCTTGCCTGCACCAGTCAAGGTGATTTACATGGGTCCTCACGATTATCAGACTCGGGCAATGCGTTTCATGGACCAGAAGAGGCCTTTATCCATACGGCGGCTTGTTTACCGGTACGACCTGTTTGTGCGCCGTGTTTATGGATGGGTGTTCGCTCGCAGGGGATGGATTGTAGTGTACGACCGTCACCCGGCCGAGCGCCTTGACCCCCGGCAGAGGTCTCTAATCGGCCGGGCCAAGTACCTCATTGATCGTTTGTACGCGTGGCCGGTAGATCTGACCTTCTGGCTTACGGGAGACTATTCCGCCTTATACATTCGGAAAAAGGAGTACTTGCCGGACGAACTCCGCGCCATCGACCAGCGGTTCCAGGCCATCCTGGCCTGTTACCCAATGCCCTGTGAAAAGGTTGACGTCATAAAGAACGACCTCGATTCCGTCCGAACTTCAATCGGCAAAATGGTCTTAGCGAAACATCAAGAACGGATTTCAGTCGGAAATCTACCTGGACTCATAAAAGCAGCGCTCATGTAGCGTGTCGCCAGAGTCAGCGTCACGGAGAAGGAGGCATTAACGTGGAAAATAAAGATATTGTTATCGTCGTTGGTATGGGTGAAGTGGGACGACCGCTTTCGCGCGTCCTAACCCGAAGTTTCGAGTGCGCCAAGGTTGATATTCTTCCGGTAGATATCGACCAGCCATGTTCCGTGCTTCACATTTGTTATCCATTTCAGCTACCCGATTTTGTGAACGCGACTGTGGATTACATTGACAAATATCAACCCGCCTTGACCATCATCAACAGCACTGTGGCACCAGGAACGACTCGAAGAATTCAGGAAGCGGCGGGTGATCGGCTAGTGGCCTACAGTCCGGTTCGAGGAAAGCATGCACGGATGGAGGCTGATATGCTGCGTTACACGAAGTTTGTTGGCGCGTGCCATGCGGATGCCCTTGAAATGGCTCTTGACCACTTCGCTCAAGCCGGATTCAAAACTGCTCCATTCCGCAGCCCGGAGATTGCCGAAGTCAGCAAGCTGCTGGAAACCACTTACCTGGGGATACTGATCGGATGGGCGCAGGAAGTCGAACGAATTGCAGCGGGATATGACGGCACGTTTGAGGATGTTAATGCCTTTGTAGAAGAAATCGATTTCCTGCCGTCTGGGACTTTTCCTGGTGTTATTGGCGGCCACTGCGTGATGCCAAACATTGCCATCCTCCGATCTATGCTCCAGTCGGACTTCCTGGATGCTGTCGTGAAATCGAACGCAGCGAAGCTAAGAGAGGTGCTGGTGGACGCAGCCTGATCGAGCAGGGTGCAAAGCGCTCTGCTGCGAGTGATCGGCTGCTCAATGCGTTGAGCGCTCAAAGTCTCCAGCCAGATCATTACTTTTTCAACCGGTAACCGGGACGGGGACGAGACATGATGTTGAACCGCGCTTCAAAATTCGAGCCAACCATTTTCTCCAAGGTGAACTATGTGCGGTATAGCTGGCATTGCGGCGCCCGAGGGATTTGATCCCAAATTGCTGATCTCAATGACTGACCTCATAGACTATCGAGGGCCGGATGGGTTCGGGTTTGCGTTTTTCTCCCATGATAGGGCACCCCGTGGTGAAGTATTCCACAATCAACGCCGCCTGCCGAGCTTCCATAGTCCCATGGTTGGATTGGGCAATCGACGACTCGCCATCCTGGATCTTTCAACTCTGGGCAGTCAACCGATGGAATCGGAAGACGGAACCCTCGTCATCACCTTTAACGGGGAAATCTACAACTATGTCGAAGTCCGCAAGGCATTGGAGGAATTGGGGCACCGCTTCAGGACGCATACTGATACGGAGGTTATTTTACATTCCTACAAGGAATGGGGAGTCGATTGTCTCAAGCGTTTTAATGGGATGTGGGCATTTGCGTTGTGGGATAAATCCCGCCAACGTCTGTTCTGTGCGCGCGACCGCTTCGGAGAAAAGCCCTTTTACTACCATGTGAGCCCCAGATACTTTATCTTTGGCTCCGAGATCAAACAACTGCTCGAGTCGCCAGAGATTCGGCGCGAGGCCAACGATCACGCGGTATTTGCCTACCTAGAATATGCGCTGAAGGACTTCTCGAATGAAACGTTCTTTAAAGGTATCTTTCAATTGCCGGCTGCAAGTTTTCTGACCCTTGATCTTTCACAATCCTCCCTGGCGCCGGAAATCCGGACCTATTGGGACCTGCGATTGCAAAAGACGAGGGCCGATGAGCATGAGCTGCGAGATGAATTTCTGCGCAAGTTCACCCGGGCTGTGAGCATACGCATGCGAAGCGACGTGCCGGTTGGCTCCTGTCTGAGTGGGGGGCTGGACTCGTCCGCAATTGTGTGTGTTGCACGGAAAATCTCTCCCAGCGGCGACTTTCACACTTTCTCATCATGTTCGGAGGACAAGGCTTTTGATGAGCGCGAATTTGTAGCTGAGGTTGTTCGTGCCACAGGCGTTCAATCCCATTTGATATTTCCAAATTCGGAAGAGTTCTGGGCGAATTTCAAGCGCCTGATTTGGCACCAGGACGAACCGGTAGGCGACAGCAGCGTGTTCGCACAGTGGTGCGTGATGCGCAGGGCCCGGGAAGAAGATATTCCGGTCTTGCTCGATGGACAAGGCGGAGATGAGACCTTGTGTGGGTATCTCAAATTCTACTACTTCTACTTGTGGCACCTCCTCAGGTCGGCAGATCCAAAGTTTTTCTCTGAGGCGCTGTTCCGGCTGGTGAATGGAGCTGATTTACCGGCTGTGTGGAAGCGGGCAGGCCGGTATCTGCCCCACTTTGTCAACGCCTCGTCTTCCGTTGCCGACCGCGTGTGCCAGCCGCAGCTCTTACGAGAGTGTCGAAACGGGTTCTCAAAGCTGCTGGGCCCGGGACCGAGTCTTGCCGAACGCCAGAAGCTCGACGCGACCCGGTTAAGCGTACCTGCGTTATTGCATTACGAGGATCGGAATTCCATGGCCCACTCCATCGAGTCTCGGGTACCGTTTCTGGACCACGAGCTGGCTGAGTTTCTGGTGAATTGCCCGGATGACCTTAAGCTGAAACATGGCTGGACGAAGTGCATTCTTCGGCAATCACTCAAAGGCATTCTGCCTGAGCGGATTCGTTTAAGAAGAGACAAGATGTGGTTTCCGGCCCCTCAGAAGAAGTGGATTCAGCAGGGCATGGGTGCGGGAGTTAAACAACTTTTCGCGGCTCCCCAACTGCGCATGGAGAGATTTCTCATTCGGCATAAAGTTGCGGATGAAACCACTCGCTTCTTCGAAGGGTCAGCCGGCGCGCTGTCGGACGCTCCACTGTTTCGAGTCATCAATTTGGAGCTTTGGGCCAACGTCTTTGAAGTGTCCTGACGCACGAAAGTTGCGCTCTGTCGAACCATCATAATCAGCATCTGTCCGCTGCACCACAAGGAGGAGCTCATGATCAAGGTCGGATTGATTGGTTTGGGGTATTGGGGTCCCAACCTGGCGAGGGTCTTCAACCAGACGCAACGTTGCGAGTTTATTGCCTGCTGCGATGTCGACCCACGCCGGTTGGAAAAGATCACTAAGCAGTATCCGAGTCTCCGCGGGTATCGGAATGTGGAAGATCTCCTCGATTCGGACGTCGATGCAGTGGCGATCGCAACACCGATCGGCACGCATTACAAACTGGCCCGCCTGGCTCTTCAACGTGGCAAACACGTCTTTGTGGAGAAACCTTTGGCAGACAGCGTCGCCAGGGCAAGGGAACTGAACATGACTGCAAGGGCCCTCAACAAGACGTTGATGACAGGTCACACCTTCGTTTACAGCCCCCCTGTTGTGAAGGTCAAGGAGTTGATCGACTCAGGAGCCCTGGGCGATTTGCACTACATCAGTTGCTCGAGAGTCAATCTCGGGTTGTACCAGAAGGACGTGGACGTGGTTTGGGACTTGGCCGTGCACGACATCTCGATCCTCCTGTACTGGCTGGGAGAGTCTCCTATTGATGCCCGATCTTTTGGCAGGGTTTGCGTTCAACGGGCGAATCGCGACATCGCCTATCTCTGGTTCCAGTTCCCCAGCGGCCTTATTGCTTCCGTCGAGGTAAGCTGGCTTTCTCCTCAAAAGCTGCGCCGTACGTGCGTGGTGGGTTCCAAGCGCATGGTGGTCTACGACGACACCGATCCGAGCGAAAAAGTGCGGATTTATGACCGCGGCGTGGTTACGCGCCAGCCTGAAACATTTGGCGAATTCCAACTCACCTATCGGACCGGCGACATGATTGCGCCCAACCTCGCCAATACCGAGCCTCTACTCATTGAAATCGAACACTTCCTGGAATGTATTGAAACGGGTAGAAGCCCTCACACAAATGGCGAATTCGGCGCCGAAGTAGTTGCCGCCATTGAGATGGCAACCCAATACCCATGGGAACCGGACCGGGTACAGGCTCTCAGAGAAGCCGCCTAGTACTTACTTGCAGAAGTAAGCGTATTTGTAACCTATGGATAATAAAGGTAAAGCAGCCAAAAATCGACGTGAGAATTAAACCAAGCAAGTACTAGATGGGCTAGCCGGTTGTGGACGGGTCGGTTTCTACGCTGTCGTCAAATCAGCCGAGCAGGGCCTTCAGTGGGGGAGTACAACATGGATCTGCAAGCAAAACTACCGCCGGGATGCTCCTCTTCCAGCGAGCGCCCGCTGGTTTCCGTGATTCTCGCAGTTCTCAATGAGGCCGCTCATATCAGGCAGTGCATCGATTCCCTGCTGAACCAGGAGGCTCAGGACTTCGATCTCGAAATTCTGGCGATCGATGGAATGTCCAAGGACGGGACCAAAGAAATTTTGCAGGAAATTGCGGCCACTGAACCACGGCTAAGAGTCCTGGAGAACCAACAGAGGAGGACGCCCTTCGCTTTTAACCTGGGATTGCGGGGAGCCAGAGGCGAGTATATCTGCATCTTCGGTTCACACACGAGTTACAGGAAAGATTATATTTCGGTGTGCCTGAAAGAGCTCATTGCTCAAAACGCGGTGGCATGCGTCGGGCGTATCGTAACTCGGCCGGCGAATGCGACGCTCGGCGGCCAACTGGTGGCATGGGCGGTTAGTCATCCCTTCGGGTCTTCCCGCAAGTCATTCAGGACGCAGCGAGAGGGGTTCTCGGAAACCGCCAATTATCCAGTCGCCCGCAAAGCCGCCTTTCTTGAGGTGGGCGGGTTCTCGGAACAGCTTCTTCGCAATCAGGACAATGACATGGGACAGAAGCTGCGGGCGAAGGGACACAAGTTCTACTGTACCTGGAAGACGGAGTGTTATTACTACCCGGCGGGGAGCTTGAAGGACCTGCTGGCGTACGTTTACAGGACTGGATTCTGGAACGTGATATCGTTCAAGAAAAATTTTGCCTGCATGGGCATCCGTCATTTCGTTCCATTTCTTTTTCTGATTGCCTTGTTATCGACCTCGATTGTCGCAGCCGGGAGACTGTTGTTTCCACCTGCTGACGCTGTGCTTGCATCGCTTCCATTTCGGCTTCTTCTTGGACTTCATCTTGCGGCTGGTTCGGTTTCGGCTTTGCAGGTGGCATGGCGGGAAAGAGCCCCGGCGGCTTTATGCCTCCCCTTCGTTTTCCTGGGGCTGCATCTCGCATATGGGTTCGGCTCTCTATGTGCCTTCGTGAGGGGCGCCCGTATACCTTCGCTGCCTCCCGAAAGCCCGGCAGAGGCAAAGGGTCTAACCAAAGAAGCGCTGAGTGGAAGTGAAGTTTTACACTCGACACGTTCTTAAGATCATCTGACATCAGGGGGAATGCTCATGCGGACAAATTTCCTGCCGTTCTCGCCTCCATTGATCGGAGAAGAAGAAATAGCAGAAGTGGTGGCCAGTTTGCGCTCGGACTGGATAACCACAGGGCCCAAGGTAAAGCGCTTCGAGCGTGAGTTCGCCGATTTCCTGGGGACTCCAGCTTCTTTGGCCCTCAACTCGTGCACGGCCGCCTTGCACGTGGCGCTACTCAGTCTTGGCATCGGGCCAGGTGACGGCGTCATTACCACTCCAATGACTTTTTGCTCGACCATTCATGTCATCGAGCACGTTGGCGCGCGTCCCTTTTTAGTTGATGTCGAGCCGGACACACTAAATATCGACCCTGTTCAGGTCAGGGAAGTCATCAACCAGCGGATGCGTAACCGTCGCCAGTTAGGACGGATCAAGGCGATCCTGCCAGTTCACCTTTACGGTCATCCATGCGACCTCGATCCGCTGATGGAGATCGCACGTGAATATAAGCTGGCGATCATCGAAGACGCTGCACACGCCCTCCCAGCGAAATATAAAGGGCGCACGATCGGTTCCCCTGGACCATATCCCGAAGTTCCGCAACTGACATGTTTTTCTTTTTATGCTACCAAGAACCTGACCACCGCGGAAGGTGGCATGCTGACCGGTACGCCGGAACTTGTCGACGAAGCCCGGATCTGGAGCCTTCACGGGATGACTCGGGACGCCTGGAAGCGGTACAGTTCGGAAGGTTCCTGGTTCTATGAAGTGGTCGTCCCGGGCTTCAAATACAACATGACCGACATTCAGGCGGCCATGGGGCTGCACCAGCTCCAGAAGTTGCCTGCCTTTTTGTCCCGCCGACAGGAGATCGTCTGCCGATACAACGACGCATTCTCTCCGGTGCCAGGCCTCCGTATTCCTGCAAGCCGGCCGGAGGTGGAACATGCCTGGCACTTGTACGTGCTGCGCCTGGATGAGGACCTACTCGGTATTACGCGCAACCAATTTATCGAGGAGTTGAAAGTCCGAAACATTGCAACTTCGGTCCACTTCATCCCTGTCCATCTGCATCCCTACTATCGCGACAAATACGATTATGAGCCCGGCGACTATCCCGTGGCCCGTGATGAATATGAGCGCATGGTCTCTTTGCCGCTGTGCCCCCGAATGGATGACCAGGATGTCAACGACGTCATCGAAGCCGTTTATGACGTCATTGAAAAGGTTCAGAGCCGCGCCACCACCGACGTGCGCGGGCCAGTCCTGGTGAATGAAGCCCGGCAGGAGCGCCGCCGGTCGGATACTGCGCCGGATAGGCTTTCAGCATAAGTTGAATTGAATCTCTGGTCCTACTTCCCGTTGGGATTAGGCCTGACGCGGGAGCGGCACTAAGTCCCGCGATAAACGCTCGATCCAGCGAACATCCCTGGTAGAAGGATCCCATGTATGCGACGCCTCTTTGACATTGTATGTGCCGCGATCGGCCTGGTTGTCCTATTTCCACTTTTTTGTGTCATCGGCTTGGCGATCATCCTGGATGACGGAGAACCCATTTTCTACAGCCACAGGCGTGTGGGCAAACACTTCCAATGTTTTGGACTTCTTAAGTTTCGAAGCATGGCTCCCAACGCGGCCGGCGCAGGCGGGGCGTTGACCGTTGCAAACGATCCCCGAGTGACGCGCGTAGGCAGAATTCTCAGGAAATACAAGCTGGACGAACTTCCCCAACTGCTCAACGTCGTCAACGGGGATCTCGCACTCGTGGGAGCCCGTCCTGAGGTCCCGCATTACGTGGATATGTTTCAAACCCAATATTCCGAAATCCTTCGCGATCGTCCGGGCATTACGGATCCGGCCTCATTGGCGTTTCGTCACGAAGAGGAAATGCTGAATGCGGCAGACTCCGAGGAACAATACATTTCCGACATCTTACCCCGCAAGCTCGAGCTTTCGCTGGACTATGCGCGACGCCGGAATTTTTCTTCTGACCTGCGAATCCTTGTGCGGACTTTTATTGGAATTTGCTGGACGCCACGGAATGTCACGAGTTCGGTGCGACGTCGGGTCGCACCGCATTCTGGCTAAGCTCAATGGAGCAATCCGTCAGGCGCCGCGGCGCCTTTCGCGAATTTCGCCGGGGCTCTGATTTCCTTTTCCTTCTCTCGGGCCGGTACGAGGGATTCAATCACGAAGCAGAAAAACAACACAACGCATGCCGGCTTGCACGTGTGGAATTGACGATCAGTTTGAGGAGGGGCTATGCAATTTACACAACAACGGTTAGTTGAGGGCATTCGAGCGCTGAAGAGATACAGCAGAAAACAGATTAGTATCCAGCAAAGATCAGGAGGAATGGAAGAGCCAGTCAAGACCGTCCTGGTAATTGGCGGCGCCGGCTACATCGGCGCTATCCTGGTCCGACGTTTGCTGGCCGAAGGGCTGAATGTCCGAGTGTTGGATTCTTTGCTTTTCGGGGGCTCGTCGCTTGCCACGCTTCACGGGCACCGCCGGTTTGAGTTGCAGCGCGGCGACTTTCGGTATGTGGACTCGGTGGTGAAAGCGGTGCAAGGCGCCGACTCCGTTGTTCATCTCGGGGCAATCGTCGGAGACCCTGCGTGCAAATTGGACACCAGGCTCACGCTTGAGACGAACCTGGAGGCCACCGCAATGATTCGGAGCGTCTGCCAGGGCGCGGGGATCAAGCGATTTGTGTTCGCCTCCACGTGCAGCGTTTATGGAGCCACGCCTCACCTCCTGGATGAAAAGTCGACACCCGGACCTATTTCGCTCTACGCGTGTACGAAACTCGATTCAGAGCAGGTAGTTCTTGGAAAGCAGAAGGACGGGTTTGTGCCCACGGTGTTGCGAATCGGAACAGCCTTCGGATGGTCACCCTACCGGCCGCGTTTCGACCTGGCGGTAAACCAGATGACTGTGCGGGCGTTGGCCGAACATCGGCTTACGGTTTTCAATCAGACCCAGTGGCGGCCGTTTATCCACGTCGACGACATCGCACGGGCGTTTGTCGCGACGCTCCAAGCGCCAATCCCAAAGGTTGCCTATGAAATCTTCAACGTTGGGTCCAACTCAATGAATGCAACTCTCGGAGAAGTCGCATCATCGATCGCCGGGCGAATCCCCGGTACCGAGGTTCATTATGTGGAAAAGGCTTCTGATTTTCGAAACTATCGCGTCTCGTTCGACAAGATATCCAGCAGGCTGGGATTCACGTGTCTTCACAGCATTGAGCAGGGAATGTCAGAGCTGAGAAAAGCGATTGAGGACCGCCTGGTGGGAGACTACCTCGATCCGAAATATCACAATGACAAGACTCTGCTTGGATTGTTGAAGGAGAGGCGCACCCAGCCCGAATTTGACGAAATTCCAACCGTTTCTGAAAGGTTTCTAAGAGGAGAGCCTTTGCCGCCGTCGGCTACGGAAGGGCTTTTTGACAACAGGATGGTCGCCGAGTCGGCATAGCTTTCAGTGTTGCAGCATGGGATGAAGGTGGTGCAATTCTCCACCGAGCCGGATGGTGATAGTGGTTCAGACCGCCTCAGATTGTCGTGGCCCGTGCTCGCGCAATGCTCTGTAAAATTGCGTCGGGCGCGGAGCCCCCTTTTGGCATCGGCAACATCGACGACCGCTTTACTGCGTCGCCGTTGTGGGTGGGGCCTGCGCAGGCTTGCCGCCCATGTGCGAATGTAATCCGGCGATGACGTTTCTTGGCCGACGCTCACCCCCTGAGCTCGGCATGATCGGTACACTACCTCCAGTTTCGCTCCGCTTCTTCCTCTAGCAGATTCCCAGATCGCGATTGCGTCATCCGGATCAAGTGGACATTGACGCCCCTTTCCGCGGGGCTTCCCAGTTGCCATTTGCCCGTCCCTCCTCTCTCCAAGCCCCATTAAGGCCTGGAGCTTACAGCCCTTAAGCATCGTGGCAACAAAACCTGAATGGAGAGGCAAACTCTAAGGCAGGAGGTCAGATCCATTGCTGAATGTAAGTCTCTCGGCGATGAACAGATCGAGTTTAAGGGTGCTACTGCTGCTGGCCGTGCTGCTCACTGTTACTTCCGCCGGCTTTGCGCAAGTAGGTACATTTCTGGGACAGGTAAATTTTAGTACTGTCTGTGCCCAAGACGGCGGAGGCATTTCCGTCGGGACGGGGATTACCTTCGACGGCACAAACCTGTGGTACTCCTGCTACGATGCCGGCCACTCCAACTCGAATGACCTGTACAAGGCGAACCCAACTACGGGCGCGGTGATTGCGGGATACAAGGTCGCTGGCGGAATGGGGGCCATCGCTTATGACGCCTCACGGAACGTGATCTGGGCTGGAGAGGGGGGAGGCGACATCACGAACCAGGTGATCAAAATTCCCCTGGACGCCAACAAGAATGTCTCCGGCCCTTATCAAATTGCATTCACGGTCCAGGAGGCGTACTGTTCGCCACCGGGCGGATGCGGGTCAGACGATATCGTGGATGGGTTGGCGATCGACGGCGTGAACGACATCCTGTACGTTCACGAAGATTTTGCCACCAAATTCGCAGCATATAACGCCAGCACGGGGCAATTCCTGGGGTTTATCCAGCAGGCGCCGGATATTCCGAACGGCACTCCTGTCATCCCGCCTCACGGCGCGGCTAATGGAGTATGCGTCCTCAGCGGCCTCGCAATCGGAGGCAATACGTTTCTTGAATCCTCCGATTATTGTGATTACGTCTGGTCTGTGGACGCGACCACATTATCCGAACAAACAGCCTTGAGCTTCAGTACCGCATCTTCCGTCCCTTCGGGCTTTGACCAGAAAGCGCTAACCTGCGATACAAATACATTCCCTGGAAAAGATGCACTGTGGGTGAATGGGGCATTCACCACGGGTGCCTTTGCTTTTGAGATCCCCCCTGGCACTTGCGGCGTTGGCGGCCAGCCAGCCTTGCAGGGAGTAGTGGTCTCGCCCACCTCGCTGAATTTCGGCAGCAAGAACGTGGGCACTTCGAGCACTCCTCAGGTCATCACCCTCACAAACTATCAAAGCACTGCCCTGAGCATCTCGAGCATTGCAATCACGGGGACCAACAGCGGAGACTACAGCCAAACGAACAACTGCGGAACGAGCCTTGGGGCGGGAGCGAGTTGCAAGATCAACGTGACCTTCACGCCCACGGCGGCGGGCACGCGCACCGCCTCGCTGAGGGTCACCGACAATGCGTCCAGCAGTCCGCAGACTACGGCTCTGACGGGCGTCGGGATCGCGCCGGGAGCCACCCTCAGCCCAACCTCACTCACTTTCGGGAACCAGCCGGTCGGGACTTCGAGTGCCCCTCAAAACGTGGCGCTTTCAAACCCAGGCAGCGGAACCTTGAACATCACCAGCATTGGAGTGACGGGCGATTTTTCCCAGAGCAACAATTGCGGTTCCAGCCTGGCGCCGGGGTCGAACTGCACGATCAGTGTCACGTTCTTGCCCGCGGCGACCGGTACGCGGACAGGAAGTTTGACGGTTTCCGACGATGCCACAACCAGCCCTCAGACCGCGAACCTCACTGGCACTGGGGTTACAGCAACGGGAATTCCGATCGTCGATCTGTCGCTTACAGCGGTGGCATTTGGCAAGCAGAACGTTGGTACCACAAGCCCGTCCCAGGCAGTAAGGCTCTCCAACACCGGCACCGGTTCGCTTAGCTTTTTCGGCATTTCTATCACCGGGGGCAATAGCGGCGATTTCACTCAGAGCAACAACTGCGGAGCCGGACTGGCGCCGGGAAGCAGTTGTACCGTCAATGTGACGTTTTCTCCGACAGCCGCGGGGACGCGCACGTCGAGCCTGACTTTCACCGACAGCGCCGCCGACAGTCCACAGACGGTCAGCCTTACAGGATCCGGCGGTGCGGTCTCCGCTCCAACGCTGGTGCAAGTCCAGAACAACATTGATACTGGCAGCACAGCGTTCACGTCATTCTCAGTCAACATTACGACCCAGCCGGGTGATCTGCTGGTGGCATTCTGTCGTGAATCCTCCAATGGAACAGACAACTTTACCGTGACGGACTCTGCCGGACAGACGTGGTCACTGACGTCAAGCGGGTATTTGAACGAAAGCGATACCGGACCGCGTACGGGTATGTTCTATATCGCCAACTCCTCAGCGGTGACCAGCGTGACGGTGCGCTACACGACTTCGGGCGGGGTCGTAAAGCCAGGCATTATGGTGATGGAATTCTCCGGACTATCTGCTTCCGGGGTGGCTGACGGCTCCGTGAACCACGCGAGCTTTGCTGCGGCCACTACTGCGACAAGCGGCAGTTTAACGACCACCAATCCAAACGACCTCCTGATCTTTGCAGCGGATGCCTCGGGGAATGAAAGCGCCTGGACTGCAGGAGCTGGCTACGTAATACCCAACAACAACGTCAATATCGGGGCAAACGGATCAAACCTTCGAATGGCAATGCAATACCAAGCCGTTACTTCCACTCAGACTGGCACCACGACCTCGATGATGTATAACTCGTCGAACTGGAACGGCGGTGTGTTTGCCGGGTTCAAAGGAGCTTCTTCAGGGGGCTCGACGAGCGTAAGCCTGACTCCATCTTCGCTGACATTCAATTCACGGGCTGTGGGGACAACCAGCGGCGCGCAGGCGATTGGATTGTTCAACGGGACAAGCACGGCCTTGAGTATTACCAACATCGCGATCACCGGAGCCAATAGCGGCGACTACAGCCAGACGAACAACTGCGGAACGAGCCTGGCGGCAGGAGCGAGCTGCAGCATGAATGTAACCTTCACGCCCACGGCGGCAGGGACGCGCATAGCGTCGTTGACGGTGACCGATAATGCCACCAACAGTCCTCAGACTGCGAGTCTGACGGGGACAGGAACCGGTGCCGCGCTGCCCAGCCTCTCGCCCGGCTCGCTGACCTTCACCAGCCAGACGGTAGGGACCTCGAGCGCTGCCCAGACCCTCACGCTGAGCAACCCGCAGAGCACGGCGCTGAGCATTACCAGCGTCGCAATTACAGGGACCAACAGCGGCGACTACAGCCAGACGAACAAC